>JAYUUB010000250.1:0-25360 GCA_043755175.1 Polyangiaceae bacterium | reverse complement strand
GTTGGCTCCGGCGCTGACTCGAAAGAACCTTCCCCATCGACAACCGATCTGGCCGCCAGCCCGGCTGCGGTACCGATCCCACCTAGGTTTGCGGCCGCGGTGGCGACCGCGACCTCCATCCCGACTCCGAGCACAGCCCCACCAGTGGATCCCCTTCGAGCGGCGGTCCTCGAGCGCCTTGCGAAGAAGCAGTCGCTATCAGGGATGGATCTCGCCTCTGCCGATCTTCGGGACCTCGATCTGAGCGAGCAGGTGCTGACCGGAGCGAGGCTCGACCGCTGCGATCTCTCGCGCTCCAAGCTCTTGGGGTCCGAGCTTTCGAGCTGCTCCATGGAACGCGCCACGCTGCGAGATGTGGACTTCTCGGGGGCCAACCTAGACCGCGCCGACCTCTCCAAGACCGATCTCTCGGGGGCGAAGCTCACCCACGCGTCGCTAACCAAGACCATTTTAGAGCGCGCCTCGCTCGACAAGACAGTCTTCGATTTCGCGCGCCTGGGTGAAGCGCGTCTACGCGGCGCCACCGGCGCTGAAACGAGCTTCAGGCGAGCCCTGCTCGACGGCGCCGATTTGAAACAAGCCAAGCTGCCCCGTGCTTGCTTCGAGGGAGCCAGCCTCAGGCGCGTCGATGCCGCCCGCTGTGAGATGGTGGGAGGCGACTTTCGAAACGCCGACCTCAGAGACGCGAATCTCCGCCCCGCGAATCTCGCCGCGGCCGACTTGCGCGGTGCCCTTCTCGATGGTGCCGATCTTCGCGACGCCGATCTCTCGGGCGCGAACCTTGCCGGCGTGCGTCTCGAGCGCGCCAAGCTCAAGGGCACCATTCTCAAGAACGCCACCTTCGACTGACGGGATCTCGCTCCGCCTTCTCGCATCTACTCGGGAGACCTATGGCCGACCTCTTCACATTCGCTTCTTCAAGCTTGCCCGATGACATCATCGTCGTGCGCTTTCACGGCCTTGAAGCGATCTCCACACCCTATGCCTACGAGATCCACTTCGTCGCGCCCCATCCGGACGATCTCGACCTCGACGACGCCATCGGCCAGAAGGCCACGCTCACGATCGATCGCCAAAACGAAGGTGATCCGCTCCGAGTCCACGGCATTCTCGCTTCGGTGCACCACCTCCGTGAAGACGCGGGCCGCGCCCTCGTCCGCGCGACCCTCGTGCCGCTCCTGTGGCATCTAAGCGAGAGCGAGCACAGTCGGCTCTTCACCAACAAGAAGCTCAGCGACATCGTGAAAGACGTGCTCGAAGGAGCGGGGCTCACTTCGAAGGACTACGAGATCCGCGTCCAGCGGGATCTCCCCATCGAGCAGCATGTCTGTCAATACCGTGAGAGCGATCTCGCGTTCTTGCAGCGATGGTTCGAGCGAGAGGGCCTCTTCTACTATTTCGAGCAGGGCGACGATCTCGAGAAGCTGATCGTCACCGACGCGAACCCGAGCGAGACTCTCGCGCAGAAGCCGGTTCGATACCATCCGACATCGGGGCACGATGCGACGGCTGGCGAATGCTTCGATGGATTCACCTGTGAGCGCGGCGTTTCCCCCGCGACGGTTCGCCTCAAAGACTACGACTACGCGAAGCCGTCCCTCACCGTGCGATCCGAGACCGACGTTTCGAAGGTCGGGCAAGCCGAGCGCGTCCGCTTCGGACAGCGCTTCTTCACGCCAGCCGACGGCGACCGACTCGCCAAGGTTCAAGCCGAGGCCTTGCGCGCTCAAAACGAAGTCGTTCACGCGACTGGGACGCAGATGGGGTTGCGAGCGGGGTACACCTTCGACTTGGAAGACCACCCACGAGGCCCGTTCAACAAAACATACTTAATCACCCATCTCGACCACACCGGCGTGAACCACCAGGCGCTTTCCGAGGCGATGAAACGCCTGCTCGACGTCGATAGCGACGAGGTCTACCGCGCGACCGTCCGAGGCGTCGACCGCGCGACCCCCTATCGCGCGCCGCTCTCGACACCGTGGCCCCGCATCTATGGGACCGAGCTTGCGATCGTCGATGGGGAAGCGAAGAGCGAGTACGCGCAGCTCGACGACCAAGGCCGGTACCTCGTCCGCATGATGTTCGACGAGAGCGATCTCGACGACGGCAAGACGTCGACCTGGGTGCGGATGTCTCAACCTCATGGGGGGACCAAAGAAGGGTTTCATTTCCCGCTGCGCAAGGGCACCGAGGTGATGATGACCTTCTTGGGTGGGGATCCCGACCGGCCTGTGATCAGCGGGGTCGTTCCGAATGCAGAGCGACCGAGCCCGGTGACGCGTGTGAACCACACCCAGAATCGAATCTTCACCGGCGGTGACAACAAGATCGAGATCGACGATCTAAAGGACAAGCAATACATCCACATCGCCACCCCGCGACAGGACACGCACATCCACATGGGCGAGCCGAGGACGGTGGGCGCGGTGGGGGCTCCAGAGCTACCCGGCGTCGTGGCTCTGGGTCTGAAGACCGACGGGGACAGCGGGGCCGCGGTGGGTGGCAATTGGTATATTGGTGTGGGAAAGAACAAGACGGAGACGGTGACTGGGACGGTCGACGAGACCTACGGGCCTGGAAAGACGGAATCCGTCGGGGGCCCGGTCGACGAGACCTACAAGGGCCCTCACAACACGACGGTGCTCGGCGGCGGGCTGCACGAAGATGTTACGGGCGGGCACACGTTCAAGTGCGACAGCATCGGCGAAGTCACCTACGGCGGGAACTACACCTTTCAATGCGCCGCCATGACAGACACCTCGGGCGCGCGGACAGTGACGGTCAACGGCGCACACACGGAGTTGGTCTCGGGGGCAGAAGTCAAGGTCATCGGGGGACCCACCTCGTGGACTCACGGCGGCCCCACGACATGGACATCCGGTGGTCTTTTCTCTCTCGTATCTGGCGGGCCTATCAACTTCATTGCCCCACAGATCAACATGCTTCAGCCTTCGCAAAATTCCTTCTATGGCAAGTACTGCTCAACAGGCGCGCTAAAAATTCAAGCCTACGGTGCGGTGGCGTCTTTCGCCGTCGCAAAGCTCGATTTTTCGGCCGTATCCGTGGCGATCACCACAGGGCTCAAAATAGACATTCGAGGTTTCTATCTTCAAAGCCAAGGCATGAATATGGGAAAGACGGGATTCAAGACAGATTGCGGAGCTCTCCAAACTCTTAACTTTGGGCTGCTCTCTTTCAACTAAATTCAAAGTGCGCCATGCCAACTCTCGCTGACCCTCCGAGTGGCAAGTCCAGACCATGTATCGAACCACGATCGAAACCACGCGTCCCTGGTTTTGCCCCAACTGCCAGTCTCTCTTGGCCATGCCCTGGGGAGACGGCGTAACCACGTGCGGGACTTGCGGCGAATCGACCACCGTCGTGGCGCGCCATCTCAACGGCCCCTCAATCACGCCCGTCGCGCTGACGGGCACCCCAGCCCTAGGGGAGCTGCGAACCATCCGGTACTCGACACGGGTGTCCGAGTTGCTCGACGGCGAGCATCTGCGGGAAGGCCGTGTCGGGGAGGCTTGGTTGTTGTGGCAGCGATTGCGTCGGAGCTTCCCAGACGGCGAGGAGTTTTGGATGTTGACCCGTCTCCTCAGCAGCGAGGCCCTCTCGAGCATTGCAACGAACCATGAGCGCAATGGCGAATCGGCATTCCTCGGCGCTGTCGAGGCAGGTCTGAAGATTGGCGATGGTTCGACGGTGGGACAACAGGGCGTGGAACCAGCGGACCCAGTGGCACCTGACGCTCGCGTCGCTGCGATGCGCGAGGGGGCGCCCGAGTCCCCTCGTCGCGGCGCAGCTGTGGGCGAGGGGGGTGCAATAGCCGTTTGGAGCGTGGCGTTCGACTCTTGCTCGACCCCGGAGAGAAAGGGACAGTTCCTCGCAGGGCTCGCGTTCGCATACACCCATAACCACGGTTCGGTCCCAGACTGGGTGCGAGACGAGCTCGAATCGGAACCGATTGCCACGGTGCCGGCGGCTATCATTGCCCGCGCTCTTCTCGCCTCTCGGAGGGAAGAATGGACGCGGGTGCGCGACGGCAATCTCGAGCTTCTACCTGCCGTAATGGAGCTGCATGCTCTCGCTGTGCTCCTGAAGGCCAATGCACTCGAGCGGCTCCGCGACTACGAAACGGCATTCAGCTTGCTTGAGACGACAATCTCCAGCGGGGGCCTGCACATGCTGGGGACTCTTGGGGCATTGAGAGAGCTGCTCCCAGACCTCACACTGTGCCCCCATTTGTGGCCGACCCTGCTGAGCCATCGCGCCAGGTCCATTCGGGAAGAGCGCGAAGGATTCTGGTGGATTCTCGTCGCCGTCGTTGGAACGACGTTGTCGTTCTGCATGGTCCCCCCCCTGTGCGCCTTCGCCGAAAGCGCTACCCCCGAGCATTCCTGGGTGCGAGCCATGGTGTCGCACCCATGGATCGACTCGGCCGTGCTCACCTTCGTGCTGCTTACCTGCTACGGCCTCGTCAAGCGGGCCATAAGGGGAGCTCGGGAAAAGGAGCTCGCAGCTTCCACCTTCGTCGTCGGAACTACCGTCAGAGTGACGAGCCCAGGAGCCAACGAGGATACGAAGCTCGATCGCGTCGTGGTCGACCTTCCGAGTGGCGTGAGGGTCGATGGGTTCCGCATCGACCCCGAGTCCTGGCGCGTGCAACGGGGCACGCCTTTGCTCATCCGCATACCCGCCAAGGAAAAACCAACGCTCGCGTAGCGCGAACGATGGATTCGTTCGCATTGCCCCAAGGCAGTTTTCAAAGAATCCGCCCATCACGCCAGGCCTTGAAAAGTCGATGTACCGCGTCACCCCGTTCAACGTGTGCAGCTCATGCGCCGGTCGTCTCGATGGCGACCCCAGCGAGGTGTGTCTCGCGTGCGCCACGTCGGCTCACCCAATGACGCCGCTCGTCGCCGCGTGGTTGGCCGGCCTCCGCGAGCACTCCGCGACCCGTCTCATCGAACTCCTGACATGTTCAGACGATTCGCTTCGCCTCGGTGACCCCGTGGTATTCCTTATGCCATCTCGCGAGGTCGTCTGATCATGCCCGCAGTACGAATGCACCTTAGAGGCTGTTGCTGATGGTCTACCGCGAAGCGGACATCTCTCCCCCGAGACTCTGGCTCTGCTCGAGCTGCGAGGCGGTGATGCGCATTTCTCCGATGGGCGCACGACAACCGTGCCCCGCCTGTGGAGCCCCGAACGAGTGGCCTGACCGTCAGCTGCTGGATATCCCCTCCCCGGCGAGGCGCGACCCTTCTGGGTTTGTCTCGACGCCACGAATCCACCCAGCATTGGCGCACCTGATGCACGGGATGTCGCTCCTGCCGAGCCGATATGAGGAAGCGTGGAAACAGTGGCGGGCAGAGCGGCGGCGCGTCGCGGAGACTGGTGAGCCGAGCGCGGTCGAAGCCTTCGTTCAACTGACGATGCTTCTATTGGACGGGGCCGCCGATTTGGAGAGTCGTCTCAAGGTGTCTGCGGCGTTGGAGGTCGCCTACGATATCGTCCCGACGGTCCGTCACCGCGTCATGCTCGCGTCTCTGCGGTGGCTCGAGGCCGTCCGCACGGGGGAACCGATCAACGCCGCTCTGCCGGCACCGCTCAGCCTCACGAAGGCTGAAGACCCTGAGGCAGCGGCGTACGCCAACGTGGCAGCGGGATTCGATGCGCTGCGCAAGCAGCAGTTTCGAGAGGCACGCGCGCTGGTACCGGCCCCCGATAGAATGCCGCTACGCTTGCTCCCACTCGGTCTCCTCATCGAGCTCACCGCCCTGGAGCATTTGGGCAAGGCGGACCAAGCTGTCGCGGTCGCGGGGGTCATGATCGATCGATGGGGCCCCCGACTCAGCTGCGAGCTGCTCAGGGAGCACCGAGCGGGAAGACCCGGGCCTCTTTCGTTCCTGTCGTTGTGGGCGGCAGTCGCCAAGCGAAGTCAACTCTCCCAGTCCCAACTAAGAGCGCGGTCGCAAATCGGGGCTTGGCACATCATTTTGGCGACCTTCATATTCCCGATCGCGATCGGCCTTGCCTGCTTGAGTCAATGGCAGGCCGCAGGTGAGATCACGGCAGGGATTGTAACCATTCTGTTGCTCCTTCAGTGGGTGAGACGGCGAATCATGCTGAGTGCTCGGCCGATGGTCCAGGCGGAGGAGTCGGAGCAACTATTCATCATGACGGTTCTATCAGTCTCGCGCGAGTCAACCTCGGAGGGCTCGACACTCCGAGTAGAAGTTGACGCAGCGGGCAAACAAGTGACGCTGACTTTTCCTCAAGAGTATCTCTGGCCCATCGAGGTTGGCTCGTCGCTCGCCGCCAGGTCCGACGAGAATGGCAACACCCACGTTCTGGTGGAGCGCGAGAACCCATGAAGACCATCAAACCCTTCTCCCTCGGCATCCTTCACCGAACCTTCGAGAATGCCCGTCAGCCCTATTTCATGGTCGGTCTCTCCGCGACTTTCTCCCTCGACAACCCGAGGCAGATTCACTCCGAAGTCGATCTCTGGAAGCTCGTCGGCGAGGAGCTTCCAAGCGGCCTCTTCGACGAAGGGCTCGCGAAGTCACGCGGGGAGGTTCTCGTGGCGGGCCATTGCTTCCCACCGAGTCCGCCACAGATCGCCTCCTCGGTGCGCGTTCAGATCGGAACGGTCGACAAGCGAGTCGCCGTGATCGGCAATCGATGGTGGGACGACGGCGTTCCCACCAAGCCGCTGCCATTCTCTGAGATGCCCGTCGACTTCGCCCACGCCTTTGGGGGCGCGGGGTTCGAAAAGAACCCTATCGGAAAGGGTGCCGCATTCATCGACGACGGCGGCACCCAGAGGCATCCGCTCCCAAACATCGAAAACCTGGAGCGTCTTATTCGATCACCCGGAGAACGCCCCGAGCCCGCGAGCCTTCTCCCTCTCGATCTGACCTGGCCTCAGCGCACGAGCCTCATGGGCAAAGACTATGGGACCGAATGGCTCGAGACGCGATCCCCCGGCCCCTCGGTCGACATGTCCCCAGGGTTCTTCCAGCTCGCGCCGCAGGACCAACAAGCCCCCGGCTTCTTCCGCGGGGACGAGACGTTCGTCATCGAGAACATGCACCGTGAGCGAGCGCGCATCGAGGGCACGCTGCCGTCGCTCATGGGCAGGGTCTTCGTCACCCAGCGCACGAAAGCGGGTGAGCAATTCAAAGAGATACCGATGAAGCTCGAGACGCTCTGGCTCTTTCCCAATCGATTGAGAGGGGTCGTCCTCTTTCGAGGCGTTCTCCCGATAGCCGAGGATGATGCAGCCGATCTCGTGCACGTTCTCGCTGCCCTCGAGGAGCGAGGGAAACCGAAGGGGACATCGCACTATAAGCGCGTTCTCGCCGAGCGGCTCGATCCCGAGGATGGCGCGCTTCTCTCTCTCGCGGAGGATGATCTGGTTCCCTCGGAATCCGACGGATGGCTGTGCGCCGGCGTTCCCACCGAGACCGATGCGCTCACCAAGTCTCGAGGCTTCACGCAGGCAAACATGAAGCGAAGGGCCGAGAAAATTCGGTCGGACGCACGAGCCGACCTCGTCGAGCGTGGGCTCGCTCCATCGGACTATGGGCTCGACGGAGATCCCGAGGAGCCCGTCGTCCCCGACATCAAGAAGCCGAGAGAGCTCCTCCAGTTCGTGAAGGAGCAGCAGGCCCGCGCCGAAGACGAGCGCGTCAAGACCGAGGCCAAGCGGGACCAAGCGTTCGAAGAGGCGCGCGCGCTGGCGAAGGAGAACGGGCTCGATTGGGACGCGATGCAGAAGGAGGGCGAGCGCTCCGGACCGCCCCGAATCGGCGTGAAGGCGCAACTCGCTTCGATGCGAGAGCTTCTTGCGATCGCGAAGCAGGGTGACGTGGACATTCCGGAGCTCGAGGCCATGGCGACCGATCCCGAGTACGAAGCGAAGCTAGAATCGATGGAGGCTCAGCTCCTCGACACCTACCGACACAGCGTCCACTTCATGCCAAAAGGCAAAGACGTCTCTCCGGAGGTGCGCGCCAGACTCCGAGACAGAGTTATCGAAGCCCGCCGTGCAGGGCGGCCCTTAGAAGATCCCGATCTCACCGGAGCGGATCTCTCGGGCCTCGATCTTTCGGGAATGGATCTCTTTGGGGTCTTTCTCGAGGGGGCCTTGCTGACCGGAACCGATCTGGTAGCGGCGAGACTCGACAATGCTGTGATGGCGCACGCGAACCTCAGCTGCGCCAAGCTCGACAAGGCGTCGTGCGTCGGGGCAAACTTCGGGTCGGCGGTGCTTTCCAAAACCTCTTTCGCTGGGGCGGATCTGTCGCGTGCAGTCTTCGCAAGGGCGATGCTCAGCGATGCGATCCTTTCGGGTGCAACCCTCAACGAGGCCGACTTCTTCGAGACGAAGATCGTCCGCACGACGTTTCGCAGAGCGACGGGCGAGAAGCTGATCTTCCTCCGACTCGATCTCCGCGAGGCGGACTTCCACCAAGCCGTGCTGCGTGAGTCTTCTTGGATCGAGTGCAACCTCGAAGGCGTGGATTTCGAGCACGCGTTGATCGAGAAGGCCCGCATGATCGGCGTGAAGGCCAGTCGTGCCCGGTTCACCAACGCACGCCTCGATGGTGCTTTCATCGGCCACGGATCGGTATTCGAGGAGGCCGTGTTCAAGGGGGCCCAGATGCTTGGCGCCAACCTGCGGTCGACCCGGATGGCCCGGAGCGATCTGCGCGGCGTCGTGCTTGGTGCTGGCGATCTGAGCGAGTGTGATCTCGACGGGGCTCAGCTCGACGCCCTCGATGCGCGACGGGCGCTCCTGATTCGCACGTCACTCCGAGGCGCGAGCCTTTGTCGAGCCAATCTCCTCGGAGCCATTCTTCAGAAGGCGGATCTGCGCGGAGCCAATCTCGAGGGTGCGAACCTGTTTCGATCGGATCTCTCGCGCACGAGACTCGATCGGGATACCCGCATCGACGGCGCGCTGGTCGAGCAATCTCGCGTCGAGCCACGAAGGCAGGCCACATGACGCGCGATGAGTTGGTCGCAGCCGTCAAGGGCGGTGAGATCGTCACGCAAATCGATCTCTCGGGCCTCGATCTATGCGGTGTCGAGCTCATGGGTGGCATATTCGAGGGCGTCGACTTCAGGCGTTCGGTGCTGTCAAAGGCCAAGCTCATGGAGGCCACGTTCAGTGAATGCACCTTCGATGGCGCGAACCTATCGGACGCCGATCTGCACCTCGCTGTTTGCCACAAGAGCTCGTTCGTGGAGACGGCGTTCGTCGGCGCCAGCATGGTGGGGGCGGGCTTCGTAGATTGTGATTTAGCGGGAGCGGTTTTCGACTCCGCGGTCGCGAAGCTCTGCGCCTTCGCAAAGTCGAAGATCGACCGTGCGTCGTTCCTGCGCGCCGATCTCGACCGAGTGACCTTTTACGAGGTGAGCCTCGACCGGACCCTCTTCGACGCGGCTGACTTGACGAAGACGACTTTCTATCGTGCCGATCTTCGTACCGCGGGGCTCGCGGCCATCGCGTGTGGGAAAACCCTGTTTGTCGAGTGCAACCTCGAAGCAAAGGATCTCAGCGGAATCGATCTATCGCAATGCCAGCTCATGGGAGCAAACTTGAGAGGCGCGAGCTTCGAGGGCTCCACGCTCAAGATGACTGGCTTCAAGGGCGCTGATCTCGAAGGCGCCAAGCTATCCGGAGTCCGGGCGCCGAACGCAGTCTTCGTCGAAGCCAACCTGACGGGTGCCGACTTGCGCCGGATGGTGGGACCGCAGGCGCTATTCGCGGACGCGACGCTCATTCGGGCGCGATTCGACGGGGCTCAGCTCGCGCAGGCCATCTTTCACCGGGCGCGGTGCGAAGCGGCGGTATTTGACGGCGCGGACCTGACCTATGCCGACTTCAGCTATGCCGATCTTCAAAGAGCTTCGCTCCTGGGCGCGACGCTTACTCGTGCGCGGTTTCACACGACTGAGGAGGACGGAGCGCTTTTCGGCGACCGCTCACGCGCGCTCGGAGATGACGAGGCGCTCGCACGCGCAGAGACGTGGCTGGCTAGCCAATGATTGGATCATGAAAGGGCGACGACGATGACGAACGCGGCAGAAAATGTACGACGGGCGCGCGACGAGGATCGCACGGTGATCCTCTCGGAGGGCATTGTCCTGATGAGCGACACTAGCCAATGGGTTATTCGCCTCGGTGGCGCAGGTGCGCGATCGAGCACCGTTGCGCGCCGGGCGGCGAGTTGCCTGGTCGAGCCCGAGCCCGGCGATCGGGTGCTCGTCTCGGAGGGAGCCTCGGAGAGCTTCATTCTGGCCGTCCTCGTTCGGGCGAGCGCCACGCCGACTCGGCTATCGAGCGACGGCGATCTCACGCTCGCTGCGCGAGGCGGCCGAGTTCAGATCGTCGGGGAGCGTGGGGTCAGTCTCGCTTCCCCGGAGAAGGTCGCCGTCGTCAGCCGCGATCTCGAGGTTCATACGGTTCATGGACGGTTGAGCTTCGACGACTTCGGCGTCGTGGGGCGCGCGCTCGAAGCGAGGCTCGGCGTGGCCAAAACCTGTGCCGATGCGATCGAGCGCGTCGCCGAGCGCGTGGTCGATCGGGTGAAGCGCGCGTACCGGTTCGTGGAGGACGTCGACCAGCTCCGAGCGGGTCGTATCGATCAGCGAGCAGAGGGCCTCCTGACCCTTCGCGCGGAGCATGCGGTGATTGCCGCACAGAAGCTCGTCAAGATGGATGGCGGGCAGGTTCACATCGGCTGACGCTCACAGGACGGAAAGAGAGATCGCATGTTTGCCAATACACAATTCGGTGGCGTCGACACCGGATTCCCCGATGTTTGCCTGACGCCCGCACCGCCTGCGCCGGCACCGGTTCCGATTCCCTACCCGAATATCGCCAATGGGCCGACCGCGCTCGGTGCCGCCTACAACGTGCTCATCGACGGCGCGCCGGTGCACACACTCGCGTCGACCGAGCCCATGTCGAACGGCGACAACGCCGGAATCGCGACGGGCGTTGCATCGGGAACGGTGATGGGTCCGACCCGGCACGTGACCGCCGCGTTCACGGTCATCATGGGTGGAGCCCCCGCGACGCGACTGACGAGCGTGGCCATTCAGAACAGTACGAATTGCCCGGGAGCCCGGGTGACGCCGAGTCAGACCAAGGTGGTGTTGCTCGCACCGTGAGCTGGGACTTGCGTTCTTCCTCGGATGCTAGTCTGCGGCGCAAAGCCGGCCGAGGGGGGAATCGATGAACGTTGAGACTTTGGAGGGCAACGCATCCCGCGTTGGGGGACGTGCCTACGGCCGAGCAACTGCTCCTCTACGGAGACACGCTGCTCCAAGTCCTAGTCGCGCGACGCAGTCGATTCGCTCGAAGAGCTCGTGAACCGCACTCAGTCGCTCGACAAGAGACGCGCGAACGCGAGCGCCACCGCGATCGCGATTAGGCCCGCCGAGAGCCAGAAAGGCCGGGCCGGACCAAGGCTCAGCACCTCGCCAGTCAGGCGTGTGTGCGCTTGGTCGCCGATGGCGATGAAGAGCGCTAGACCCACCAATTTCAGGGGTCCCGAGAGCTTCTCGAGGACGCCGCGCGTCGCGTCGACCTCTCGCACGACCGGGCCGTAGATAGGAGCGCGAGGGATGGGCCTGGGCCGCGATCGCTGGAGCAGCAGTCCCTGCTCCAAGTCGAGCGGCGGTCGCCGAACCGAGTCATCTTGGAAAGCGAAGGTCTGCTCGGCTGCGTGCGCGTGCTGCTGCTGCTGCTGCTGCTGCTGCTTCTGCTGCTGCTGCTGCGGCTGCTGCTGCATCATTGGGAGAAGGTCGGGCAGGCTCGACGTCGACGGACTCTCGATGACGCCTTGATCGCCTCGCGCAGGAACGGGTGGCGCCAATGGCGGTATGCTCTTAACCATCTGCGGAGGAGGCTCCGAATGCAGCGGCTCCGCTCGTGCGTCTTCGGCGAGGAGCGAAGGGGGCAGACCGAGACCTCGCTCGATTTCGGTCCAGAAGGTGCGGATGTCTTGCGTGCGACGTTGGGGCTCCACGGCGAGAGCTGACGCGATGGCACGCTCGACGGCGTCGGGAACGGTCAGCCCCAACGTCCTCGGCGTCGGCCTCTTCACGGGGTCGGTCGCGCACGCCATCATCGCGCCGAGCGCGCCTTCGATCACCGGTCGCCCGAGCATGAGCTCGACGAAAGAGAGAGCGAGACCCCAGACGTCGGTCCACGGTCCGGTCTGGCCGAACAGCTCCGGATTCCACTGCTCGGGCGCACCATAACCAGGCGTGAACGCCGCTGCCGAGCCGCCACTCCCCGACGTACGCCCGGCGATCGCGCTCGTCACGTCTTTCACATGAGCGATCCCGAAATCGAGAATCTTCACCATGTCGGCCCCGCCCGTGCTCGCCACGAAGAGGTTGTCTGGCTTGAGATCGCAATGAATCACCGCGACCGTACCGTTCGGACCAGGCAGCCGATGAGCGATCGTGAGCGCACGAGCGACTGGAGTGAGCAGCTTCACGAGCTTGTGAAGTCCCATTGGGGGCTTGCCCTCTGCGCTCCTTCTTTCGCGCACGGCATCGAGGGTTTCACCTTCGAGCCACTCGAGTGCCAGGAATGGAACGAACCGTCCGGGGAGATCGAGCGTTCCGACCTGGAGAGGGCGAACGACGTTCGGCGTGATGTTCGAAAGGCGGAAGAGGAGCTCGGCTTCGGCTCGGAATTTCTCGAGAAAGCTTTCGCGCTGCTCCGGAGTGATCGATGCCGGAATCTTGAGACACTTCAGCGCGACCGGCGCACGGAAAGCGAGGTGCTCGGCGCGGTAGACGACCGCGAAGCCCCCCTCGGCCACGGGTCGGTCGACACGGAAGTGCCCCGCTTGCAGCGTCCCGACGATGTTGAACGCATCGACGCTCACGCACGGAGTCTAGGCTGGTCGCTGGGATAAGTCTTGGTTTCGGCTCTTTCGCAACCCCGCGAGACGTCGGCCGAGTCAGAGGCCCGCGCTGCAGGTGGTAGCGAACGCATGAGTTTTTTCAACCGGCTGCTAGAGCGCTTCGAAGATCTGCAGCGGCCTGAAGACGCGGGCGGCCCAAGCGGCCTCGTCGTGCGTCGCTCCCGCCTCGTGCCAATGAAAGAGATCGACGTCGTACTGATAGCCGAGCGAGACGAGCAGATCGCGCATCTGGATCGTTTCGCAGTAGTTGTCGGAGCTGCCGGGGTCATCGTCGTCTACGCCGTCGGCATCGGAGTCGGCGCAAGTGGTGCCGCCCCCGCCCGAATCGAGGAAGATGACCGTGCTCGCGTGACCGGCCATCGCGTAGCGATTCATCATCGTCTCGTTGTGGATCCCTGTGCCGATGCTGCCCCAACCGAGCGTGCCCGACATGCTCGCGGCGAACACGAAGTCGCCGGGATGGCGGTTGGCGACGTGAAGGCTGATGAGCCCTCCGAGCGAAGAACCGAGGAGCCCGCGCTTCGCCGGTTCTCCGTAGTGCAGTTGCACCAGTGGACGGACTGCAGTTTCGAGCAGGTCGCCGTACGCGTCGCCCTTGCCGCCGATCGGCGTGTTCCCAGTGATCACGTCAGGCACGTGGGTGTACTCGTCCATTCGCGCCGGCGAATTGTCGATGCCCACGACCATCATGTCGGCCGGCACGGTATCTGAAAGCTGCCATCCGCCCCACGGCGCGCTCGGATCGAAGAGGTTCTGACCATCTTCTGCATAGAGAACGTGCGTCGGAGCGGCCGACGGAAGCCACACGCGAACGGTTCGCGGCTCGAGCACGGCTGTCTTCACCTGGAAGAACCGCTCGAGGTGCGCGGCGGGCGCGGGGACCATGCTGATCTCGCCATTCTGGTCGTAGGCGTACCCTCGCGACCACGGATCGGCCGCGAAGATCTGACCGGTCGTGAGCTTGTAGTGCTCTCCAGGGGTGTCGGGCACGAGCCCCCAGGCAAAACCTTGATCCGGGGTGAGCTCGGTCCCGGCCCACGCGTCGAAGTCGCCCGCGACCTGGTGATACGCAGGGTCGATCGAGACGACGACCCTCCCTTCGACCACCTTCACGGGCCAGCCCCCGAGGTTCGACTCGTCGAGCAGCGTCTTGTCCCGGTCGGTGCGCAGGCGAGCGAGCAGCCCTTGCAGATTCTCGGGGCCGCCACCTCCGACACCCGACGCGGCGCTCGACGAGCTCGTCGATGTCGCAGGCGCCCCGCCCGAGCCGGTCGCACCCGGACCGGCGCCGGGCCCCGACGTGGCCACCGAGCCCGTCGGCGGCTGACCGTCGACGCCGCACGACGAGGCGAGGAGCGCGACCGAGAGACAACACGCTCCCCCGAGGGCCAGAAAAACCGTGAGTCGGCCGAACGATCGCGTCATCGTGCTCTCACGAGTGAGCTGACGGGGACGAGCTTCTCGTTAGGAGGGAGCGGGGTCGAATTGGTTTGCTCCGCCACCATTCGCGCGGCCTCGACCCGAGCGCGGGCGAGGCGCTCGGCGAGAGCGCCTTCGACGTCGTCGACGGCGAGAAACGAACGAAGAAACACCTCCGCGGCCTTGTAGCTCGACCGAACGAGAGGCCCCGAAGCCGCGTAGAGAAAGCCCATCTTCTTCGCCTCGTCTGCGTACATGTCGAAGGTCTCCGGAGGCACGAACCGCATCACTTCGTGATGTTTCGGAGAGGGTCTGAGGTATTGCCCGAGCGTGACGACGTCGACGCCGACCTCTCGAAGATCGCGCATGGTCTCGATGATCTCGTCGTCGGTCTCGCCGAGCCCCACCATGATCGAGCTCTTCGTGAGCATGGGCCTCTCGGTCAGGTCGGGATCGCGAGAGCGCTCGCGTGACTTGACCTTGGCTCGAGCCAACACTGCGAGGCTCTGATCGTAGCCAGACCTGACGTCGCGCACGGTGCGCGTGAGGCGACGAACGGTCTCGACGTTGTGAGCGAACACATCGGGGAAACCCTCGCAGCAGGCATCGATCGCGTCGTTCTGACCTCGAAAATCGCCGACGAGGGTTTCGATGAGGATGTCGCTTCGAAGCTCGTGCAGACGCCGAACGGTGCGAGCCACGTGGTCGGCTCCGCCGTCGAGCAGGTCGTCGCGGTTGACCATGGTCATGACGACGTACTGGAGCTCGAGCTTCGCGATGGCGCGGGCGACGTGCTCAGGCTCGCGTGTGTCGACGGCTCCACGCGGATCACCGGTCGACACCGCGCAGAAGCGGCATCCGCGTGTGCACACGTCTCCGAGGAGCATCACCGTCATCGTGCCCTCACGCCAACACTCGCCGACGTTCGGACAACGCGCTTCTTCGCAGACCGTGTGCAGGTCGAGCGAGCGGAGGGTTTGCTTGAGCGTGTGGTACCGGTCGCCTCCGGGGGCGCGAACACGGAGCCACTCGGGTTTGGGGGCGAAGCGAGGCTGCATGTTGTTCCTTAGGGCCGGCGTACAAACAAGTCGATCGATATTCCGTCGAGACCGAAGGGAAACTGGCGCCCGAGAAACGAGCACCGGAAGCCTACTTTTGTAAGCTGAGGAGCGCAGGAAACGAGGCCAGCTGTCGCGCGCTGGTGTCGGCGAAATGGCGCCGACTCGAGGGTACGCCGGCCCTTGGTGCAAACCCTCGCACGGATCGAAGGTCGCCCTCACAATGACACTTCGCGTAGTAGGTCCGCGTTTGCCAGAAGCGAAGGGCGCGATTAGCGTCGCGCTCATGGCGAAAGGCGTCGTTCTCATCACGGGCTCGAACGGAGAGATCGGTAGATCACTCATCGAACGCATCGCGGAGGAGGGCCGTTACTCGGTCGTCAGCCTCGATTTGACTCCCATCCCCGACAGTGTCCGGCCGAAATGCATCGCCAGCTACGCCGGAAACATCATGGATCGCTATCTGCTCGACCAGATCGCGGCGCATCACGAGATCGACGCCGTCTTCCACCTGGCCGCGCTCCTCTCGACCCGCGGTGAGCGCGACCCGGAGCTCGCACATCAGGTGAACGTCGAAGGAACGTTGAACCTCCTTCGCGTCGCCCAACAACACTCCGGCCGCGTCGGACGCCCGGTACGCTTTCTCTTCCCGAGCTCGATCGCGGTCTACGGCCTTCCGAGCGTCGAAAAGAAGCGCGAGGCCGGTCGGGTCCACGAGATCGAGTGGAACGTTCCGATCACCATGTACGGCTGCAACAAGCTCTATTGTGAGCATCTAGGCCGGTATTTCACGCACCACCATCGCCAGCTCGGCGCTCTCGCGAACATCGCTCGCCTCGATTTTCGATCGATGCGATTTCCCGGTCTCATCTCCGCAGACACCGTCCCGACCGGTGGAACGAGCGACTTCGGCCCCGAGATGCTGCATGCCGCTGCCAAAGGTCAGCCCTATGCGTGCTTCGTCGGCCCCGAAGCGAAAATTCCATTCATGGCGATGCCCGACGCAGTGACTTCCCTCATCTCGTTGCTCGAAGCCGATCGCGCGCGACTGTCGACCGTCGTCTACAACGTCGCTGCGTTCAGCCTGTCTGCCGGAGACATCGCCGAGCGCGTGAAACGCTCGTTCCCTAAAGCCCAGATCACCTACGAGCCCGATCCGGTGCGCGCCAAGATCGTCGATTCATGGCCCGAAGACATGGACGACGGCCTGGCCCGCAAAGAATGGGACTGGTCGCCTGCCTACGACGCAGCGCGAGCGTTCGACGAGTACCTCGTACCGAAGATCAGCTCGCGATACCGCTGACGCGATCTCAGGCTCGACCCCGAAGCCGCGGTCACCCTTCGGTACCTCAGCGCGCCGCGACTCGCGGCGTATTCGGCGCGTCGAAGGCGCACCGCACTCCGACCATGTGACTGACCGTCGACGGCGCGTCACGACGCTCGTTCTTCGCAGTCGACACGTGCTGAACGCGCCGATCGATTCCGCCGATGTAACAAAACCCACCGCCTCGAGCGACTGCGCTCTCTCCGCCGCCGACGGCATCGGCCGTCCACTCGAACATCGATCCAGCGAGGTCCATGTGGCCCCAGCGTGCCATGCCGAGAGGCTTCGAACCCACCGCCAGAATGTCGGCACGCGAGCAGCTTTGGTTCCCATCGCCGTTGCAGTTGTAGACGGCTCGCTCGGGCGTCTGGGGCTCGCTTCCCCAAGGGAACGCCCGATTCTCCTCACCGCCCACGGCCGCGTAGTGCCACTCGGCGTCGGTGGGCAGACGCCCGCCTTCGGCCCGACAAAACGCGGTAGCGGTGTACCAGTTGATGAAGTTCTTCGGCAACTGCGGGTTACCTGCAGTCCAGGTGTCATAACGCGCCCAGCCTCTGAGGGCGTCGCCCGACTGGACGTCCCAACTGCTCTTCCAAACGACGGGGGCACCCGAGCTGGTCTTTCCGACGATCTCTCCGTCGGCCGGGCTCTTCGCGCCTGCGTCGTTCCATGCCCGAACCCGCCCGACGGTGAGCTCGTACTTGTCCAACACGAAGGCCTCGACGTGGACGTGGCCGGCCTGATCGTCGACATAATTCCCGCCGGGCACCGAAAGCCGCGTGCAGCAAGATTCGCCGCGACATTCGTCGCCCTTTTCCCCAGTACAGCTCGGGCTCCCGGCGACACGCGCAGCCTGCGCTCGGGTCTCGGTCGGAGCCTTTGCCGCCGAGACTTGCACAGGCTCCGAGGCGGTTCGCGATGCCGCGAGCATGGCTGGATCGGGTCTGGCGACGAGCCCTTGCTCGGATATCCCGGGCGAGGTCGCCGCGCTGCATCCCATCAAGCCGATCGTGAACAGCCCAAGCTTCAATTTGCGCATCGCAGCTCCCCAGGTTGAGAGGAGATGCTACCGGTCGATGTCGAGCGTGGGCGAGGATCCGTCACCGATTGCGGTCATCCGGCCGAGCGAGCTCGATCGAGGCCGAGCGAGCTCGGGGCAACGACTGCTCGCGCTCAAGCAGCGCGGAGCTGCGAGGCCTTCGCCTGGCGAGGTGCCCCGAGAAGCATCGCCGTCGCGAGACCCTGCATCGAGAGACGAACACGATCGGCGTGAACGAGCCCGGCGGCATCGAGCGAAGAGAGGCAGCGCTCGACCTCGGCGCGCTCGAGCCCCGTGGCGGCGGCGAGTCGGATCAACGTCGCAGCGCGGTCTTTGCGAGCCATGTCATAGAGCGCGAAGAGGACGGCATGAGTTGCGGTGTTGTTCATGCCTGCTCTTTTAATCAGCACCTAGATGTCTGTCCAGTTTCCGGTGTGCAGCCCAATGCACTTCGATAAGCACTTTTCGAAGTGATCCTCGAGTGATCTAGTTCCTCGAACCGAGCCCCATGCTCGGCGTCTTCGAAACGTCGGAACCGGGCACGGGCGGACGCGCCTTCGGTACCGCGGCGCTCGAAGAAGGCGCGCTCGATGGCGCCGCAGAAGCGGACGCAGATGGTGGTGGTGATGCAGCAGCATCCGAGTCTTGCTTTCGACCTTTCATCGCCGTGAAATAGGCGACCAGATCGTCGAGGTCTTCGTCGGAGAGGGTCGGGTGCGGAGGCATCTGGCTGTATCGAAAGGTCAGCGGATTCTTGATGTACGCCTTGACCTGATCGACCGGTCGATACTCGACGATGCTCTGAGGGACGTTGAGCTCGGGCCCCACACGCCCGCCTTCGCGGTTGATCGCGTGACACAAGATGCACTGCTCACGGAACGTCTCGAATCCTCGACGCGCGGGCGCGCCCTCGGCGATCCCCGTCGGTACGGTCTTCGGAAACAGGTCTTCGAACTTCGCGATTTCGATCGACACGAGCTGGTACGGGCGAGGGTGGGTTTCGAGGCTCGTCTGTTCCTTCTTCGCCCAGATCAAATAGAACGGGCCCGGATTCTCCCGCCGCTCGCCGACAGGCTCCCATCCTGGCACTTCGGTGTCTTCGAACGCGAGGTACGCCCCCTGCTCCAGCGCGAGCGATCCGCGCATCGGCACGGTGTAGCCGTCCTTCGCGCGGAGCACGTACTCCTGCTTGGGCAGATCGACCGCCTCGAACGCGAGGTCGAGCACGCGCGAAAACGGCACCGCTCGAAAGGTCTTCTCGCGATTGTATTCGGGGTCGAACTGCTTGATCGTCTCGGCCGGAATCTTGGCGAGGATCTCGGCGAGGGTGAGCCTCTTCACTTCGGTTCCCATGCGCTTGAACACGAGCGAGGCACTCTGGTCGATCGAGGCCTTCGTCGCGGAGCTCTGCCCGAGCGCGCTGGGTGAAGCCGAGCTGCTCGGCACGGCGTCTTGGCTTGAGCACGCGGCGAGCCCGAAGAGGAGCGCGCTCGAAAGCAGCAGCTCGAGAGCAGGGAATGAAGACCGAGCGAGGCGTCGAGGCTGCACCGAACTGCGTTACCCGAGCGCCGGCAGACCGGCAAGACGCGCGCGGTCGACCGAGCTACTGAAACATCGACGATGCGACGGGGATCTCGAGCCGTTGCCACTTCGCGTAGGCCGCAACCACGCGCTTTCGCAAGGCGATCTGGGTGACGTTGTCACCGAGCGCCGTCAACGCCGCGTCGATGACGTACGCTTCGGGCGCCATCAGGGCCTTGGTGGTGACGAGAGGATCGGCGCCCACCCGGCGCAAGGCTGGCCCGAAGTATTTCTCGGAATAGCAGGCGAACACGAAGGTCGGCAGCGCCTTGCCGGTACTGGCTTTCGGCTCCGCTGGCAGCTCGATCCCGTCCATCAGGCGGTCGTGTCCCGCGTATCCGACGGCGGCAATGTGCTCCGTCCGCTTCGTCCCAGCATCGTCGAAGCTGACCGAGCCGCCGAGGGCGGCCGTGTTCCAGAACGTACGCACGGCTCGATCGATCGAGTCACCATGAACGGCCGAGAGGACTGCGATCTCCTCGACGCGTTCTTTTCGATTCCATGCGGCGCCATCGATCCACCGACGATAGGCGACGCGCTCGAGCTCGCCTTCGACGTCGTGGATCACCGAAAGACGCTCCCAACCGCTCTTCTTTCGGTCGAAGAAGTGACGCGCACCGAAGACCGCCCCCCAATAAAGGTTGGTCGATAGATCGCCTGCTCGACCCGCGGGGCCGCTGCCACACTGAATCTGGTCGTTCGAGCAGAGCGGCACGAAGACTCGAATGACGAGCGGGCGGCCTGCGGCGACCTCTTGGGCCGCGAACGACCCCACGCTCCACGCGTCACCCTCGACGGTCGCTTTGGCTGGTTGCGCGGCCGGCTTTTCCGCAGCCGGAAGGTGCTTCGCCGACGGACCCTGGTCGGCTCTGAGCTCGGTGGGCCGGGCGACGAGCCCGAGCGCTACGAACACGAGAAGGGCCAAAGGCTCGGATCGCAGGCGGGGTTTCAAGCTGGGTCGATAGGGTTGCACTCCACCTCATCGCGCGAGACGGCGGAACGTGACGGGCGGGGATTGACTCTGGTCTCCGCATCCATAATGGTTCGCGTACGAAAGTTTCGAGTCCGACCCATCACGGGCGGACATCGTTTCGCGCTGGAGGGTGAGATGTCGAACGATCTCCGATTCGACGGCAAGGTAGCCGTCGTCACTGGCGCAGGGAACGGCCTCGGAAGGTCGCATGCCCTGCTTCTCGGCAGCCGGGGCTGCAAAGTCGTCGTGAACGATCTCGGGGGATCGATGCACGGCGGATCGGGAGGCGACAAGACGCCGGCCGAGAAGGTCGTCGCCGAGATCAAGGCGCTCGGAGGCGAGGCGGTCGCGAACACCGACTCCGTCGAGAACGGTGATCGCATCATCCAGACGGCGCTCGATTCGTTCGGCCAGATCGATATCGTCGTCAACAACGCCGGCATCCTCCGCGACACGAGCTTCCAGAAGATGTCCGATGAAGACTGGGATCTCATCTACCGAGTCCACGTCCTCGGAAGCTACAAGGTCACGAAAGCCGCGTGGAATCACATGCGCGACAAGGGCTACGGTCGCATCGTGATGACCGCCTCGGCTGCAGGCATCTACGGAAACTTCGGCCAGGCGAACTACGCGACCGCGAAGCTCGGCATTCACGGCTTCGCCCAGACCCTCGCGCTCGAGGGCAAGAAGAAGAACGTTTTCGTCAACACGATCGCCCCCATCGCAGGCTCGCGTCTCACCGAGACCGTGCTCCCGAAAGAGATCGTCGACGCCCTGAAGCCCGAGGTCGTCTCACCGCTCGTGGGTTGGCTCTGTCACGAGAAGTGTCAGGAGACCGGCGGCCTCTTCGAGGTCGGCGGCGGCTTCTTCGCCAAGCTTCGCTGGGAGCGCTCGCGTGGAAAGAGCTTCCCGAACGGGAAGACCATCTCGATCGAAGCGCTCGAGAAATCGTGGCCCGAGGTCACGAGCTTCAAAGAGACGACGCACCCCGAGAACATCACCGAGTCGATGCAGCCCGTGCTCGACAACATCAACAAGAAGACCAAGGGCGGCAACGAATTCATCGATGTCGATCAGGCTCTCGGCTACGAGTTCCCTCCGCTCGAGTCGTCGTACGAGGAGCGCGATCTCGCGCTTTACGCGCTCTCGGTGGGTGCCGCTGCGAACCCGCTCGACGACAAAGAGCTCAGCTACGTCTACGAGCTGTCTCCGAAGGGCTTTCAGGGCCTGCCCACCTTCGCCGCGACTCCCGCCGTAAAGGCGATCATCGACGCCGTGATGAAGGGCCAGCAAGCGCCCGGCCTGAACTATGGCTTCGAGCGCATTCTTCACGGCGAGCAATTCACCACGATTCACCGGCCGCTACCTCCGTCGGCCAAGCTCACGCACAAGGGCCGAATCAAGGAGATCTGGGACAAGGGCAAGAACGCTGTCGTCGTCGTCGAGGTCCAGACCAAAGACGAGACCGGCGAGATGCTCTTCGAGAACGAGATCTCGATGTTCGTTCGCGGCGCCGGTGGCTGGGGTGGCGAGCGTGGCCCCGCGAGCGACCAGAACGCGGCGCCCGATCGCGCGCCCGACAAGGTCATCGAGCAGAAGACCGAAGCGCAGCAAGCGCTGCTCTTCCGGCTCAATGGAGACAGAAATCCGCTCCACGCCGATCCGACGTTCGCGAAGAACTTCGGCTTCGACAAGCCAATCCTTCATGGGCTCTGCACATTCGGCTACGCGGCGAGACACGCGATCTCGGCGTTCTGCGATGGCGACGCACGTCTCTTCAAGAGCATCCGTGCACGCTTCGCCGACACGGTGTTCCCCGGCGAGACGATCGTCACCGAGATGTGGAAAGATGGAGACAAGGTGTTTCTCCGCTGCAAGGTGAAGGAGCGCGACAAGGTCGTCCTCTCCAACACGGTGGTCGAGCTCTACAAAGAGGTCCCGAAGGCCAAGGCGAAGATCGCACCGAAGGTCGAGCCCACGGCGGAGCGAGCCTCCGCTCCCGCCGAGGCCGGCGGCATCACGAGCGCCGTCCTGTTCGACGTGATCCAGTTCTTCATCGAGAAGAACCCCGAGCTCGCCGGTCAAGTGAAGACGAGCTTCCAGTTCAAGCTCTCGAGCCCGCAGAGCGCGTACTCCATCGATCTCAAGAGCGACAAGGGTGCTGTTGCATCTGGTCTACTCGCGTCTGCCGACGTGACGCTCGACCTTTCCGATGCCGATTTCATTGGCATGGCGACGGGCAAGCTCAACGCGCAGAAGCTCTATTTCGGCGGCCAGCTCAAGATTTCGGGCAACGTGATGGCGTCGCAGAAGCTCGAATTCTTGAAGAAGATCGACGGCGAGAAGCTTCGTGCGCAAATGGCTGCCGAAGGTCGGCTTCCGGCGGCGACAGGCGTGGCACCGAAGGCCGCTCCGGAACAATCGGCCGAGCTCACCAGCACCGACATCTTCGCCGTCATCGGCGACTACATCGCGAAGAACGCCGACCTCGTCGGCCAGGTCGCCACGGTCTTCCAGTTCAAGCTCACCGCGCCCGACAGCGCGTGGATCGTCGACGTGAAGAACGGCAAAGGAAGCGTGAGCGCTGGAGCTGGCCCGAACGACTGCGCCCTCGAGCTCGCTGACGCCGACTTCATGGCCATGACGACCGGCGGCGTCGATCCCCAGAAGCTCTACTTCTCCGGGAAGCTCAAGATCAGTGGGAACGTCATGGCTTCGCAGAAGCTGATGTTCCTGAAGAAGATCGATCCGAAGGCCGCCGAAGCGGTGATCGCGAAGTCGCGCGCAGCGGGGGCGCCGGCCGCAGCACCGGTCGCCGGAGCCAAGGCGGCATCGGCCTCCGCAATCTTCCGAGGGCTTGCGGCTCGAATCGCGAAGGAGCCCGGGATCGCGTCGGAAGTGGGAGCCGTGCTCGGCTTCAAGCTGACCGATCCCTCAGCCGAGTGGACGGTCGATCTCACCGGGTTAGGCGCCGTCAAAGAGGGCCCTGCGAAGGATGCGAAGGCCGTATTCACGCTCTCCGACGAGACGCTCGCCGATATTGCGAAGGGCGGCGACGTGCGCGCGCTCTACCAACACGGCAAGCTTCGGGTCGGCGGCGAGATTCGACTCGCGCACAAGTTGGGATTCTTGAAGGGACTCTCGGCCTGAGGGCCGTCATCAGACGAAGGAGATCACCATGGGTCGAAGAGTCAACGTGATTGGCGTCGGAATGACGAAGTTCCAGAAGCCTGGGGCGAGCGACGAATACAACGTGATGGCGGAGAAGGCGGGGCGAGCTGCGCTCGCCGACGCGAAGATCGACTTCGCCGACGTGGAGCAGGCCTACGCGGGCTACGTCTACGGAGACAGCACCTGCGGACAACGCGCCGTCTACGACATCGGTCTCACTGGCATTCCGGTGTTCAACGTGAACAACAACTGCTCGACGGGCTCCACGGCGCTCATGCTGGCGAAGCAGGCCATCGAAGGCGGAATCGTCGACTGCGTCCTCGTCATCGGCTTCGAGAAGATGGAGAAAGGCGCCCTCGGAGCGAAGTACACCGATCGGACCAACCCGCTCGAGCAACACGTGGGCGTCATGAGCAAGGTGCAGGGCGTCAACACAGCGCCGTTCGCGGCTCAGATGTTCGGCGGGGCAGGCCGCGAGTACCAGTGGCGCTACGGGACGAAGCCCGAGACCTTCGCCAAGATCTCTTCGAAGGCTCGCAAGCACGCTTCGAACAATCCCTACGCGCTCTTCAACCAGCTCCTCACGGTCGAAGAAATCATGGCCTCGGAAGAGGTCTTCAGTCCGCTCACGCGATTCCAATGCTGCCCTCCGACGTGCGGAGCCGCGGCTGCCATCCTCTGCAGCGACGAGTTCGCGCGGCGGAAGGGGATCACGAGCCCCATCTACATCGCGGCCCAGGCCATGGCGACCGACATGCCCTCGAGCTTCAACGACGACAGCATGATCAAGATGGTCGGTTACGACATGGCGGTGAAGGCTGCCAAAATGGTTTACGAGAAGAGCGGCATCGGCCCGAAAGACGTCGATGTCGTCGAGCTCCACGACTGCTTCACCGCGAACGAGCTTCTCACCTACGAAGCGCTCGGCCTCTGCAACGAGGGCGAGGCCGAGAAGTTCATCTGGGAAGACCAGAACACCTACGGCGGCGACATCGTGACGAACCCGTCGGGCGGCCTTCTCTCGAAGGGTCATCCGCTCGGAGCGACCGGCCTCGCGCAATGCACCGAGCTCGTCTGGCAGCTGCGCGGAACGGCCGAGAAGCGTCAGGTCGACAAGGCACGCGTGGGCCTGCAACACAACGTCGGCCTAGGCGGGGCGTGCGTCGTGACGATGTACCGCAAAGACTAGCGTGTAGAGGCTGGCGCAGCGCTCTTCGCGGGCGCTGTGCTCGTCGAAAACGCGGACCGAGAAGAAGCCGAGCTGTCGAGCTCGGCTTCTGCTTTTTTGGTCACGGCATCGTCGCGCCCGAGGATCTTCACCGTCGACGCAGGCTTCGTCGCGTGCACTTCTTTGATCCACGGCTTCATGTCCCAAAGGACCCACGAGCCCACTACGAACACGGCGAGCGCAGCGAGAACCACTCCCCAAGGCGTCTTGCGAGGTTTCACCGCTGGCTCAGTCATAGCCCTCACCTTACCTCGTGGATCCGACGCTGGCGTCACCGCGTCCGGTTCTCGCTCTTCGACCGTGCAACCGGTGGCACCACGTGTACGTATCGTGTCACAATGTTCGCGAGTGGTTCCTTGAGGCTCGGCTCTCTGGCCGCGGCAACTTCGTTGATTTTGGTTGCATTCGAAGCCAGCGCCCAACCCGCGGCGTTGGCTCCTCGGGTACCCAACGTGCCACCAGCCGAGGCACCAGTTTCAACGATTGTGCCACCGGTCGCTCCATCAGCTCGCCCGACGGAGACGATTGCACCTCTTAAAAAGGTCGCGTCCAGGAGCGAAACGAAGAAAGCAGAGCCGATCGACGTCACCGTTCAA
>JAYUUB010000249.1:0-3108 GCA_043755175.1 Polyangiaceae bacterium | reverse complement strand
CCAATGGCGAGAGCTCACACGCTAAGGGCCCGCGTATAAACAAGTCGATCGATATTCCGCCTCAACCTTCGGGAGCCTTTTGCCCGAGGAACGAGCACGGGAAGCCTACTTTTGTAGGCTGAGGAGCGGAGAGACGAGGCCGCCTGTCTCACGAAGGTATCGGCGCAATAGCACCGAGTTGTTTGTACGCAGGCCCCAAGGGCCCGCAGGGTGATCGAGGTCGACTCATGCGCATTCTCCAACTTGGTTGTCGGGTCGGGGCGGCGCTGGCCGCCTGCATGATGCTTTGGGGCTTCGTCTACACCTTCATCATCGAGAGTCGCTGGGCGCACCTTTACCAATTGGCGCTTGTCGGGTTGATTGCACTCAATCTCATTTCAGGAAGTGGCGTCTTTGTCGCGCGCTCGCTTGGCAAAGGCGTGCCCAACTCGGACCGCGCGCTGATATCTCTCGCGTGGCTCTTTGCCCCATTGGCGGTCTTCGCGACCGACCTCTTCGTCCTCGTGCTCAATTGGTAGCTCTCCTTTGGTCGCAGGACCGATGAGGGAGAGGCAGGGGGAACGAGAAGGTCAAAAGAGCCGAAAGGGCGGAGCAAGCGTCGAATGGCGCGCACACATGCCACAGATCTCGTGAGCCGTTTTGTTCGCTCGAGGTACGTATGGTTCGACTCACTTCACCGGCTTCCACCTGATCGGGATCGAACCTCATGCGCGTTCACGCTGTCTCCGCCGTCTTCGGCGTGCTTCCTCTGGCTCTGTTCGCGACGGCTTGTTCGTCTTCGAGCACCGATTTCAATGCGGGCGGTGGAGGCGCCGCGTCCGTCGACACGGTGACCGCGGGGGTCACGGTCGCATCGGGGACAACCGCCAGCACGAGCGCCGCGACGGGGAGCGGGGGAGGAGGAGGCGCCGCCGATCCGCCGGGAACGTTCGTCGCCGTCGGCAGTGGTGGACGCCGCATGCGCTCGACCGACGACGGGATCACGTGGACCAACGATGTTTCGATCGTCGACAGTGGAGGAGACGACTTCGTCGGGCTCCGCACCGTGGCTTGGGGCAACGGCCTCTTCGTCGCGGCAGGTTGGCGCGTGATGACCTCGCCAGACGGCATCACCTGGGCCGACACACCACCCGCCGCGTTCAACCAAAATTGGATGGGGCAGATGTCGTTCGGCGCGGGAAGCTTCGTCGGTCTCGGTGGCTACGGCTCACGCGTGACGAGCAGCGACGGAGCCACGTGGGCTCAGCACTCCATCGACACGAAGGCATCGCACGCGCATGGGTCGCTCACGTACGTACAGGGCAAAGGCTTCTTCGCGATGAACGACGATGGTGAGATCAGCTCGTCTCCCGACGGCGTCACTTGGGCATACACGACTGCGAAGGTCGGAATGAGCGGGCAAGCGCTCGCGTACGGAAATGGTGTTCTCGTCGCAATCGGCAACGGCCTATCGGTCACGTCGACCGACGGCGTGACGTGGTCGAGCGAGCCTGCGTTTCCGTCGATGGATTTGCGCGCGTTGGTGTTCGGTCAAGGGC
The DNA here is from genome assembly GCA_043755175.1 of Polyangiaceae bacterium. Lineage (GTDB taxonomy): Bacteria > Myxococcota_A > Polyangia > Polyangiales > Polyangiaceae > CAYYKK01. The sequence goes on along the minus strand of JAYUUB010000249.1, from coordinate 1,570 downwards.
ACTTCAGCGCCATCACGCCAGAGCACGTGTACACGTCAGACGATGGGAAGAGCTGGGTCGACCACGCGGCGCCCGGGCTCTACGTCTACTTCGCCGGGTACGGACACGGGACCTACGTCGCCTTCGACGTGACGCGAGCTCGTCGCTCCACCGATGGGCTCGTCTGGACCGATCCGACAGAGCTCGGCGGAACGAATGATATTTCGTGGGTGACCTTCGGCCCTCAGTAGCGCCGGCCCTCCGTCGGCTTTGTACCCGTCGAGCATGGTGCCCGGAGCGCCGTCGGGCTTTCGCATCGAGAACACGTCGATGCCGGAGCCATCTCCCATCGCTTCCGAGAGTTGACTGGTTCCGAACGCGACGACCAGCTCGCCGTCGGCCTTCTTGCATGCCATCGATTGGCTCTTGCCGGGCTTGGTCGTCTGACCGACGTACTTCCAGCCCCGCTTCTCGAGCGCCTTCTTGTAGCGCGTCTTTAGCTGCCCTTGCCTCTGCTTGCTGTGGACGCGTCGAGCGTCGGTACGCATCTGGCGCCGTCGAGGTTGCAGCCATTGGGTTCCTGGCCCGCGACACAGAGCTTCGCGCCTTTCGTCGTCGGGGCGAGGTCTTGCCCGTAGTGGGCCTGCTTTCCTTCGAGCGTACAATCGTGCTTAAAACAACCGGCGACGGGGAGTACTGCGAATACGAAACCGCATACGACGAGCAATGAGCAGTGGTTCATTCGAGAGCACCGATTCGAAGAAGAATGAGTGATCTTGTGGGGCCTGCGTCGTGGCAAGACGCGGCGAGAGGACACTGCAGCCTACGCACGCAGCCTCGCTCGATACCTTCGCAAATGTGCGAGGGTCTATCGCAAGATTGCGACCTCTCCGACGCCGCCATCTACGTGGGGCGCACCCTGCGACTCATTCGCTGTCGTCACCCACGGGCGGGCTGGCACGCTGGGCACACGTACGCGGTTCGCGCTCGCTGGGCGAAGCGCTGCACTTCGCCGCCACACGTGCGACACGAGGTCCGCCCATAGACATGCACGCTCTCGCCTCGCGGGACGCGCTTTTTCGACGCTTCGAGCCCCTGCGTGGTGACGATTCGCTTCTCTTCGACGCCGCGCCTCAAGAGCCCCACGAGTAGCTCCCACATCGCCGTCGCCTCGGCGCGCGTCAGCGCTTTCGCGGCAGTCGAAGGATGAAGCTTGAGCAGGTGAAGCACCTCGGCGCGGTAGACGTTGCCCACGCCTGCGACGACGCTCTGATCGAGCAGCACCGCACCGATGGGCGTCTTCGAGCGTGATAGGTATTCGTAGAACGGCGTGGGTGATGCCCCATCGCGGAGCGGATCAGGCCCAATGCGCGCGAGGAGCTCGGCCTTCTTTTTGGCGCTCATCAGCTCGCAAGCGGTGGGGCCGACGAGATCGATCGTGACCGTGTCGCCTTCGAGACGCATTCTCGTCGACTCGCGCGGAGGAGGCGGCGTGTTCTTGCGGCGATAGAAGCGCCCGAAGAGACCGAGGTGCACGTGGACGGTTCGTCCGCGCTCGAAAACGTAAAAGAGGTGCTTCCCCCACGCTTCG
>JAYUUB010000248.1:0-63185 GCA_043755175.1 Polyangiaceae bacterium | reverse complement strand
CCCGACGAGTGAGCACCGGAAGCCTACTTTTGTAGGCTGAGGAGCGGAGAGAGGAGGCCGACCGTCGCAGCGAAGGGATCGGCGGTCGCAGCAGCACTTATTTCGACCGGGCGCCTCAGGTCGAGAGCTCGGGCATCGTCCCCGTCACTTCACCGAGGTTGCCCGGGACGCCGACGGCGTTGAGCGCCGTGTTCACGACCTCGACGGGGTGGCGGTCTTGCATCACGAGGTGTTTGCCGCCGGTCTTGTTGAGACCACCGGCGCGACCCGCGATGAGAGTGATCATGTTCTCGGTCGAATGCGGGCTGTTCTGTTGGCTCTGCTCGGGATCGAACCCGTGCCCGCCCTCGAAGGCGAGCAAGAGCGCTGTGTTCTCGATCATCTTCGAGCCGTCGGAATCGACGGTGTTCGCGAGCTTCTGAACGAGCGTGCCGAAGTGTTTCACGTGCCACGAGACGCCGTCGGCGACAGCGCCCATGCCCGCGTTCGCATAACCCATCGAGCCATGGCTCATCTCGTGGAGATCGGTCGAATACGCGAAGATCGGATTCATGTTCAGGAAGCATTGCGCTTGCGTGAACATGATCGATGCGACGCGCGTGCGATCGCAAGTGAGCGCCATGTGAATGAGATCGATCATGGTCGAGGCGCGCAGCTCTTCATTGCTCCACGCACCATTCGACGCGTAACCGCCGGTGTCTCCGTTTTCGACCGCCCCACCAATGGGTGGGTCCATCCCCGGATCGGGTGGAGGCACGCAGGCTCCTCCGTCGGGGTGCATCGCCTGCAATCGCATTTCGAGAGCACGGACTTCGTCGAGGTGCCGCTGCAGCCTGATCTGATCGGCCTTTCCGAGACGCGCGAGGAGCGATTGCGTGTCGCTGCCCACCAGATCGAGCACGCTGATGCGCCGCGCGAGGAGCGCCTTGGCTTTTTCGATCTTCGCCGGATCGGTCGGTTGAAAGTTCAATGACGCCCAAGCGACCTGAGGGCTGGTGGTCGGCTCCACCTGCTCGAGCGTGCCTTGATTCATGCGTGCGCTGATCTTGCCGCGGTCACCGCCGGTTCCATTCGAGCCTCGGTAATAGGCAGGCTGCACGCGGTACGTGAGGACTTGATAGGTCGGATCAGGCGAAAGCGTGCGCGACGCGAAGAACTCGCTCGTCTCGCCCGTGGGAGCTTCGCTGCCCCCCGGATCGGTGCGAACACCGCATACGAGCGGGCAGAGTGAGCTTGCGTGAAAACCGATGCGTCGACCGCCCGGAGGCGTGTTCGGCGCATCGGCCCAGGGGATCTTCATTCCAGAGACGATCGACACGTAAGGCTCGATTTGAAGCGTATTGATCGGCTTCAAACCTCGTGGGAGCCCCGCACCGAGGAGGCCTTGCTGCGTCGGGACGACAAGATCGGAGTCGGCGCCGTTGCAGCTGATCGAGCTACCGCCGAAGGCGTAGACATAACGCAGCGGCGCCGAGGCTGCCGACGCCTGACGAGGCAGCATGGCCTCGAGAAAAGGCAGCGCTATCGCGGTGCCTGCAATCCCGCGGAGAAGGGTTCGTCGGCTGAGGGGCTGGGTAGGCATGGGCGGGTTCTCCTACATTCCAGGGTTGGGCTCTTCGCGCCGAAAACGGAACGCGGGAGCGCTGAGGAAATCGAGGAGGACCTTCTCGAACAGAAGATCGCTGCCCTGGTTGGCCCCTTCGGTGAGCTTCGCGATGAGGGCGAAGTCGGGCGTGTCGAGATCGTAGCGACCCATGGCGAATCGGTAGAGCTGCGTCACGATGCATTGATTGAGACCCCCTCCCTCGACGAGGAGATCGCTCAAAGCTTTGGGTCCCTTGAAGCTCCCGATCCCTTCGAGATTGCCTTGGCCGTCGATCGTACAGTCGGGTCGGTTCGGTTGCTCGGTGCGGAAGGCGCCCGTTGCGTCGTATTGCTCGAGACCGAAGCCAATCGGATCCATCTGCGAATGGCAGGCTTTGCAGCCTTCGCGTGTCGACATGTCGTAGCGCTGCGCTTTGCATGCATTCGGATCGGGGCCGGCCGGCGGCATGTCGATGTTCACGCCCGGTGGGGGCTTCGGAATGGTTTGGCAAAAGAGACGGGTGCGAACGAGCAGACCGCGCTGGGTCGGGCTCGTGTCGGCGAACTTCGTCCCGAGCGAGAGAAAGGCGCCTTCCGAGAGAAGGCCCTGACGACCGGTGTCGCCCCACGGTTGCCAAGAAAAACCAGCGCCGGTGACGGGCGTCATGCCGTAAGTTTGGGCGAGCTTGGCATTGACGTAAGTTTGGTCGCTGCGAAGGAGATCTTGCCAGACGCCCGCTTCTTCGAAGAGGACCTTGTCGAGGAGCGCATTCGTCTCGGTTTGCGCGTCGGCGCCGGCCGTCGCCTCCCATCCGAGCCAAAGCGCGTGGAAGCGCGAGACGTGGGCGCGAGCCCGTTCGTCGTTCATGAGCTTTTGCGCGGCAGCGCGCACGCCGTCGTCGGTCGCGAGATCGCCTGCCTCGGTCGCATCGAGGAGCCAATCGGGAGGCGTCGATCCGACGACGAAGTACGATAGACGCGTTGCGATCTCGCCATCAGAGAGCTCGAAGACCCCATCTTGCCCAGCGACCGGCGCGCCGATTTCGATGCGGTAGAGAAACTCGGGGTGCTGAAGGAAAGCGCGCATCGCCGAATTGACTCCGATGTAGAAGTCACTCGGGTCTTGGAGCGCCATGAAGCGCTTCACTTCGTCGTCGGCGAGCTTGTGACGAAGCGCCCGACGACCGAACGTTCGAATGAAATGCTCGAAGCAGACCGGATCAGTCGCTCCGGCAGGCACGCAGCCGACGACCAGGTCGCGTTGCGTCTTCGAGGCATCGAGCTTGTCGGCGAGATTCCCCGAGAGAAGCTCGGCGCCTTCGATCAGCGCCTGCGAAGCGGTCTGTACCGTGAAATCGTTGTCGAACGGCATGCGGCGATCGACCGGGAGCGAGAGAACGCTCTGGGGATCGGTCTCGCCGAAGAGATCGCGCACGGTCGCGTCGTATTCGGCGGCAGTGAGTCTGCGCGCGCCGCTCACGCCGATCATCGAGAGCGTTTCGACGTTGGGTCCGGAGCCATTCGGAGGATCCGAGATGTTCCCAGTACAGGCTATCACGAGCGAGAGGGCGCACAGAGCGCCCGACCTCGGGATGTGGAACCGCATGTCATCCTCCGGGTCACGAAAAGGGCGCAAACGTCGTGCTCTCACGAGCTCGGTCGATCACGTTGGGTGCAACCCCACGATGACACTCGCAGTCACACGCCTTGTCAACGCCTGAGGTCGGGAAAATGCCGTTCTGAGGTGGATCGCATGGGGTGCACGTGAGCGCGTCCAGGCCATTGCGCCTAGGCCATTGCGTCTAGGCCATTGCGTCTAGGCCATTGCGTCCAGGCCATTGCGTCCAGGCCATCGGGATTCGCGACGACGGTCGCCGCCACGAAGACGGCAGGGTGCGTGTCCTCGTTTTCGATGGAGGCGGTTTCGAGGAGGAAGCCGAATGCCTTTGAGGGCCCGCGTACAGACAAGTCGGTGCTATTCCGCCGATACCCTCGCGAGACAGGCTGCCTCGTCTCCGCGCTTCTCAGCCTACAAAAGTAGGCTTCCGGTGTTTGTTCCTCGGGCAAAAGGCTCGCGAAGGTTGAGGCGAAATAGCACCGACCTGTTCATACGCGGGCCCTGAGCGTCGGCCACGCGCCGTTGAGACGCGAGGTCTCGGTCAATTCGGCGTGGGTACCGCGCAGAAGCCGTTGATGCATAGATTGGTCGCGTCGCAGCAGTCGGACGCCGTCAGGCACTTCTCTTGCGGCATCGAGCAGTTGCTGTTCGGATTCATGTTCGAGCACACGAGCGCATTGTTCGGATCGGGCTCGCAGAACCCATTGCAGCATTGATCGCCCGATTCGCAGCCCTGCCCATCCATCTTGCAGGGATCGAGCACCCAGAAACCTCGCGCATTGCCCGCCACCAGCTCTTGGCCGGGGAGATAGAACGCGTTGTGGCTCGGGTCGGTTCCGGGAGGCGCATTGAGATCGATCGCCGCGACCCAGAGCTTCTTGGTGGTCACGTTCGCGAGCGTCGACGCGTCGTAGCCGCGCGGATCGCTCTGCCACGGATCGGTCGTCGCCACGTTTCCATAGAGTCGTCGGCTCGTGAAGATCACCCACACGTAGCCGCCCGAGGCGACAGGATTGACCGTGGGCTCGTAGTTCAAGAGCGTGTCGGTCGCGTGATTGAGCGGCCCGGTCGGGAGATACGAGGTCATGCCGCCCGCATCGTTTCCATTCAATGCGTCGAGCGCCTTCGGCGTTCCAGTCGCGAGATCAGACCACCAGATCTGCGCCTCGGCTCCGTGCCACGTGTTGTAGCGGTGATTCGACGCGACGATTTGATAGTGGTACGCGACGGCGTCGTTGGTCGGAAAGAACGACGGGAACCCGGCGCGCTTGCTCGCGTCGGGCATCGTCGCGAGGACTTTGAGATTCGAGAACGTGCTCGTCGGAGCGTCGAAGTCCATCGCCACGAGCTGCGATCCATTGCCGGTCGTCGCGCCGATCGTGCCGCCGAGAAAGTCGAACGAGACGTGCTTGCCGTCGGGCGAGAAGGCCGGTGTGCCTGCCTTGAGATTGGCCGGAATGCCCGTGACTGCTAGCGGCGCGCCCGTCGGTGGAAAGGCATAGAGCTGACTCGCTGGCGCCCCGGCCGCGAGGTCGGCCGCATTGGTGAGCGCGAGCGCACCATCGGGAGAGAGACCCGCCCAGCCGAAGGTGTTGTCGTAGCCGGTCAAGGTCGTCTCGGCGTTCATGTTCTTGAGGTCGTAGCTCGACGTTCGGGGATACGTGTCGCCGTGTTGGACGATGAGCTTGCTCCCGTCGGAGGCGACTACGTGACATACGCGGCATCCGGCTCCCGAGCCGCCGAGCGGGCTCGGCGTTCCAGCGACGACCGTGGGCGCGGTGTCGCCACCTTTGATCGATAGGACCGCTGCGCCGAATTGGGGCCCGTTGTTGTACGAATGCTCGACCGAATTTTTGACGAGCTGCGTTCCGTACGAATTGTAATAAACGGTTCCAGCGAGGTGCGCGGGCGCCACGTTCCAGGTCTCGGTGATCGGCCCATAAGCCATCGTGCCTTTGGCGACCGTCAAACGGACCGTCAATTGTTCAGGCATGTTGTTCTGCGTCGTTCCGCCGGCGCTGTCGGTCGCGGCCTTCCACACGTCTTCGGGAATCGGATGCCGAACGAACGGCGTCCCCGTCTGCGTGAGAATGGGAGGGCGCGCGAACGTGCCAGTCCACGAAAACGATCCACTCGTGGTCTTCAGCTCGATCTGAACCGCATCCGCGTCGCCAATCGACCAGCCCCATTGCAAGAGAGGCGCGAGAAGACCCCGCGGCCAAACCGTTTTGTCATAGGGATAAAGAAGCTTGAGCCCTTGCGCCGAGCCGTCGCCCGTGGGCGCACCGAGCGCGGTGAGAATGGCCGGATCGAGCACGGGTCCGCCGAGACCTTCACCACCGACGCCTCCGATGCCGCCACCGGCCGTGAGCTGGCCCATCGTCGTGGCGATCTGCGATGCGGTCGCAGGGTTATTCGGATCGGCGCCATTCTGCGTACCGTTGATTTGGACGAAGACCTGTCGCTTCGCCGTCGTTCCGTTCGCACCGGCGAGCACCGTCACGAGGCCGCCGGTTTTTCCCGTCGGTGTGAAGATGGCCGAGCTCGCGGGCGCCGTCGGAATGGTTCCGATGTTTCCGTGATCGACACCCCAACCGGCATTGATGGGCGAGCCGCCGAGCGTCGCCGTATACGTGATGGTGGGCGACGTTTGGCCGAACGGAACCGTGATCGTTTGAAGCGTAGCGGGCTGTACGTCGAAATTCTGGCCCTGACCGCCGCCAGCGCCTGTCGCGAACCCATTCGTTCCGCTCGACATCCCACCGGCCCCGCCGCTGCCACTGGTCGTCGACGAACCCGCTCCACCCGAGGTGTTGTCGCCGCTGCAGGCTTGAATGGCAGCCACCGAAACGGTCAATCCGAGCAGAGCACCCCACGACGACCGGCTCATCTTCATTTGCTGAGCTTAGGGCCCGCGTATAAACAAGTCGATCGATATTCCGTCGAGGCCGAAGCGAGACAGGTGCCCGAGGAACGAGCACCGGAAGCCTACGTTTGTAGGCTGAGGAGCACAGAGACGAGGCCGTCTGTCTCACGATGGTATCGGCGCAATAGCACCGACTTGTTGATATGCGGGCCCCTCGAGGATGGCCCTTCGTTTCCGAAGCTCGTGGAGGGTCGTCGCGAGACTTCCAGGCGCGCGGGTATTCAAGTGTATGCGCTTGGATTGCGCAGCTCCTCCGACGAAGCGAGCCGACCCGACCCGAGCCGAGTCGGGTGGAACGCGCTATTTTCGGTCCCATAGCGGAGGCAGCCAGACGCAAGGCCACGTACGAAGACGTTCTTGCTGCGCCAGAGCACCCTGTTGCAGAGGTGCTCGACGGTGAGCTCTACGTGCACCCGCGGCCGGCGCGGCGGCACACACGGGCGGCGAGCTCGCTCGGAGCCCGGCTCCTCGTCGAATTCGACGCAGGTCTCGACGACGTGGGGGGCAACTGGATCAGTCTCCACCAGCCGGAGCTGCACCTCGAAGCCGACATTCTGGTGCCCGATCTCGCGGGCTGGCGCGTCGAGAACTTTCCTGACGACGGCGAAAGCGACGATCCGTTCTTCACCGTTCGACCCGATTGGGTGTGCGAGGTGCTTTCTTCGAGCACGGCGCGCAAAGATCGCGTGAAGAAGGTGCCCCAGTTCGAGCGCGAGGGCGTCGGCTTCGTGTGGCTCGTCGAGCCTCGCGACAAGACGATCGAGGTCTTGCGATTGGGCGCTTCGGGCTACGAGCTTTGCGGAAACCTTGGGCGGTGACGAAGGCCCATTCGCGCTCGAGCCATTCGATGCGGTTCCGCCTCCCGGTTCGGCCTTTTGGGGTCGAAAGCTTCCGCGCTGACGCCGCTTCGCGCTGACGCCGCCCGGCGCACCTTCGAATGACACTACGGCCACTTCGGCGCTGACTCGAGCCCTCGGCTCGATTTGTTTTGGCTCCCTACAGCCTCTAGAGAATGCGCCGTTCTCACCAGCGCGCCCTGTGGCCGCGCCGACCAGTGCGCGGAGCTCACCTCGAGGATCTTCATGAAGCTTTTTCCCCTGCTCACGCTGATTCCATCGTTCTCGGGTCTCTTGTGGAGCGGGAGCGCGCTCGCAGATTCGCAAAAGCGGGTCGCGACGGATCGTCCGCCTCTCGCGAGCTCGACCGTCGCGCCCCATTCGCTCGGATTCGCCAGCAAGCCGGTTTGGAAGACCGGGAGCGTCTCGTGTGCCAACGCCACGCTCGGTCAAGCGTGCGCGAGTGGCCTCGGTATCTGCGCCGCCAAAGGCAAGCTCGTCTGCGACGCATTCGATCATGTGCAATGCGACGCCGTCCCCGGGCTCCCTCAGACGGAGATCTGTGGCGACTCGCAAGACAGCGACTGCGACGGAGACCCGAACGACGGCTGCGTCGACTCCGATGGCGACGGCCTCTTCGATGCCGTGGAGCTCGCGAACGGTACCAATCCATTCGATGCCGATTCCGACGATGACGGTGTCGTCGATGGAGCAGAGGTCGCGTATGCCGCAGATTCGGACGGCGACGGGGCGATCAATGCTCTCGACGCCGACAGCGACGACGACGGTCTCTTCGACGGCACCGAGCTCGGCCTCGATTGCTCGAGCCCCGCGACCGATCTGTTGCGACATCATTGCATCGCCGACGCCGACGCTGGCGCCACCAAGACCGATCCGATCCTGCTCGACAGCGATCACGGCGGTCTCTTGGACGGGCTCGAAGACACCAATCACGACGGCCACGTCGATGCTGGCGAGCGCGATCCGAACCAAGGCTCGGACGACCTCCTCGCTTGCTTCGCCGACGCCGAATGCGGTGACGCGACCAGCGGACGTGTTTGCGACGCCACGAATGCTTGCGTCGACGGATGCCATTCGGGCGGCAATGGTTGCCCCAACGATCGGACTTGCACCTCGATGACCGCCGACCTCGGCGTCTGCCAAGATCTCCCCACGACCAGCTCCAGCGCAGGCGGAGCGGGTGGCGGAGACGCGAGCAGCACCACTGGACCGGGTGCAAGCACGTCTTCACGCGGTAGCGGCGGACGTACCGGGTCGACAGGCACCGGCTGGGTCGCATCGCAACCTGCGAGCGACGATCCCTTGCTCGTCGAGCCAGGATCGGGCGGCGCGAGCGCCTCGTACCCGCTGCCCGCGACCGGGTGCGCGATCGGAGCGCGATCCGGAGTCGACGGACGCGCTCTCACGACCGCCCTCGCGCTCGTCGCTGGGCTCGTGATCGCGCGTCGCCGTCGACGGTGACTGCGAGCTAGGAGCTCTTCGCGTCTTTGTCCGCGATCATCTTGCGAAGGCTTCCGTCGGCGATCGCTGCGACGGTGAGATCTTCACCGCCGAGGAGCGTGCCTTTGACGAAGACCTGAGGGAAGGTCGGCCAACCGCTCCAGAGCTTGATCGCGAGTCGCTCTTTCCACGCCGAGAGGTAGCTGCCGTATTCGAGGTACTTGAAGGCGATGTTCGCATCGTCGAGCGCCTTTCGAACTTTCTTCACGTGGGGATTCTGGGCCATTCCCACTACGACGACCGGCTCCGAGGCAACCGCTTTGGCGACCTCGGTGACGGCGTCGGAATGAAAAGCGCGAATCTTCTTCAGCGCTCCGGGCGCGATGCGCGAAGGCTCGTGAAGGGGTCGTGCGGCGAATTCGGTCGAGGCAGCTGTCATGGGCCGAACCATGCGCCCGATGCGCCGAAGCGCAACCACCCAACCGCGCGCTCAATCCTTCTTCACGCCAGCTGCACCCTTCGACAGAGAGACCGGGATCGGCTGTGATCCACCGCGCAGCTCGTGAGGGAGAGGGAGCGGCACGACCTTTTGTCTCTCTCCTCTCCACCGCTGGGCGGGGGCTAGATGGCGAGAGTCAGATCGCGCACGTGCACAGCGAGCTCAGTCTTCTTGCGTGAGGACGTCGGAACGCGCCGAGGCGAGGGACGCAACCGCGGCGGGCACCCTGTCGTAACCATCTTCGACGAGGCCGATGGGGTTCTTGTGCGTCCCCATGATGCGGTCCCAGATCGTGAACCACTGCCCGTAGTTCCACTTGTTGAACTTGTGGTGGGCAGTGTGGTGCATCGTGTTGTTGATGAGCCCGAAGCGGACCCACGAGAACGTCACCCGCTCGTGGATGAAGACACTCCAGAGAGTGACGAAGGTGACGCTCCCCGCGTAGACGCCGATGTGGACCGGGAAGAGGAACGCGCAGAGGTGATGCGGCGCGGCCTGTGCGAACGAATCGAGCGGATGAAACGCGACGCTCGCCCACGGCGTGGTCTTGCGAAACTGGTGGTGATGCAGGTGGATGTGCTTGTAGAGGAACGGGTGGTGGAGGGCCCAATGAGCCCAAAAAACCAGCGTCTCGGTGATCGCGACCATCAGCGCGATCGAGATGAGAAACCACCCGGTGCCGTGCGCGCCGAAGTCGAAATAGACTTGGCTCTTGCCTTGCACGATGAAGTGGTGAATCGGCGCCGTGAACACCGCGTTCCCGAAGAGTGAGTAGACGGCCCAGCGGCGCTCCTTCCGCATCTGCTCGGGACCGGGCGTCTCGTTCGGGAAGAACCGTTCCTTGCGGAGGATGAAATAGTAGAGATAGCTCGACCCGGACGTGACCAGGTAGAAGACGATTCCCCCGACAAACAGCACGAGGAAGCTGCCGAGCATGGTCTCGGGGGCGAGCACTGCGCGAAGAAGAGGATGCACGGCGGTGTCGTTCGTAGCTCAACTTTTAGCGCGCGTACAACCGCCAGAGACGCAGCTCCGATCCTTCGAGCGCTGCGACGGTTTGCGCAAAGTGCGCAACCGCGGTGACTGAGAACCTTCCAACTGCGAACCATATGACGCACCGACGTGCCAGCGAATCGAACGGGTGCGCGTCCAACTCGGATCGCCTCGCATCCGAATTTGCAAGCGCCGCGTGGCATGAAGCATCGATACGTCACTGGACAAAAGGCTTGGTTTCGACGCCCTTTTCGCAACAGGGATCTGGGCATCGGAACCGAGTCGGGTTATCAGGCTGCACCGTGGCTCGCCAATCCAGCGAGCCCACGAGTGCGTCCGAGGAGAGGGGATGACGAAGACCGATCAGAGTGACTTGGCGAGCCTCGAAGACCGCGCCTTCTGCGAAGGTGCACTGCCGAGGGTCTCGCGCACGTTCGCCTTGTCCATCCAGGCCCTACCGAGCTCGTTACGTGATGCAGTGGGCGTCGCGTACCTGCTCTGTCGCGTCGTCGATACGATCGAAGACGACGCGAAGATCCGGTCGGCACGAGCGAGCCTCTTCGATGCGTTCGATGCGGCGTTGGTCGGCGGCGACCTCGCGCACTTCGAGGCGCTCTGCGCAGCCCAAAACCTCGGACCCACCGAAGCCGAGCGCGATCTGGTGATGAACGCGGGCGCGGTCTTCCGCGTGTATCGCTCGCTTCCCAAATCGCAGCAGGTTGCCATCGAGCCGCACGTGATCGAGATGTCGAACGGCATGCGCGAGTATTCGTCGCGCGCCGACACCGCTTGGACCGAGGCTCGCGCGAGCGCGACGACCGCCGAGCAGCTCTCGGCGCTCACGGCCGACGCATCCGGCCTCCGCCTCGTCGACCTCGCCGATCTCGAGCGCTATTGCTACTACGTTGCAGGAACCGTCGGCGGTCTCTTGACCTCGCTCTTCCTCGAGGTCGTCCCCGAAGCGAAGGCGAACGAAGCTTGGCTCCGTGAGCGCGCGACGAGCTTCGGGCTCGGTCTCCAGCTCGTGAACATCGTCAAAGACGTGGCCGGCGACTTCGAGCGAGGCGACTGCTTTCTCCCCTTGGCGCTGGCCGAAGCGCACGGTCTGCCGCTCGACAAGGTGCTCGATCCGGCCTACCGAACGAACGGTCTCGCGCTCCTCCGCGCCGTGTGTCATCGCGCGCGCACTCACCTCGATCGAGCCGCGGAGTACATCGTCGCGTGGCCCATCGGAACGGGTCCCCAAGCCGACGTCGGACACGGCGCGCACGTGCGTCTCTTCTGCTCGGTCCCGCTCGCGCTTGCGTTCGCGACGCTCCGCGAGGTCGAAGATGGTCGTGACGCGCTCGTCTCGGGGCGCGCTCCGAGCGTCTCCCGCGCGCTCGTCCAGGCCGTCTTCAGCGAGGCCATGACCTCGGTCGCCGACGACGGCGCGCTCGAGAATCTCTTCGATCGTTGTCGCTTCGGCGCGATTGGTCGCTGCCCGCGTCCGAAAGATCCGGCGCAGTCAAATCCGTTCGCCCCCCTCGAAACATCGCAAGCTCGACCCTACGACACGGCTCTGGGCATGCAAGCGTCGAGCTCGCAAGCCTCGGGCACGCAAGCCTCCAGCACGCAAGCCTCCAGCTCGCAAGCCACCAGCACGCAAGCCTCCAGCTCGCGAGCCACCAGCACGCAAGCCACCAGCACGCAAGCCACCAGCACGCAAGCCTCCAGCTCGCAAGCCTCCAGCACTCAGAAGACGGCAGAGAAGATGCAAACCGGTTCCGAATCTCGTCAGCCCGATCGAAGCTTCACCGGTCGGGTCTTCGTCACCGGCGCTGCAGGCCACCTCGGCGCGAACCTGCTGCATCGCTTGCTCGTCGAAGGCCGCGACGTCCGCGTGCTCCTCCTCCCCGGCGCGAACCACGACGCCATCGACGCCATCGAGCGCGCGACCGGCAAGCAGGTCGAGCGCGTCCTCGGCGATCTCCGCGATCTGCCGACGATGCAGCGCGCTCTCGAAGGCTGCGAGACCGCGTTCCACGTCGCCGCCAAGGTTTCCACCCTCGGCGGCAGCCCCGCCGACCTGCGCGATCTGTTCGAGTGCAACGTCCTCGGCACCGCGAACCTGCTGCGCGCCGCACGTGAAGCGGGCACCAAGCGCGTCGTGGTGTCGGGCTCGCTCAGCGCGGTCGGCTACGACGCCGCCGACACGCAAAAGCCTTCGAACGAAGCCGTTCCATTCTATCCGTTCGAAGAGCATCTGCCGTACGGCCGCACGAAGATGCAGGTCGAGCACGAGTGCCTGAAGGCCGTAGTCGAAGGTCTCGACGTGGTCATCGCAACCTCGTGCGCCATCCTAGGCCCTTCGGACTACGTCCCCTCGCGCATGGGCCAGACGCTCATCGACTTCACCCATGGCCGGCTTCCCGCGTACGTGCCGGGCGGCTTCGAGTTCGTTGCGGCGCGCGACATCGTCGAAGGTCACATGCTCGCGATGAAGCGCGGTCGAACGGGTCAGAAGTACATCATCTCGACCGAGTTCGCGACCGTTGACCAGCTCATGGACATCTTCGAAGAGGTGAGCGGTCGGCCGCGTCCGAAGCTCCGATTGCCCGGGCCGCTCATGGCGGGCGTCGCGCAGGTGACCTCCTTCGTGCTGACGAACTTCTTCCCGAAGGCGTTCCAACGTCTCACGCCTGGAGCCGTTCGCATTCTGCGTCAGCAACGCCACGCCGACACCACCAAGGCGAAGGTCGAGCTCGGCTTCGAGCCCACCAACATTCGGGCTGCCATTCACGAGGCCTACGCCGACTTCGCGCGACGCGGTCTCGTGCCCCAGAGCCCGACGCTGCATTCGAGCGAGACCGGCGTCGGGCAAAAGATGGAATCCTCACGCCCGAAAGCCAAAGAAAAGGGGGTCGCTGCATGAGCCCGCCGCGCTTCGAAGACGCCAAGAACAAGAGGCAGAAGGTCCGCTCTGCGGGCCTCGACCCGAGCTATTGGTACGCCGTCGAGTACGACCGCGTCGTCAAGAAGAGCCAGGTCATCGAGGTGAAGTTTTGGGGAACCTCGGTCGCGGTCTACCGCGACGATCGAGGCTCGCTTCACGCCATCGAGAACCGCTGCGCCCATCGCCAGCTCAAGCTCTCGCTCGGCCAGGTCGTCGGCGACAGGCTCGTCTGCGGCTACCACGGCTGGGAGTTCGATGGCGCAGGCAAGCTTGCCGCCGTTCCCCACGACACGTTCGGCCACAAGCTACCGAACTGCAAGCTGAAGAGCTTCGCGGTGCGCGCTCGCTACGGTCTCATCTGGGTCTTCTTCGGTGATCAAGAGATCGCGTGGTCGACGCCCATGCCCGAGATCCCCGAGATCGAAGGGCCCGACGCGTGGGCTTGCGTACCCATCGACGCGACGGTCAAGGCGCATCATTCGATGATCCTCGACAACGTCTCCGACTTCACGCACGCGCACCTGCACCGCAAATACAAGCCGTTCTCGAACGACTCGAAGCTCACCAAGCTCGAGACGATCGGTGACAAAGTCTTTCTTGC
The DNA here is from genome assembly GCA_043755175.1 of Polyangiaceae bacterium. Taxonomy (GTDB): domain Bacteria; phylum Myxococcota_A; class Polyangia; order Polyangiales; family Polyangiaceae; genus CAYYKK01. The sequence continues at coordinate 49,732 of JAYUUB010000248.1, read as the reverse complement.
CTACGACACCAAGGTCGGCCGCGGACAGATCTCGGGGCTCTTCATCGACCGAAAGAACGTCGACACGACCTCGATGGAACTTTGTTACGACTACCCGTACCAGCGCTCCAACACCGACAACCACATCAAGCATTGGTTGTTCGTGCTGCCCATCGACGCGACGACGACGCGCGCCTTCTATCTCTTCCACTTCAAGCAATTCAAGGTTCCGTTCCTTCCGCTGAAGGTCCCGCGTCGGCTCATGGATCCGATTTTGAAAATCTCGAACAAGCTCATGATCGGCCCGCTCCTCGATGAAGACGGAATGGCCGTCGAAGCCGAGCAAGAAGGCTGGGAAGCACACTTCGACCAGCCCATCGCCGAGCTCTCGCCGGCGGTCAACCACTTCCAGACGCTCACCATCCGCAAGTGGGAAGAGCATCTCGCGCGCCAGAAAGACTCCAAGCTCGTCGATCCGACGTCTCTCAGCCGAAAGAAATCGGAGGAGACCGCGGGCGCAGAAAACCAGTCATGAACGCGGGCGATCCAACGGTGCACCTCCCGCGATTCGCGACGTGGCCATCGTCGGCGCCGGACACGCCGGTCCCGCGCTCGCGGCTCACCTCGGACAGCTCGCGATCTCGAACGCCCACCTTCTCGACACGCACGACTTTCGTCGTGACGAGACCTGCGGAAGCGGTTTGTCGCCGAAGGGAGTCGATGTCTCGAAAGAGCTCGGCGTCCAAGTGACGATGTGAGCCTTTGCGGGCAGCCCACGAACAGCGAGCCAACGAGCGCAGAGCACGTGCGCTGTCTGCGTGGTGACGAATGCCGGAGTGAACGGCCTTCTCGGATTGCGCCCTCGGGCGAAGAGGCAACGACATGACTCAGCACTCGGGAAAAAAGGTCGCGACGGCGAGTGACACGCGCGGAACCGATCGCGCGGCGCCTCGCGACAACTACGACGTCGCCATCGTCGGCGCGGGTCCCGCTGGCTGCGTCACCGCGCTCGCCTTCGCGAAGCGCGGCTCGCGGGTGCTGCTGCTCGAGGCAAACCCCCAGTCGAGCCGACGACTCGCGGGCGAATGGATTCATCCGCCCGCCGTGCAGATCCTCAAAGAGCTCGGCGTCGATCCGAAGCCCATCGCACCGTTCACGGGCGGACGAGGCTTCGTCGTCTTCCCCGAAGACGGATCGCGCCCCGTGGTGCTCCCCTACAAAGCAGGGACGTTCGCCTTCAGCTTCGAGCACAGCTCGCTCGTCGAGACGCTCCGCGATCACTGCGATGGCAACGCTCTCATCGACTACGTCCCGTACGCGCGCGCGACCGAGCTCGGTGACCACAAGATCGCCTACCAAGTCGAGTCGGGACGCACGCACTCGGTCTCGGCCGACCTGCTCGTCGGAGCGTGCGGTCGCATGTCGGTCGCGCACACCGCGCTCGGCATCAAGCGCGGCGCCGGCACCTATTCACGCATGGCGGGCCTCCTGCTCAAGAACGTCGACATGCCCTTCGAAGGCTACGGTCACGTCTGCCTCGGCGGTCTCGGGCCGATCCTCGCCTACCGAATCGATGCCGAGCACGTACGCATGCAGATCGATGTTCCGCTCTCGCTCCGCCTGCGACGCGACCGACAAGCGGTGCTCTACGAAGCCTACGCGCCGGCCGTCCCCGAGCAGCTCCGACCCGCGTTCCGCGACGCCTTGCTCTCGGGCAACATGACCTGGGCCACGAACCAAATTCGACCGCGCGTCGAGTTCGGTCGCGAGGGTCTCGCGCTCGTCGGCGACGCCGTCGGTTACCACCACCCGCTGACGGCCGTCGGCATGACGATGGGCTTTCAAGACGCCATCACGCTCGCCGACTCGACGAGCTTCGATGCCTACCGACGTCAGCGCATCTTGCGCAGCCGCGTTCCCGAGATGCTCGCCGTCGCGCTCTACGAGATCTTCGCCGACACGAGCGACGAGGTCGTCGAGATTCGTCGCGCCATCTACGATCTGTGGCGCAAAGATTCGGTCGAGCGTTTTCGCACCATGCGCTTTCTCGGATGCCAAGACACGAACCCGATCGCGTTCGCTTCGTCTTTCTACAAGGCCGTTTTGCTCGCTGGTAAGAGCCTGCTCGCGCAAGGCGTCGCGACGGGGCGCTGGGATCACGTGGGCGATGTCACGTCCGATCTCGCGGTCCGAGGGCGATGGCTCCTGGCAGGTGCGCTCCACCTCCGGGTCGCAGGTCCGCCCGACGCGCTCAGCGCGCGCGCTCAGCCCGACCTGCCCTCGAACTCGGCCGAAGAGCGCTATGGCGCGGCGCTCAAGGCATCGAGCGCGAAAGCCGACGTCGTCGAGCTCCCCTTCGATCCGGAGCGTGGCGGCATCGTCAGGCCTTCGCCGGTGGTCGCGCTCGATCGCGCCGCCCGTGCGCTCAGCGCGCTCCAAGCCGACGACGGATCGTGGGAAGGCGAGGTCGTCTGGTGCCCGATGTTGGCGGCCCAGCTCGTGCTCGCTTGCCACCTCATGGGTAAGCCCATCGACGAGACGCGGCGTCGACGCCTCCTCCTCCATTTCGGGCGAACGCGGGTCGAGTCGCCGGCCGGTCGCGTGTGGGGGCTCTCCGAGTGGTCCGAGGCGAACCTCTTCGTCACCACACTCGTCTACGTCGCCGCGCGCATCCTCGGTGTCGCGCCAGGGGATCCTCTCCTCGTGGATGCCTTGCGCTTCATCCGTGACGAAGGCGGCGCGGTCGCCATTCCGAGCTGGGGCAAGTTCTGGCTCGCGATGATGAACCTCTATGGCTGGGAGGGCGTGAACCCGGTCCTACCCGAGATCTGGGGCCTCCCGCGTTGGATGCCCGTTCATCCTTCGCGTTACTATTGTCATACGCGTCTCATCTACTTGGGCATGGCCACGCTCTACGGCTCGCGCTTCACTGCGCCGCAGACCTCGCTCACCGACGCTCTCCGCGCCGAGCTCTATCCCACCGGCTTCGACTCCGTCGACTTCGCGAAGGCACGTACCGAGCTCCGCGAGGCCGATCTTTACGCCGCCCCAAGCATACCGCTCCGTGCTTCGTACAAGGCTCTTTCGTGGCTCGACCAGCTCCTCACCAAGGGGCCTCGGAGCGGTGCGAAGCGCCGCGAAGGCTCGCTCAACACGGTGCGCGAGCGCATTCGCTACGAGCTTCGAACGACGAACCACACGAGCATCTCGCCCGTCAGCGGCCTCTTGAACATTCTCGCTCTCCACGCCGCCGATCCGAACGATCCCGACGCCGAGAAGGCCTTCGCGAACATAGAAGGCTGGATCTGGGAAGACGACGTCGATGGGGCACGCGTGACCGGCGCTCGCTCGAGCAGCTGGGACACGGCCTTTGCCGCACAAGCGCTCGCCGAAGCCGCGCCGCACGTCGACGTGCGCGTCGCGTTGGCCAAGGCCGACGCCTTCCTCCAGACGCAGCAAATCCGTACGACCTTCCCCGAGGCGTCGCGGTTCGATCGCGTGAATCCCGAGGGCGGCTATTGCTTCGCTGGTGTCTGGCACGGCTGGCCGGTGAGTGACTGCACGGCAGAAGCGCTCGTCGCGCGACTCGCCGCGCTACAGCTCGCGACTCGACACCTCTCGTCGCTCGCCATGGGCGAGAGCGATGCGCCGCCTGCGAGCACCCTGCGCGGATCGGCGTCGGCGATGGCCATGTCGACGGCGATGTCGTCGAATGGCCTGTCGGCTCCCGAGATGATCTCGAAGAAAGACATCGCCTCCGCCGTGCGCTTCATTCTCCAGGAGCAGAACACCGACGGCGGCTTCGGCAGCTACGAGCCGAGGCGCACGCCGTTCTCGATCGAGTGGCTGAACCCCGCCGAGATGTTCGGTGACTCGATGACCGAGAATTCTTATGTCGAGTGCACGGCCTCGTGTCTCGCGGCGCTCGCGCACGCGCGCCACTACCTCGACGATCCGACCGTGGTGAGCGCACCCATCGCACGGGCGATGAAGAAGCTTCGGACCTCGCAATATCCGAACGGCGCGTGGCCGGGCGTCTGGGGTGTTCGCCTCATTTACGGAACCCTCTTCGGGATCCGCGGCCTCATCGCAGGTGGCGCGCGTCCGACCGATCCCCAGATTCGCAAGGCGTGCACCTGGCTGAAATCGCACCAGCGGCCCGACGGAAGTTGGGGCGAGGCGCACGTGGCCGAGCCGAGCGACGTGTACCGCGAAGAGAACGAAGGTCAGGTCACGCAAACGGCGTGGGCGCTCTCGGCTCTCATCGAAGCGGGCGATCATGATTGGGACGCGGCGGAGCGCGCTGCGCGCTTCCTCGCTTCGTCACAGCTCGGGAGCGGCGAATGGCCGCGACAGAAGCCAGCGGGCGTGTTCTTCCACACGGCGCTCCTCGACTACACGCTCTACCGAAGTTACTTCCCGCTCTGGGCGCTCGGTCAATACGAGACGCGTCGTCAAAAGCGACTCGGTCTCTACGATCAAGGGAACGCAGAGCCTACGGCGGCCGAGTAAGGGCCGGCGTATCAACAAGTCGATCGATGTTCCGTCGAGACCGAAGGGAGCCTTCGGCCCGAGGAACGAGCACCGGAAAGCCTACTTTTGTAGGCTGAGGAGCGGAGAGACGAGGCCGCCTGTCTCACGAAGGTATCGGCGGAAGAGCACCGAGTTGTTTTAGACGCAGGCCCTGAGCCATCACCCATTCGACATGGGCTCATGAACGCTCGTGAGCCCGTCCGTCGCCGAGCTTTCGATGAGCTGAGCGACGGTCGCGCTTTTTCAGAGGCCGCATGCCGTCTTGTTGGTCATCTGAAACCCGGCACCGTCGGGGCCCGCCGAGAACTCGTAGCAGCCTCCGGTTTTGTCGACGGCGTACCAGAAGGCTTTCTCGCCCTCGGTCTTGTCGGGCGCGCCGAGCTTCGTCTTCATCTCGGCGACCTTCTTGGTCTGCGGATCTTGGTTCTTCAGATCGAAGATGGCTTTGTAGATGGCGCTCGTCTTGTCGTAATCGAGACGCGCAGTGCCCTTCTTCGGCGCATCGCCGATCGCGCCCGAGGCCGAGACGCTCGGCGCTGCGGCGCTGCCGACCGAGGGGCTGCTCTTGTCTCCGCAGGCCATCGAAAATGAGAGGCAAAGCGTTCCCATCGCGAGGGCGGTGATCGTCGTCTTCGTCATGATTCGTGAGACTACTTCGACACGTCGGGCGCGCGCCACGCCGGGCGCATCGCCGACGTTCGTCTGCGCCACCACTGAGTGTGGCGGAGGCGACGCGCGACGAACCGAGCGCAACGCCGTTCCATCTCGGGTAGCGGTGCACTACGTCCTCTCGCGACGATGAGCTCTTTGCGCGACGCGAACATCGAAAGACTGAGTGAACAAGTCTTCGACGTGGTGGTGGTGGGCGGTGGCATCAACGGAGCGGTCTCCGCTGCTTGCCTCGCCGCTCGCGGCGCACGCGTCGCGCTCGTCGATCGCGGCGACTTCGCCGGCTTCACGAGCCAAGAGTCGTCGAACCTCGCATGGGGCGGCATCAAGTACATGGAGTCGCTGGAGCTCGCGCTCGTCCGCAAGCTCTGCATGTCGCGCAATCACCTGATTCGCAGCTATCCGTCGACGGTCCAAGAGATCCGCTTCCTCGTCGTCCACGAACGAGGATTTCGTCACGGTCTCTGGAAGCTCGTCCTCGGCGCGTGGCTCTACTGGCTCATCGGGAGCTTCTTCACGCGGAGGCCTCGACTCCTCACGCGTGCCCAGATCGCCGACGAAGAGCCGATCGTCGACCTCGAGGGCAGCGACGGCGGCTTCGAGTACTCCGACGCCTACCTCCACGACAACGACGCTCGGTTCGTCTTCAACTTCATTCGCGCCGCGTTGAACCACGGCTGCGTCGCGGCCAACTACGTCGAGGCCACGGGCTGGGAGCGGGGCGAAGACGGCGTCTGGGTCGTCCGCGCGAAGAACGTCGCCCCGGGCGCCGTCCACCACGAGATGACCCTCCGCGCGAAGGTCGTCGTCAACGCTTGTGGCCCGTTCGCCGACGAAGTGAACGCGCGCGCGAAGATCACGACCCAGCACGAGCACGTGTTCTCGAAGGGCATCCATCTCATCGTCCCGCGGCTCACCAAGAACAAGCGCGTCCTCACTTTCTTCGCCGACGACGGCCGACTCTTCTTCGTCATCCCGATGGGTCCTCGCACCTGCATCGGCACGACCGACACCCGCGTCGCGAGCCCGTTCGCGCACGTCACCGCCGACGATCGACGCTTCGTCCTCGACAACATCAACAAGCGACTTCGACTCCCGAAGAAGCTCACCGAAGACGACGTGATCGCAGAGCGTTGTGGCGTTCGCCCGCTCGCCGTGGCGAAGGGGGGGAAGGGCTCTTCCGATTGGATGCAGCTCTCGCGCAAGCACGCGGTCGACGTCGACGTCGATCGGCGCCACGTGACGATCTACGGCGGCAAGCTCACCGATTGCATCAACGTCGGTGAAGAGATCGCCGACGAGGTGCGAAAGCTCGGCATCGAGCTGCCCTATCCAGATGCGCGCTGGTACGGCGAAGCGCCCGAGGAGACGCACCGCGAATTCCTTCATCAAGCGACCCTGCTCGATCTCGACGCGATGACGTCGCCGACCTCGTCCGAGCCGCTCTCGTCACGTCTCTGGCGTCGCTACGGGAGCGAAGCGCTCAGTCTGCTCGAAGACATTCGCGCCGATCCGAAGGGAGCCGAGGTGCTCATCGAAGGCGCCGAATACCTCCGATGTGAAATCGCCCAAGCTGCGAGGCGCGAGATGATCGTTTCGCTCGCCGATTTTCTCCGTCGTCGATCGAAGATCGCGCTCGTCATCCACCCAGACCCTCTCCGCTCCGCGCCGGGGCTTCGAGAAGCCTGTCGCCTTTTGTTCGGGGATGCGGCCGACGCGAGGTTCGAAGCCTATTTCGGCGCTGGTCCGCGGGCCGAACCGGAAGAATGAGAGCCGTCAGCACCGCGACCCACCGCCGAGAGCACCTCGACACAGTGGATTTGAACGGCGGAAGCCAGCGGAAATGAACCAGGCAGACAAGAAGACGGGGAATTTGCGGATCAAGACGGCGCGGACCCTGATCACTGCGGTCGAGCCATCGCCAGGCCTTCAGGCCTTCATGTCTTCGTTCGAAATCGACCGAGGTCGAGTGCGTCAGGGCGGGAGCTGCTCGAAGCGACGGAACGCGTAGTCGAGCTCTTGGAGCTGACGCGCGAACTCCCAGTCGGTCTCTTCGAAATTTCGGACCGAGAGCGGGCCGATGTCGATCTTCTCTTTTTCGTCGGGCGTGGGGGTGCGACCGCCCTTCGTCGCCGTCTGCATGAACTCGAGCTGGCGCTTCATGACCTTGGCGACGTTGTAGCTGGGGTCGAGGTTCTCGATCGCTTGGATGCGAAAGAGCGCGTCGCGGAGATAGACGTCGAAATTTGCCTGCGTCGTGATGAGGGGCGGGGCCACCATGGGTCAGTCTCTCAGTTCTTTCCGAGCCCGCCGTGGTTCTTGTGCGGGACCATGATCTGCGTGCCACCGCCAGGGCAGTCTCTGGGCTCGCCCGGATGCGACCAATTGTCGTGAGCGGGTGCTGCGGTGCTCTGGAGGCCGACGACGGGCTTGCTGTCGGATGCGGTGTACGACTCGGGTTTGCGCGGAACGATGCGCGGCGGCGAATTGCCGTCGGCGGGCATGAGGACGCGCGGGTTCGCGCCGACCGCGTCTGCGGTGGTCGCCGAGTCTTTGCAGAAGTACGCGCCGGTGCGTCCTGGGAAGGTGTGCTGGTGGAGCTGATCTCCCTTGGGTCCGCCGCCATCGGGCGGGATGGTCGCGTGGTGCACGGGCTTGGAGTGATCGATGCAGCGAACGTGTGAATCGATCTGCGCAGGAGTGAGGTCGCTGCCGTCTTTGTTTTTGCAGTTTTTGTCGTAGAAATGCTCGGCCATCTTCTTGCGTGCGGCGCGGTGCTCGGGTGTATCGCCCTTCTCGCCAGCCTTCTTGATGTCGTCGTCGGTCGGCGGCGGGTAGGGATTCGATTGGCTCGAGGCGCTGGCGCCCTTCGAGGTGTCGGACGCTGCGGCCCCGCCGCCGCCCTTGGGCGCCTCGGCTTTCTTGTCTTTGCCGTCGCCCGATCCTTGGCTGCCTGAGCCGCTGCCGCCGTTTCCGGTGCCGCTCGCGTCACTCGCATTGGCGCCCGCGCCTGGGGTTGGCGCCTTGTTTGAAATGCAGAGGCTGCCGGTGATGCCCACCATCCCGAGCTCGCAGATCACGACGGGCGCGCCGACGATGACGAAGACAGGACCGCCGGTGTTGAGGCTCACGACCTCTTTCAGGGTGCCCGCTTCGTTGCCGTGGCAGGCCTTGAGAACCGAGCCGGTCGTGGCGAGCGGGACCCCGTTGAACTTGGTTCGCATCGGCGGATCGCCGATGCCTTCGGAGACCGAGCAGATCACCGGATAGGGGATCGGCACCGGAGCCGGCGCGCATGGAGTCAGACAAACGCTGACTGCGTTGGGTACGACCTGGTGACCGCTGCTCTCGGTCACGACGTCCATCATCACGCACGTGACTTTGGCCATGTCTCGTTCACGCCCTCACGCGGACCGCGGCCCGCACCCAACACGACAACCCATCCCCTGGAGGAGCCCGAGCGACCGGCTGATCGGAAAGTATCACACGGAGTCGTCTCGTGACAGCCTCGAACCCAGGTGTCTTCGGAACCCCAAGCGATGCACGATTTTCGCGGCAGACGAGGTGATTGCCACGCCCCCACGCGAGAAAGCTCCCCGCGACTCCGTCTCACCCGTGCATGTGCTCGAAGGTCTGCGCGCGTGTCGATTGCACAGCTCGTCTCGTCCTGAGAGCATGCGGCGCCTCGCCGCCGGCGCGGGACGAAGGAGAGAGCTCGAGATGGCCAAGAGAATCGCGATAGTGGGCGGCGGCGCGTCGGGATGTGCATTGGCGTGGGCGCTCTCGCGTCCCGAGACCGAGGCGCTCGTCGAGCTCACCCTCTTCCACGACGAGACCGAGGTGGGCGGCCATTCGAAGACGATCGAGGTCTGGTTCGATACGAACGGCAAAGGACACGCCGTCACCGCACAAGCTCCGGCGCCCGCGGGATCGCGCGTCTTCCCGGTCGACATCGGGGTACAATTCGTCTGTCCGACGCTCTATCCCAATCTGTACAAGCAGCTCGATTTACCCGAGTTCGTGGGCAAGGTGGGTTTGACGCACCACGATGCGCTGAAGCTCTCGACGTCGTTCGCGCCCACGATCAACTGGGGAAATTTTCCGGACTATCAATCGGGGCCCCGCTTCGCTCCTTCTTGGGGATTCACCACGCGGAAGCTCGCCAAGGAATTTCAGAAAGACATCGCCTGGGCGCCTTTCACCCCGCTCGACGGGATCACGTTCTCGACGACCATGGAGAAATATCTCGAGACCGAAGGCGTCGCTTGGTCGACCGAGTTCTTTCGCTATCTCCTCATTCCATATCTCACCATCATCAATGGCTATGGCACCGGTGATCTGCTCGAGACGACGTTCGAAGATCTGTTTCCAATCTTCACGAAGATCCCAGGGCTGCAGAAGGCAGGCCCCTACGGGAGCTTCACCGAGCCCGGAAAGGGCTGGGATCGGTTCACGACCGGCTCGACGTCTTGGGTGCAGACGATGGCCGACTCCGCGACGAAGGCGGGTACCACGTTGAAGCTCGATTCGTCGGTCACGAGCGTCTATCCGACCGCGAACGGGAAGGTCGTCGTCGAGTGGGCGCCGACCAGCGATCTCGAGGCTGCGAGAACCGACCCGCTCCACGTCGTTCCGAAGTCGTCGGCCGAGTTCGACGAGGTCGTTCTCACGACCGATATGACGACGAACCGCGGCATTCTCGACAACAGCAACAATGCTCTCTATGCGACCCAAAAAGACTACATCTCGGAAGACAAATTCGCCTTGATTCCAGGCGTTTGTTACATCCACCAAGACGATGAATGCTTGTCGCCGCATCTGCGCGACAAGAAAGAAGACGGGCAATTCGTGGGCGCGTATTCGTATGGCCAGACCAAGCCGGGCGGGAACGATTACGATCTCGACTACGACCTGCGAACGTCGTTTCAGACGTATCTGATGAAGAACATTCTCGGCACGCCCGTCGATTGCCACGTATCGATGTACGCCGAGAGCTCTAATTCGAAGCTCCCCGATCCGGCCAAGACGATTCACATGAAGACGTGGCGCCACGGCCGATGGGTCGCGTCGTTCTTCGACAAGGCCAAGAAAGAGCTTCATCGGATCCAAGGGGTGGGTCACATCTGGTTCGCGGGGAACAACACGACGGTCGACTCGGAGGAGGGCGCCCTCGTCTCTGCGATGATCATCGCCAACAGGCTCTTCGGAGAGTTCGTCTATCCGTTCGACCTCGTGTCGGAGGCGTACTTCTTCTTCCAGCACTTTCAAGGCGTGATGTTCCCGACCCCGACCTACCCCTGGCAGCTCGCTCGCATGACCGCGGACGCCGAAGAGCACCTCGCCAAGATGCTGGCCGAGCCCTGAATGGGAGACCGGGGCCTGCCGACGCCATCGTGACGGAGCCAGCCCAGTCGGCAGAATGCGGTGCAGTTGGAGTGCGAGAGATCGTGCCGAGTCAAGCGCGACCTTCGCCGGGCGCCTGAGACCAGGGCAAATGAACCGACAGCTGCTTCGGAGCTTGACGGTCCGCTCCGTTGCCGATGTTCTGCTCGATCATTCATGCGGGGGTTCACCCAAGAGTCCTCCTGTCGGGGCACCCAGTTTCTGGCGTTCCGATCGGCCGTCATCGCCCACTGGGGTGAGTTCGACTGGACGCACGTCTGCGGTCAGCTCGGCGAAGAGGCATCGCAGACGCTCCTCACCAAAGACGTCTCTCCCGTGGAGTGGATCGCCGAGCGTTACATGATCGAGCTCGCCCAGGCGGTTTTCCAAGGACCGGCGGGGAGCGACGAAGACGTCTACGGCGGATTCGTCGATACGATGATTGGCTGCGGGTTCGGACGCATCCGCAGGTTTTTTTTGCGCCTCGCAGCCCCCGAGCTGCTCCTCAGGCGCGCCGGCGAGCTTTGGGCCCATGATCACACCGATGGCGAGCTCCACGTCGACATCGCCGACCACAAGGCGCGCGTCGAGCTACGCAACCACATCCACGTGACGACGCACCTCGGTCGACTGACGGCGCGACAATCGTTCTCCTGCGCGCTCTCGCGGACGCGGGCCCAATCGGTGACCGCAGAACACTTCATGAAAGATGCCTCGACGCTCGAGGTGAGGCTCGAATGGATTTGACGCTGGCATCGTCTCGGTTCTCCGAGGCCGACGCGCCCTCGCTTTTCGGCGCCCTGTTGGCGGGGGTCGAGATCCCAGCGCTGATCGTCGACGTCGTCGATGGAGGCCTACTGCTCGGAGTCGCGGTGAGCGACGCGGCGGTTCGCAAACGAATCGTGACGACGGCCGACGTCGCGCGACGACCCGCCTCGGCGTTCTTGCGACCCGAGTCGGTCCTCGCCCTCACCGAGGGATTTCTCGAGTGTCTACGCGCGTCCGATCGTCATCAGTACGAAGAGTTCGTCGAGATCGACGGTCGAGAGACGTGGTGGCTCACGACCCTCGTCGCATCGCTCGACGCCGAAGGAAGGCCGGCTCGTCTCGTCGTGACCTTTCAACCGCTCGACGAAGTTCGGCGGGCCGAGCGAGTCTTGCGGCGCTCGGAATCGAACTTGCGTGGCCTGGTTGAAGCCTCGCTCGATGGGGTGATCGTCGCGCAGCCGAGCGGTCGGATCGTGCATGCCAATGCTGCTGCGCTCGAGATGCTCGGCCTCTCGGAGCACGCCGATCTCCAGAATGCCAACCTGCGCTCGCACTTCGGCGAGGAACACCGCGACGAGCTCATGGGCCTCGTGCGCGCCAGAAAGCAAACCGATCCGCGAAAGGAGACGATCTGCACGCGCGAGGGCCGAGAGCTCGTCGCCGAGATCGCGATGGCTCCGCTCTCGTATCACGGCAAACCCGTCGTGCTCGTGATGGCGCGTGACGTGACCGAGGCTCAGGTTCTACGAAAGCAGCTCGCGCTCGGTGAAGGCCTCATCGCTCTCGGCACTCGAGCGGCGGGCGTCGCCCACGAGATCAACAATCCGCTCGCCTACATCCACGGCAATCTCGCGTTCGTCGTCGATCAGCTCGGTCGACTCCGTTCGAACCCCGACGACGAGTCGAATCTCACCGAGATTCTCGACGCCCTCGCCGACGCTCTCGAAGGTACGGAGCGCGTGAGTCGCATCGTGGGCGACATGAAAGAGCAGCCTTCGGCTCACCTCGCCGACGCATCGATCGACGTCGAACGTGCGCTCGATACCGCCATCAAGATGGTACATTCGCAGATCGAGCCATCGGTGACGCTGACACGCGAGCGAGGGGACGTTCCCGAGGTGTTTGCGTCGGAGCCGCGCCTCGTTCAAGTGTTTCTCAACATCTTGCTCAACGCGGCCCAAGCGATGGAGCAAGGCGCGCCCCTCGTGAAAGAGCTTCATGTCGCGACACGGATGCTCGGATCAAAGACGATTGACGTGACCTTTCGCGACAATGGGCCTGGGATCTCCGACGACCATCTCCCGAGACTGTTCGAGCCTTTTTTCACCACCAAGCCCATCGGGACCGGGACGGGGCTCGGGCTCAGCATTTCACGGAGAGCCGTCAACCAAATGGGCGGGCGCATCTGGGTCGAGAGCAAGGTCGGTGTGGGAACGACATTCCACGTCGAGCTCTCGACGACGGCCCATCGAAATCCTTCGCGACGTCCCCCCGACGAGAACGACCGATGAAGACCACCGACGATGTCATCGCGTTCTTGCGTGAGACGATCGCGCGCGCCGATCGGGGCGAGCTTCCGGTTAGCTATGGGATATTCGCGCGCGCCTACACCCGCGTGACACTCGAGGTGATCGCGCGTGTCGCAGCCGGTCGCTTCGAAGATCCAGCCTGGCTTTCGGCGTTCGATGTTCGCTTCGCGGCGCTTTACCGCGATGCCCTCGAGACGCCCAAAGCGTCGCGCGTCGGGCCATGGAAGGTGGCCTTCGACGATGCCGATCGAGAGACGACCGCGGTGCTCCGGCAGCTCATTCTCGGGATCAACGCGCACATGTCGTACGACCTCTGTGTCGTGCTTCTCGGCGGCTTCGTCGAGCCAGACCGCGTCGCAACGCGCAAGCGCGACTTCGACGCGATGAACTCGGTGATGGCGATCGCGATCGATCCGATTCAGGCGATCATCGAAGACCGCTATGCCGATTGGCTCCGCTCGAGTGACGGCTTCGCGGTCGGCTTCGACGAGCTCGTCACCTACGACACCTTCGTGCAATGGCGAACCCGAGCGTGGGATGATGCCATGGCCATCGCCGCCGGGAAGCTCACTCTGCTCGACGTCGAGCGCCGCGTTCGCATCCGCGGAAGTTTCTTCCGGATGATTCCAGTGTAGTGACGGCCCCCCGGAGGCCCCTCGTCAGTGATTCGCAGGATGACGGGCGAGGAGGGCAACCATTTCGGTATTGGCGCTGCACAGCGGATCGTTGGAGGGCGCTTTGGCGCACGTCGCGAGCTTTGCACCGTCGAGCGTCGATCTGGCGGCGGTGAATTTCGAGGTGCGGAGAGCTTCGACGAAGGCTGTCACAGCCTTGCGCGTGACGCCGAGCGAGGTCGGGGCGGCGTCGACGGTGGATTGCACGAGGGTGGGGCCTGTGGTGCCCGGGATCCCGTCGATCGTGGCCGAAAGCAAGAATGGTTGGCAAATCCCAATCTCCGCGAGAGGCATCGCCTCGGTGACACGTGCGCGAAAGACGAGCATGCGATCGAAGCCGACGCTGCGGCTCAAGAGCTCGTCGGCGGTGGTCGACGAGTGCTCGGTCGGTACGAACTTCAGGATCGACGGCAAAGTGAGGATCACGCGGGGCGACGGGATCGCCGATCCGAAGAGCTCGTCGAAGCGCGATCCGAAGAGCTCTTCGACGTCGCTCACGCCACCGGCGCCCACCGAGTCGGTGACCAGAAGACGTGCCCCATCGATGGGGGTCAATGCGCTGAGCATGGGCTGGTTGTAAGCGCGAGCACCGTGGGGGCCGCCACCATCGAGATCGGACGCGACGGCGGTCAGCACGACATCGAGCCTCACACCTTTTATCGCGAAGCTCTGTGCGATCGCGCCGAGCTTGCTCGACTCGACCCCTCCGTCGGTCAGAACGATCACGTGCCGATCTTCGCGCGTGGAGCTGGAAGCGAGCTCCAGTGCTGTCGGCAGCGCCAGCGCGAGATCGCTCGAGGCACCGGGGCTTTCGAACGCCGAAGTCAGCGCAGCGTCCAGCGTCGCGATCGTTCCACCTTCGTTGATGCTCTCGAGCTGCGTCGACCAGCCCAGAATCTTCAGATCGTCGGTCGGGTTCATTCGACCCGCGAGCGTGTCGACGATCGAGCGCTCGAGCTCGAACCGCGGCGCCATACTGAAGGACGTGTCGACGAGCACCACGAACGCTCGCGAGACCGGGGCCTTGTCGGCCGGGATGCGAAAGCGAGCTTCGACGATTCCTTCGCTCGGGAGGTATTCGATTTCTCCGTCGGCCGGAGCATCTGCATAGTTCGACGACGAACCGTAGAGATTCAAGAAGTCGTTCAGTCGAAGAAGATTCGGATTGGGAGCGAGGTTTGCTTGCAGCGCTGCGCGGGCATAGACGGCCGAATCGAACGTACGGGTCGGATCGGGCGTGGCAGTGACGAGCTGATCTGGGCCCGGCGCGTAGTTGCATTGAGCGAACTGTGCGCCATTGCCGCCCGGGCCGTCGCCTTGGGTCACGGAGTCTTCGGCCGTGAAGACGGGGCCGCCCGGAACGGTCGTGCCGGCGCTGGTGCCGGTCCGACCGCCACCGCCACCGCCACCGCCACCGCCGCCGGTCTTGCCGAGGTTGGCGCATCCCAAGAGCGTCCCGATGCCGACGAAGGTCAGTGCGCCAAAGCTCATGCGGTTGTTCATCGAAGCTCCCTCTCGTGACCCAGTGCAATCGAAAGTCGTTCTTGGATGGTACGCCGAGCGCTTCGCCTTCGAGAGAGATTTTTCACGGGAGAGGAGAACAGAACCACCCGAGCACGAACCGAACGCGGTTCACACCCCGACGTCCCATGCGTCGCGCGGCATGATGTCGGGGTCGATGAAGGGAGGTGTCAGACCCACGAGCCCGCCGCCTCTCATCTGCTCGATGATGCCGTAAGCCGATTGGAGCCCGCTTATCACGGCGGCCTCCATCGCCTGCAGGTTCAAGCCGTTGCGCGTCCAATCGCCCGCTGCCCACAACCCCGGAATCGGCGTCTGGAATCGAGCGTGGGGTCGCATCGAATACAGGCCCGGCTCTGCGGAAAAAAAGCGGTTTTCGGCCTGCGCGTTTCGCGTGAGCACCCATCGGAGTGTCGTGGGCTCGCCCCGCAGCAGCTCTCCGGCGCGCGTTTCGAGAACCGATCGCGTCGCCTCGTCGAGCCCGGGAAGCGCCGCGAGCTGGAGCACGGTGTGAGCGACGATGAGAGGCGCGGCAACCTTCCATTGGTCGAGGTATTGGCTCTCACGTGACGGCATCACCTCGCCCATCACCGGAGGCGGCATTCGATTGGGCGCGTCGGCGTCGTGGACCCACGGGCGCGTGTCGACCGTCGACGGATCGAAGTCGTTCGGATCGTGTAGATGCGCGGCGATCAACTGTTGGGCAGCGAGCGACCATTGATAGCGCCCTGGATGGGCGAAGCGATCGTGCGTGAACATGTCGGCGTACGCGCCGACGAGCTCCCACGCCGTTCCTCGGAACGGTGTCGCATCCGTCTCGTCGAGGCGAATCTCTTCGAACCGAGGTGCCGACCAACCGCGCTCGAGATCGACGACGATCGTGAAGAGCCCTTCGAGGTTCGAGATGCCGAACGGGCGAGTCTCCGTGCTCGATGAGGGCGGGTCGGAGAACGGAAGCGCCAGGCGTTCTGGAAAGAGGAGCTGGAGATTCACGGTCTCGTTCATGAACCGCGAGAGGTGGCGGAGCGTACCGACGAAGCTCGCTGCGCCGGGCGCGCCGTCGAGCAGCGGAACGAGGCATTGCGGCAGCAGGCTCGATACGACGGCGTCGGCGGGGAGCGTGCTCGTGGTGGGACCCGAAGGAGCCGGGCGAACCGTCGGGATCTCGGGCGGGCGACGCGTCGGCGCCGCGGCGAGGTCGACCTCGGTGACCTTGCCTCCACTCACGACGATTCGTTTGGCGACCTGGCCGCGAACGATGCTGCCCTTCACTTTGCCGCCGGCGAATCGCGCTTCGATGCGAGCGACGACGGCCTCCCAGAGAGCGCGCGGATCGTCGCCGTCGAAGACTTGGAGGACCGAGCCTTTGTAGCGTCGAACGCCGAACTGCGCGTCGCGCATGCTGGTCGCAACATCGAGCCCGAACGGGCTCGAGAACGCCGCCTTGAGGATGTTCTTCAGGTAACCCGAGCGACGCGGATCGTAGGTGAGCGCGCGTTCGACGATTTGCACGCTGTCGCGTGCGAGGAGCAGCATGAAGTCGGCGAAGGCTTCTAGATCGTCGCGCGTGTGAGAGACCGCGGCGAGCGCCTCTCCGACGAGAGGGAGCCCACCGAGCGGACCCTGGAGCATCGCGAGCACCGCGGCCGCCGCGTCGAAGCCTCCGTCGACCGCCTTCTGCAATGCCACGAGAGGACCGAATGAAGCGATGCGGCGAAGCTTCGGGAGGACGAGGCCCTCGAAGAGAGGCTGGGTCATCTCGCCGATGTCGACGTCGGTCGGGGCACGACCTTTGAGAAGATCTTTCAACACGCGACTGTGGTCGGCGTCGCCGAGCATTCCGGAGAGCGCGCCGAACACGAAGAGGATCCAGCGCAGCTCGCGTCCGAGGTTCTCTTCGTCGAACACGATATCCATGTAAGAGAGCAGCGCATCGACGTCGACGTCGGCGTCGAAGACGACCTTCACGATGCGCTCGAAGGCCTTCGTCGCCGCGCCGCGCCGGCTGAACGCCGTGAGGATGCGTCGTGCGCGCGGGTTCCACGCCGAATCGGGGCGAGCCGGATCGCAGACGTGCACCGCGACGACGCGGGCAGGAGCGTCGTCGTCGCCCGGTAGATCGGGTGGAGCGAGCCAGGCGCAATACGTCGACGTGCCGACCGGCGGCGAGAGCGCCGGACCCGCTCCGCGCGTGAGACGCAGCAGGTGATCGTAGCTGCCCCATACGAAGTGGAGTCCGTGCGGTGTGTTGGTTCCCCAAGGGGCAGCGGGGTTCTGCGTGTGTGCCTCGGCGTCGAGCGGGCGCGATCCGGCGCGACCTCCGACGTGAAGGTCGGGCTCGACGAGGGTCACTTCGAGATCGGCGGGGAGCGGTCCGGGAAACCGCTCGAACGCTTCGGTGAGCGCATCCATGGCCGCGAGACCGGCGAGCCCACCACCCACCACGACGATCTTCGACGGACCCGTGTACGCTGCCATCTCGAAGTGACGCTACACGACGCGGCGCGGCCGTGAAAGGTCTGCCACGTTCGAGCAGACGCGGGGTACGCGCCCGCTGGCTCACCTCCCAAAGGCTCGACGACGCCGAGCCCGTCGAAGTGACGCGAGCTTCGCTCGCTCAGACCCGCATGAGCTGTCGGTAGGCGAGTTGGTCAGCGTGCATTCGCTGAAACACCGAATGCTTGCGCTGGTGATACGAAGCGATGTCGCCGCCTTGGGGTTCGACGACGCGATCGGCGTGGTTCATCGCGCTCATCGCATCGAGCACCGTCGCGAAGTCGCCCGAAGCCACGGCGCCGAGAATCGCGGCGCCGAGGAGGACCGCTTCGGGCTCTTTCGGCAGCACGATTGGGCAGCCCGTGATGTCGGCGTGCTCGCGGACGAAGACCGGGTTTTTCAGATCGCCACCGCACGCCAACACGGTGTCGATGCGATAGCCGCCGTCGTTCATGCTGTCGATGATGTGTTTCGTTCCATGAGCGATGGCTTGAATCGTCGCGAGGTATTGGAGCGCGAGCGACGACACTCCATCGTCGAGCTTGAGGCCGCTCACCATGCCTCTCAGCATCGGATCGGCTCGCGGCGAGCGATTGCCGTGATAGTCGGGTAGCACGTGGAGATCGTCGGTGAGCGTTGCTGCGAAAGGCCGGCCTAGAGCGAGTCGCTCGAGCTCCTCGTTGAGCAAGGTGTAGACGTGTACGGCTCGCCGTTGGGCTTCGACGTCGAGCGAAGCGGCTCGCGCGTGGCTCTTCACCACGTGATCGATCAGCGCGCCGGTCGCCGACTGGCCCCCTTCGGTGAGCCATAGCCCTGGCACCATGGCCGAATAGTAAGGGCCCCAAATACCGCCGATGAATTTCGGCTCGCGCGACACGGCCATTTGACAGCTCGACGTGCCGCCGATGAGCGCCAGGCGGTGCTCGAGCGATTCGGACGAAAGACTCTCGCCGCCCAGCGGCGCCCCGAGCAGACCGAGACCGCCCGCGTGCGCGTCGATGATCGAGACGCCGACTGCGGTGCCCAAGGCGAGGCCGAGCTCTTCTGCCGCCTTCGGCGACAACCCGCCGATGCGCTCACCCATCGGACGAACCCGTTCGCCGATTCGTCGGTAGCCGATGTCGCCGAGACCGATCCCGTCGAAGTAGCCTTCGTCCCATCGACCTTCGTCGCCGCGGTAGGTCCACTTGCACACGGTCGTGCAGAGCGAGCGCGTGTCGATTCCGGTGGCGCGATAGGTCATGAAATCAGGCAAATCGAAGAAACGCTCGGCGCGCTCGTACGTGCTCTTCGCGTGCTCTCGCAGCCAAAGAAGCTTCGGTGTCTGCATCTCCGGAGAGATGACGCCGCCCACGTAGCGGAGAACGTCGTGCTGGGTCGCGTTGATGCGCGAGGCCTGGTCGATCGCGCGATGGTCCATCCACACGATCACGTTCTGCGCGTCGCGACCCGTGGGGCTCACGCTGAGCGGGCTGTCGTTGGCTCCGAGCGCGACGAGCGAGCAGGTTCCGTCGAAGCCAATGCCGGCGATGCGATCGGGGCCGAGCGATGCCTCTCTCAGCGCCGCGCGAACGGCCTTCGTCGCTGCGCTCCAGATGTCGTCCGACGATTGCTCGACGAAGTCTACTTCGGGTCGAAACATCTCGATCGCGGCCACGCCCATGCCGTGTCGCGTTCCGCGCGCGTCGAAGATGCCAGCGCGCACGCTCCCTGTGCCGACATCGATGCCGAGGTAGAACCGGTCGCTCATGAGGCGAGTGTACCTTGACGTGCCCGCCGCCTCGCGGGTCTCATCGACGCCATGCTGCGCCGTCAAGTCCTCGCTCTCTCGCTCGTGACCGTCGCCAGCGCCGCCTGTGGCAGCAAGAAGGGAGCGGCGAAGACCACGATCGCCGTCGTTCCCAAAGGCACGACCCACGAGTTCTGGAAGAGCGTCCATGCTGGAGGCGCCAAGGCAGCGAAAGAGCTCGGCGTCGACATCACGTGGAAAGGGCCGCTCAAAGAAGATGATCTGAAGGCGCAGATCGACGTCGTGCAGAGCTTCATCGCGCAGGGCGTGAGCGGAATCGTTCTCGCCCCGCTCAACGACAAAGGGCTCACCGGCGCTGTGAAGCAGGCGGTCGAAGCGAAGATTCCGGTCGTCATCTTCGACTCGGATCTCCAGGGATCGGACCACAAGAGCTTCGTCGCCACCGACAATTTCGCGGCTGGAAAGATCGCTGGCGACGCCATGGCGAAGCTCCTCGGCAGCAAGGGCAAGGTCATCGTCCTTCGCTACCAAGAGGGCTCGGCGAGCACCGAGAAGCGCGAGAACGGGTTTCTCGAGGCCATCAAGGCCCATAGCGGGATCGAGGTCGTGAGCTCGAATCAATACGCAGGCCCCACGACCGACTCGGCCTCGTCGGCCAGCGAGAATCTTCTCGGCGCGAAGTCGGCGGCCGACGGAGGCGTGAACGGCGTGTTCTGCCCGAATGAGTCGACGACCTTCGGAATGCTCCTCGCGCTCGAGCGAATCAACCTCGCCGGGAAGGTGAAGCTCATCGGCTTCGACAGCTCGTCGAAGCTCGTCGAGGGGCTTTCGGCAGGCAAAATCGACGGGCTCGTTCTGCAGAACCCGATGAACATGGGCTACCTGGCCGTGAAGACGATGTCTCAAATTCTCCAAGGCGAAGCGGTCGAGGCTCGCATCGACACCGGCGCGCAGCTCGTGACCAAAGACAACATGAACGAGCCCGCGCAGAAGGCGCTCTTGAGCCCGGACTTGACGCAGTGGTTGAAGGAGTGAGCCGAGGCCTCGCCGCGCGAGGCATCGTCAAATCGTTTGGTGCGACCCGCGCGCTGGTCGGTGTCGATCTCGACGCACCGTCGGGGAGCGTGACCGCCGTCTTGGGACAGAACGGCGCCGGCAAGAGCACGCTGATGGGTATCCTCGCCGGCTCCGACGCGCCCGACGAAGGGACGATGACGCTCGACGGAGCCGTTTACGCGCCGCGCACACCCCTCGCGGCAAGAGACGCAGGCGTCGCGATGGTGCACCAAGAGCTATCGCTGTGTCCGCATCTGACGGTGACCGAGAATGTTCTCCTCGGCGCCCTACCAACCCGCTTCGGGCTCGTCGATTGGAGAGAGGCACGAAGGCTCACGGCCCTCGCCCTCGAGCCGTTTGCCGGCAAAGGGGAAATCGACGTCGACGCGCGCGTCCGCGATCTCTCACCACCCAATCAGCAGATCGTCGAGATCGCGAGGGCGCTGTCGAATACCAAGTGCAAGGTCCTCATCTTCGACGAGCCGACCTCGAGCTTGGCCGCCGCCGACGTCGAGCGACTCTTCACGCGCATTCGGTGGCTGAAGGAGCAGGGGTTTGCAATTCTCTACTTGAGTCACTTTCTCGAAGAGGTGAAGGCGATCGCCGACCGCTTCGTCGTGCTCCGCGATGGCGCGACCGTCGGTGATGGCGACGTCGCCACGACCCCCATCGAGAAGATGGTCGAGCTCCTCGCGGGTCGTCCCATCGAGAACCTCTATCCGCGCTCCGAGCGAGCGGCGAAGGAGATCGTGCTCGAAGTGAACGCGCTCGCCGGGTCGAAGCGTCCCGAGAGCGCTACGCTCACGCTCCGCCGCGGTGAGGTCGTCGGGATCGCAGGTCTCCTCGGCGCGGGGAGGACCGAATTGTTCCGCGCGATGTTCGGTCTCGATCCGGTTCGCAAAGGAACGCTGAAGATCAAAGCGCTAGTCGGGCCGCGATCGCCCTCGGAGCGGCTCGCTCAAGGCGTGGGGATGCTCAGCGAAGACCGAAAGGCCGAAGGGCTCGCGACCGAGCGATCGATCTCCGACAACCTCACGCTCTCGCGTTCGAGCGGCTTCTTCGCGAGCCGAAAACGCCAGGAGAGCGCCACGGCGAAATGGATGGAGCGCCTCTCGATCAAGGCGCGTGAGCCGAGTCAGCGCGTGTCGGAGCTCTCGGGTGGCAATCAGCAGAAGATCGCGATCGCGCGCCTGCTCCATCACGAAGCCGACGTTCTGCTGCTCGACGAGCCTACGCGCGGCATCGACGTGGAGAGCAAGGCGCAGATCTACGGTCTCATCGACCAAGCCGCGGTCTCGGGCAAAGCCGTGCTCATCATCTCGAGCTATCTCCCCGAGCTCCTCGGGGTCTGTGACCGGATCCACGTGATGCGGCGGGGCGAGCTCGCGCCTTCCGTCGTCGCGAGCTCGGTCGACGAGCGCGCACTCTTGATGGAGGCCACTCTCGCATGACGTTGTGGAAGCAAGCGCTCAAAGCGACCACGCGACACCGCTTCATCGGGCCCCTCGTCGCGCTCGTCGTCGTGTTCGCGCTGTTCTCCGCGCTCGCACCCGACACGTTCTTGCGTCCCATCAACGTGATGACGATGGTCCGGCAGACCTCGGTCGTCGGCATCGCCGCGACGGGAATGACCTTGATCATCGTCGTCGGCGGAATCGATCTCTCGGTGGGATCGGCGGTCGCGCTGACGACCGTGATCGTCGCGCTGGCTCTGAAGAATGGGTTCAGCGTGGTCCCGGCGGTCGCTTTCGGTCTCGCGTCGGTGGCGGCGACCGGCTTCGTCAATGGCGCGCTCACCGTCGGGCTCGAGATCACGCCCTTCATCGTCACGCTGGGGACGATGAGCATTCTGCGCGGCTCGGCGAAGGGTCTCGCGCTCGAACAGAAGATCGACGTCGATGCCCATGGTCTCGACGCGCTCGTGATTCCGTCGAAAGGCTTTTTATCGCTGCCGCTCGCGGTATGGCTCTTTTTCGCCATCGCGACCGTCACTTCGATCGTCCTCAATCGAACCACGTTCGGGAGGCATGTCTTCGCGATCGGCTCGAACGAGCGCACCGCACGCCTCTGTGGCGTCCGGGTCGGTCGCGTGAAGATCATCACGTACTCGTTCGCTTCGCTCCTCGCGGCGGTCGCTGGGGTGGTCGAGTTCGGCAAGCTGACGGTCGGTGATCCGACCGACTCGGTGGGCCTCGAGCTCGAAGTGATCGCGGCGTGCGTGATTGGTGGCGGCTCGCTCGCGGGTGGGGAGGGATCCATTCTCGGAACGGTGATCGGCGCGCTCCTGATGACGGTCATCAAGACCGGTTGCCAACACGTCGGTTATTCGAATTGGGTTCAAGAAATCGTCACTGGAACGATCATCGTCGTCGCGGCGGGTCTCGATCGGATGCAGCAGAAGCGGGCTGCCAGCTGACACCGATGGCGGCTGCGCTAGACGCAGGCGCGAGGAAAATCGATCGCGATGCGCGTCCCGTGCTCGAGGCGTTCGGCGCGTGCAGATCCTCCGTGCGCCGATGCGATGGCGCGCACCATGACGAGACCGAGTCCGGTTCCGTGGGGCTTCGACGTGGCGAGCCCGAGGAACGGATCGTCGAGTCCTTCGGGCAGACCGACCCCGTTGTCATCGACCTCGATTCGCACCCGGTCGCCTTCGCACGTGACGCGCACGTCGATTCGCCCGGCCTCCACACCGAGCACCGCATCGAGCGCGTTGCCGAGCAAGTTCGCCATCACCGAACGCAGAAGCGCCGGCTCTGCGCGGACCGAGAGATCGGGGGGCTCGAGCTTCCAGTCGAGCGTCACCCGTTTCGGCAGAGAGAGCGCGTCGACGGCTTCTCGCAGGAGCGGATCCATCGGCACGTCGCGCAGGTCGAGGGGCTCGCCGCGCACGTAGTCGAGGACCCGCGAGACGAGCTCTTGTGCGCTCCGAAGCTCACCTGCGACCTTGTCGAGGTGGCGGAGCGCCAAGTCGCGATCGTCGATCTTCTTCTTGGCGAGAAATACGCTCGACTCGGCCACGGCGAGCGCGTTTCTGAGCTCGTGCACCAACCCCGCACCGAGCGCGCTCGCTACGGCCAGTCGAGTTTCACGGTCCTTCGGATCGGTCGTCATCTCGGGGGTAGCGAGAGCATACGACTGACTGAGCGAAGCGGTCAGAACTGGAGCCACTGCGAGACGAGAGGCCCGAGACATCCGAGCGAAGCAAAGCGAAGCGCCGAAAGCAAAGCGAAGCGTTGAAGCGAAGAGCCGAAAGCAAAGCGCCCAAAAAAGCAAAGCGCCAAAGAGCAAAGCGAAGAGCTGAAAGCACAGCGTCTAAAGCAAAGCGAAGAGCTGAAAGCAAAGCGCCCAAAAAGCAAAGCGAAGAGCTGAAAGCAAAGCGCCAAAAAGCAAAGCGAAGCTTGAAGAAAGCGCGAAAACAGAAGCGCAGAGCCGAAGCAAAAGCCAGCACGCGAGAAACCGTCGGGAGCGCCTTCGATCACTCCAGGTGAGCGCACGACTCCGCGACGCGGCGAGAAACATCCTCGTCTACGCAGCGGTGGTGGAGACCGGAGGCACCCTCGACGAAAGAAGAAAAGACAAGGAAGAGGGGGGTGAGCCCCGACGTCGTTCTCCTCTGTCGCAAGAGCGATGCCGAACTGGCAAAGCGCCGTTCCCCCGCGTTCTGTGGGAGTTTTCGAGGGTCGCGCGCCCCGGTCAGCGCTCCGACCCTGATCGTCGTGTCACGGCGAGTCGGACGGCAACTCGGTCTGAGCCGCGGTCGACCGCGCGTTTGCCAATTCGGCGAGCACCTCGGTCGACGGTTCGACCGCCTCGGCCCGATGCGCGACCCGCGGTGAGATGCGCGCGTCGGCCGGCCCTGCCCAGAGCGCAGAGCGAATGGCCTGGTGCGGTACGGCCGAGCCTGCGACCACCTCGGCCAGCTCGGAGCTCTTCACGGCGCCCGAGCCGAGGATCGTGAGATCGGCTTCGACCGCGACGATGTCGCCACTGATACCGGCGCGCTGAGTGACCTCGCGTCCGACCTCGGTCGCGAGCTCGAGTCGCTCGATGAAGCTTCGAACATCGACCATCTTCGACATCTGGCCGCGCTTCGGATCGCCGACCGAACGCCTGAGACGGATCGATTCGGTGGCGAGGATCTCGCGGATGCGCCCTTCGAGCCACGCCTCGGCCGTCTTGCCGCCTGCGAGGTCTTCGAGGGTCTTGCGCGCGAAGACGATGACGTACGTCGCGCCCGAGACGACCTTCGACAGCGGGGGATCGATTTTGTCGAGGCGCACGGCGCTCTTGAAACGAAGGCCTTTCGGAGAGAGCGCGGTCATCTCGCGCGTGAGCTCTTCGAGGCGCGCTTCGTCGTAGTGGGCCGCGAGTCGGATCTCGACGAACTCGTCGACGCTCATCACGCCGAGCGACAGCGCGGGCGCGAACACCATGTCGGGCTTCGGATGAAACCCCTGCGTGTATTCCATCGAGATGTCGCAGCGCCGGAGGATGCGCGGAAGCTCCCGAACGAGATCGAGGTGTCCGAGGAGCGCGACGGGTCCGACCTTCTCGAAGCCGAATCGGTAGCGGTATCCCTTGCGCGGCCCGCCAGGCATCTTCTTCACGCGCGGCGCCGGACCTTCGCTGGCCTTGGGCTCGTCGGTCGATTCGGCGGCCGAGGGGTCTTCCATCGAACCGTCGCGGCCCGCTGCGTCGGCGTTCGTCGCGTCGCCGCCTTGCGGGTCGACGTGCAGGACGTCGGCGTTCATCGCGTCGGCCTCGTCTGTCGCGCGGGCCTCGTCTGTCGCGCGGGCCTCGTCTGCCACGCGGGCCGCGTCGATCGACGGCGCGACGACCGACGGCGCGGTCTCGCCGACGAGATCGAGTCGACGCCGCGGTTTCTCTGCGCCGAGCTTCCGGAGATAGACGACGCGCTCCTCGCGCATCTTGGTCATGTCGCAAGCGACGCCGCAGTCGTAGCAGACGAGCTTCTTGGTGTCGGCGGCCGCATCTTCGAGGTTCGTGTGATGCACGAACGCGCCCGCCACTTTGCCGCACGGCGGGCTGAGCCTGCTCTGCAGCGCTTTGCGGTACTCACGCGCGAGAAAACCGTCTTCGAGACCGACGTCGATGTGACTCCAGGCCAAGCGAGCGGTGGTCGGCATCGTTCCGAGGTACTTCGCAACGTCGACGCCGAGCGTCTCGAAGGCCTCGTGCCAGAGATCGAGTCGGAGCTTGTCTTCCCACGAATCGAAGCGCGCGCCGTTGCGCCAAGCGCGTTCGAGCACGTCGGCGAGGGGGCGATCGCCGCGCGCGAAGACTCCTTCGATGATGCTCGCGTCGGCGTCGTGCGTCTTCAAACGGATGTTGCGGTGCCTGCGCACGTCTTCTTTGAGGAGCCACTGCTTGTGCGCGGTCATCTCCAGCGAATCCATGGCGCACCATTGGAACGGCGTGTGCGGCTTGGGGACGTGGACCGAGACGCTCACCGTGACCTCGACGGGCTTGCCTCGTCCGGCGGCGCGTCGGCCGACCTCGAGCGCCTTCACGCCGGTCGCGATGATGCCGCGGACGTCGTCGTCGGTCTCGGTCGGTAGGCCGCAGATGAAGTAGAGCTTCATCTTGCCCCAGCCGCGCGAGAACACGCGCTCGGCGGTTTCCATGAGCTGCTCTTCGGTGACGTTCTTGTTGATGACGTCGCGCATGCGCTGCGTGCCGGCCTCGGGCGCGAAGGTGAGCCCGGTGGCGCGGAACTGACGCAGATCGTCGAGCAGGTCGGGCTCGAGGCCGTAGGCGCGCAGCGACGACACGCCGAGCGACACGCGCTCTTTGGCGAGACGCTCGGTGACCTTTTGAATGAGCGGCGCGATGCACGACACGTCGGCGGTCGAGAGGGCCGTGAGTGAGACCTCGTCTTGTCCGCTCTTCTTCACCGCCGACAAGACCGTCTCGACGATCTCTTCGGGATCGCGCTCACGGACGGGGCGATAGATCATGCCGGCCTGACAGAACCGGCAGCCCTCGGTGCAGCCGCGCGCGATCTCGATCGACATGCGGTCGAAGATGGCTTCGGGCCCTCCCGTGGGGCTCTCGTCGGGGAAGGGGTACTGCTTGAGATCGACCAGCGCGCGCTCGATCGGAAAGCTGAGCGTCGCGTCGCTCGGCTCGAGGACGACCTCGATTCCGGTGTCGGGATCGGGGGCGGTCGCGTAGAGCGACGGCACGTAGATGGCGCCGAGATCGGCGATGGCGCGCAACCGATCTTTGCGCGAAAACCCCTCGTTTTTGAGGCGTTTCCAGAGAATCGCGATCTGCGTCGACTTCTCTTCGCCGTCACCGATGACGATGGCATCGAGGAATGGCGCGATGGGCTCGGGATGCGTCGCGACGGGACCACCTGCGATGACGAGCGGATCGTTCTCGCCTCGATCGACGGTGCGTAACGGAATCCCGCCCAGGTCGAGCATCGTGAGAATGTTCGTGTACGTGAGCTCGAACTGGAGACTGAAGCCGACGACGTCGAAGTCTCGGAGCGGACGCTTGGTCTCGAGCGACACGAGAGGCAGCGACCGCGCGCGAAGCTCTTTCTCGAGATCGCCCCACGGCGCATAGCAACGCTCGGCGAGGGTCGACGGATGGTCGTTCAAGATCTTGTAGAGGATCTTGAATCCGAGATGGCTCATGCCGATGTCGTAGACGTCGGGGAACGCGAGACACACCGACGCGACGTCGGGCGTCCACGGCTTCTCGCGCGAGCCCACTTCGCCACCGGTGTAGCGCGCAGGCTTCTCCATCAGATGGAGGAACGCGCCGTAGGGATGCTCCAGGCGAAGACCGTCGTGGCTCATCGGAGCGAGTTAGCACACCCGGCTGAGGTCGGTAGGCCGCAATCCGTTGAGGCTTGGAGACCGCCATTTCGAAGCTCGACCCGCTCGATCCCCTGAAATGTGCGACGCGCGCACCGGCCCTCTTCGTGCACTGCCGCTCCGACGCTGCGGGCTCGGCCCCAAGCCCCGGAAGGACGAAGAGCTCGCTCGAAGGCTGCGAAACCTGTTTCGCAGCCTCGAAAAGAAAGGAAAACGAAGAGGAATGGCTGGGTGAACGGTAAAGGTCCGGTACCGAATTTCCGTTCCCAGCTCGAATATTGGCCCGCTTGGGAGGGCCCAAATAGGATGGTTCGTCGCCTCGGGTCTCCAATGAGCGCTCCGGGGGTGCACGCGGGGGCTTCGTTGGGTTAAGGGCCGCTCATGTCTCGATGGGCCTGGAACGCCAGGACTGTCGAAGCTTCGTGCGGCGCTCCCAGCTCCGCAGGGCTCGAGAGCTTCATTGAAGGAGAATCGAATGCAGGCCGGTCGTTGGATACGTCGTGTAGCAGCCATTTCTGCGGCGCTCGCGCCACTCGCAGCCGTTGGGTTGGTCGCTTGCCCGAGAACGGCAGAGGCGCAGACAGCGCAGAATGTCGATCTGCCCAAGTTCAATCCGTCGGTGCCTGGTGACCGCTTCTTCGGCGTGCCGTCGCCGTACGCCGCTGGAAAGGCCACTTTCCACGGCGGAGTCGTTCTCGATTACGCCCACAACCCTCTCGTCCTCGTCGACGGACAGGGCAAGAAGCTCGGCGCCATCGTCGAGCACCAGATGTTCTTGCATCTGGCAGTGAACTTGTCGCTCTTTCATCGCCTCGCGATCAACGCCGACATGCCGTTCACGCTCCTCAACAGGGGCGACGGCGCAGTGAAGGGCGGCACGTTCAGCTTCACCTCGCCCAACAAGGCCGGCATCGGCGATCTGCGCCTCGGCGCCCGCGTTCGACTCTTCGGCGACTACCACGATCCCTTCCAGATCGGCGTCGGCGGCTACGTCTGGTTGCCCACGGGCACCGACGCCGCTTTCACGACCGACGGCAAGGTTCGTGGCCAGCCGCACCTCTTGCTCGGTGGTCGCGCCGATCGCTTCATCTGGAGCGCCATGGCGGGCCCCACGTTGAAGAGCTCGTCGACCCTCGGCAACGTCAAGCTCGGCCACCAGTTCAACTGGGGTGCCGGCGTCGGCGCGCTGCTCGGGACGAAGCGAAACTTCCAGATCGGCATCGAGACCTCGGGCGGCGTCACGCTGACCGAATCCGCGAAGCGATCGACCAACGCCGAAGCCCTCGTCGGCGCGAAATACCGCCCGGTCTCTCCTCTCGAGATCGGTCTCGCTGTCGGCCCCGGCATCACGTCGGGCGTCGGAACGCCTGATTTCCGCGGCGTCTTCAGCATCTTCTACACGCCCGAAATCGATCTGCCCGATGGCGATCGCGACGGCGACGGGATCAAAGACAAGGTCGACGCGTGCCCCGACGTGAAGGGTGTCGCGAACGACGATCCGAAGAAGAACGGCTGTCCGCCTCCCGGCGATCGCGACAAAGACGGGATCCTCGACGAGGTCGACGCTTGCCCCGACACACCCGGCAAGCCCAGCGACGATCCGAAGAAGAACGGTTGCCCCGATCGTGACACCGACAAGGACGGCATTCTCGACGACGTCGATGCATGCCCGACCGAGCCGGGTGTTCCGAGCGACGATCCGAAGAAGAACGGCTGCCCGCTGCCTGCCGACAAGGACGGCGACGGAATCGCAGACGCCGACGATGCCTGCCCGGAGATCCCGGGCGTGAAGACGAACGATCCGGCCACGAACGGCTGCCCGCCCGACACCGACGGCGACGGCTTCCGTGACGACCAAGACGCTTGTCCGAACGAGAAGGGCGTCGACGACAAGGATCCCTCGAAGC
Organism: Polyangiaceae bacterium; assembly: GCA_043755175.1. Taxonomy (GTDB): domain Bacteria; phylum Myxococcota_A; class Polyangia; order Polyangiales; family Polyangiaceae; genus CAYYKK01. The sequence goes on along the minus strand of JAYUUB010000248.1, from coordinate 20,617 downwards.
GCGGCTGCCCCAAGCTCGTCCGCGTGACCGACAAGGAGATCATCATCCTCGAGCAGGTCCAATTCGACACCGGCAAGGCGACCATCAAGAAGGTCTCCGATCCGTTGCTCGAGGCGGTCGCGACCGTGTTGAAGGAGCACCCCGAAATCCTCAAACTCGAGGTTCAGGGCCACACCGACAACAAGGGCGCCAAGCCCATGAACCAGAAGCTGTCGCAAGATCGCGCCGACGCAGTCATGAAGTCGATGATCAAGCGCGGCATCGACGCAGGCCGCATGACGGCGAAGGGCTACGGACAAGACGTGCCCATCGAATCGAACGACAACGACGCCGGACGTGCCAAGAACCGCCGCGTGCAGTTCGTGGTGCTCGAGAAGAAGGCGAAAGCCGAGACCAACGGCGTGAAGAAGATTCAGTAACGAATCTCCTTCGCTAGAAGGCGAAAGGCCCCTCCGCTTCGGCGGTGGGGCTTTTTGCTTTTCGTCGCCGCTCTGCTTCCTCAGGGCTTCCGATCTTCCAATCTTATGTTCTCTCCTCTCGACCTCTGTGCGCCGCTCGGAGGGGAGAGGCAGACGGAACAGGAAGGTCGGAAGGTTGGAGCCAGGAGCTCGTCAACGCATCATGGTACCTTCAAGGTCGACATCCCGCGTGGCGGACGCAGAGCACTTTCGCTCCGCTCTACACCGACGAACTCACCGGCCGCGGCGCGAACACGCGATGTGTTCGCGTGGTCTGTCGCGATGAGCACGCTTACGTCATTGGTCGCGCGTACGAGGCCGTGGTGTGCCATGGCGTACCCGCCGATCACCAGAAACCTCACCCGATGACGCTTGAGGATACGAATAAAATCGGCGAAATCTCTCTCGTCTCGGCCTTCGCAGCCTCCCAAGTCAGCCCTCGGAGCAAGGGGGGATGGTCGCTCTCCACGCTCTCAGCTTGCTACGATTCGGGGCCGCCGCGCCAGGACCCAAGGCAAGCAGAGAGCGTCGCGAGACGACCGGTTCCGACAGGAACGGGCACGACCCCGACCGCGGCGCGCCGCTGCGGCTGCTGGTACCGGGTTGGTATGGCTGCACCTGCATCAATTGGGTAGTGGCGGCCGACGAGCGTCGGTCTGCCAACGGCCAGCTGGGCAGCACCTCACCCCAAACGAGGGAGGTTCAAGCTGAACGTCGCTCCGCGGCCTTCTTGATTCGCTCGCGTGGTCGGCGATCAGAATTGCGTCAGCCATCTTTCGCAAGCTTCCCGTGGTGTCGCATGGTTGCCTCAGGCGAATCGCAGTGGTCCTTACAGTTTCTGCGTGTCGGCGAGCTTCGTGAGTGCCTTGTCGAAGCTCCCGAGCGGCTTGTGCCCAGCCTTGTGTGCGGCTTCGAGGACAAGGCAATCCGAAAAACCGAGGCTGGGTCGAGCGATGAAATGCGCGAGGGCGGCCTCGACCGTGTCGGAGTCCTGGAGGACGAGAGTCTCGTGCTCGAGCAGCATTTGGATCGACCGCGCGAGGGCAAAAATGTTGATTGATGGCATGGATGCCTCCTTCAGAGTTCAACACACGAGGCGTACGCACCAACGCGGTTGGCCACCTTCGACTAGCGGAGCGCGCTCATGGTGAGGAGGGCCCAGCCGCCGGGGTGGGCTTCGAAGGGGATGTCTTTGGCGATGCCGCGCACCGAGATGTGCATGGTGTGGCGTCCGGCGCCCACGCGCATGCGACCGATGGCGACGTGCGAGGGGAGGGTCGTCCACGAGCGTGTGTCGGGGGTGTCGAGAATGGTCAGCGTTGCGGTCGCCGCGAGACCCGCGAGGACGCCGAAGACGCCGCCGCCACCGTCTTTGTTGCCGCCGCTCGCGGCGAGCTCGGTGAGCTCGCCTGCCACGGCACGCGTGAGGAGCCTCGTAATCGCGCTCAAGATGATCGCAGGCTCGGCCTTCTCGTAAGCCGCGCGCGCTTCTTCGGCGACGTCGACGGCGAGCTCGACCGATCGCGATTCGCCGTCAAGCATGACCGTCGGCTCTGAATACGTGCCCCGTGCATGTCCGAGCGTAGGAAAATTCACCCACGTGACGAGACCCTTCGCAGCGAGCTCGTTCGCACGCGCGCGATCGTTGGGGCTGAGCGCGCCCGATACGAGGGTGAGCGCGAGGCCGATCGGGATGCGCTTCGGCTCTTTCTCCGGGACGCGACCGACGTTCACGACGACGAGCACGTCGCACTCACCGGTCACGCTCACAGGCGGCAACGGCTTTTCGCCTTGGATCAGATCGGTGATGCGTTTCGAGCTCGAGGTCCCGCCGGTGAGCGACGCGAGCGGGCCTCGGAGCGAGGTGTAGCCAGAGAACTTGAGCGCATCGTCGTAGAAGACGAGCGCTTCGTCTTTGCTTCCGGCCTGCTCGAACGCGAAGCCTGCGAGGTAGCTTCCGAGGCCGAGCAGCGTGGTCTCTTCTTGCTGATCTTCGAGAAACTTCTGCAACACGGCGAGGCGTCGGGCTTCGACCTTCGCGTCTTCGAGCTTGCCTTGCGCGAGGTAGCTCTCGAGGTTCATGGTGTTGATCATCAGCTTCTCGTAGGACGGCGCGCGGTAGCGACCGACGCTGTCGGAGAAGAGATAGCGACCGAGATCGTCGGCCGCGTTCGAGCGCATGTCGAGGATCTCGATCGCTTTGTCGGCCGCGCCGAAATCGCGCGAGCTCTCGGGAAACTGCCCGAGCCACATCTGAATGCTCGCGCGATCGAGGAGCAAAAGGGCGTTGTCGCCTTCGAGGTTCGGCGGAAGCTGACCTGCCTTCGCGACGCCCATCTCTTCGTCGAGATGCTCGATCGCTTCTTGGGGGGCCGCGCGATCGAGCGCCTCGAGCGAGCTTCGTACCCGGCTCTCGTGGCCCGCACAGCCCGTGAGCGCTGGCGAGAAAGCACTACAAACCAAGGCGAACGCGATGGAACGCCCCACGAGCCCAGTCGAGCGAGTGAGGATCCGCGAGCCGTGCGTGCCGGAGGCCTGGTCCTCGGGTTTCATCGGATCAGAGCTTCGCGATGCCCTTCGTGACTTCGGTCTTGTTCTGCCAGAGGATCTCGCTGGTCGCGACGTCGATGACTTGCATGAACATGAAGTACTGCACGCGCCGCTCGCCGCCGGCCTTCTGATCCGACGAGTAGACCTTGCCGGTCATGTAAAACTGCGCGCCGAGCTGCTTGTTGTATTCGGCCATGTGCGCGGGATCGAAGCCGCCGCCGTGTTGCTTCTCGAGCTCTGCGATCATCTGCTTCTGCCTCTCGACCGAGACCATGCGGACGAAGCCCGCATTGACCATGTACGTCTCGACCTCGGAGAGGAGGGCGTCGAGCTGGCTTCCGATGTGCTCGCTCGTCTCGTTCGCCAGCGGATAGATCGTCAGCGTGGGGCGCGTGCCTTCGCTGATCCAGCGCTTGGCCGTGCCCGATTCGGTGAACGCCTTCAGGTTCTCGTGCAGGAGCTGATCGATGTCGCGCTTGTCGAGCGTCGTGCCCATGGTCTGGTCGTCGAAACCCTCGACCTCGTCGCCACGAACGTAGGTCGCGCTGCCGCAGCCCGATGCGCCGAGCGCCGCGACGACGAAGACGCCGGTCGGAAGAAGAGCGAAGAGACGCGTCGCACGAAGGCTCTGAAGACGTTTCATCGGTGGTTTCCGTGGGGCGCTTCGAGCAGCGCGTAGGGGGAGCGAGCACAGGGTAGCAGCGAGGTAGGGGCTCGCAGCTTCTCTTTCTACTGGGCCTGCGTGTGTTCTGCCCCGTCCGGAGCAGGAGCTCAACGGTGCTATCGTGCCCGGCCGATGACGCTCTCTTTCGCGGCTGTCCTATTCCGCACTGTCCAGGTGACGGATCGCGCGCTCGCCCATGGATTCGCGGTCGCGCTCGCCGGCTGGGACGTGCCTCGACCGTCGGTCACGGTGAGCGAGCTTCGGGCGCTCCCGGGGTGGTCGGTCGGATTCTATCGGAGCGGCGCGAAGGCCCTCCCAGGCGGAGCCTACGAAGAGCTCGAGCACGCGGCCGAGCTCTTCGAAGACGAGCTGCCTCCGGGCGTCGCCATTCGTGACGCGGTGCTCGACGCGGCCTCGGTCGTCTATTCGCTCGTCTACACCGACGACGGCTTTCTCGACGATGCCGCACGCTTCTCGGAGGGCGCGCTCGAGCGCCACTTCGTTCGCGACGGGGAAGAAGGTCTCGAGTGGGGCGTCGAGACGTTCGAGAGCGCCGAAGCCGAGCCCATCGAGATCGATGACGACGATCCCGAGCCTCTCCTGCGACCCCACCGCGGCTCGACCTTCTTGTCGACCGAGCTCGGTCTGCCTATCTTGCCGGCGCTCGTCGCAGCGCTCTTCGAAGACGGTCGCCGCATCGAGGTGCGCCTCTTCGACCCGGGCCCTGCCTCGATCGAAGCAGCGGCCCAACGCCTGAATCGCGTTCTTCGTCGCGTCGACGGGCGCGGCGCTTTTTCGCCTCCCGAAACGATCGCGCGCGTCGCGGTTTCGCCTGCGTACGAAGCCTTTGTGCGGACCTATGATTTTGCGGATCCGTCCGACCCACGAGATCTCTACCGCGAGGTGGCGATTGGCGCCGTCGAGGGCACGCTCTGGTTTTTACGTGAGAAGAATCTCGTCGCGAAAGCAAACGATCCCCATTGGGCGAGCGCCGCCGCGGGCCTCTTTCCCATTGCGGCGTTGCGGTCGAGCGCGCTCGGGGGATCCGGCGCGGGCGAACGAGCTTTGGGGCTCGCCGATGACGGCGAGACGCTTTCGATCGTCAGCGAAGCGGGCACCGTGAGACCCGCGGGGCCGACCTTCACCGAGCTCTTGCGGTATCTTTCGCTCGGATACCAAGAGCGCGATCCCGTCGAAGAAGATCTGATTGGTGCGCTGATGCTGCGCGCTCGAATCCGATCGAGCCGGTGAAATAGCGGCCACGTTCAGGTCCGAGAGGGAGGACCGTGAACGTGCCCGTCTCCGATCGAAGGAGATGCGGCCACTGTTTCTCATAACTTGGCCCCCACCATCGACCGAGCCCTACCCTTTGTGTGAAGGGGCCCGCCCGCACGCCGGTTTTCGGCGGCCGCGCTGCGCACCTTCATGCTGAGGATCGACATGACCGACTGGCTCGCAGCCCCTTGGATCCAAGACACCGTTCGCACGCTTTCGGAGCGATTGCCCACCCTCGGAATCGCGCTCGGCATTCTGATCGGCGGTTGGCTCATCGCCTTCATCTTGCAGAGCCTGATCTTCGCTGCGCTCCAAAAGACGACCATCGACGACAAGATCGCAAGGCTCGTCGGTATGGAAACAGGCGGTGAGCATGGCGCGCGCGTAGAGCGCTTCGTCGCCAAGGCCATTTACTATGGCCTCCTCGTCTTCGTCTTCGTCGCCTTCTTCGGCTACCTGAAGATCGACGCCGTCACCCAGCCGCTCGTCACGTTCCTGAACCAAATCGCCGGAGCCGTTCCCAACGTGCTCAAAGCCGCCGTGTTCGGCATTGGCGGCTTCCTCTTGGCAAAGGCCATTCGCCGCATCGTCCTCGCCGTGCTCGAGCGTGTCGACTTCGAGAAACGTGTCTCGAAGCTCGCGGGCGATCTCGACGAGCTCGATGTTCGCGAAGCGAAGAAGAAGGGCAAGAGGGTCTCCGAGCGACAGCCGTTCTCGTCGACGCTCGCCGATGTCGCGTATTGGTTCGTCCTCGTCGTGGTCGCCATTCCGGTGCTCGAGGCATTGCAGATCTCGGCGCTCGCAGGGCCGCTCTCGTTGGCTTTGGCGACGATTACCGCTTATCTCCCGCGCGTCGGCGGCGCGATCGTTCTTCTCGTCATCGGCTGGCTCGTCGCGCGCGCACTTCGCGCAGTCGTGAGTGGCATTCTGCAGAAAATCGGTCTCGATAGAGTCGTCTCGCGGCTCGGCTTCGGATCGGTCGTTCGTGAGCATCCGCTCTCGGGCGCGGTCGGCACCGTCGTCATGGTTTTCGTATTTCTCCAATTCGCGATCGCCGCCGTCGGTCGCCTCGAGCTCGCCGAGATCAGCGTCCCGCTGAGCCAAACCCTCGAGCGCGTCTATGGCTATCTCCCGAAGATCTTCGTGGGCTCGCTCGTTCTCGCCCTCGGCGTCGTGCTCGCGCGCGTGGCCGGCAATCTGACCTCGCGTCTCCTCGCTGCGGTGGGATTCAATTCGTTCATCGCGCACCTCGGTCTGTTCCGCGACGAAGCCGCTGGAAAGAAGCAAGAAGACGAATCACGTCAGGTCGTCGAAGAGGGGCTCCAGCGTCTCGAGAAGACGGGCGAGGGCGACAAATCGGAGAAAGAAGATCAGCTCTTCGGCAAGCACGGCACGAGCGGGATCAAGACCCCAGCCGATGTCGCTGGGCTCGCCGTCGGAGCGGTCGTCGTGCTCCTGTTCTTGAAGCAGGCGCTCTCGACGCTCGAGCTCACGAGCCTCTCGACGATGCTCGACCGCCTGGTCGACTTTCTCCCGCACGTGGTGGCTGCCCTCATCGTCCTCGGGGCAGGTCTATGGGCGGGGGCGTGGGCGCATCGACGCGTCGACGAGCTGGTCGCGCGCTCCGACGATCGTCTTCTCCGCGCGCTCGGGCCCATTGCGCATACGGTGCTCGTCGGCTTCGCGGCCATGGTCGCCGTGCAGCAGCTCGGCGTAGGCGCACAGCTCATTGCCATTGCGTTCGGGGTGCTCCTCGGTGCGCTCTGCCTCGCGCTCGCCCTGGCCTTCGGGCTCGGCGGTCGTGAGATTGCCGGGAAGATCCTCAATGAGGAGTACGACAAGCGGAAGAACAAGGTGCCTCGGGCTCGAGAGTAAACGATTTATCCGCACGAAGCCGAGGCTAGACCCCATGGCAGAGCGCGCCTCATCGAGATCGCGCCGAATCACCGACGCCCTCATCAAGCGCACCGTTCGCTCGCTCCTCGTCGAGCGAGCGCCCGCGAGCGTCTGCCCATCGGAGGTTGCACGCGTTCTCGGCGAGGAAAATTGGCGACGCTTGATGGCGCAGGTGCGCGCGGTGGCCGGCGCGATGGCCGAGCAAGAGGAGATCGCCATTACGCAGCGCGGGAAGGCGGTCGACGTCGACACGGCGCGTGGCCCCATCCGTTTGATTGGGTTCGCTCCTCGCGCCTCTTATGCCGACGCTTACCGTGGCGTGGATTTTCGTGCTCATCCCGAGCTCTACCGAATCGGCAAGGGCGAACAGGGGGTGTTGATCGCCGAGCCCTACAAAAGCGAGATTTTGCCCCTCTGGAGATTCCAGACCCAGGCCACCGCGCGCACTTCCTCGGCTGCTTTGTGGAAAGCGTTCGTCGCCTATCGAAGAGCCCGCGACTTCGTAGGCATGGACATGGTCCGCAAATTCATTCAGATGGGATACACGCGGTCTCGTCGCTATGCGCGCCATCGTTCAGGTCGCAAGTACGACGAGCAAGGAGTCGAGCTTCCGGAGACCGTCGATCATGAGAAGGAGGCTGCGGCCACCGTATTTCTCGCAGGCTGGAAGCGCGCGCTCGGCGACCGCACCTACCGAGCCATGCGTGAAGCATTCGAGAGCGCCCATTCCCCGCCCAAGCGTCAGCTCACCCCAAAGCGAGCGACCTCGCGGGCGAAAAAGCCTGTGAAATAGCTGGGGCAAGGAGACGCCTTGCATCGATACGCATTGCAACCCGATGGGCGCCGAGACCACCAAGTCGTGCTTGTCGTCGAGACTCGATGCCTCTAGCCTGAGAGAAGAACGCATGAATGAGCCGCAAGTTGCGCATTCGAGGCTCTTCGTCGCACGGGTCTCCGCCTGTATGGCCATGTTGGGCTTCTTCACGACCACCCTCGGCTGCGGCGCCGAGGAGACCAAGGGCACGGGTGGGAGCGGTGGAAGCGCCGTCGTCACTTTCCAGAAGAGCGAGTGCGGCACCTGCGTGAAGGCGTCGTGCGGGGCAGCGCTCGCCGATTGCCAGAGCGATCCCGCGTGTGCGTCTTACCTCGATTGCCTCTACGCGTGTCCCGTCGACGCCAAGGGCAACGCCGATCCGGCATGCGACGCCGCGTGTGCGCCCGCACAGAGCTCCAGCGAATCGATCAAGAAGCGTCAGGCCGTCGCTGCCTGCCGATTCTACGGCGACGGCGCCGCCTGCCCCACCTGCTCGGTGCCCACCAACCTGACGTCCGCGACGCTCAACCAGCAATGCGTCGCTCGGCCCAATCCACCGACTCCGTGCCGAGACTGCTTCTGGAAGCATTGCTGTGATACCTGGGACGCCTGCTTCGACGGACAAAACGCCGATTGCGATGCGCTCACCGATTGCGTCGGTGCGTGTTCGAACGTCGTTCCGATCGAGCCATGCCTTCAGGCCTGCCACGACGCCCACCCGGCCAGCGTCGCGACGCTCCTGGCGCAACAGACCTGCGCGATTTCTCAATGTGCCTCCGACTTCGTAGATCCGGTGACCAAAAAGCCCACGTGTGATCTCGCCCTCCGAGACGCATGCACGACCTGCGTCCAAGTAACCTGCGGAGATCCCTTCGCCGCGCTCCTTTCCACGGGCCCAGGTTTTCTCACGTACGCCTGCTTCGAGGACTGCAGCACCGCAGGCAAGGGGGCCGACTGCATCGCCGGCTGCGTCGCGTCCCATCCAGAGGCCGCAGACGCCTTCTTCCTATGGGGTTCGTGCGTCGACTATCGCTGCGCCACGGAGTGCTGAGTCGGCGCTCGCGCTTGGGGGTGACGCTTCTGGCTGCGTCGCTCGGAGCATCCTGCACCACCGAGAAGCCTCCGCGACCTCAGCTCGTCGTTCACGTCGACCTCGACATGCCCGTGACCGGACAGCTGCGCGACGATCTGAGCAATGACGCGGCCGTCGACACGGTGCGCGTCGAGGTTTTCACCTCGGACAAGAAGCCCGTCGGCTCACGTCTCTTCAGCGTGGGAAGCGCGGCGTCGCTGCCGTTGTCGTTCGGCATTCCGGGTGGCGTCGCAACCGACGGCCAAGTCCTGATTCGGTTACGCGCCTTCCGTGCCGGCTACTCGACGCCGGGGCAGCAAGATGGGGATCCGGTGCTCGATCCCCCTCCGCCGCTGACCGTCGATCGTCTCGTCACGCTCAGGTTCAGCGCGGCCGGCGTCGTCGATGCGTCGGTGGTCCTGCACGGTGATTGCTTCGGCAAGCCGGTACGCTTCGGCCTCGGCGGCGAAGAAGGCCATACCTGCATCGACACGGCGGAGCCCGATGCGCTCTCCTCTCGCGGGATCGCCATGGAGGCGGTTGCCACGTCGGTCGCCGGAACGTGGTCGCGCGCAGCCGTCGAACCGTGTCTTCATGCAGCGCCCGAGGGCGCTCGGTGCATTCCAGGCGGCCTTTCGGTGTTCGGCGATCCTCTCTTTCTCGCGCGAAACGAGCTCGAAATCGACGCCACGCCGGTGAAGCTCGTCGACCACTCCCCGTTCTTTCTCGACACCCACGAGGTGACCGTCGGAGAGCTTCGCGCGTTGCTCGTCGGCGGGTATGCCGGACCTCTCCCCACGCCGCGCGACCAAGGAAAGAACAAACAGTGCTCTTGGGATCCGGCGGCGTCCGGCGATCTCGCCGTCACATGCATTGCCCCCGAGGTCGCCGACGCGGTGTGCGCCGCGAAGGGAGGGCGCGTGGTGTCGGAAGCGCAATGGGAGCACGCGGCTCGGGGCCGAGGGAAAAGACGACTCTTTGCCTGGGGTGACGTCGAGCCGAGTTGCTGCTCGGCCAGCATCGCAAGGATCGCAGGGGGAGGATGCTTTCCTTTGCAGCCCGAGGCGGTCGGAAGCCACATGGGCGATCAGACCTGCGCAGGCGACGTCACCAGCGACGGCATCGTCGACATGACGGGCGGCGTGGCTGAGCTCGTCCTCGACTCGATCGCCAAGCTCGACGATCCCTGTTGGGCGTCGTCAGGCCCTCTCGCGATCCTGAAGGATCCGGTCTGCGTTGCCGCGGTCGGGCGCATGGCGCGCGGTGCAGGATGGCAATTCGCTCTCGGCGACGCGCCCTTGGCGGTTCGTCGCAAGTTCGTCGACTCCGATCCCAGCTATGGTTTCCGCTGCGTCTACGGAGACGGTCCGTGATGAACCGGCGCCTCGCCCCGTTGGCCCTTCTTCTGGCTGCTGCGTGCCATCGTGAGAGAGAGCCGCGCCCGCAATGGATCGTGCACGTGAGCACCGACGCGCCATTGCCCCAATTCGGCGATCGCATCCGCATCGACGTGCTCGACGCATCTGGCGCCGCTTGTGTGCGATGCACCGAAGTCTTCGACATCCAGGGCGGGGAGAAGCTTCCGTTGTCCTTCGGCGTCGTCGCTTCTACCGCGAAGCGTTGGGTGCGAGCCCGCCTCTTTCGCGCCGAGAACACAGGATCTGACGGCACGCCGAGCGAGCCGCTCATCGATTACCTCGGAGAGCTACCTCCGCTCGAGAAGGCTCCGCTCGACGTGAAGTTGACGCTCGGTATGGATTGCTTCGGAAAGCCCGCCGACCTGGACACGAAGTCGGGCTGCGATCCGGCAACAGGATCCGTGTCGTCGGGGCTTCGCGCGGTTGCGGGGACGGGCACCGATCTGCCCAAACCCGGCTCGTGGGGAAACGGAATCGAACCCTGCGCGGGCGAGGCGCCGTCGGAGATGGTGTGCGTGCCGGGCGGCGTCTTTCTTCTGGGCTCCAGACAATACGTTCCTTTCGGAGCCGACTTCGATCCGGTGCCTGAGCAGCTCGTGCACGTGATGCCGTACTTCATCGACGCAGATGAAATGACCGTGGGCGCGCTGCGCCCGCTCGTGGGTACCCTGTCGCCTCCCATCGTCATGGATCCAACGCATCCGTATTGCACCTACACATTGGTCCCCGGAGCCAACGAGGCGATGAGCGTGAGCTGCGTCGATCGTGCCGAGGCTGAAGCCGCGTGCGCGGCGCAAGGCAAGAGACTCCCGACCGAAGCCGAATGGGAGCTCTCAGCCGGCGCCGGCTCGCTCGAGCGCCCCTACCCATTCGAGCTCGGCACCGACGCATCGAGCGACGCCATTTGCTCGTCCGCCGTCGTCGCACGCGCCGACCTGAAGGATGCGACGGGGTCGCGGCAATGCATTCTGATCGACGACTATCCGGTGGGCCCGCAGCCCGGTGGGTCGGAGAGCGATCTGAATCCGCTCGGGCTCCGCAACATGGGAGGCAACCTCGCGGAGTGGGTCGCTGACGACTTCGCAGCCTTTGCAGATCCGACCTGCTGGGGGCCAGTCGTCGCACTCAAGAGCTCACCCCGATGCGTCGACGATCCGGCGCTCGGCGTGCTCAAAGGCGGGAGCTGGGTCTCGGTCACCTACAATACGCACAGCTTCTTCAGGCGCTCGGCGCCTTCGACCCTCAAGCTACCGTTCGTGGGATTTCGATGCGCGAAGGATGCCCAATGAATCGCTTCGACCATGCTCCTCTCGCCTTCGCGACGTCCCTCGTGGCGCTCGCTCTTCAGGCGCCTTTGGCCCACGCACAGCCCAAGGTTCCTTCGCCGCCCGCCGCCGCGGCGACTGACGATGCGAAGACGGAGCAGGCGAGTAAGCTCTTCAACGAAGGTGTCGCGTCGGTGCAGAAGTTTCAATGGGCCGAGGCGCTGAGCTCCTTCGAGCAATCGTACGCGATGATCCCGAACGCCATCACGAGCCTCAATGTCGGCGCGTGCGAGCGAGCCCTCGGTCGGTACGTGCGCGCGCGTCGATCCCTCGCGCGTGCGCTCTCCGAGAACGAAAAGGCCGGCGGTCACGTTCTGTCGGCGACGAGCGCGCAGGACGCGAAGAGCTACCTCGGCGAGGCCGAGGGCCTCATCGTCCACGCAAAGGTGACAGTCGTTCCGAGGGAGGTCACGATCGCAGTCGACGGCCGACCCATCGGATCGCTGGGCGAAGGTCGACCGTTCGCCGCGGGCATCGAGCCTGCCGGCGCTGGGAAAATGGTACCAGGCGACAAGTTCGAGCTCGTGCTCGATCCGGGCAATCACGTCTTCGTGCTGTCGCGCAAAGGCTTCACCGATGCCGTGGTCAACAAGACCCTCCTTCCAGGCTCGTCGGTCGACCTCGCATTCGAGCTCGAGAAGCTGCCGGCCACGCTGAAGATCACGGCTGCGGTGCCTGGCGCCATCGTGCGCGTCAACGAGACCGATGTCGGACCCGTGCCAGTCGACGTGCTGCGTCCCGCGGGGACTTATCCGATCCTCGTGCAGAAGGAAGGGTACGATCCCTACCGGACCACCGTGACCATTCGCCCCGGCGAGGAGACCAAGATCAAAGCCGTGCTCCCGAAGACCAAGCTCGAGGTCGCCAAACAATGGTGGTTTTGGACGAGCATCGTGGGCGGCCTGGGCACGGCCGGCGTCATCACCTATTTTGCAGCACGTCCCGCCCCCCAATTCCCTGCCTATCAAGGCGGGACCACGGGTTGGGTCGTGAGCACCAGCCACACGGTCCACTTCTGAACGATGCCTCTCACTCTCGAACCCAACGCCCTGGTCGGTAGCCGCTATCGGCTTCTGCACTTCCTCGGAAAAGGCGGCATGGGCGAGGTGTGGGCGGCAGAGCAGATCGTGACGCGCAAACGCGTGGCGCTCAAGTTTCTCCTCGGTGCGGCCGAAGCTGGGAACGAGTCGACGAAGCGGCGCTTCATGCGCGAGGCGCGTGCCGCGTGTGCGGTGAGCCATCCGAACGTCGTGCAGATCCACGATGTCATCGAGCTCGAAGATGGCGTTCCGGCGATGGTGATGGAGCTTCTCGTGGGCGAGTCGCTCGAGGCCAAGCTGAATCGCGACGGCAAGCTGAGCGCCCAAGAGACCATCGCCGTGATGGGGCGCGTCGTGAGCGCCGTCGGGACTGCGCACACCCAAGGGGTCGTTCACCGCGATCTGAAGCCGGACAACATCTTCCTCGTGGAGACGCCCGACGGCACCGACGTGAAGGTCCTCGACTTCGGGATCGCCAAGGTTGGCAACACCGAAGACGGGAGTCAAACCGGCGCGCTCACCGCGACGGGGGCCATGCTCGGAACGCCCTATTACATGTCGCCGGAACAGGCCTTCGGCGAGAAGAAGATCGACCACCGCTGCGACATCTGGTCTCTCGGCATCGTGATGTTTCGCTGCCTCACGGGAACGCTTCCGACCAAAGCGGACAACCTCGGTCAGATCCTCAAGATCATCATGACTCAGTCCATTCCGAAGCTCGCCGTGGTCGCGCCATCCGCGCCCGCGGAGCTCACGGCGATGGTCGACAAGATGCTTTCGTATGCCGCCAAAGATCGCCCTGCCGATCTCCGCGAGGTCAAAGAGGTGCTCGACCGCCTCGGCAGCGTGGGTATCGCCGACTTTGGCGAGGCCGACGTGCTGAGGACCACCGACGACGGAGCTTCCTCCGGCGACACATCGAGCGGGCCTTTCGACGCGTCCACCTCCGGCGACCGCGCTTCCGCCGGTCTCTCCTCGGGCGGTCTCTCCGCGGGCGGTCTCTCCTCGGGCGGTCTCTCCTCGGGCGGGGTGACGAGCACGTCCTCGGTGGAAGCGAGGAAGCGGTTTCCACCTGCGCTCTTCGCTCTGGGGGCAGCTGTGCTCCTCGCTTTGGTCACGGTGGCGGTGGTGCTCGGTAAACACGACAGAGCGACCTCCCAACGATCGACCCCGATCGCGTCGTCGATGGAGACCGGTTCATCGGCGCCTCCGGCGACCACTGGATCGACTGGCACCGAGAGCGCAAGGACCCTCCAGTCGCCCGTAGCCTCCGCCCCCGCAGCGTCGTCTGCAGCGTCGTCCGAAGAGGGACCTGGAGCTGCATCTGCAGACGCGCCCGCTGCGAGCCCGCCAGTCGCAGCACCTCATGCAACCCTTGCCGCAGCCGTGGCATCTGGGCACCTGACGAACAAATCATCGGCCAGCGCCGCAGCACCACCGACCTCCGCTCCCACCTCGATGGGTGGGATCGTCACCGAGAATCCGTTCCACAAATGACCACTACCCCGCCCCTTCCCGAACGCATCAGCGACTTCGAAATCGTCTCGAAGTTGGGCTCGGGCGGCATGGGCGTGGTGTACCTCGCTCGTCAGGTCGACACCGGGGAAGAAGTCGCTCTCAAGGTCATGCACATCGAGCAAGCGACGCAGGACGTGCTTCGTCGCCGCTTCGTGCGAGAGGCGCGCGCCACCATGGCGCTCGATCATCCGAACATCATTCGCATTCGCGGAAGCTTCATGTTCGACACGGCGCCGGTGATCGCCATGGAGGTGCTCCGAGGTCTCTCGCTCAAGGAGTACCTCGCCCAAGAAGGAAAGCTCTCCGTCGAAGAGACGGCGGGTATCTTCGTCTGCGTCGTGTCGGCCGTCGGCGCCGCCCACGCGATCGGTCTCGTGCATCGCGATCTCAAGCCCGACAACATTTTTCTCCTGTCCGAGAGCCCGTTCGTCAAGGTGCTCGACTTCGGGATCGCGAAGCTGAGCAAAGACGGCGCGCTCGCCGAAACCAGCGTGCTCACCAAGACCGGCACGATGATCGGAACGCCCTATTACATGTCACCGGAGCAGGCCTTCGGAGAAAAAGGAATCGACCACCGCTCCGACATCTGGTCGCTCGGAATCATCTTGTACGAGACGCTCACTGGGACGCTTCTCACGCGAGCGCCAGTGCTCGAAGAAGTGTTCGCCAAGCTCATCACCGGCGTGTTCCCGCGCCTCGATGCGGTCGACCCGTCGATTCCAGCAGAGCTTGCGGATCTCGTCTTTCGAATGCTCCAGCGCAATCCCGACCATCGGCCCGAAGATCTCCGCGAGGTGTTCGCGACGCTCACGCGCCTAGCGCCCGACGTGGCCCTCGAAGCCTCCGTGTTCGAAGCCGCGGCCGTGCCGCTCGCTTTCGACGATCCGTCCACCACGACGGGCTCCGGTCAGAAGAAGGCGATCGCCGCGGAGCCTGCGACATCGGCGACGCCCATCAAGCTCGCGCCGCCGCTCATTTCAAAGACTCGCTCGCCTCACTCGGTCAAATCGACGGAGCGGCGCGAAGCCAGCGCCGAGCCCTTTCCGGTGGCTGCCGCGGCGACGGTGATTCTGGAGGGCGGTCAGGCACGTCCTCCTGCAGGTGAGCCGTCCCGAGGAACGTCAGCAGAGCTTCCCACGGGATCGAGCGCGCCAAGCCCTGGCACTCCTGCATCGAGCGGCACGGTGATCATCGAAGCGCCGACGGCGCCCGCCTCTCCCGCCGCGAAACGAGCGCTCACGACGGACGCGCGAACGGCACCCGACTCTCCGGCCGCGAAGCGAACGCTGTCCGCGACGGTCGCCGAGTCGAGCGAGAGCTTGGCAAAAACGGTCGCTGGCTCGGAGCGCCGAAGCTCCGCGTGGATTTGGTGGGTGTCCGCCGTGTTGATCGTCGGATGCCTCGTCGTGTTGTGGACCCAGCTTCGCTGAGGCACCGGACTGAATCGAGGAATGATGCGTAAGCACGAGGAAGATCCAGAAGAGCTGATCCTGACTTCGTCGGAGTCGGAGGGCGCCGCCGAGGAAGTCGACGCGATCGACGCGACCGAGCGCCTCCTCGAGCTCGTGGAGCTCGCGCGCGAAGAGACCTCGTCGAAGGAGGCCCCTTCGCCGCTTCCTGCTCGCATCGCGGGGATGGTCGTGGGCCGTCTCTTGGAGACCGAGCCGCCCAAGGTTCTCTGGACGGGGCTATCGAGCTCCGTGACGGCGAGGAGCATGGTGCCGCTCGGCGCTGCAACCGTGGGCCGCGAGGTGGCGCTGATGTTCGAGGAGCAAGACCCCACGCGTCCTCTCATCATTGGGCTCATGGAGCCGACCTCGCCCGTGGCTCGCACTTCGACCGTTCATTCCGTCGCATTGCCGAGCGGTGCTCCCATCGAGGTCACTGCCGACGAGAAACGTGTCGTCGTCGAAGCCGCCAACGAGCTCGTGCTCCGTTGTGGAAAGGCGAGCATCACCCTGACCAAGTCGGGGAAGATCTTGATCCAAGGCGCTTACGTTTCGTCGACCGCAAGCGGAACGAACCGCATCCGCGGCGGGGCCGTCGAAATCAATTAGGACGCCACGCAGAGCTCAGCCCATCAAGACCTTCTTCGCACGGAGCAGAAATCCCGCACGGCGGTCCAAATCGTTGTAGCCGCCGTTGACGTTCTTGCTGAGCCCCTCGAAGTCATCGACGTCCGCAAAGGAATTCGAGTCCCGGGGTTTATCGTACATCCAAACCCACCCCGCGCTGTCGCATCGATAGGGGTACTGCTCGACCCCCACTGGGCCCTTGGTGCCGGCACCTGGTGTGTCGGCGAAATTCTCGGCGACGAAAGCGCCGTAGCGCATGTACTTGAGGCGCCCGGTCATCTGAATGAGACCGCGCCCGGGAAAGCGCTTTCCGTCGCCCGCGATGAAATTCGATAGGTCACCTCGATAGCCGTAGTTTTTCTCGAAGACTTCGTCCGAACCACCTTCCTTCGAGGCGCTGAAGTTGAAAGATTCGTGCGCGCACTGAGCGAGAAAGTGGGCCTGGCGACGACGGGTGTTGAGCCCGTACTTGAACATCATCGCGTTCAGATGAGGGAGGAGCTGTTTGATGTCAGGGGTCCCGGCTTTCGGGACGATCTCCTTCAGCTGAGCTTCGTTCACGCCGATGAAGCCGCGCAGATTTTCCAGGAACCCGATCGGGTGATAGTGCCAGACGGCGTTGGCGTCCGGCAGCTCCGGGCACCGACCTTTCAGCTCGAGCCAGAACTGCAGCTTCTTGATGTGCTCCAAGGTTTGCTTGTGCGCCTGATCGCTGAGGCCGCATCGCTCCTTCAATTCATCGTATTTGCCGAGCTCGTCGTCAGCGTCACCGTCCCATTCGGTGGGGTGCAGGCACGACATCCTTCGGAGCTGGCGGGCAATCCCTTGGTCCGCGAAAGCTTGCTTGATCCTCACCACGGTGAGCGTGTGGGCCTTGGAAGCTTCGACGACGCGCTCGTGCGTGACCTTGTGGCTCGCGTGTTCGAGGGCCTTCTGCACGAGCTCGAGGAGATCGGGCACATCGCAAAAGCCGTTCTTACTGAACTCCTTCGTCTTGTCCTCTTCGAGAACCATCCAGCCCGGCCAGTCATAAGGCGACAAGAGGTGTACCTTCCCGAGGTTGGGGCCGTCCTTGGGGTCGATCTCGATGTAGCGCTGGTCACCGACGTCGAGCCATCGCCGCTGAACGACTTGGTCGATCCAGTTGTCCAACCGAATCCTCATCGTCTCGGTGCTCGTGCCGGCGTCTTCTTCGAACGTGATCGTCGAGGCGTTGGGGTTGTCGGTGAGGAGGGACGTGACTTTGAGGGGGGCTCCAACGTTGTCGAAGTACGCTGCGTCGTCGAGGAGATCGCCTCCGAACGTCGCGCGGGTCTGATAGCGTCCCGATCTTCCGTTGGGTGAAAGAGCGGACCAGCCGATCTTCTCGCCGTCGAGCTTGTGAACGATCCGCGAGAAGCGCTTCGAGTCCTCGAGGATGACCCCGGAGGTTTTGGGCTCGAAGGCGTGCTTCACGTCGAGCTTCTGATTCAGGCTCGCGGGCGGTGACGTGAAGAGGCCTGCGACCTTGTCTCTGAGCTCGCACCTTCGCTCGGCGGGGGCCTCTTTGTCAGCGGGAAGCGCCTCGACGTGCCTCGCGTCGAGCCATCCTTCGAAGGTCTGCTTCGTTGTGTACTTGTAACGAATCTTCGAATAGGTGGTCTTCCCCTTCGACTTGCTACCCGCATGGAGAACGACCACTGGGCTACCAACCGCCAAAGGGCAACCGTCGGTGAGGTCGGGTTCGGCGCTTTTGGAGGGCCATGCTTTGAACAGTCCGGCAACGGCAGTGCCCAATGCGCCTTTCTGGACGGCATCGGGATCGACATACCCCTCCGCGGTCTTTTCGACCTCGATGTCCGGAAAGCGACAGCGCAGGTAGTGCGTCTCGGCGACGACGACGACATCTTTGTTCGCCGGTATCTTCAACGCTAGGTCGACCGGCTTAGCGATGTCAGACGGCACGACTGAAGGACATTGAAGCCAAAGGCCGGAGATCTCCGTCTTGACCGAGGCGTGGCCGAGGGGCACGTCGACATCCTCCTCCTCCTCCTCGGGAGCACTGGCCGCCTTGTCATCGGCGGGCGCAGCGGCGGGAGCTGGCGCGATGCGCGCCTTCGCCTCCAACGCCTTCGTCTCCACCCAACCCATGACGCCCGCCCGGGTCATCTTGTAATAACGTTCTTTGAGATCCTTTGCGCTCGGGGTCGTTTCGGTGTCGAGGATGCGGAGAATCGAACCAGCTCGCCAATCGACGGCAATGGGCGGATTCGTCGCGGGGGCAGAGCCCTTCTTCGTTTCCTTCTTCTTCTTGAAGGTGGCGCCCTTGTCGATCCATACGGTGAGCGGCCAGCCCCATTCATCTCCAGCGGCGTTCTCGCACACCGACTCGTTCACCTCTCGCTTCGTCTTCTTCGCATCGTCCGAAACCAGTTGTTTGCCGGTCACGATCTCGAAGTGAACGCAATGGCGATCGAAAAGGTAGGGACCTGCATATCCGACGGTCTCGCCCTTCTTCACGAGCGCGCGCGGTGTCTCCACCGAACCATAGACGGGTTGGACGTTTCCCTCGTACTCGACCACGGTCGTCGTATCGACGAGAACGTACCCGCCCTTGTCGAGCTCGACGTACTCGCCGTTTTTCACCTTCGCTGGGTCTTTGAACGAGATGAGGCCACCCTTGGGAAGAAAGTCCTTGGGCACGAACCGGGGCGGCCCTTCTTTGCCTTCTTTCACCTCGCCCGGACGGCGTTCGTAGACGTTGATGCCCTCTCCCGCCAAGACGAAGCCTCTCGACGTCAGTGAGATACAACGGCCTTTTTCGACGTAGCCCTCGACCCAGAACGTGACCTCGGTCGACCCTTTTTCGTCCTTCTTGTGGGTCTCGAAGTCGACGGTCCAATAGCCGTCGAAGATCGTCTCGTCTGGCTTCTCGTCGTCGTACCAATGCTTCGGCGGAGGAGGGGGAGGTGGCTTCGCCTCTTTTCCCGTCGTGGGGTGCGGATCGACCGGGGGAGCCTTCCATTTCGGAAGCTTCGTGACCCTCAACTTCGCAACACAGCGATCTTCTGGGGTCAGCGTTCGCACGTAGCCCACGAGCTTGGTCTTGTCGTCGGGATCGCGGACTTCGATCTTCACCGCATCCCATTTGGCGCCGTTCTTGACCTGGATCCGTGTCTTGTCGAAGCCCTTCGGAAGGAGTGCGACCCCTTTGAAATGTTGATTCCCTCGGTAGCCGACCTTGTAGTGGATGGCGGTCTCGCCGAGATTCGATAGGTAGCCGTCTTTCGGCACGTGGCCTACTTGGCTTTTGGAGTCGGCCGGATCGAGAAGGAGGTCGACTGCGCCGCCGACGGCCGAGCCGATGACCTTCCAGCGTTTTTGGAACATCTGAGGCAGCGGCAGGCTCTTCATCTCCTTTGCGGAGCAGAGGTGCATGTAAAGCGCGTAAAAGACCAGCTCCTTGCCCTTCGGCGTAAGGTGCTTGTGCTTGAGCAACACGAAGCTCCGCGAGTAGTTTGACTCGTTCTTGTGATCTTTGACGTATTGCTCGACCTCGAACGCCGAGGGCTCTTCGTCGAACCGATACGCGAGCAGCTCCCCGTCCTGGACAGCGACGAGCGGCTGGGGTGTCTCGAAGCGAAGGTGAACGCCACCATGCCAGTAGTCGTTGGCGCCGACCGGGTAGAGCCCACCATCTCCGGCCTCACCCTTGGCATAGAGCGACTCGGCGTCGAGACCGGGGACGGGAAAGAGAACGGATTCCTCGTTGGGAGGCCTCATTGGTCGCGCTCCGTCCAGCGCTCAGCTCGCGATTCGACTGCCTCGTTCACACGCCTTGCATGGGCCATGCACGGCTCGCTCCGGTCGGCAAGCAACCACAGGGGGAGGTCGATGTTCATGCTGGCCGCTCAGTAGGAAAACAAGAACGGACGCTGCGGTCGAAAAATCTTTCGAACCCGGAGCGTGTGGGTTTGACCGGTGCGGAGAGAGCGAAAGTCGATCTTGTGAGGCACATAGACGAG
Organism: Polyangiaceae bacterium; assembly: GCA_043755175.1. Classification (GTDB taxonomy): domain Bacteria; phylum Myxococcota_A; class Polyangia; order Polyangiales; family Polyangiaceae; genus CAYYKK01. The sequence goes on along the minus strand of JAYUUB010000248.1, from coordinate 508 downwards.
CCCGGGATCGTCGTGATCGCTGAAGACGTAGTTCTGTCGGTCATGGGTCTTCTTGCGGCAGCCCACTTGGGAGTGGAGCGCCTGGTTGACCTTCTTCGGATCGTCCGTCCCGAAGTTGAATTGGGCGAGCTTCTCCCACGTGAGCCCGGCCGCCTCCGCGATCGACTTCAGCGTGTCATGCGAGCTCACTCGGTGAGCAACCACGCGCGCGAGGGCATAGGGCCTCTTTCGAGGGTTGGGGAACGGCACACCGCGTCCTTCCTTCAAGCTCGGCTCGCCCCAACCGATCACTTCGAGCGTCGTTCCGACGTCGTGACCCGCGAAGTCTGCATCGAGCTCGCAAGAGCCGGAAGGGCACGGGTCGAATTCGAGGCTCCCGCTCGCCGGTATCGTGCGCGGCGACTTCGCGGCCTTGGGCAGCTTGATTCCGACCTTCACGTTGCCTACCGGATCGCCGCTCTCGTCGTCCTTGATTTGGAATGCTACCCACGAGGTTTCTTCTACGACC
>JAYUUB010000247.1:0-3123 GCA_043755175.1 Polyangiaceae bacterium | reverse complement strand
AAGACCGGACCGACAACTGGCCTACCTTGGCGATCCCACCAATCTCGAACGAAGTGGCGCATCGTCTCGGGCACTTCGAGCGCTTGCGGCTTGCCGGTTTTGTGTCGAGGGAGCGTGCACGACGTGAAGCCTTGAAGGTCCAGCATCGTCCACGAGAGCCGGTTCAAATCGCCCGTGCGGGCTCCGCCGACGACGCGAGACATGAGCGAAAGCATCTTCAGCTCGCGATCGATGACGGGGCAGATCATGAGAGCGCCGAACTCTTCGTCGGTGACGATGTCGCGCTCCTTCCGCCCCTCGTTCGGGAGCTCGAGCGTCTTCACCTTCACGGAGTCGACGGGATTGATCTTCACGTTCTCTTCGTGGTCGACCAAGGCGGAGTCGTAGACGCGCTTCAACGCGCCGCGGATCTTCCGCACGGTCTCATTGGAAAGCCCGGTGTCCTTTGACGTGAGAAGGACGCTTCGGATCTGCGACGGCTTCACCTGCGAGAGCGCCATCGAGCCGAGGGTGGGCAGCACATGGATCGCGAGGTTCCGCTCTTCATCGATCGCACTGACGATGCCGCGGAGCTTGCGGCGTTGGCTCCAAACGGCCGCGTACGCGCCCAACGTCTCCTCGGAGCTAGCGACGGCTGCAACTTCCGCCGCGTCGACCTGGGGGCTTGCCAGTGCCTTCGTGAGACGGTCGCGCTTCCGCTTTGCCACGGCCCGATCTTCCGTCTCGAGCGAGTACCACACGCGCTTCGTGCTCCCGTCGGGCTGGTCCACTGTCTGCTGCGAGTGCCAAACGAGACGGCCGGCACGCTTGCGAAGTTGTAGCGTTCCCGTGCGCGGTCTCATCGCGCGGCCTTCTTTCAGTTCGTCGTCGGCTCTGCGGCGAGAGCCTCTGCGGCTTCCTTGATGAGGCGCCGAATCACTGCAGACTCGGTCAGCTCTAGGTGAGCCGCCAGCGCCGCCAATCGCTCGCGATCTCGTTCGTCGACTCGTACGTGCAACATACCTTCCTTCATCGAGGGAGAGCCTAGAACGCGTTGGTCCGCGTCACTACGTTGTCCCTACGAGATACATTGTACACACGCTGTCTCTCAGCGCAACCCCATCCGCCGATCTTTCTTTCGCGACCCACACAACTCGACCTCGCCGGCGTCGACATGGAGGCATGCTCAGAGCACACCGTGGCGAGTGGCGCCTCTCGTTCGAAGATGGTCGAGCGTGGTGGGAGCACATCGACGAGCGGCTAGGTAGTCGGCGTTGTTGCCGTATGAGCTACCCTTACCATTGTCATGGTTGCTCTTCTCACTGTGTTGATTCGCTCCGTTGCCGCCTACCTGGGATAGTTCAGCCGCGGTGAACGCTGCAGCCTTCACGTCCCCATGCACCAACCGCAGCACCTTGCGGATCATCTCCGGTTCCTTGCCGAGGCCGTAGGGGATTCGGTAGCGACAGGGTTCGAGGGCATCCGGAACCCGAAGGCGTTGCGACTACCCCCAGCGAGGGTAGTTTCCACGACGCAATTCCCTCTTGGCCAGTCGTGGATCGCAGGCGGCGGCTACATCATGCTTCATAGGAAGCATGAGATTCGCGCCGAGAACCTTGGCCACAAAACCGTGGGTACACCCCACGTGCCTAGCCAGCTCCCGACTCACTGTAACGACGTCGGCGGTGCGCCCCGCTCCACGGTGGAGCGAATGTCGGAATCGCTCATGAATCAGGTTATCGCCGCTGGCGATTTCCTGAGATGTGCCGAGCTTCCCGACGGGGGAGAATCCCCCTTCGGGGAGATGCGCCGAGCTTCCACGGAAATTCCGAACAAGCCATCACGCCGCGCTCGCCACTCCGAGATGTTTCTCTGCCTTCACGAGGAACGCCCTGGCCAGAATCTCCGCGTTGCGGACCGAGCCCGCGAAAACGGTGGTGATGCGATGGCGCGCCCAAAATGAAGCGCACGAGCCCACGAGACACGCGGGCGACACCTTCGACCGGTACCGCCATTCGATGATTTCCTCGAGGTCGCCTTCGACGATGATGCAAGCGCGCTCGTAGGTGGCCAACTTCACAAGCTCCCTCTCGAAGCGTTCGCGCCCGAAAGTGAGCGTCGAAACGAGGTCGGCTACGCTCTTGCGCTCGATGGCGACCCGACTCTCGAGACCGGCGACCGAGTAGTCACCGGCTTCGAGTTTGCGCACCTCGACAGTGAGGCCGGGGAAGGTCCAAGGTTTCTGCTCGCGCGAGTCCTGGACGATCAAGACTTCGCCCATTGCTCCGCAACCACCTTCTCGAGCGCCCGCTTCGCGTCTGCCACCGACGAGCACTCGCCGATCCTGCCGTCGAGCGTCGTCCACACGTGGCGGCCATCGATGCTGGCCACCGCGCCGATCATCGTCCCGCTCGTCGTCACGCATACGGACGCAGCGCCGACCGTGCTCCAGTTGTAGTCGCGTTGTCGGTCGTTCATTAGGGTGCGCTTTCGTAGTACGCGAGGTAGTTGCGCGCACCGTTCGGAGCCACCGACGCATCGGCGACATATCCACCATAGGGCGCGGCGATGAAGTTGTTGACCGCGGTACCAGCGGTGGCGGGCGCGACGAGGTCAACAAACTCGCGAACCAACGGAACGCTAGTGCCTAGTCGCATCTTGGCCTTCGACGGCAAGCCGAGCGTGGTCGACGTACCGATGCTTATGGTGGCTTGCACCCCCGTGCCTGCGGGGAAGTCGATTTGCGTGATCGTAGCGAAGCACTGCACCGAGGTCGCGAGTCCACCGGCAGGGAGTGCCACGGTCTCCGCTTGTGCGCCTGCGAGCGTCGTACCTGTGATGCTAGCCGACGCGGGACGTTGTGCTGGGACTGCGCCGCCGATGGTGAAAGAGACCTGGCGAGGCGTTGTCGCCATGGGTCCGAGTGCAGCGGATAGCAGTGCGCCACCGGCAATGGTGACAGTCGTCGTAACCGACGTAAAGCCTGCTTTGAGCGTAGCAGCACCGGCCGCCGGCGGTGCGGCAGACTCAAGAACATCGAGCACGCAATAGCCACTTAGCATGCCAGCGAGCATCGGTGCGGCCATGCCATTGGCAGTTAGGGCCATTGCCTTCTTAGCGCCAGCGCCCGCGGCGCCGGTTGGC
>JAYUUB010000246.1:0-9149 GCA_043755175.1 Polyangiaceae bacterium | reverse complement strand
GATCGACTCCGCCCCAAACGACGACATCGCCATGATCGAGAGCGACGAGCTCGGGTCTCTCTCGGCGGGTATGTCCGCCGAAGAGGAACGTTGCGGGCAACCCCAACGAAACCGACACGATTGGAGCATTGAAATCGCGCTCGTTCTTGTCCTGGTGCAGCGTCATCCGAGCTCCGGGCTCGTATCGGTTGATGAGGCAAGCATCTGGAGCGAAGCCCGAAAATCCGGACTGGGCTGCGGCGTCGACTGCGAGCTCTCGAAACGAGACGGGCATCGCCGGCCAACGCAGCCCACTCACGGAATCGACCGAATCGTATCGATAGCCCATCCGATCGGAGACCCACCCGAGAGCGCCACAGCTCGTCATCGCAACTGACATGCGAAAACCACCCGGCGTCACCATGTGGCGAAACGGCGCTCGTGAGACGACCGCGTCGAGATCGTGGAGAAGCCGAGGGACGCGCGCGAGCGCGAAGCCGCGGAGATGCCGCGCGGCTTCTCCGAGCGAATGAACCGGGACGTCGTCGTCCGGTGAGGCGGCGAAGCCCAATGTCAGTTGTCCGCCCATTCCGCCCCTCCGGAGCGACTCGGCCCGAGCCTCACGGTTGCCCTTCGCGCGCGAGGAGCCGACGCTTGCGCTCGACACCCCAACGATACCCCGAGAGATCGCCGTTGGTGCGTACGACTCGATGGCAAGGGATGACGATCGCGATGGGATTCGCCGCGCATGCGCCCGCGACCGCGCGCGCCGAGCTCGCGGCGCCGATCGCGCGAGCGATTTCCGAGTAGCTCGCCGTCGAGCCGAGCGGGATCTCGCGCAGCGCTTTCCACACCCGCTCTTGAAATGCGGTGCCGCGGATATCGAGAGGAAGTGTCGTGCCGAGGCGAGGCTCCTCCACGAGACCGACGACCTCGGCAACGAGCTTCTCGAACGATGCGTCGGCGCCGAGAAGCTCTGCGCGCGGAAAGCGGCGCTCAAGATCGTGGGCGAGCTCCTCGGGATCGTCGCCGAGCCAGATCGCGCACACCCCGCGCGGCGTCGCAGCGACCAAAATCGCTCCGAGCGAGCACTCGCCGATCGCGAAGCGAATGGAGAGGTCTCTGCCTCCTGCCCGATACTCGGAAGGCGTCATTCCGAGGCGCGGCCCCGATTCCTCGTAGAAGCGCCCCGACGATCGAAACCCCGCCTCGTAGATCGCATCGGTCACGCGGCTGCGGGTCGACAGCTCTTCGCGAACGCGGTCGGCCCGGTGCGCGGCGGCATACGCTCTGGGAGTCACCCCGGTCACGCTTTTGAAGAGGCGGTGGACGTGGAAGACGCTGAGGCCTGCGTGAGCCGCCAAGTCGTCGAGGGTGGGGAGCTCGTCACGGTTCTCGATGAGTCGACAGAGCGCGGCGACCTGCGTCGCTCGTCGCTGTTCGAGCGGCGGCTGGTCGGGCTTGCAACGCTTGCACGCTCGGAAACCCGCGCGCTCCGCGTCGCCCACGCTCGCGTGAAAGGCGACATTCTCAGGCCTGGGCGGGCGCGCCGCACACGATGGACGGCAGTACACATCGGTCGTCTTCACAGAATAGAAAAACGTTTCATCAGCCTTAGGATCACGGCGCTTCACTGCCGCCCACCGCGGGTCGCGCTCGACCGCTGCGGCCAGCGCTTGCTTCGAGGCGGAGACCCGCTCCCCGAATCGGCTCGCGTGTTGTCTCGCGTGCATCTTCTCGCTCACTTTCGAGTGGCCTTCATGGTCACGAGACGAACCTAGCCCCTGGCACCCGTCTCGACACTCCGAGTCTTGCTCTCGAATCAGGCGCTTGGGTAGCGGCCTCGGCACGCAGGTCAGAGAATTGGGACGTTGGTCGTAGCCGACTCGGCTGCCCTTCAAGACGGGGTGGCAGAAGTCGGAAACCGCGCTAGGCTCGCATTTCCAAAGCCCCCGGAGAGAATCGCCATGAGTGCCAAAGAACGAATCGAAACGCTCACGAACGGCTGGTACGGCTTCACGCTCTTCGCGGGGCTCATTTCGCTCCTCCAGAGCGGCATCGGGATCATCTCGCTCGTTCTGACGGGTGCCACCACACTCTTCAGCCTCGCGTTCACGTTCTTCTTGGGCCGCCGGCTTCTAGCGCGCTCGTCGCTCACGCGAAGCATCCTCGTCTTCTCGTCAGCGCTCTCGGCGGGCCTCGGATTGCTCGGCGGAGCCAAGCTCGGAATGGCTTTTTTTCACGAGTGGTCGCTCGGCATCCTGCTGACCCTCGCCGTGACTGCGGGCTCGGTCCTGATGAACGTGCGATCGTTCCGAGTGCTCACCGATAGCTCGGTGAAGTCTTATTTCCGCTGATCCCGTCTCGGGCCGGAGAGCTCTCGGGGTCCAGGTGGCGACGGAGCGCGCTCGAAATCGGGCGCGCTCCCGTCGTTTTTGCGTTGATGATCGCGGAGCGCGGGGGAAGTGGGACTACTGAAAATGCTTCGCCGGCACCGCGACGACGTCGGCGGCGAAGGCGATGCACGCTTGATGCACCGAGAGCTCTTTCTCGACCCAAGTCAGCAGCGTTTCGCTGTGTTGCGCGTTGGTGACGATGGTGAATTGGATGTTCGCCGCATCGATGAAGCCAGCCTTCTTCACGCCATGCGCCCCCGAGCCCTCGACGCTGACCGCGCTGAATCCGCTGACGCCGATCGCCTTCAGACGCCCCTCGACGATCGAGCGCGACTGAAACGGAACGATGATGGTGACGAGCTTCGCAGGAACAGCGACCATGTTACCGACAAACGTACCACGCCGACGGCGGCAGGCCTTGTGTGCAGGCGGCCATGCCGATGTCTCGATGGGCTATTCTCCCGATCGGATTGCCCTACGAGTCGACGTTGGGAGCGCACCCGCGGTGACGTCCCGCATCGTCTGAGCCGCGCCATTGAGCGACTCGTGCAGAGAGGGCACGTGTGCACGGCATGGGTCATGACCTTTTGGACGTTCGGCAAAGCCTGCTTCACCGTGCATGAACAAGTAAACTTCGGCTGATCGTTGGCGCTGGCCTGGCGAGGCTCTTTCTCTGCGAGCCTCGCCAGCCGGCGTTCGATCGTTTGCAAGCGAGGAGCCAAGAGTGCACATCGAAAACACCGGAGAATTCGCGTCCGGACTCGCTCCGAACGTTGCTAGCCGTCGTAGCGCATCGCCCCCGAGCGGCCATTTTGGGACAAAAACTCTCGGACGTTCGTCTCTTGGGCGCCGCATGTGGCGTCCGTCGAGAAAAGAGTTGCGAGCCATGACTGCTGAACGAGAGATCTGGTTCGACCCGCCGTGGGACACGCCACTCGATGGAGAGGTCGCGCTGCGAGCGGTGCCGCAGACGGAACGTCGTACGCCATGCACATGCGCCCGAGCTCACTCGAAGCCGAGGCGTACGGAACGAAGGGCGCGCACGACGTCGGCGTCTTCGAAGGCGTCCTGCGTCACGCCGGTATCACTGGAACGGTAAAGCTCCGGCCGTACTCGAGAACGGCCGCCGATTTCACATGCACTTGGAATTGAAGAGCGTCTCGCTGAACTGAGCTTCTCAGGCACACCAGAGATGTGGAAGCGACGCAGGTGCGTTTGGTTTCCGGCGCTCGCGATGCGTTTTGGTCGAATGATTCATCGCCGTCGAATTCGTTGTCGTCGTCGAATGAGGCGTCGTCGTCGAATGAGGCGTCGTCGTCGAATCCGTCGTGCTCACCGATGAATCACCGACCTCCGTCACCCTCGTCGCGTGCCCAGCTAGCCTTCGCACTCGAGCACCGCATCCGTTGCCACGCCCTGGCCTTGTTGCTTGGAGCGAGGCGGCTTGCCCCACTTGGCCGCAGACGCAAATTCGGGCGCACGCCTTGCGTTTGCCGATCGCTCGCGCCCTTCTCGCTATGCCTTGTCGCGACATGTCGCGAGGGCCAGACTATCGGGGCCATGATGAACTCAGACGACAGCGCTCCCCCGTCTTCATCCGCCGTTCGAACTGCCGCCCTCGCGTGGCACGGCGAAGTGCGTCGTGCGCTGGCGCGAGGGCTACGCGCAGCGTCGGCGGCACGTGCGCAGGCACCCGACGCCTACGATCTGTTGCATGCGAGCGCAGAAGGCATCGCCGCCGTCGTGAGGCGGCAGATCCAGGCTGAGACACGGGACCTCGGTCCGGTCCTCGAGCAGCTCGACGCCTGGGGGCCTCAGCGTCTCGAGCGACTGAAAGAGCTGCACGAGCGAGAGCAGGCCGCCGCGACGCACGTGCTCGATCCTCACAGCGACGTGCTTCTCCTGGCGAGCAAGCTCGAAGGCTCGATCCGGGAGATCGTGCGCACGCTGCGACTCGAAGAGAAAGAGCTGCTCGATGCCGACTTGCTCGACGACAGCACGCTCGTCCAGACCAAACAGTTCGGTGGCTGACGTTCGCGAGGGGAGAGAGAGAGACCCCGAAGGCCCGCGTACAAATGAGTCGGCGCTGTTCCGCCGTTACCATCTAGGCGGAGGATCGATCGACTTATTTGTACGCGGGCCCGTAGGCGCCCGGTCGAAATAGGCGCGGCGCGAGACCGCGAAGGGATCGGTGGTCGCAGCAGCACTTATTCCGACCGAGCCTAAGCGTTCCCTCGAGCGCTCGTTGCACCGCTCGAAACCCGAACACGCAACGTCTCCGTGCTCGACCTGAGCTCGAAGACCGGTGTGCGTCGTCCGTCCCCGACTCGCAGGCGATCTGACATTTGTCGTTGCCGACGCTTCCGTGCCCATCTAACGCGGGCTCGAGGTCGTCGAAGCGTGTTTCATCGAGAGAGATCGTCAGCCCGTCGTTGCGGAGCGCCGACATGCGCTGAAGTGCGAGAACGCGTGGGGTCTGCCGAAGCGACTGGTTCGACGGCCGCCATATGGGCGACCACACTCCCCGTAGCCCGCGGTCGACGATCGTGAGCCGCAGAGACAATGCCGAGCATCGCTGTGCGCGTTGCCACATGCTGAGCGGGCTCTGTGTCTGCTCGCTCATCCCTTCACCGAAGCTCGAGACTCGGACGAAGGTCATTCTCTTCATTCACCGCTACGAAGATCGCAAGCCCACCAACACCGGCCGTCTCGCGACCGAGTGCCTGGCGAACAGCGAGATTTTCGTGCGTGGGCACGAATCGCTGCCGTCGCCGCCGTTCGTCGCGGATCACGCTTCTGCGCCCCTGTTCTTGTTTCCTCATCCGGGGGCGACGCCTCTCGGCGACTACGCTCGTTCGAGCGCTCCGGTGACGCTCATCGTCCCCGACGGCTCGTGGAGGCAAGCATCGAAGGTTCAGAATCGCGTCCCTGGGCTCCGAGACGTTCCGTGCGTCTTTCTACCGCCCGAGGAACGTTCGACCTACCGACTGCGCCACGAAGCGCACGAGGGCGGGCTTGCGACGATCGAAGCCATCGCGCGCGCGATGAACGTCCTCGAAGGAGCCGACGTTCGCGCCGCGCTTCTGCGCGTCTTCGATGCGATGGTGGAGCGAACCTTGTGGTCGCGTGGACAGCTCGAGACCGAGGATCTGCGATTCGGGCTACCAAAGGGGCTCTTGCGACACGATCCGAGGGTTTCCCCACCCGCGACCGAGTAGCGCCATCACGAAACTCTCGGCGTCCCCACGAGCAGACGAAAGAAGAGCCACGCGCCGACGATCGCCCGCCGCAGGCCCGACGCGCGCTTGCTGCCGCTGTCGAGCGCGAGCACCCATTTCGCGAGCCGCGCCGATCTCGAAGGTGGTGTGCCCGCCGGTCGCCGATCTGTCGCGCGCGCGGAGCTTCTCAGCGTCCAAGAGACGGAGAGCCCGACTGGAACGCACAACACGAAGCTCCCGATCGCGGAGTGACCCATCCATTGTCCGAGATGACCGCGGAGGAGTACATCCATCGCTCCGTCGACGACATCGGGGATCATCGAGCCCACGAACAGCTCGAGCGCGCTCACACGCTCGGGCCAGAGCCGAGCGATCGGCGCGACGAGACCCACGTGCGAGGGGAATGCGATGGGCATGGCGCGGCGACCTATTCGAGCGCGTAAACCGACAAGGTTTTCACTTTGCCTCGTAGTGAGACCGGCGCAAGCTCGCGCAGCCCGTTCTTGTCGGTCAACAGCTCGACAGTGTCTCCGGAGACGAGCACCGAAGTCTTCGCTTCTTTCGTCATGCCCTCCAGGCGCGCCGCCGTGTTGACAGCATCGCCTATCACGGTGAACTCCATTCGCTTTCCGTGCGCGCCGAGATTTCCGGCGACGACGGAGCCACTGTGGATCCCGATACCCATTCGGAGAGGATCGAGATCACTCTTCGAACGCTCGATGTTCAACGTATCGAGCGCCGACAGCATCGAACGTGCGCACGCAATGGCGTCTTCGGCGGCCCGCTCTTTGGCATCGTCGAGCCCGAAGACCACGAGCGTGCCGTCGCCGATGAACTTGTCGATGCTTCCATGGTGCGCGTCGACCACGTCGATCATCACTCCATGGTAGGCATTGAGCTGACGAAGCACCTCGTCGGGGGTGAGTGTTTCGCTCATCGCGGTGAATCCACGGAGATCGGCCGCCAGAATCGTGGCGTGTACGAGGCGGCCGCCGAGCGCAGTCGACGCGTCGGGGTCTTCACGCATCACACGGTCGACCGCCGCTGGCGAGAGATAGCGCCTCAAGAGGTGCAATCGCGCAAACCGATCGAGGTTGGCCCTCGCTTCACGCGCAGAAGCCGTTCCGATGACGCCCGCCAGACCGAGAATCAACGATACCGGAATGAGCATCGGGGTGACACCGAACAGGTGAATGGCGACGGCGAGGAACACGGCGATCGCGATCACCCCACCGAACGCCGCCGATCGCCGATCGTTCCGGAGGGAGCTGATGAGAAGAACGAACACGAGCGAGGGTCCGAGAACGTAGTGTGCGTATGCTCGTGAACGCTCGACCTCGCTCTCGGGGACCAGCATCGGGATGACGACGAACGCGAGCGCCGACGCGAGAACATCGCAACAAATCGACGCGTAAGCGAAGAGCGGATGACCTCCGACGCGGCGTACGATCCAGGCGAGCGCCAAGGCGTAGCTGAAGCATCCAGTGAAGTAGTAGGTCGCACCGAACGAGCTGTCGTGTCCGACCGCGAAGTGCTGAAACGCCGTGGTGAGCATCACCGCACCGAAGGTCCATGCGCGATACTTTGCGATGTCTCGCTCGATGTTGTCGCGCGCGAGGCGAAGGGTCTGCTCGACTTCTTCGCCACCCGCCACGCTGACCTTCACTGCGTCGTCGGTCATCGCCCTCGCGCCGCGGGCTGGGAGTCGAAAGGAAGGGTCAGGAGCAAGTCCTGCTCCCGGCCGCGTCGATCGCGCACGCGCGCTCGGCTCACTTGCCGACGGCGACGTCGACCGTCTTCGCTGGATTGGTCACGGCTCCCGGCCCGAACGGGAAATCGATGGGCTTGTTGACGAGCCAGTTCGGAAGGAGATTGTTGTAAAACGGGCTGTCTTTGTGCAGGTCTTCTCCGCCTGGGAGCTCGTACGTCATGGTCAATCCCGTGGACTTCGCCTCGACGACGAACCGAACCGAAGGTCCCGACGAGAATGCGAAGTCGGGCGGGCCGGCCGGCGGCAGCGTGCGACTGATCGGGCTCGCGACGTTGACCGTGTATTGACCTCCAGGCGCTGCGTACGGTGGAGTGTTGTACATCGTCAGCCCGAAGTTATCGAAGATGCTGCGGAGCGAGAGCGTGTGGTAGCGGCCCCAACGCCACTCGTCCGATGCGCCGAGAGGACCGAGAACGGCGGCCGCATCTTTCACTCCGCGAAGAAGGATCGCGTTGCGCGTCTCGATTGGGCCGACCGTCGACACGTCGTCCCAGAGCAGATTGCCCGAGGTGAGCGACGCGGGATTCGCGAGCGCGCGAACGACGAGGTGGAGGTCTTGACGGCTCGCGATTCCCATCACGCCAGCCGCGGTCGCTTCGTCGCCGAGGGCTTCGTGAACGATCGAGTAGAGTGTCGTGTGGAAAGCCGTGCAGCCGATCGACTCGGCCGCTACGGCCGGATCGGTGCTCTTGCCCGACTGAGCCGGATCGGAGCCGTCGAGCCCGGTCGGGCACGTGAGATTCCACGCGGCGAGCGCGTCGACGACCGCTTGCTCCGGCGCGGTGAGCGTCTGGCCTTGCGCTGCGGCGAGGACGATTGGCACGACGACTCCGCCGTAGAGCGAATGGGTGTCGCCTTGAATGGCATTCATCGTGGTGACCGAGTGGGCATTGCCGCCGGCGGTGAGGAGGTCGAGGATTCGTCTCTCACGCGTCCCCTCGGCCTTGTCCCAAGCCTGAAATGCCGACTGACCGTCGTTCGTCAAATCACCATCTGCGCTCGCGCCGGTCATGTCGTTGTTCGCTGTCGCGATCATCGCGTTGACCGGGTTCTTGAGCTGCGGGAGCGACGCGACCGGGAGGTAGCCCGACCATTCGGCGGTCCCGTCACCCGGGAGGGGAAGCCAGGGCGGCAGGGCCTGGGAAGCCCACGGTCGGTTTGGAATCTTGCCGTAGGGGTACCAGGCGATGTTGCCGCTCTTGTCGATGATGACGAAGTTCTGGTCGGCGCTCGCCACCGACTCGAGCCCTTTTCGTGCCTCTTCGACGTCGCCCGATCGAGCGAGCGAGAAGAACGCGTCGAGGTCGTTGCCACCTTCGTGAGCGACCCAGCGCACCGAAATAGCCGTGTGGGCCGTGGTGTCTTCGCTGACGATCGGCCCGTGGTGAGGAACCCAACGGAACGTCTTGGTCACGGGAACGCCCGATTTCGCGTCTTGGAAAGTGAAGTCTTTCTCGAGGATGGCGACGTCTTGTCCGTTGAACTTGACGGTCTTTCCGTCGAGCGAGACCTTCTCGAGATACTCGTCTGCGAGATCGTAATAGGCAGTCGTCACGCCCCAGCCGATCGATTCGTTGTGGCCGACCATGACCGACGGGAGGCCGGGGAAGGTGCTGCCTGCCACGTGGTACGCGCCCGTCCCTGCGCTCTTGGCGTCGAGCTCGACACCGAACCAGATGCTCGGATTGGTGAGGAGCAAGTGGGGATCATTGGCGAGGAGAGCGTTGCCTGCGGTCGTTCGGCTCGGGCCGACGACCCAGTCGTTCGAGCCGATGTCGCCGCGGT
>JAYUUB010000245.1:0-131128 GCA_043755175.1 Polyangiaceae bacterium | reverse complement strand
ACTGAGCGGCGAACGAGGTACGAGCGACGTCCATTCTCGGATGCGAGGGGAAGCCGAGGCCGCGGACCTGTCCGGCGATGCAGCCGGCGACGCCGGGGCTCGACGGGTTGGTGCGGACGGTGACCCCCACGGCGTGTCCGTTCTGGACCGCGACGCAGATGTCGACCGACATGTTCGAGGCGACGCCACACGCGTTGAGGTACCCACCGCGGTTGAGGACGTTGCCGTAGTCGGCTGCTCCGAGGTCGGGTTTCCCGTTGCCGCCACCGATCGTGTACTCCTCGGTGTACTTGGCGATCGCGGCTTCGCAGCTTCCGCCGCCGGCCACCGTGGGGAAGCTGCCTGCGCCGCCGGTCCAGTGACCGCCACCGCCGCCCGGCTTCTTGTCGTCTTTGCCCGAGCCGATGCCACCGTCGACGTCGACGTTCACGGCCTTGTCGCCGTGGACCTCTTCGTTGTGCTTCGAATTGAGGCGATCGCGCATCAAGATAGCGAGCCCCGCCGCGCCGATCATGCCGAGGACGGTGACGCCGATGAGCGTCTTCCACTGCATCCGCTGCTTCTCGCCGGTGACGACGGCTTCGAAGGCCTTCTTCTCGCGCTTGATGTCGCGGTTCAGCTTCGCGTGCTCGGCGAATTGAGCGAACTGCTCCCACTCGCTGATCTTCTTTTCTTCGTTCGACATCGTGTCGCGAACGTGGTGGCTTCCGACGAAGCTCGCGCTGGCAATCTGCTGCAAGAGCTCGACGGCCGAGAAGGGGCCGTGATCCATGCCGTCTTTGATGACGATGTAGCGGGGGCGCGGATCGCTCTCGAGCTCTTCTTTCAGGGCTGCGAGGCGCGCCGTCGGATCGGCCATGTTCGGGCCGGAGGGCGGGGGCGCTTGAATGGCCTCGACGACCGTGAACGGGCCATCGCCGATGATGCGCGACGCAGAGGGCGTGGGGACGGGAGCGACGCGCGGCGGGCGCATCGATGGCGCAGGCGGGATCATCGAGAGCGACACGTCGACCTCGAAGTCGGCGTCGTGGTCGAGATGAGAGACGTCGGCCGCGGGGGGGGGCATCGAGCCGGAGGGGCAGAGCTGATGGAGCGCCTGCGCGAGCGCTCCGAGGTCGCCGGGACGGTGCTTCGGGTCGGCGACGAGCGCTTTGCCGAGCAGCACCTCGAGGTTCGACGGCAGGCCGGGAACGGCTTCGGTCGGACGCTTCATTCCTGGGCCGACGCAGTCGCCGGTGAGAAGCTCGTAGAGAATGGCGCCAATCGAGAACACGCTCGCCCGGCTGTCGCCCTTCTGACCTTTCCGCTCTTCCGGCGCGAGGCACGCGCGATCGCGTTCGTGGGTGGGCGGCGCGACAGCGCTCTCGACGGTCAGCTCGGTTCCCGCTTTTCCATGGTCGAGCGCCGACGGGTGGAGAAAGAAGGTTGCTCCGGCGGCGTGGAGAGACGCCAGCTGCGTGCAGAGCGGGACCATGATCCCGACCGATTCTTTCAGACTGAAGCGCTCGCCGCGCACACGGCGGATTTCCATCGCTTCGCGGAGCGTGTTGCCCCGCACTGCGCCTTCAGGCGTAGTCGTGTAGTGCTGCGTCGACATGGGCTACCGAAGGTACGCCGAACCTCGGTCGATCATCAATCCGCTTCGCCAGCGGACAGGCGCGCAGGTCGTCTTACACCTCGCTTTGGGGCATGAGGGCACGGCGACTCGTCCGGAGGAAGCGCTCTCGCGCGCCGCTCCAGTTCGGTGGTAAGCCCGCTCGGCATGCTTCGGCGAAAAAGGCTTCATCGAGCGCTCGCAGTGCTCGGCTGTGTGAGCGCGGGGCTCGGGCTCGGCGTCGCCGGCGGGCTCCTCGGAGCCACGAGCTCCGGATGCAGCACACCATCGAGCGACGTCGACGGTGGCGATCTGCTCGGCGTGTTCTCGCGCGACGGCGGTAGCCGTGACGGAGGAATCGTCGCCATCGCCGCTTCGGCATCGGCGAGCGGGTCATCGAGCGCATCGGCCAAGCCGTCGGCCGATGCATCTGCGCGCCCTCCGGTCGACACGAAGGTGCGCGAGCCCGATCCTTCGAGCTGCGTTGCAGTCGCTGGTCACCCCGAAGACGCCCCTCGCCACACGATCGGTCGGCCGCCGTGTCGAGGCGGCGAGGTCTTGGAATGGCGCGACTCGAGCGGAGAGCCTCGCTACGGCTGCGTCTTCAGCCCGCCCGACATGGAGCGCCGAGCGCCGCTTCCGCTCGTGGTCTACTTCCACGGAGAGACACCTGGCTTCGACGATCCAGCGAGCGTCGCCAAGCAGACGAGCCTTCGAACCCACCTCGGGACGTTCGAGCTGTCGGGCAATGGCGCGAGCCCCGGCTTCGTGCTCCTCGTCGTCCAAGGTCGAGCCCTCGGCAAGCTCGGGGCTTCGTACGACGTGGGCTACTCGGGCGCCGACAATCTCGATCGCCTGACGACCGACCATTTGATCGACACGTTGATCGAGCGAAAGTGGATCGATGAGCGACGGATCTACACGGTCGGTCTCGGCCGAGGCGGGCAGATGGCAGAGACCTACGCGATGGTGCGCGCCGATCGCGTCGCCGCGTTCGCGTCGTACGCGGCGCCTCCACCGTTGGTCGAGTGGCAATGCCCCGGCCCGCCGCCGCCCGGGCTGATCTTCTACCGCGCTTGCGACGCGCGCGTCGCGTGTGACGACGTCGAAGTCTGGGTACACGCCCGTGAAAAGGCCGGCGCCGAGACCAAAGCGCTACGACTCGGCGAAGACGTTCACGACGAGCCCAATTGTTCCGTGAAGAGCCAGTGTTCGAAGAAGAAGGGCGAAGCAGGTCACGATCGCTGGCCCAAACGACGCGAGAAAGACCTTCTCTACTTTCTCGCTTCGCACGCGCTCTCGCGTCAGCCGTGACATCGTCGATGCGAGCCCGCGCTCCGCTAGCTCGGGCTTTTCGAGGTCAGCCGTGACGAGCGAGGTCAGGCTTCGTGGGGTTTGGGAGCGACTTCGCGCGACGCGCCCATGGTGCCGAACACCCAGTCCCAAAGAGGAGACGAGACGCCCCAGCGCGCGTTCTCGCCGGTGTGGTGGTGCACCATGTGATGGCGCTTGAGCCACTTGCCGATTCGCGACGTCAGACGGAAGTGGTGCACGGCGAAGTGGGTACCGTCGTAAGCGAGGTAGCCGAGACCGAAGCCCGCGAACGCCGGGTCGACGAGGGCGGGACCGAGCACCAAGCGGAGAAGCAAGTAGCAGGCGACGCCCATCGGAATGCTGACACCGAGAGGCATGAGAAGTCGGGTCGCGTCTTGCGGGAAGTCGTGGTGAACACCGTGCAAGATGAAGAACATCCGACGCTGGGCGAACTTGGGCCCGACGTAGTGGAAGACCCACCGATGCAGGACGTATTCGGTCAGCGACCAGAGCAATGCGCCGGCGACCACGAGGCCCGCGATGGTCGGTATCGCCATCTGATGCGTGATGCCCCTGTACAAGAAGTACATCAGCACGGGGATCCAGAAGGTGAACGGTGCGGCGGGGTGTACGCGTGAGAACCGTTCGATGAGCGGTGTCTCGAACATGCGGCACGTCGTCGGGCGAACGAGGAGCTTTTGAGGGGCCGACATACGAGCAGTTCGTAGCCCACCAAAGGCAGGAAAACCAGTGCGGAGCAGGCAATTCCACCGCGGACGAGGCGCGAAGCGCGCTACGCATTCGCTCTAAAATCGCGGGCCCCATGGACGCGACGTCTCGTCATCGGCCGACGCTCCTCGGGTGAGCTGCTTCGGTGAGCCGTTTTAGTGAGCCGCTCGGGACTAGGCGCTCTTCGCTGTGGGCCGCACGCGGGGGAGCGCCGTGGCCGCGAAGGTGCGCATCACGTTCCGGCCGCAGAACGGACAGAGCCAACCTACATCGAACACCTCGTTCTCGGGGTGGATCGCATGGGCAGGGGCCGACTCGCGCTTGCCGTCGCGAAACGCCGATCCGTTGACGACGTAGTGCGCCTCGGTAAGCTTGGCGGAAAGGCTTGCTTGGCACTCACAGCGGCTGTTCGCGACAAAGATGGGAGTCATGGGCTACGCTCTCTTATCTCCGAGGGCTCGTCGGCACAAGGTCGAGGGTTCGGCCGTTCGAGAAGCCGCTGTTCGTCTACACCATCCGGCACGGCTCTTCGGGGAATGAACATCCGCGTCGGTGGTTCAAGGAGCACCCATGGCCTCCCAATCGGGCATTCATCGCCTCGAGCCGACCGTCCGACGTCTCGACGTCTTGGTGGCCTACGACGCAGCCAGCAACACCTGCGATCGTCTGGTCGACGGAATGAAGGTCAGCCACCGCATGACGCTCGCTTCGAGTGTTCAAGACGCAGGCGAGCTCGTCCGCGGTCGAAAGTTCGATGTGTCGGTCGTTTGCCTCGATCTCCCGCCGGCCCCGCATGCGGCCGCGCGTTTCGCCGATTTCGCGTTGGCGAATGGGCTGCCCGTGGTGTTGGTCACCCGCAGCTTGCGATGGTTGCCGACCAGTGCTGCCCATCTCAGGCTCCTCGCGTGGGTGAGCCCCGATGTTCGCCCCGAAGAGCTCGATGCGGCGATCGAAGACTCTCTCGCACGAAGCGCCACGCTGCTCGGCATGTCGGAAGAGGGGGAGCGAAAGAGCTTCGGCTTCTGATTGCGGCCGAGGGGCCCCGAGCCCGTCGATCTCGTCGACGTCTTGGCGCGCAGACTTGCGGAGTCGCGCAGGCTCAAGTACAAGCCCCGGGTCAGCAGATTTCGGCGGGAGTAGCTCAGTTGGTAGAGCATCAGCTTCCCAAGCTGAGGGTCGCGGGTTCGAATCCCGTCTCCCGCTCCGAGGTGTCTCGCACGAGGTGACGCGGTTTGGGCCTGAGCCCTCTGGCCTTGGACCTCTCTGGCCTTGGCCCGAAGCGCGCAACTCGTAGCGACTCGTATCGGTAGCGACCGCCCATCGAGAGATCGTCGAACGAGTGGCGGGGGGAGTCGCCGTATTCGTTCCTGCGCTCACGTTCTTGGGCGCGCTCTCGTCTGCCGCTTTTCGTTCCGAGCCCCGGGCTCGACTCCGGTTCGAGCCCGCGCACGCAAGCTCCCGTTTGACGCGCGTGACGCATGCGATAGAAGGCCCCCATCCTCCGTGGCCTTCTGGGTCGTTCACGCCTTCGGTGCGTTCGGGGAGGAGTAAGGGAAATAGTGAGATGGCTCTCGAAGTAGGCATCGTCGGGCTCCCCAACGTGGGCAAGAGCACGCTTTTCAACGCTCTCACCTCGGTCGGCGCCGACGCGCAAAACTATCCGTTTTGCACCATCGAGCCGAACGTGGGTGTCGTTCCCGTGCCCGATGACCGGCTGAAGATCATCCAGCAGCACATCAAGAGCGAGAAGATCATTCCGGCGATGGTTCGCATCGTCGACATCGCGGGCATCGTGCGCGGCGCTTCGACCGGGGAGGGGCTCGGCAACAAGTTTCTCTCGCACATTCGAGAGGTCGACGCCGTCCTCCACGTGGTGCGCTGCTTCGAGAACGCCGACGTCCTCCACGTCGACGGCAACGTCGATCCGATCCGCGACATGGACACGATCGACACCGAGCTTTTGCTCGCCGATCTTCAGACCGTCGAAGGAACCCTCGAGCGCACCAAGAAGCAAGCGACCCACCAGAAGGAGCTCGTTGCAACCGCGAACCTGTTGCAGCGCTGCTACGATGCGCTCAAGACGGGAAAGCCTGTGCGCGCGCTCGGGATCGACGATCCCGAAGACTTGAAGCTCTTGCGCGGCTTCGGGCTCATCACCGCGAAGAAGGTCCTTTACGTCGCCAACGTCGACGAGAGCGATCCGCGAGGCGAAGGCCCCCTCGTCGCAAAAGTCCGCGAACGCGCCGCGTCCGAGGCCTCGGAGGTCGTGCCGATCTGCTCGAAGCTCGAGTCCGAGCTCTCCGAGCTCCCGCCCGAAGACCGTCAGGAGATGCTCTCGTCGCTCGGCATGACCGAGCCAGCGCTGGCCACGCTCATTCGGGCGGCTTACCGACTGCTCGATCTCACTTGCTACTACACGGCAGGGCCGAAAGAGATCCGCGCTTGGCAGATCCCGCTCGGATGCCCCGCTCCGAAGGCCGCGAGCGTGATTCATACCGACTTCGAAAAGGGCTTCATTCGAGCCGAGATCTACAGCGTCGAAGACTTGGAGAAGCACAAGACCGAGGCCGCGATCCGAGCGGCCGGCAGGCTCCGCGTCGAGGGCAAGACGTACATCTTCCAAGAGGGAGACATCGCCCACTTCCTCTTCAACGTCTGAAGAGGGCGCATGCTCGGCATTCAGGACCTCGAGAAGTCTTTCGGGGCGCGGACGCTCTTCGAAGGCGTCACGCTCACTCTGACGCGGGGTCACAGATACGGTCTCGTCGGCGCGAACGGCTCCGGCAAGACGACCTTCCTGAAGATCCTCGCGACCGACGAGCAAGCGTCGCACGGCACCGTCACGCTCCCGAAAGGGACGCGCGTCGGTGTGCTTCGGCAGGATCACTTCCTCGCCGACGAAGAGCGCATCGTCGATCTCGCGATGATGGGCGACGACGAGGTGTGGAAGGCCCTTCGTGAGCAGGAGCGCCTTTCGCACCTCGACGGGCACGCCGACGCGACGACGGTCGCCGAGCTCGAGGAGCGCGTGCGCATCCTCGACGGCTACACCCTGGAGGCGCGGGCGAGCGCCGTGCTCGAAGGTCTCGGTATCGCGCAGAAGCTCCACAAAGAGCCGCTTCGCATTCTCTCCGGCGGCTTCAAGCTGCGCGTGCTCTTGGCGCAGGTTCTGCTCGGGCGACCCGATCTGCTCTTGCTCGACGAGCCGACCAACCATCTCGACATCCTGTCGATCCGTTGGCTCGAGCGGTTTCTGTCGTCGTACGACGGATGCGCCGTCGTCATCTCCCACGACCAGCGCTTCCTCGACAACGTCGTCACCGACATCCTCGACGTCGACTACGAGTCGATCAAAATCTACCCCGGCAACTTCAGCAAGTTCGAGGTCGAGAAGGCGCTCACGCGCGAGCGAAAAGAAGCCGAGATAACGAGGCAGCAAGAGATCATCGCGCACAAGCGCGAGTTCGTCGATCGCTTCGGGGCGAAGGCGACCAAGGCGCGTCAGGCTCAGAGCCGCCTCAAGCAGATCGAAAAGATCGAGGTCGAAGAGCTCAAGTCGTCGTCGCGGCGCGCGCCGCGTCTCAAGATCGAGCCGCTTCGCCCGAGCGGTCGCGACGTGCTCACGGTGAAAGGCGTTGCGAAGGCGTACGGCGAGAAGCGAGTTCTCGGCGGCGTCGATCTCACGATCCGTCGCGGCGAGCGCGTCGCCGTGATCGGCGCCAACGGCCTCGGAAAGTCGACGTTGCTACGCATTCTCACGGGGCGGCTCGAGGCCGATCGCGGGGAGGTCGCGTGGGGCCACGAAGCGAGAGTCGGCTACTTCCCGCAAGACCATCGCGAGCTCATGCCCGATCCCGACGTGACGGTGATCGACTACCTGTGGGAGCGGATCCCGCTCGAAGGGACGAGCTACGTCCGGGGTCAGTTAGGCTTGGTCCTCTTCACGGGGGACGACGTGCAAAAGCGCATCGAGTCGCTCTCGGGAGGCGAGGCTGCGCGGCTTCTTTTCGCGCGCATCGCGGTCGAGCGCCCCAATGTTCTCGTGCTCGACGAGCCCACCAACCATCTCGATCTCGAATCGATCAAGGCCCTCGCCGAGACGCTCAAGACGTTCGACGGGACCGTGATCTTCGTCTCGCACAATCGTTGGTTCGTCTCGGAGGTCGCGACCCGCGTCGTCGAGGTGAAGGCGACCGAGATCGTCGATTTCCCAGGTACCTACGCCGACTACCTCGAGCGGTGTGGCGACGATCATCTCGACGCAGATGCGGTTCTCAAAAAGGCGAAAGAAGCTCGCGCGGGCGACAAGACCCAGCAAGAGGCCGGCGGAACCTGGGAAGAGCAGAAGAAGCGTCGCAATCGGCTCAAGGTCGTCCGCGATCGTCGCGAGAAGGTCACGCGCGATCTCGAGCTCACCGAGGCGCGTCTCAAGAGAATCCGAGACAACTATTGCGAGAATGGCTTCTTCGAACGAACGCCTGCGGCCGAGGTCGCGACGCTCGAGCGCGACGAGCAAGCGCTCGCGAAGAAGGTCGACGACCTCATGGTCGAGTGGGAGTCGGTCGAGACCGAGCTCGGCGAGCTGGCTGCTCTCCTCGGCGAGACCGCGTGACTCACGTTCGGCTCAGCGACCCCACCGCCACCAAGAGTCCCTTCTCGTCTGGCCCCGGCGCCCGACCCGGCGTAGCTTTCCGGCATCGAAGGAGGCTCACCATGGCCGAGACCGTCCGCGCATCCCATATTTTGCTCATGTATCAGGGTTCCGACAGATCCACGGCGTCGCGCTCGAAGGTCGACGCGCAGAATCAGATCGGGGAGCTCAAGACGCAGATCGACGGAGGCGGCGACTTCGCTGCCCTCGCCCGTCAGCACTCCGACTGCCCCTCGGGCAAGAGCGGTGGCGACCTCGGGCAGTTCGGCCGCGGCCAGATGGTCGGTGCTTTCGAAGACACGACCTACGCGCTGCCGGTGGGCGGCGTGAGCGGGATCGTCGAGACGCCATTCGGCTATCACATCATCAAGCGAACCGGCTGAGACGACCACGCTTCATGCTCCCTTCCTCGCTCGGGTCGAGGAGGGGAGTCGAAGTGGGCTGGACCTTCCAGTACGGGAGGCCTAAATGAATCCGATGCGCTCCACAGCTTCGCTCGTCGCGGTCGTCTTCGGTCTGTTTCTCGGTAGCGGCTGCGGACAGGCGAGTGCGCCCGCGGGCCGCGCCGATCCGGCGAAGGACGCCGCGGGAAAGAGCGACGGCTCGGCGGCCGCCCATGCTTCAGCGAGCAACGTGCTCAAGGAGGGCGATCCGGCGCCCGACGTCACGCTGACGCTCGCGAGTGGGAGTGACCTCAAGCTCTCGTCGCTCAAGGGCAAGCTCGTGCTCGTCTATTTCTATCCGAAAGACGACACGCCGGGCTGCACGATCGAGGCGAAGGGCATCAAAGACGGCTGGACCAAGTTCCGAGAGGCGGGCGTCGAGGTCTACGGCGTGTCGATGCAGAATGCCGACTCGCACAAGGCGTTCAGCGACAAGTACTCGCTCCCGTACCCGCTCGTGACCGACGAAGCGGGGAAGGTCGCCGATGCTTTCCACGTTCCGCACAACGGCGAGTTCGCCAGCCGCCAGTCGTTTCTGATCGGGAAAGACGGCACGATCAAAAAGGCATGGTTCGACGTGGATCCGAACCAGAACGCCGATTTGGTCCTCGCTGCGGCGAAGTGACACGGAGGCGCGGCGCCCTCGACCCGGGCGAGCGTCGGCAGTGCAGATCAGGCGTCGACAGGGCGTAAGACGACCGTAGAGTAGCCAACGGCCACGCTCCGCCCGATGTTCGCGTACGAGTGGCGCTGGTCGCCGCGGAACACCACGACGTCGCCGACCTCGAGGACGAACCGCTCGCCCGAAGCGACGAGCTCGAGCGTACCTGTTTCGCACGTGAGGTACTCGCGGGTCCCAGGGGTGTGCGGCGTTCCGACGAATCGAGCGCCGACTGGGATCTCGAGCCTCTCGAGCACCATGTTCGGCACTTTGTGCGGGAGCAGCGATCGAACCACGACGCCTTGTCGTTCACGCGCCGAGAGAGCGCTCCTCGGGTAATGTTTTGCTGCAGACGAGGGCGCTAGGAGCAGCTCCTCGAACGAGACGCTCAGCGCCACGGCGACCTTGTGGAGGACGGCGAGTGTCGGATTGGCGGCACCTGACTCGAGGTTGGCCCAGGTCGCCCGCGGAAGCCCCGAGGCGCGAGACATCTGATCTTGCGTGAGGCTGCGCGCTTCGCGGAGCTGCTTCACGTTCGACGCGAGTCGCCCTGCGAGATCGTCGGGCGCGAAGGGGATCTTGGTCATCGGTTGGCATTCTGCCAAGGGATTGGCGCGCGTGACAATAGATGGGTTTCGAGACGTAGGCTCTTCTCATGAACGACGAAGATCGAGAGTCGGGGAGCGGCGGGCGGCTAGAGACTGCGCTCGTGACTGGGGCGGGCAAGGGGCTCGGGGCCGCTCTGGCGCGCGAGCTTTCACGTCGGGGGCTGCGCGTCGTCTTGGTTGCACGCACCGAAGCCGACGTCCGCCGGGTCGCCGAAGAAATCCGCGAGGCGGGCGGCATGGCGCACGCTCTCTCTTTCGATGTCGCGGAAAAGTCGTCGGTGCATCGGATCGCTACGGCCGCTGCTGCGCTCGTCGGGCCGATCGACGTGTTGGTGCACAACGCCAGCACGCTCGGACCGACTCCGATGCCGCTCTTGCTCGACACCGAGTGCGAGGACCTGTCGGTGGTGCTCGAAACGAACCTCGTCGGGCCATTTCGCCTCACGAAGGCGCTCGCCGGGTCGATGGTGCTCCGTGAGACGGGCGTCATCGCGTTCATCTCCTCGGATGCTGCGGTGAGCGCGTACGAGCGGTGGGGGGCGTATGGCGTTTCGAAGGCGGCCGCCGATCATTTGGCGAGAAGCTTCGCGGCCGAGATGGGAGGCCGAGGAGTGACGGTGTTCGCGGTCGATCCCGGTGAGATGGACACGGAGATGCACGCGATCGCGATGCCTGACGCCGATCCGAAGACACTCGCGCGACCCGAGCATGTGGCGGTCGACATCGCGCGAATGATCTTGGGGAAGAACCGCGCCAAGAACGGAGAGCGTCTCGTCGCCGAGCCACGGACCGGCGAGGTGACGACATGAAGCCCGCGACGTGGCCACGCGATCGTCACGCAGGTGAGCGGCTCATGGTGCTCGATGCCGGCGCGTCGACGCTCGTGACCTCGCCGGTGTCTGCGCTCGTGTCGATTTTCGAGCCCGACGACCTGCTCATCGTGAACGATGCGGCGACGCTGCCGGCTTCGTTTCGATTCGATTTCGGCGGTGCAGACATGGAGCTACGACTTGCCTCGTACGAGGGAGGCACCACCTTTCGAGCGGTGGCGTTCGGTGCCGGAGATCACCGGGTTCCGACCGAGGAACGGGGACCCGCTCCGACGCTCGCCGTGGGTGATCCACTCTCGCTCGGGCCCGGCCTTTCCGGCCACGTCGTCGATGTCGACCGAGAGGCACCGCGGCTCGTGACCGTCACGTTCGATGGCCCTCCGGAGCGAGTCTGGGGATCGCTCGTGACGCTCGGTACGCCGGTGCAATACGCCTACGTCGCCGATCCACTTTCGCTCTTCCACGTACAGACCCCTTTCGCGTCGCGACCATGGGCCGTGGAGATGCCGAGCGCCGCGAGACCGCTCACCTGGGAGATCGTCCGCGCCCTCGCGCAGCGAGGTGTGAAGCTCGCGACGGTCACGCACGGCGCCGGGCTGTCGTCGACGGGCGATGCCGCGCTCGACCGGCGGCTGCCCCTTCGCGAGCGCTACGACATTCCCGAGGTGACCGTAAAGCGAGTCGAACGCGCGCGCGCCCTCGGTAAGCGCGTCGTCGCGATCGGAACGAGCGTCGTTCGTGCGCTCGAATCGGGCGTTCGGCGAGGCGACGGGACGCTCTTGGCCGGCGAGGCCTCGACCGAGCTGCACATCGATTCGACGACACGACCCCTCCTCGTCGATGCGGTCGTCACCGGGATGCACGAGTCGGGGACGAGTCATTTCGCCCTTCTAGAGGCGTTTGCGCCGACAAGCGCCCTTCTCGCGGCTTGCGCGCTTGGAACGCGCGATGGTTTTCTGCTCCACGAGTTCGGCGACGCGATGCTGGTCCTCGCCGATCGGAGGCGGAGGTTGCCCGTCGCTGCCTGATGGGCGAGCATCCGGCCGTGCACGACGATCCGGAGCGCACGCAGCAATCGGGACCGCCCGACATGGGACCGGCCGAGCGGCCAGCCGCGCCGACTCCCGTGGGCTCGGGGGGCGCACCGCGCGCGGCGAGCCCGGCTGGTGCTGCGTCTGCCGATCAGACGCAATTCGACGGAGGTCCGTTCGCGACGAAGACGACCGCCAGCTCTTCGAACCGACCACCAGTCGATCAGGTCGACGTGACGGCTGGGCGAAAATTCAGCCTGGAGTTCGACGCCCCCACGGTCGACCCGCCGACCATTCGCGTCGAGCCGCCCACGCGACCCGCCGATCCAGAACCGCCGACGCGTTGGACCGAGATCAAAGAGATCGCCAAAGAGTTTCTTCACAAGCACGAGCGCAAGATCTGGTGGCTCCACACCGTCTATGCGCTCTCGCTCGGCGCGTTCGTCGCGACCTTCTCGCAAAAGGGCTTCGAACAGGCCCGTTTTCTGACTCTCTCGCTCGGGTTCGTCTGGCTCCTCGTCGTGGCCTTCTTTCGGTTCTTCGGAACCGGGGCGCAGCAAGACTTCATTACCGCGTGGCCAGGCGCGCGTCGTCGCTTCTTCATCATGACGTACCTGATGAAGAATCTCTTTCAAGGGATGCTCTTCTTTCTGCTGCCGCTCTACTACCGCTCGGGGAGCAGCGACGCGAAGACCATCGGCGTGATGTACCTGCTCTCGGGATGCGCAGTCGTCTCGACACTCGATCTCGTATTCGATCGCGTCCTCTTGCGCTTCAAGCTCATCGCATCGTTGTTCTTTTCGGTGACGCTGTTTGGCGTGATGAACGTCGCGATCCCGGCGCTGCATCCCGACATGAAGACCCTCGTGACGCTCCTCGTCTCGGGCGGGCTCGCCGTCGCCACGTTCTTTCTCTTTCACATTCCTCTCGCGTCGCTCAAGCGCCCTCTCGTTCTGGGGACGTTCGTCTCGTGCGTCTTCCTCGGCGTGATCACCTTTTACGTGGGTCGGCGCGCGTTTCCGGCCGTTCCCATGTACGTGAAGGCCGGCGGCGTCGGACCTGCGATCACCGCCGACGGGACGCTGAGCTTCGAGCTGAAGTCGCTTCGCGTGGAATCGTTCTCCGATTTGTTCGCGGTGACCGATGTGGCCGTCGTCGGTCATGGCGACGCCCTCGTTCACGTGTGGCGCCACGACAACGTCGAGATCGGCCATGTGGAGGTCGCCAATGTTGCGCGGCCGAAGGAGAAGAACCTCGTGCGGGTCACGTCCCACGTCCCGGAGAGTCAGCGTCCGGCTTCGCTCTCGGGGCACTGGACCGTCGACGTCGAGACCGAGAGCGGTCAGATCGTGGGCCGCGTCGCCTTCGACGTTCGGCCCTAACTGAGCTAGAGCTCGTGTCGCATGGAATCCCGCACCTGCTTTGCTTCGGTCGTTTCGGTCGCCCTCTTGCTCAGCGCCTGTGGCAGCAAAGGAGATGCACAAGCGAGCCCCGAGCCGACCAGCGCCGCGACTGGTTCGGCGTCCGTGTCTGACAGCCCCAAGTCACGCCTCGCCGAGAGGGCCGGCCGGGCCGGTGCCCGGATGGCGCCGGTGCGAGGTGACACTCCTCAGATGAAGGCGGTGCTTTCACCCGCCGAGGAGGGCTATTCCGAGGCATCGATCAAGCTCATCGGTACCGCGTGCAGGGCTCCGTGGGTGCTCCTTTCGACCGCTCCTCCCGCCTCTGGAGACGACTATGCGTTCCCGAGCGCACAGCAAGCGTTCCTCGCGAATCCCCTGCTCCAGGTCGTCGACGGCGAGCCCTCGACCGATTCCGAGGTCGAGCTCGAGGTCCACAAGAAGGGCGACTACTTCTTGATCGCGCGGTGCCACGAAGCGACTCACTGCAACAAGGTTGCTGCGATGTACAAGGCGAACGTCAAGACGAGCTCGCCCGAGACCGGATGCTCCGACCTCCCGCGGGGGCTCGGCGCTTCGACCAAGCTCCGTGCGCTTTCGCTCGGGCTGCCCGACAAGGCCGACACGAGCGCCCTGTGCGCGCGCCTCGGGGCGTGCCGAGTCGCCAAAGATCCACGCACGAGCGAAGATCCGAGCGCTGCCTGTCAGAAGTCTCCGTCGAGCTTCAAGACCGCGTGTGCGCTCAAGTCGTCGTGCGACGAAGTCCTCGCGTGCCTCGCAGGCTGAGAGCGCGGGTCGTCTCAAGGGTGAGTGTCGTCTCTCAGCCATTCACCGAAGCGCTCGCCGATCATCAGTGACGCGAGGTTGGTGTTCGCGGTCGGAATCGTCGGCATGATGCTCGCGTCGGCGACGACGAGCCCGTCGACGCCACGAACGCGGCCGCGTCCATCGACAGCCCCTTCGTCGATCGAAGAGGCGCTCATCGGGATGCTTCCGCACGGGTGATAGCCGGAGCCGCAAACGAACGCGATCGTCTCCTCGATTCTCGATCGTCGGTCGAGCGTGGAACGACTCGGAAACAAGGGGAAAGCGAGATCTCGCATGGGCGGGGTTCGAGCGATCTCCCACATGCGCTCGACGGCCTCGACCGCTCGCGCTCGGTCTTCGGGGTGTTCGAGAAAGCGGGAGCTCACCTCGGGCTTGGCGAACGGATCGGCGCTCGGAAACCGAATCGTTCCCCAGCCTTTGGGCTTGCCGATGCAGGTCATCATCGTCACGAGCGGAAAGCAGAGCCCGCCGAATGGAAGGTTCGAGCCCGGTTGCGTGGCCATGTCGAAGGGGTACGGGCTCTTGGACGACGTGTACCGGACCATGACCTGGATGAGAGGGTCTTCGATGCTCGCGACGCCGAGACGCGGCGTCAGGATGATCGCGACACCCGGGTGATCCCAGAGGCGTCGGCCCACGCTCGGCGAATCGACCACCGTGTCGACGCCCAGGCGAACGAGCTCCGCCTTGGGCCCCACGCCCGACCGGAGGAGGATCCCGAGCGAGCCGACCGCACCCGCTGAGAGGACCACGCGATCGGCTTCGATGAACTCGGTTCGACCATTCTGCGAGACGGTGACGATCCCCGATGCTCGTCCGCGTCGCATCGCGACGCGCAGCACGTGCTGACCGGCTCGAATTCGAAGGTTGGGTCTTCGCCTCACCTCCGCGGTCAGGTAGCAGCGCGCGACGCTCATGCGCTCACCAGCGACGCGGTTCATCGCGTGCGGCCCGTGACCCGCCGGAAGCTCGGGGTTGTTGTGGTCGGTGGTCTCGGGGAATCCGAGCGTGTGGCACGCGTCGAGGAATGCCGCTTGCCAAGGCACGAGCTCACTCTTCTCGTGGCGCCTTATCGGGATCGGACCGCCACGACCGTGCCACTCGTTGTCGTGATCGAGGTCGTGCTCGAGACGACGAAACGCCGGAAGGCATGCGGTGAACGACCATTCGACGAGCCCGAGCCCCGCCCACTCGTCGTAGTCGTAGGGATGCCCTCGAAGCGCGATGCACGTGTTGACGGCGCTCGAGCCGCCGACGACACGCCCGCGCGGAAACTCGAAAGGCATCGTCTGTTCGCGCGTCGGCTTCAGTCGGTAGCCCCAGTCGTGATCGCGCATCGAGTTGCGTCGGCCGTCGCGAAGATCCTGCGGCGTTGCAGAGGCAGTCGGGTAGTCGGGACCCGCTTCGAGGAGCGTCACCTCGTGCGACTCATTCTCGCTGAGTCGCGCGGCGATCACGGCGCCTGCGGAGCCCGCTCCGACGATCACGGTGTGCATGACACCGAGTTTCTACGCAAGGGTCGACCCCGCGCCAATCTGCTCGCAGTCGAGGCCCGTCGATAACTGTAAAGTGTAATGTATCGCTTGACATGCTCGGAGCCTTTCTCTAACGTCAGGAAATGCTTTCGACGCTGGCAAATCGGCTGTTTCCGGACCAGCTCCGGCGTGACCTCCGAATGCTTCTCCGAGGGTTGCGTGGCGATCAGGTTTCTCCGTTCGTCACTCGGAGTCGACCGCACACCGAGCGCGCCGCGGTCGACGCCCACCGGCGCCGGCTCGTCGTAGCCGAAGTTCGACGCGAGACGAGCTCGGCGATTTCTCTCGTTCTCCGTGACCCGAGTGGTGGGGCAATCCCGTTCGAGTGTGGGCAGTTCTTCACCCTCGCGGCCACCGTCGGAGGAGAGACGATCAAGCGAGCGTACTCGGCGTCGAGCTCGGCGCTCGACACCGACTCGGTCGCAGTCACCATCAAGCGCGTCGAGGGGGGGCGCATGTCGAGCTACCTCAACGACTTCGCCAAGTCGGGCGAATCGATCGACGTCCTCGGTCCCTCGGGTTCGTTCACGCCGCCCACATGGGAGAACGACCTCGTCCTCGTCGGAGGCGGCTCCGGGGTGACGCCACTCATGTCGATCGCGCGAACCGTGCTCGCGTCTCGCAAAACCGCGAAGGTTTCAATGGTGTTCGGAAACCGAAGCGACGAAGACATCCTCTTCGCCCGAGAGCTCGCGTCGCTCAGCTCGCGCTACGAGGGTCGCTTCGAGCTTCGCCACGTGCTCGAGATCGAGAGCGCGAGCGTGCCGTCACGCGTCGGCAGGCTCGACGACGCGACCCTCGACATCGAGCTCGCCGAGGCCACGTCGCGGCCGAGCGCGATGTTCTTCATCTGCGGTCCCGAGCCGGTGATGGCCGCGGCCGAGCGAGTCCTCGCTGCGCGAGCCGTGCCTCGCGCGAGAGTGAAGGTCGAACGATTCACCAGCCTTCGAGCTGCCACGGCCGCGACCGTTCCCGAAGAGGTCGGCGTGCTCGTCGGCGGAGCGCGCCATACGCTCACCGTCGTGCCGGGAGAGACCATTCTCGAAGCTGCGATGCGATCGGAGGTCGAGCTCCCGTTCTCCTGCACCGTCGGAGGATGCGGAGCCTGTCGCGTTCGTCTCGTCTCCGGTGACGTCGTCCTCGACGAGCCCAATTGCCTCGACGCCGACGAGCGCCGCGACGGCTATGTTCTCTCGTGCGTCGCGAGGCCGCTCGGTCCTGCCACCATCGAGGTCGAGTGATGGAGGCTCCGGCAGTGGTTTCGGCGCTGCCGCTCGGAGGCAGAAAGCCCGACAAGGCCAAGAGCCAACTCGATCACGCCTTTCCGTACCGCATGAAAGATCTCTGCGAGCTCACGGGGCTCGAGAGACAGGCGATCCACTTCTACATCCAAGAAGGTCTCGTGCCCGAGGGCCGCAAGACCGGTCGGAACATGGCGTTCTACGGCGAAGCGCACCTCGAGCGAATCCGCCTCATCAAGAAGCTCCAAAAAGAGCAGTTCTTGCCTCTCCGAGCGATTGCCGCCGTGCTGAACGGCTCGGAGAACGACTTCGCGCCCGAGCAACGCGCGTTGTTACTCGAGGTGAAGAGCAAGCTCCGTGGCAACGTCATCGTCTCGACCAAGACCGAGACGGTATCGGTCGGGCCGCTACTCGCCGAGCACGGTCTCGAGGAGCGCGACTTCGAAGAGATGGTCCAAGCCGGCCTCATCGCGGTATCCGAAGGGCGTGCGCGCTCGCTCCGCTCCGCGCGGATCCAAGCGGCCGACGCGTGGCAGCTCGAGCTCTTCGGTGAGCTTCGCCGGGCCGGGTTCACGCGCGAGCTCGGCTTCGGAGCGCGCGATTTCTCGCTCTACGTCGATGCCATCGAGAAGCTCTTCGCAGAAGAGAAGAAGATCCTCATGGCCCGGCTCGGTCATCTCCCGCCCGACACGATCGCCTCGGTCGTCGACCGATCCTTACCGATCATCGGTGCCATGCTCGAGCGCTACCACACCACGACTGCCCGCCACTTCTTCGCCGCTCTGGGAGAGACCCCGGCGAAGCGTACTCGCCGTGCGAGCATCTAAAAGTAGGAGAATCAACGATGCTATCGCAATCCATCATGAACATGCTTCCGATGAAGGTGCAGAGCCAAGTCGATGCATGGCTCGAGGCCGTCGACGTCCTTCGCGAAATCAAAGACCCCAAGGTCGCTCGAGCTCTGGGACCGTCTGGGATCCGTGGTCTGTTTCTTCGCCGCGGAAAGCAGGGCGTTCCGACGAGGATGCCCGCCGCACACTCAGCCCACTTCGACTGGACCTACCCCGCCGATCAGCCCGAGATGGCCGAGCTCTACAAGCGCGCGAAGGCCGGACAATGGGACAGCGATCGCGATCTGCCGTGGCACACCTCGGTCGATCCCATGAACCCCGAGGTGCGGCTCCTCCCCGAGGAATTCATCGATTTTTCGCTGCTCGAGGAGCGAGGCATCAGGCTCGACGCGACCGAGAAGCTGAAGATGAGCCACAGCTTCGTCACGTGGATGCTCAGTCAATTTCTCCACGGAGAGCAGGGAGCGCTCTTCGCGGCAGCGCAGGTCACCGAGGCGGTTCAGTTCTTCGACGGCAAGCTCTACGGGGCCACCCAGGTGATGGACGAAGGACGCCACGTCGAGGTCTTCAACCGCTACCTCACCGAGAAGATGGGCCGTCTCTACCAGGTGAACGACAACCTGTTCGTCATCATCGACTCGCTGATGACCGACGGTCGCTGGGACATGAAGTTTCTCGGCATGCAGATCATGGTCGAGGGGCTCGCGCTCGGTGCCTTCAGCACGCTCTACAAACAGACGAGCGAGCCGCTTCTGAAGGAGCTCCTGCGGCGCGTGATTCTCGACGAAGCCCGCCACGTCCACTACGGCGTGGTCGCGCTGCGCGAGCACATCACCAAGGAGCTCGACGAGACCGAGCGACGCGAGCGCGAAGACTGGGCCTTCGAGGTGGCGCTCCTCATGCGTAATCGCTTCATGGCCTACGAGGTTTTCGACGAGTGGTTCGAGGGTCGAATGTCGCGGGCACACTGGCGTGATTTCATGGAAAAGACTCCGGGAATGCGCACTTTCAGGCAGGTGATGTTCTCGCGTCTCGTGCCCAACTTGCGCGAGATTGGCCTTTTGTCGCAGCGGATCATGCCGGCCTACGAGCGCGTGGGCCTCATGCAGTATTTCGGCGGTAAGGCCGCCCACGAGTTGTCTGGAGAAGAGCTGGTGAACGGACTCGCGGCGTAACTTCGGCTAGGCTCGCGGGCGATGCGACGCCGAACTCTCATCGCCCTCGCGCAGGCGACGTCCACGCTTCTCGCTGTTGCCTGCTCGTCCTCGCCGACACCGAGGCTCGACCTTCCGCCGAGCCCGGTCACTTCGGCGTCGTCGCCGGTGTCGCCCGTCGCGACCGCGAAGACGCGTACGCTGCCGATGGGGAATCCCGAGCCGCCGCGCGTAGCGCTCGGGACCCATGGGGCCGTGGCGAGCCAAGAGGCGAATGCCACCGACGTCGGGATCGCCATTTTGAAGCGCGGTGGAAATGCCGTCGACGCAGCCGTGGCGGTCGGTTTCGCGCTCGCCGTCACGTACCCGTCCGCGGGCAACATCGGTGGCGGCGGATTCATGGTCGTCCGCATGCACGACGGCTCGAAGGCTGCCATCGATTACCGTGAGACTGCGCCGGGCGCGGCGAGCCGCGACATGTACCTCGACGCGAACAAGAGCTCGACGAAGGAGAGCATCCTCGGAGCCAAGGCAGCCGGGATCCCTGGCACGGTCGCGGGCTTCTTTCTCGCGCACGAGAAGCTCGGAAAGCTGCCTTGGAAAGACCTCGTGATGCCCGCGGTCGCTCTCGCCAAAGACGGGTTCACGCTCGACCAGGTCACGGCCGACGATTTTGCCAAAGCAGTGACCTCCATGAAGGACGCGAAGATGGACGAGGCCGCTCGCATTCTGTCGCGCCCCGACGGAACACCACTTCGCAGCGGCGACCGCTTCATCCAGCCCGAGCTCGCCAAGACACTCGCGCTCGTCGCCGACGGTGGAGCG
Source organism: Polyangiaceae bacterium (assembly GCA_043755175.1). Taxonomy (GTDB): domain Bacteria; phylum Myxococcota_A; class Polyangia; order Polyangiales; family Polyangiaceae; genus CAYYKK01. The sequence goes on along the minus strand of JAYUUB010000245.1, from coordinate 111,433 downwards.
CAAGCGTTCTACACGGGGCCGTTCGCGGCGACGCTGACGAGCGAGGTGAAGAAAGCAGGCGGCATCTGGACCACCGAAGATCTGAAAGGCTATCGCGCGATCCTGCGTGAGCCGATCGTGTTTCAGTACCGTGGTCACGAGATCATCGCGATGCCTCCACCCTCGGCGGGTGGCATCGTTCTTCGGCAGCTCCTTGGAGCGAGCGAGGCGCTCCATCTCGAGACCAAGCCTTGGCGTAGCGCAGACGAGGTTCATTTGTTCGCAGAGGCGATGAGGCGAACCTACGCCGACAGGAACGGGCTCCTCGGTGACCCCGACTTCGTGAAGATCCCGATGAAGGATCTGCTCGATCCGACCTACATCGCCGGCCGACTCAAAGACATCGACCCAGCCAAGGCGACACCGTCATCGTCGATCAAGGCGGGGATCGTCGGGCCACACGAGTCGACCCAGACGACGCACTATTCGGTCGTCGACGACGACGGCGACGCCGTGGCGAACACGTACACGCTCAACACCGGATACGGCTCCAAGTTCGTCGTGCCCGGAACTGGCATGCTGCTCAACAACGAGATGGACGACTTCGCGACCAAACCCGGCTCACCGAACGTGTTTGGGTTGGTCCAAGGGGAGCGAAACAAGATCGAGCCGGGCAAACGGATGCTGAGCAGCATGACGCCGACGATCATCGTCAAGGACGGTGAGCTTCGCGCCGTTCTCGGCTCGCCTGGTGGCCCGACGATCTCGACCACGGTCGCTCAGCTGACGCGCGCGATCATCGACTACGAGCGGCCGCTCGACGAAGCGGTGCCCGCGTTCAGAGCACATCACCAGTGGCTACCGGACCAGATCGCGGTCGAGCAAAGCATGCCGAAGGAGATCGAGGACGAGCTCGTCAAGCGAGGGCACGTCGTCAAGCGCGTGCCGCGGATTGGTCACGCCAACTGCATCGAGGTCGATCCCAAGACGCACGGGTTTCGCGCGGTCGCCGACACCACGCGCGGCGGCGGCAAAGCCGAAGCCTACTGAGCGTCTGAGACTGGCGGGAGCAGGAGGCTGAGCTCAGCCCTTCTCCGGCCCTTGCTCGCGAGCCGACGACGTCGAGCTCGCGGCTCGATCAGAAAGAAAAAAAACGGGATCAGCTTGCGCCGATCCCGTATGCACTTGCATCCCTACTACTAGAGCATATGCGATGCGTTCATGTCTTCGCCCCCTCCTTCGAGCCGGGGTCGCGAAGCGGGGTTCACTGAGCGGGGTTCAGGTTGATGACGCCGTCGAGTGCGGGACCGTTGTAGAAGTCTTGCACGCGGCGGATGTCGCCCTTCGCCACCGCGTAGGCCACTGCGGCGCCTGCCGAGGCGGTCGTCGCTGCGGCGCTCTGGCCCGGCACGTCTTTGCCCGTGGTGGGATCCCAACCGTTGGTGTTTCCGTCGGCCTTGACCCGACCGAACCATCCGGTCTTGAGGTAGCCATTGCCCATGGCGAAGATCCAGTTCGAGTTGTTCGGAGTGCCGTCGGGCCAGCCGCTACGATCGGTCGGATCTTTCGGCGTGTCGCCGTGAATCGTGAGCACGAGCGTGTCGGATAGGTTGCGGGCCGAGCACGAAGGATCGGGCGTCGCCTGTGCGTCATTCATGAACTCGTTCAAGATCTTGCCGAGCGCAGTGACGGTCATCTGAAGGTTGGCCATGTTGCCGAACGCACCGTGCGGGTCGTCGCGCATGGCCGGCAAGATGACCGCCTGGGTGAGCCCGAGCTTGAACGCCTTCACGGCCGTGATGAGCGTCTTGCCGATTTCGGAGATCTTCGTGTCGGTGCCGCCATCGATCCCGTAGCGCGTGAGATCGGCCGCCGTGGGCTGGAGCTGCGCTGCGAGGTTCTTGCCGAGGAAGTTCGCGGCCTGCTTGCCGACCCGAAGGCCGCGAAGCTCGGTCGCACGTCCGGCTGCCTTGTTGAGGCCAAGGAACGCCTTGTAGTAGGCCTCGAACAGAGCCGAGTCTTCGGGCGCCTGGAGAATGGCCTTGGACGCAGAGCTGTTGAAGAGCTGCACGAGACCGTCGGCGTTGCCGACCGTGGTCGGAAGCGGAGCGCCGTTGGCTGCGCCGAAAGCGAAGGGAGTGACGCCGATGACGGGAAGCAGCGAGGGAGTCGCTCGCTGAATCGCCGCGGAGACAGCCAACATGCTTTGGTTGTTGCCGACCTGAGCCGCCGACGTCGGAGTCGACGTGTGCGTCTCGTTCATGCCCGCCATCATGGCCGTCATGAACTTGGTCTTGCCGAACGCCGACCAAGGGGCCTCGGGTCCGAGATAGAGCGGATTGTCGCTACCGGTGGCGAGGCCACCTTGCCCGAAGGCGTGGTACGCGAAATTCTGGTTGTTCGACTGAGCGATCTCGATGTGGGGCCAGAGAAGCTGGAACCACGCGAAGCCACCGTTGCCGGCGACGATGTGGACGCTCTTGTTGGTGGCGGCGCAGGCGGCCGTGTCGGCCATCGCGCTACCTGCGCTGTCGGAGATGAAGTTCAGCACCTTCGCGCGGTCGAGTGCCAGGGCTGCGCCGACGGCGGTCGACCAGCGCAGGAAGCTGCGTCGCGAGGGTCCTTGGAGGTTCTTCAGGCGTTCGATCACCATGTTCGTCTCCTTCGTCTCACTCGCAGGAATGGGCTGCGGCGAGCAGTGTAGCCACTGCGATGGCCTTGCCCTTGTCGATGCTCGAGGCAGAAACCACGAGGCTGTTGCAGATCGCGACGTGCTCGGCCGTGGACGGCCTTCCGATGATGCAGGTGATTGCATCCGGGTTGCACTGGTTGTTGGCGTCGAACATGTCGGGTCCGGTCCCGTTCACCTGACACGCCGGAGCGGTCGAGAGGTTCGCGATGACTTGCGGTGCCGCTTGGACGAATACGTCGAATTCCTTCGCTGCGCCCGCGGCCGTCCAGACGATCGCCTCACCCATGCGGGCAGGGTAGTTCGCTTGACCGAGCGCCGTTCCGCCCGCGCTGATCAGGTCGCCTGCCGAAGCGGGCTGCCCGCCGGTGGCCTTCACCGAAAGGTCGACACCGAGGTCGGTGAGGACATTTCGGAGCGTGGAGATGGGGAGCTTCTGGCAGGAGTGGAGGCGGGTCCGAACTTCGGGCGGGCCTTCTTCTTCGCGTTGCTTCGCGATCTCGAGCGGGTCGCGGCCCTGATCCTGGCCGAGCGTCTGGTCGTGGTCGAAGGTGTTGCCCGGCGACGACGCGTAGCCGGGGTTGTTGGCCGGGTCGGTGGTCGGATCGTCGCTGCCGTTGTCTGCTTTGGATGGGGCATGGCCCAAGCCGGTGGGGTTCTGGCCCACGCATCCCATAAGAGCCGCTGCGAGAGCGACGCCGAGGAGCGCGAGGTGGCCGTTTCGTTCGATGTTTAGGTTCATCGTGGGTCTCCTTGCGCGTCCTAGAACTTGGTGAAGTCGTCGCTCAGCATCATGTCGCGGAGCGTCGCTTTGAGGTCGAAGCCACCCTGCGCAAAGCTCGCGATGTGCGGCTCGAGCACGGTGACGGGAACGGTCGCGAGGTCGGCCACGATGTCTTCCTTCGACATCGCGAAGTTCCACATGCGAGCCACTGCGCACTCGGCGACGTCGGGGTCGGTCGCCATCGCCGAGCCGAGCGCCGGGAGATCGGCCACCTGCTCGCCGTGACGCCACGAGGTCTTCTCTCCGGCGACGAGCCAGTGAGTGAGCTGCGTCTTGATCGGGTCTGGCGCGACGGGCGTCATGACCGAGATCTGGTTTTGATAGGTTCCCATGTCGTCGAAATTTCCGAAGAGGGGAGCGAGATGGTTGATCGTCGTGTGACAGTTCGCGCAGACGACCGACTTCGTGTCTTTGAAGTTGATCGGGTCGTTGCCAATCGAGTTGAAGTCCCAAGGCGAGGTGTAGTCTTTGCCATCGATCTTCGCCGCGGTGGCGAGAACCTCGGCGGGGAACTTCGTGCAGACGAAGGTCTCTTGCACCCAACGCACTCGGCGGAAGGCCATGTTGCTGTAGAACTGGCTCATCACCTCGGGGTTCGAGAGAACACCGGCCTGCGTCGGGACACCGTTTTGACAATCGGCCGACGTGAACGTGTTCGTCGCCCCGTCGAAGGTGGGGCAGGTACCCGTCTTCGCCGTGAAGAGCTCGGTGTAGGGCTTTCCTTCCGACATGAGCTGGGCTGCGAGAACCGGCGCGGTGTCGAGGCCGTTGCCTCCCATGCGCATCGCGTCTCTCCAGAACTTCACCATGCGGCCGTTGAAGCGCGGGTCGGTGAAGAGCTTGTCGAGCGCCTTGGCGTATGCGGCCTTCTTGTCGGTCGCGCCGGCGATCGCCTTCGTCGTGGTGAGGGTGGGGAGCGTGCCGACGAGCTTCAGCGTCGCCGTACGGATGGCTTCGTTGTAGTCGGTGACGCGGTCGTCGAGCGCCGTCTTGGTGGGCGTCGATCCGGGGCCGGTGCCGTTCGGTCCGGCGCTGGTACCCGAGGAGTTGTTGGTGCCGTCGTTGCCGCCAAACGTTCCACCCGAGAGGCCGCCAGGCCCCTGGGTGTTGCACGCCATCACCAGCATGCCGACGGGCAAAACGAGGAGCCTGAGCTTCTGACGCATGAGTCGCCTACCTTTCACGTCGCACGGCTCGCCATCGACACGCACAAAGTCGAGCCCCGTTTTTCGGTTGTCGTGAGTCTGCATGATCAGTTCTCCCCCATGATCCACGGAGTGATGGCGGACTCGAAGTTCTGGAACTGAGTTGCGTTACCGCCGAACTTGAAGGGATGAGCTGCGTTCCCTCCCGGGTCGGTGGTGATGAAAATCTGGCTGGACGCCGGGTCGGCCGGCTTCACGCGGTTCTTGATCTGAGCACAAGCGGCTGCAGGATTCGTGGAGAGCGCCGACATGTCGACGGCTGCATTCGCGGCCGGGTTGCCACCGCCATGACAGCCGAAGCAGCGGTTCTGGAACTGCGGCGCTGCAGCGCTGTTGAAGGCCGTGAGGTCTTTGCACCCCGTGCCTCCCGTCGAGCCGCCGCCCGCTCCGCCGGATCCGCCGTCGGTCCAGGGATCGGCCGTCTCGAAGACGATCGAAAGCTTTCCATCGGCGACCCAGTTGTCGAGGATGACGGTGCCCTGACCGAGGCCGGTCGAGCTCTGTGTGTCGACGTACGAATCGAGCCCGGCGAAGTTGTCGACCGGATCGGGATCGGCCGTCTTGCCCTTGGGGTAGACGACGAAGAGGGGATGAACGACGTGGACACCGGTCTTGGTCGTGGTGTGGACCTGGACGTCGGTGAGCTGCAGCGTGGTCGGCGCGATCGTCGCTGCGTTGAAGGTGATCGCGACGCCGTCGAGCTTGGGGTCGAGCGACGTGAGATACAGCGCATTGAAGCCCATGATCGGGGCTGCCGGCGGAATGGTCGGTTTGTTTTGATCGATCGGTTTGCCGATGACTGCCGCTTCGGCCGCGAGCCACTCAGTGATCTTCGGCAGCAGGCTGTCTTTGTACTTCAGGTCGTCGAGGCTCGTGCCCGAGTGCTTGCTGCCGGCGCGGGGGTACGTGAGGAGGATGCTCTGGGTCGAGTCTTTCATCACGACGCCGGGCCACGACGAGATGCTCGCGTACGCGTTCGGGTCGGCGAGGAACGGCGTGTCGGCGAGGCCGCCGGCCTTGTGGCAGGTGCCGCACGCTTCCTCGAGCTGCGGCTCGAGGGCGACGAACAGCGTCTTTGGGTCGACGGCGAGCCCGCCGCCGACGCCCGTTCCGGCGTTGGTTCCACCGCTGGCCGAGCCGCCTTCACCCGCCGTGCCTCCCGTGAGACCGCCGGGCTGAGCCACGCAGCCTGCACCGTTCGCCGAGAACGACGCGAGTGCAGCCACCGCGATTGCGAGAGCCAAGGAGGAGGTTGTTGAGCGCACGCCAACCCGTAGTGCACGCGTTGGGCCAACGGCTGTCGATTCGTAAACTACCGGAAGTCCTAGACTAGTGTCGATGTAGGCCTTGTGTAGCTATGGACCAATTTGGATCTATTCTTATCCATCTCATGGATCCAGTACGCCCACGGAACTGCCGAGATCGACCCGCGAGCGTGGGTCGATCAGGCGCTGTCGCGGCGGTACGGCGAGCCTTGTGAAGTTGGAACCAGCGTGATCTGCGTCGACAGCGGGGCGTTGCTCACGACCGGGCTGACGACGACGGCTCGAATGACGGTTCCGGATAGAGTCTTGATGACGCGCAGACCGAGCGCATCGGGCAAAGCTGCGATCGTCGGAGCGCTTCGATCGGGCAGGAGAAAACGGTCGGAGAGGTAGATGACGCCGGTCGTGCGATCGATGATGGCAGGCTCTTCGTCGAACACGACGTCACCGAGCATTCCGCTCCTACCGAAGTACGTCAGATCGATGATCGTCCCCCTCGCGAGGGGAGCGAGAAAGGCAACGCGAATCACGATCGGATCGTTCACGACGAGCCTCGTACCACGCCACCGCGCATCGGTCTGGTGCGGTGCCGCCGCGTTCATGCAACGACCTCGGGACACCACTCGGCGCTCACGACGGGCTTCGCTCGGTCATGCGTCGGTCGCCATCGCGCCGGAGAGGTTCTGATAAAGTCCGGGGCGTTCAGCCCAGGAGGACGACGTGAGAGCGATCGAGATCGAGGGAGCTTTCGGGCTCGACAACCTGCACATCGTGGATCGTCCGGAGCCCACTGTCGGGCCGCGCGACGTGAAGCTTCGCATGAAGGCGGCGAGCCTCAACGCACGCGATCTGATGATGGTCCGCGGGACCTACAATCCCAGGCAGCCACTCCCGCTCGTGCCGCTGTCGGATGGTGTCGGCGAGGTAGTCGAGACAGGCTCCGAAGTTCGAGGGGTCTCGATGGGCGATCGGGTCTCTCCGATCTTCGCAGCGGGCTGGCTCAGTGGCGAGGTCACGAGAGAGAAGCTCGCGACGACGCGCGGCGGACCGCTCCCGGGCGTGCTCGCCGAGTCGATCGTCGTTCCAGCCGACAGCGTGGTGCGGGTGCCGAGCTACCTGTCCGACGTCGAAGCCGCGACGCTGCCCTGCGCGGCGCTGACGGCTTGGAGTGCGTTGGTCGAGCAAGGCCATCTCGCGGCGGGAGAGACGGTGCTCGTCGAGGGAACCGGGGGCGTTTCGGTGTTTGCTTTACAGATCGCCAAGCTCTTCGGGGCGACCGTCATCGCGACGAGCTCGAGCGACATGAAGCTCGAACGCGCCCGGTCGCTCGGCGCCCAGCATGGAATCAACTACGAGGCGATCCCCGCGTGGGGACGAGAAGCGAAGAAGCTCACCGACGATCGCGGCGTCGATCACGTGGTCGAGGTCGGGGGCGCCGGTACGCTCGGCGAGGCGCTGAAGGCAGTTCGGCCGGGCGGCACCATCAGCGTCATCGGGGTGCTGTCGGGCAGCGAGACGAGCGTGAGCCTCGTCCCATTGTTGATGCAGAACATTCGTCTGCAAGGTGTCTTCGTGGGTCACAAGGAGAGCTTCATTCGAATGAATCGCGCCTTCGAAGCCGCGACGCTCCACCCTGTCGTCGACGAAGTCTTCCCCTTCGAGCGAGCGCGGCAAGCGCTCGAACGCATGGCGAGCGCCGAGCACTTCGGAAAGATCGTGATCGAGATTTCTCGAGGCTAGAGCAGCCCGCCGCGAGCCGACCGGGCGCCCGGAACAACCGCGCATGAATTTTCAACGGGCTGCTAGCTAGGGCGCGTCGATGCGGTCGCGTCGGGCGGCGCGCGAGGCCTTCGTCGCGTCGCGCAGCGTGCGCGCGAGGCTCGGCCAGTCGGCGACGGGGGCGGCGCACGAATACGCACGGCAGACGTACGCGAGCGGAGCGCCGAGATCGCTCGAAACCTTCCCCTCGAGCAGAGGGAGATCGAGCGACGTCGTTCCAGGCGCGGTCGGATTGCGCAGCGCGATGATGGCATTCGGTAGATACGAACGCCCGAGCCCCTCCAGCATCAATTTCGTGCCGGCGTGGGACGACGAGCCCACGATCGCGATCTCGATCGGCGGCTCGAGCATCAGATCGACGGCGGCGAGCGAGCTCGCGAAGGCGCGTGGGTGCTTTTGGATGAGCTCGCCGTGCGACGCGATCGCAGCGGCCGCGCGGTCGGAAAGCTCGCTCGTTCCGAGGTGCGCCCCGAGACGCACGAGCATACGCGCTGCGATGGCGTTGGCGTTCGGTGTCGCGCCGTCGGCGCCGTCTCGCGTGCGGACGAGGAGCGCTTCGTGGTGGCGCGCGGTCAGGCAAAACGCCGAGCCGTCGTCCGCGGAGAAGTCGACGACGAGTCGGTCGGCGAGCTTCTTCGCGAACGAGAGATGGCGCGTCTCGCCCGAAGCTTCGTAAAGATCGACGAGAGCGTCGGTCAGATAGGCGTAGTCCTCGAGGTAGGCGTCGAGGTGCGCCTTGCCTTTACGGAACGTTCTGAAAAGCCCGCCATCGGAGCGAGAAAGGCGCGTCTCGATCATGTCGGCTGCCCTCGTCGCGCTCTCGAGGTACCGCAGATCGCCGAGCACACGCGACCCGAACGCCATGGCCCCGATCATCAGTCCGTTCCAGGAAACGAGCACTTTGTCGTCGAGCAACGGAGGCACGCGCAGGCTCCGTGCCGCGTGGAGCTTGCCGCGCGCATCGTCGAGGTGTCGTCGAAGAGCCGCGACGTCTCGGCCGAGCTCACGTGCCACTTCTTCGAGCGGACGCGGCGTTCGCAAAATGGTTTGGCCCTCCCAATTCCCTTCTTCCGAGACGTCGTAGAAGAGCGCGAAGTCGTGAGCGTCGCCTTCGCCCAGCAGCTCTTCGATTTCGGCGAGCGTCCAGACGAAGAACTTTCCTTCGACTCCCTCGCTGTCGGCGTCGGTCGCGCAGTAGTACCCGCCTTCGGCCCCCGTCATCTCTCGAACGACGTAGTCGAGCGTCTCGGTCGCCACGCGCCGGTACTCCGGATCGCCGGTCACTTGGAAGGCCTCGAGGTAGACGCGCGCGAGCTGTGCGTTGTCGTACAGCATCTTCTCGAAGTGAGGGACGAGCCACTCGCGATCGGTCGAGTAGCGGGCGAATCCGCCGCCGAGATGGTCGTAGATGCCGCCGTCTTTCATGGCGTCGAGCGTGCGTCGCACCATTCGTAGGCAAGTCTCGTCGCCGGTGCGTGCATGGTGACGGAGAAGCAGCGAGAGGCTCGCCGAGGGTGGGAACTTCGGGGCCCTTCCGAACCCGCCCCACTCAGCGTCGAAAGACTTCGCCATGGCCGCGACGAACGCATCGATCGCGTTCGCGTCGATCTCTCCAGACGCAGTCGAGGAGCTTTGAAGGACGACCGCACGCGTCAGCTCCTGGGCTTGCTGGAGGATGTCTTCTCGCTCGTCTTTCCAAGCCTCTGCGATCCGAGCGAGGATCTGGGGAAAGCCGGGGCGCCCGTACTTCGCCACCGGCGGGAAATAGGTTCCGGCGAAGAACGGCTTCGTCTCCGGCGTGAGGAACACGGTCATCGGCCAGCCGCCTCCGCCCGACATGGCGACCGTCGCTGCCATGTAGATCTCGTCGAGATCAGGTCGCTCTTCTCTATCGACTTTAATGCAAATGTAGTGCTGATTCATGAGACGAGCAGTCGCGGGATCTTCGAAGCTCTCGCGCTCCATCACGTGGCACCAGTGACAAGCCGCGTAGCCGATGCTCAGCAAGATCGGCTTGTCTTCGGCCCTGGCGCGACCGAGGGCTTCTTCACCCCACGGGTACCAGTCGACTGGATTCATGGCGTGCTGGAGCAGATACGGGCTCGTCTCGGCCCCTAGACGGTTCGGCTCGTGACGAACACTCGGGGGCGGCTTCGGCTGCTCGGTCATCGAGCCAACCTGAGCCGTTGCGGGCGGCGTTGCAACCGCCGCCGTCCATCGGATCACCGTCGCCGATCTCGTCCGACCGCCCGCGTGGGTTTCGAGTGGAGAAGCCGTGGAGATCCGCGCCGATGACTTGACCTTCGAGCGCGGATCCGCAAAGTTTCGCCCGAATCGTCCACTTCGAACGAGAGAACCAGACCGACATGGAGATGCTGAGTGGTTGGGGCAATCTGCCCGCGCCGGGCCGACAAGTGTTCTCAGAAGATCTCGAACGTGCAGCCGAGCATGCCGTGCTCTGCCGCGGTCTCGGGCGCTCCTACGGAGACAGCGCTCTGCCGCCCTCCGGCGATCCAGTGGTGCTGACGACGACCCTCGCCGACCGTCTTCTCTCGTTCGACGAGACCTCCGGAGGGTTGCGGGCAGAGGCCGGCGTCAGCATCGAGCAGCTCAATCGCCGCCTATTGCCTCGCGGCTTCTTCGTCCCGGTCACTCCAGGAACACAGTTCGTGACTCTCGGCGGCGCCGTCGCCGCCGACGTGCATGGCAAGAACCACCACGTCGACGGGTGCTTCGGTCAGCACGTGCGTGGACTGCGAATGTGCCTTGCGAATGGCAACATCGTCGAAGCATCACCCACCGAGCTACCCGACCTGTTCTGGGCGACCGTCGGCGGCATGGGCCTCACCGGTCACATCCTCGAGGTCGAGCTCCAGATGCATCGAGTGCGATCGCCTTGGATCTACCAAGAGACCCAGCGAGTCGACGACATCGACAGCTACATCGACGCCCTCAAAGTCGCGGCGCGAAAATTCTCCTACACGGTCGGCTGGATCGATTGTTTGTCGCAGGGGAAGTCGATGGGCCGCGGAATTCTCATGGCCGGCGATTGGGCCGATCCGGCCGTCGCACCAGCGCGTTTTCCGAAGCCCTTCCCGCGCGTCACGATGCCGATCGAGATGCCGACGTGGTTCCTCGGCAGACCGACGGTAAAAGCCTTCAACTTCGCATTTTACTGGAAGCACCTTCCGCGTGAGATGAAGGGGATCACCCACTGGCAGAGCTTCTTCTATCCGCTCGACATGGTGCGCCACTGGAACCGCGTCTACGGCTCGCGAGGGTTCACCCAGTACCAGTGCGTGCTGCCCGAGTCGGCGGGGCACGGCGCCGCACGGCGCGTCCTCGAGATCTTGACCAAGCGCGGTGGAGCCTCGTTTCTTTGCGTGATCAAAGACTGCGGAGCCGAGGGGCAGGGGATGCTCTCGTTCCCCATGAAGGGGATCTCGATCGCGCTCGACATCGCCGTGCGCGACGACACTCAAGCGTTGATCGACGCGCTCAACGAGAAGGTGATCGAAGAGGGCGGCCGCATCTACCTCGCCAAAGACTCGTTCACGCGCCCCGAGCATTTTCGGGCGATGGAGCCCCGGCTCGATCACTTTCTCGACGTCCGACGGAAGTGGGATCCATCGGGCCGCATACGAAGCGCTCAATCGGTCAGGCTCTTCGGAGACAAGCGATGAAGGTCGTCTTTCTCGGAGCCACCAAAGGTATGGGCCGAGCGCTCGCTCGGCAGATGGCGAAGCGCGGCGACGTCCTCTTTCTGCTCGGCCGCGACACGACCGACCTCGAGCGATCGAGCGCCGATTTGGGCGTCGATGGTGCGCGGCCGGCAGGCGTCGCGTTTTGCGATCTCGCCGATCCGAACACCTTTGGTCCGGCGCTCGAGTCAGCGCACCAAGCACTCGGCGGCTTCGACGCGGTGGTCGTGACCGCGGGGCTGTTCGCCACGCAAGACCAGCTCGAACGAGACGCCCACCTCGCTGAGCGAGTGCTCAGCGTCGACTTCACGGGCACGGTGTTGTTCTGCGAGGAGGCACGCAAGCGACTGCTGCAGCGCGGAGGCGGAACACTCTGCGTCTTCAGCTCCGTTGCTGGCGAGCGAGGCCGCAAGCCCGTCATTCTCTATGGCGCCACCAAGGCCGGCCTCTCGAGCTACCTCGAAGGGCTCGACCACAAATTCCGGTCGCAGGGCCTCCGTGTCGTTTGTGTGAAGCCGGGCTTCGTCAAGACGGGCATGACCGCCGGCCTGAAGGCACCGCCTTTCGCGGGCGAAGCAGAAGACGTCGCCAAGCGTGTTCTCTCGGCCTTCGATCGCGGCGCTCCGGTCGTCTACGCTCCCGCCGCGTGGGGACCGGTCATGGCGGTGATACGTTCTCTCCCAAGATTCGTGATGCGCCGGGTGGGCTTCTGAGACACGACCTCGTGCGTCACGCCGGGTAGCCCCGCGCGTCAATTCGGGCGCGGCTCAAAGCTTCTCAAGGACGGCAAATCGCGCTCCGTTTCGAGGTCGAGCCCGTATACTGCGGGCGCCTCGGTTCTTGGCGCGTCGGATCGCGGCGCGCTCCCCTCAAGGAGAATTCATGCGAACGCTCGCCGCACCCTTCACGGCCATCGCGCTTCTGCTCGTCGGCTCTACTTCATTCGCTGCCGAATGGATCGCGCCTTCCGCGAGCTTCGACAAATCCTTCGCATCGAAGGTCACCGCGGAAGACAAGGCCCAGGCCTTCGTCGATTCGAATCGAAAAGCGCTCGGGATCGAGTCGGTCTCGCTGAAGCACGTGTCGGTGTTGAAGTCGCCCGATGGTCGCGTGGCGACGGTGCGCTTCGAGCAGCGTCATGGCGGGCTTCGCGTCGTCGACGCCGGCGCGAACGTTCGCATCGGCCCGAAGGGTGAGCTGAGCATCGCGGTGCTCGAGGTCGCGCGCGATCTCGCCGTGTCGGTCACCCCGAAGCTCGACGTGAGCGACGCGACCGACGTCGCATCGCGGTCGCGGGGTGAATCGCTCATCGTGGAGCGATCGGAGCTCGCCGTGCTCGGACGTGACCAGGGGGTGCTCGTGTGGCTCCTCGACGTGCGTGATTCGCTCGGTGGGACTCGCTACGTCGTCGATGCGCTCGAGGGAAAGCTCGTCGGCACGTGGTCGCTCGGGTCCGATGCGCTCGGCCGCGTGTATCAAGTCAGCAGCGTGAGCACGCCCATTCCGACCGACCATCTTCTGTCGACGCTCGATGTCTCGACCGACCCGGTCCACTTGAACGGTTGGGGAGGGCTCCTGACCGTCACCAACTACGTGTCTGGCAGCTCGATGAGCGGGTTCACGGTCTCGCAGACCGTCGTGCCCAGCGCCGGGGTCGACTTTCTCTATGATCCGCCGGCCGACGTGCACGATGCGACCGATGCCTTCGCGCAGGTGAATCTCTTTTACCACCTCACCAACATGCGTGACTTCTTCACGACCCTCGGCGTCGCGCAGACCGACCCCAAATGGAAGATCACCGCGGTCGCGAACGCCGAAGACGACCACATGCCGCTCGACAACGCGTTCTTCAGCGAGATGGGTCAGACGGGGGCGTTCGCTTCACCGAACCTCATCGCGATCGGGCAAGGGTCGCAGAACGACTTCGCGTACGACTCCGACGTCTTCAAGCACGAGTTCGGGCACTACGTGACGCACAATACGGTCAACTACAACCTCGGGAATTTCTACGCGAACACGTATGGTTTCGATCCACACTCCGGATCGATCGACGAAGGAATCGCCGACTATTTCGCTTGCAGCGACAACAACGATCCGACGCTCGGCGAGGCGACGCTCGGGCCGCTTGGAGGCGAACGTCACCTCGACGACGCGAGCAAGAAATGCCCCGACGACATGGTCGGTGAAGTGCACGCCGATGGTGAGATCATCGGGAGCCTCTCGTGGACGATTCGCACCGATCTCGGTCAAGCGAAGGGCGATAAAATCGTCTGGGGCGCGATCTCGCTCCTCACGCCAGGAGCGACGTTCGGCGACTTCGGGCGCGGTCTCACGCAAGCCGCCGCCGATCTCCAGACCACCGGCGATCTCACGCAGGCCGACGTCGACAAGGTCAAGCAAGACATCGCTGCGCGCGGGGTCAACGATTGCGACCAAGAGCTCGCGGTCGATGGAACGTCGACGCGGACGACGAACATCATCGGTCTCGATGTCATCGGGCAGTTCATCGGCGGTAATTGTCAGGCGGCACAGAACCAAGGCATTGCGATGCAGAGCCTCTTCCATTTTTCGCGGAAGAGCGTGGCCGCCGACTCGGCCGTGCGCTTCCACATCGACGTCGTTGCGTCGACGCCCGGTGAGGTCGCTTACACGGTTTACATCCGCAAGGCGAAGCACGTGAGCTTCGGCACCTCTGGTTTCCCGGCGCCAGACAAGTTCGACGCCAAGTTCGACTTCACCACGACGAGCGGCGACGTCGTTGTCGACGCTCTCTCGATGCCCACCTTCGAGCCGGGCGCCGTCTACCACGCAGCCGTCACCAGCGCGAGCTGCCCGAACCTCAGGATCACGATGTCGGCTTCGAACGTCGGCAACCCGCCGGTCTCGGCGACCACCGTCTCGACGACGTCGGCTTCGACCGGCGCTGGTACCGGTGGCGGAGACGTGGGCGGGAGTGGGCCCATCGACAAGGCGCTCGACCGCGGCTGCGGGTGCGAGCTCGCCGGAGACGACGTGGTCCCGTCGTGGCTCGGCGTCGGCGCGCTGGTTCTCGGCTTCGGGGTCGTCGCAGGCCGGCGTCGACGCGTCGCCTAGCCTCTGACCATCGGGCAGATGGCCAACGGGCAGAGCCGCCGAGCGAACTCGAAACGATTCGTCGTTCGGAGCCTCGGCGGCTCATCTTTTTCGTGCTCAGAGTCCGTGGCGCTCGCGCAGGTACGCGAGGAGACCACGACACGCACGTTCGGCGATGTCGAAGACGTCTTCGAATCCTCGCTCGCCGCCGTAATACGGATCAGGGACTTCGGCGCCGCTCGACGCCGTGCGATCGTAGACACGAAGGAGCTCGATTTTTTGCTTCTCCTCGTCCAAGGCGAGCGCGACGAGCGCCGTCAGATTTCGCTGATCCATGGCGAGGACGTGGTCGAAGCGCGCGATGTCTTGGGGCCTGAACGCTCTCGCGCGATGAACGAGCACCGTGCCACGTGCCTTGGCCGCGCGAACCGACCGGGCGTCGGGCGGCTCGCCTACGTGGGTCGCGGCGGTGCCAGCGCTGTCGACGGCGATCGAACTCTCGAGACCAGCCTCTTCGATCAGCGTGCGCATGATGCCTGCGGCCGTCGGTGATCGGCAGATGTTGCCGAGACACACGAAGCACACGCTGATCGGGCGAGCGAGAGGGCCGCTCAAAGCGACGACCTTCTCAGCGCAGCCCCTTTTTCTCCAGGATGTCGCGTACGACGCGACGACGCTTGAAGGCGTTCATCGGGCCGAAGCTGCCGCCTCGATAACAAGCTTGGGGTATCTCGAGCTTGATGCCGAGCGCGTCTCTCAAGCCTTGTGGGTGCGTCGTTCCGAGATCGTCGAGGATCTCGGCTGCAACCAGGCCTCCCGTCTCGGCCCCGCCTTCCATCCACCCTTGGAAGTCGATCGAGGTGTGCTCCCCGCAGAAATGGACGTTGCCCTCTCGCAGCCCCTCTTGGCCGTTGAAGGTGGACCATTGTCCAACCTTGTAACAAGTGTAACTGCCTTTCATCGTCGGCGACGTCGGCCAGTGCATGCCCACCGCTTTGCCGGTGTAGGCGGCGGTCATTCCGGGCCAGACCTTCTCGAGATCGGGCAGGACGCCCTTGATCCAGTCGTCATCGGTGCCGGTGCCGCACTTCAGCCCTTGGTCGCCGCCGAGAAAGTTCGTGAGGATCCCCGTCGCTCCGCTCTGACCGGTCGACGTCTCCCATGTCTGCTGCACGTCCATGTCGGTCGTCAGGCTTCCGCTCGCGTTGTGCGTCGCGCTCCAGACCCTCGTGGCGAACCCGGCCATCACCTTGGCGTTGGTCCCGTACCCGATGTTCTTGATGATGTCGCGCTTGAGATCCGTGAGCGTCAGCTTGGTCAGATCGACGTCGCGCAGCGTCGAGAAGGGCAGGGCGAACACGATGCGTGTGACCTTCACTTGAACGGCTCCCGCAGGTGAGTCGAAGTCGAGCTGGAGCTCGCCGGCGCCGAGGTCTTTGGCCGCGACCAGCTTGTGCTCGAGCTTCTTCTGATCGGCGTCGAGCAGGTCGGCGAGCATCGTGGGAAACGAATCGTTGCCGAGGTGCGTGTGGTAGCGCTCGTCGCTCGTCCCGAAGATGCGGAACGGATCGGGTGAGTCCGAGCCGATGAGGTAGAGCATGTTCAAACAAGATTGCTGGTCGTTCTCGAGGCCGAACTCGCCGCGGTACGCCGACTGCAGAAGGCCATGGAGCTCGGGGTATTGGGTGATGGGCACGTTGGTCTTGAGCCAGGTGTCGAGATCGATCGCGTCGAGCTCCGCGAGCGTCGAGTCGCTGGCGTCTGCCGCCGCGCTCAGGCTCGCCATCGTAGGGGCGACCGCCGTGAACTGGGCCACCACCGTCGCTTCGGGGACGTTCACGCCACCGATGAACCAGGTGTCGCGCTGAAAGTTGGCCGGCTCGTTCGCGAAGCGATCGTCGAGCGCCAACCCGAGCTCGGTCGCCAGAGCGAACAGGGTCATGTGGTTCGTGTCGATGAGCTCACCGCCGAGCTCGCAGAGCTGGTCGTCGGCGAACCGGCCTCGCGCGGAGAACATGCGACCGCCGAACCGCTTCGAGGCCTCGTACACCGTGGCTTTGATGCCCTTTTGCTTCAGCCGGTATGCACAGTGGAGTCCGGCGATGCCTCCGCCCACGATCGCGATCGTCTCGTCGACGCCCGGGGTGGGGTTCGGATCTTTCTTCCCACACGCCGCGAGGGCACCGGGAAAGGCGAGAGTCGCCAGCGAAGCCGCCGAGAGCTTCAGGAACCGACGGCGCGCCTCCTCGACACGGGAGAACTCGGCGCTCAATCGCTCTGGATCGGTGACGTTGTTCTTCTGTCCCCAGAGGACCATCTGGAGGGTACGGCGAAGCTTGGTGAAGAGCGGAGTTCGAGCCATCGGAACAAGGTACTTGGGCCGGCGTCTCCAGGGCAAGATGGCCCGAGTTCGCGCTCCTGACGAAGCACGGAGTCCGCATTCTCTCCGAGGATCCGCGCTCTCCCGATTCCCGCGATCGATCCGCCCGTCAGCGCATTCGTCGGAGCCGCGCGAGCTCGGCCTCTACGTCGTCGTCCTCGTCTTCGGGCGATGGGCTCGACGGAACGCGAACCTGCGATGACGGGAGCGCTTCTACACGCTTGCGAGGTGTCGTCCTCGTACCGTCTGCCTCCACGCTCGATCTCTTCATGAGCTGCGCGGCGAGAATGCCTCCGATGAGACCGAAGAGATGCCCCTGCCAGGAGATGCCGGCCTGCCCTGGGAGCACACCGAACAGCGCGCCACCGTACGTGAAGAACACGATGATGCTGCCCACGATGGGCCAGAAGCGCCGCTCGAAGATCCCACGAAAGAGCAGGTAGCCGAGGTAGCCGAAGATCAAAATGCTCGCTCCGATGTGGACCGAGGCCGACGGGGCGATGAGCCACGTACCGAGACCGCCCACGATCGCCGTGATCGCGCTCACGGAGAAGAGGTCGCTCTTCTTTCGCAGCATGACGAACCAGCCGAGGACGAGCAGCGGGATCGTGTTCGCGATGAGGTGAGCGAAATTCGCGTGGAGGAAGGGCGCGAACAGAATGCCGAGCAGCCCCGACCAGGTACGGGGGTGGATTCCGAATTGAGTGAGCGCCCCACCGAGGAGCGAGTTGACGCCTTGAATGATCCAAAGAAAGCCGACCAACGTCGCGAGAATGGTCGCGTGCGACTTCGCCTCGTCGACGAGCACGGTCGTCAGCTCCTTGTTCTCCGTCGCCTTGCCCATTCCGTCAGTATGAGACGGTCGGCGCGCGCGAGCCAGAGCGGTGTGACGCCGCGGTGGGTCCTCGAATCGTTCGCGGGCGACTCGCTCGACGGGCTGCGTCGGGTTCTCTGGCGGGAGGCGGCGTTGTCTTTCGGCGAACGCGGGCTTTGCGACTATCATCGGAAGGCGTCCGTGCCGATGGGCCCTCACCGATGACCCCTCTCTTCGAACGCGAGCTCTCCCACGGTCTCGTCGTCGGCGTCTGGTCGGAAGACTTCGCCGACGATGCCGTCTTGATGGCCGAAGAGCTGGCCGCAGCTAGAGACCTGACTGAGAGCCGTCGTCGAACGTTCGTCGCGGGTAGAGCGGCGATGCGTCTCGCCCTCGGCCGCTCGGCGCTCTCGGTCGGGCCTGTCATGTCGAGCCCACGCGGCGCACCCACTCTCCCATCCGAGACGGGGGTCTCGATCTCGATCAGCCACAAGGAGAAAGTGGCGGTCGCGCTGGTCGGAGCTCGCGACACGCGCAGGCGCGTCGGCGTCGACATCGAGATCGAGCGTCCTCTTCGATTCGACATCGCTCGTCGGGTGTTGACCCATGGTGAAATGGAGCGAATGGCCACGCTTCCCGAGGCCCAGCGAGGTCGCTTCGTACTTCGCCGGTTTTCGGCGAAAGAAGCGATCTACAAGGCGATCGATCCGTTCGTGAGCCGCTACGTCGCGTTTCGCGAGGTGAGCCTCGTAGAGACGGGCGACGGATGGAGGGTCGAGCTGCATCTCGACCCGCACTTCGGTCTCGCCGTCGAGGTCGCGCAGACGATCTTCGCCGTCGAACGCCTCGGCGATGTGATCGTCTCGACCGCTCGTGCGCGGGCGATCTAGCGCAGCGCTCGCGAATTGCGATCGACCTCGCGGCGAGAATCAGCCAGCGTTGCGTCAACGACGTTTGATCAGATCCCTGCGCACGCGGGCACGCCGGTGTCGGGGCTCGAGGGGTCTTTGCCTTCGACGCACACCTGCTCGGTGCCGTGACCGTAGTGGTCTTTGATGAATTGGAGGAGGCTCGGCGGATCGATGCACGTCGCAACGTAGTTGGCGCGCCATGCCGAGAGCCCGACCGGTGCGGCGAGCTTCGGATCCGGGGTGATCACGATGCGTGAGCGCTTCGCGTTGCCCTGGCTCGAAACGCAGACGGGATCGGGGCCGAAGTCGCTCGCCGCTTTTTCGAACGCGGCTGCGATACCGGGGCACGCACCGTTGCAAGCGAAGGCCATCACGACCGCTCCGTGCTCCAAATCATGAACCAGCATTTCGCGAGGAACGGCTTTGTCGAAAGTCGTGAAGGCCGCCCAGATCGGCCAATGGTCGCCGCTCGAGGGGGGATTCGATTTGTAGGTGATCGGCGTGCAAACGGGCCGGTGGGTCTGACCTTCGAGGGGAAGGTGATCGGTGATCGTCACTTTGCACTCGGTCTGACCGGGCAGCGGAGGCTGGTTCGGCGTCAGCGTCGTCACGACGGGAGCCTGCGGTTCCCCGCCTTGGCCTCCTTGCCCGTTGCCGCCAGAGCCGTCGGTCACGCTTCCTTTGCACGCTGAGAACGACGAGCACGCGACGAAGCCGACCAGGACGAATCGTGTGAAGGAAGGTGTGACCACGACCGGATTGTTCGTCGAAACCACGCTAGGCACAACCGCGTCGCCGTCGATCGTCGAAGGCTCGATCTTCACCTGTCGCTATCGGGCGCCAGGTTGCTATCGTGGGACCGTGAAACTGTCGAACGACGCGCGCTGCTTCGGTAAAGGACGCACCGAGACGTCGCTGGCTATGCCAGTGCACGGCCGCAGCTGGCTCTCTGCGAGCCTCGGAGCCGGCGTCGTCGTGCTCGCCGGCCCGCTCATCGCGGGTTGCACTGTCGGGACACTACCGACCGATCGCGCCCAGGGCACAGAAGACGATCAGGTGGCCCGGCACGCGGGACCGCTCAACACGCACGTCGAGCACGACTCGGTCGAGATCAGCCAGTCGATGGGCCACGCCGGCGGTTTCGTCGTTCTTTGGCCACGCATCGTCCCGCGGACGGGCGATCCCGCGGCGAAGGTGCTCGCCGAGCGCCTCCAGCATCGACTCCAGAGCATGGTGGCGACGCTCGATTCGTCGGCGTCGGTCGACCTCAGGCCCGAGCCCGAGCGCGTTTGCCCGAAGACGGGGTGTGCGGCCGTATCGGTGGGAATCATCCTGACCATGAAAGGCGACGCGTGCGCTGCCGCAGCGCTCGTCTCGAGACCGGGAACGTCACCGACCCGCATCATCCCCTGGATCGGAAAGATCGAGCTCAAGCGGCCCGAGACGCCCTTTCGCGACCCCCCCGAGAGCGACGTGCGCATCACCGAGTTCGGGCTGTGCAAGAAGGTCTACGAGGCGCTCGACCAAAACGTCGCGCCGGGCGACGAAGCTGCTTTGAAGGCCGCGATCGAGTCGGCGCACGTGAAGTGACTTTCGACCCGACCCTCGAGCGCCGCCGGTGTTTTTGACGGAGTCAACCTTCCCGATGGGGACGCACGGCTTCGAAATCGAACCTGAGCCGTTCTTCGCCCGAAGTGAATGAGAGCGCGAAAGCGCGAGCGTTTGTCGCCCCAAAACCTCTCGACACGAGCTATCCTCCGGTCGTCTCGTCGCACTCGCACGCGCGCGCCGAGATCACGCGGACCGGCGCGAGCGACGCGCGAGGCGCTCGCCGAGATCGCCCCACTCGACCGATGACCAAGATTCTGTCAGCACGTGACTTGCTCGAGCTGGTGAGGCAGCAAGACGTCGAGGACCGTGCTGCGGAAGAAGTTTCCGCGACCACGCGCGGTCGGCGCATCTACTCGCTCAGTCATCAGGGGCGCGCTGTGTCGCGCCCCGCGGTCGATCAGCGGCTCCCGATGATCGAGGACCCGCATGACGACTTCGACATGCACAAGACGCTCGAGCTTCCGGCTCCGCATCTGGCGAAGCCGAAACCTCAGGTCGTCTACGATATCGCGCCGAGCGACGACGAAGCGGTCCCGAGCTCGCGTCGGCGTGGGCCGTCGTTCAGCAAGACGCTCGAGATGCAGCTCGACGAGCCGCAAAATCCGCGAGCGCAGAACCGTACCATCGAAATGTCGGTGCCGACGCAGGAGGTCCAACCGGCCTCCTTCCGTCCGATGGCTCCCATCGCGCCGTCTCCACCCACACCTCCTGTCCCGCCCGTTGCGCCCAAAGCACCGCAGCCGCCAAAGGCACCCGAGAAACCTGCGGCAGCCGAGAAGCTGAACGCTGCATCCGCTGCGGCAGCACCGCCGATCGCGCCCGCGGCGCCTACGGCTTCCGTCGCGCCTGCGCCGCCGGTCGCGCCTGCTCCACCCCTGGCACCGACTCCGCCTGCCGCGCCGATCGCCCCCGCGCCTCCTGGGCTCGCGGCGATGCGCGCCGTCGGACCACGAAACACGCAGAAGCTCTCCGCGATTCGGACCGAAGATGATCCCGCGCTCGCGTCGATGGCCGCCGAGCTTCGCGTCACAGCCGCGGCGACGGGGCCGGCGCGCAGTCTTTCTCCGCGCGCTTTCCCCCGCGTTCAAGCCCCCAAGCCCATCGTCCCGCGCGAAGATCCCGAAGACGAGGCCGTAGCAAAAGCGCCAACGAACGACGAGCCCACATCGCCGTTGCGAGGAGCTCGTCGTCCAAGCGTTCACGGATGGGCTCGGAGCGGCGCCTCATCCTCCGACCGTTCCCCTTCGGGGAGCGATCCGAGCTCCGACACGCTCCCCGAGATCGAAACCGACGAGGCGTATCGCGCCATCGTCGGCTTCGAACAGAACGCGCCTCCGCCGCTGGCGCCGAGCTCACCGGCGTCGCAGCCCGGGACGGCGCGTTCGGCGATGGGGTCGAGCCTCCTTGGGTGGGCGACGTCTCCGGGCACCGCACAAGACGGTCCGCCCTCTGCGATTGGTGCCCGCGAGCCGGCCGATCTCGAAGACACAGCTCCGGTCAGCTCGACCGACCCTATCGCGCTGACGGGAGACGAGACGCTCGTTCTCTTGAACTACGATCAGACCGTCGCGCTCGAAGACGTCGCCGAAAAGACCGGGCTCACCGCCACCCGAGTGTCGACGATTCTCGAGCGCCTGTTGGAGCGCGGCGTGATCGGTGAGGTCGCCCCCGAAGCGCTGCGACTCGCCCAAAAGCGGCCCGATCCCCGGACCTACGAGATCGAGGACAGCCTGAACGAGCCGATGCCGTCGCTCGAGGAGATGGCCGAGGACGCCGACCTCGCGGTCTCGGTCGCGCCCACGAAGAAGTCGATGCTGGATCGCATCGGCGGCCCACCGGCGTCCGCGCCGAAGGTGTTGGTTTCGAGCAAAGCTTCGCCCCCGTCGGTCGCTCCGGCGAGTGAGCCCGCACCCCCCCTCACGACGCGAGATCCATCGCCCAGTCGTTCGGCGGCCGATGCGGCACCGGCGCCCGACACCCATGCCGAGCCGCCCGCTTCAGGTGAAAAGCCGAAGCAGGCGGCCAAGCCTTTGGAGCCCGCCAAGCCCGCGGCCGTCGAGGCCGACGCCGACGAAGGTGCGCTGGAAGACGGCCTCTTGCCAGATGACGACGCGCCCAGCTCTTCGAGCGAGCCCGACGCCTTCGAAGACTCGATCGGCGTCGCGGCGGCGTCGAACTACCAGCGCCACTACGAGCTCGTCCTGTCGAACATGACCGCTGACGAGCGGGCGCACCTCGCGGCGACCGGCACCGGCACCGATCTCTACTCGCTCGTGTTCGACAAGGAACCAGGCGTCATTCGTGCGCTCTGGGACAACGCCGCGATGGCTCCCGAGCACGCGCGCTTCGCCGCGTTGCACCATCGCACCGCGTTGGGGCTCGAGAAGGTTTTCGAGCGGGGCGACTTCGGGCGTGACCCGCAAGTGCAGCGACGTCTCATTCGCAACCCCTTGTTGGGTGAGACGGTGCTTCGGCGCCTTCTCATGCCGAAGCGTCTCATCGACATCTACAAAGTCATGCTCGACCGCGACGTGCCGGAGCGGTCGCGGAACAGCGCCCGCGGAGTCCTCAGGACGAAGTTCACGTCGACCGAGCCAGAAGACCGGGTCCAGCTCATCTGGAACACCGAGGGGCGCGTGCTCCAATACCTCACCGGGCTCACGATCGACTCGAAGGCCACCGCGATCATGTGCGGGCGTCCCATCGTGAGCCTGATGCTCGTGCAAAGCTTCTGCAAATTCCCGGCAACACCACCGGCCGTGATCCATCACTGTCTCAAGCAGCAGATGGTGCGGCGCCAGCTGCACCTGCGAAACCAGTTGCTGAAGCATCCAAACTGCCCGAGCGAGGCAAAGCGCGCCTTCTGACTACCCGTTCGACCATCGCTCCGTTCAGAGCCTCGGTTCGGGATCGGTCAGACTCGGGGTGCAGCGTCGGGAACCCGAAGACCGTTGCGGTCGGGCAGGTCGGATCGCGCTGTAGCGGTCTCGACGGCGACACGCGCTCCCATCGGACAAGCCCTACCGTCGGACAGCTACCCGCGACCGGCTCTCTCGACGACGCGCTTTCTCGACGACCCGCTCTCTCCACACACACAGCAACCAGGCCTACATGCCTGCGACGATCAGGAAGCTGTCGTCTTTCTTGACGAGCTCGAGGCGGTTGTCGTCGACCTTGCGCTGCCACTGATCGCCACCTTTCGGCGTGGGGATGCGGAAGCTCGCGCTGTAGGTGTAGTCGATGAAGAACTTGTCGTGCTCTTTGGTGACCCGACGGTAGCGGATCTCGTAGCGAATCGATTTCGCGTCTTGGAACTTGTTGGTCAGGTAGTCTTGCAGACCCGCGTAATCCATGTCGTCGGAGGCATCGACGTTGCCACCGTCTTCGTAGTAGTCGGGCGAAGCGAGCTTCACCAAGTCGATCACGTTCTTGCGCTCGACCGCGTGTCGGTAGTTCTCGCAGAAGTCGACGAGCTTCCGGTTCTCTTCGGTGTCGGGCACATCCGTGTTCGGGATGTAGCTCGACGAGCAGCCAGTGCTAGCCACGCCGACGACGCCGCCTACGAAGAGGGACGAGACTGCGCAAGCAGCGTGGGTGAGGAAGCTTCGACGGAGCGTGGGCATGGACCCGATCATCGTGGAGCGCAATCTAGCAAGAGGTGCGCCGATTTCGCGACCTTGCCCAAATGCCGACCGGCGAGCAAGCGCTTCATAGCGACCACGCGCGATTGCCAACTTTGAGTCGTTCGGAGCTCGCGTCTGCCAAATTGGCAACTGAAATCGGCTGAGGCGCTCATGAGCTCGTTCATGGGTCTTTCACGTCGGCGAAGAGCCTGGTCGTTGGAGAAAAGCGCGCGCGGGTAACCCGAGGAGCTCTCGGAGCCCGGCGTGTCCGATCGCGCTCCGGCGCGAGGGCGTCTTCCAGGGACTCGAAACCTCGCGGAGTGCCTGCGTCGAATCGGCTTCTAGAAGTAGCGCCACGGCTCCGTCTTCGAGTCCTCGAAATGTCGGTGAGACGAAGCCCGCTTCGATGACCTCGCGCGACGCCGCGCCGAGAAGATCGAGCCCGACGACGACGACCTTGTCGACGTCACCGGCCGCCACCAGGTCGTGTGCGACCTCGAACGCCTCGATTCCACCCGCCAACGATCCGCAAGCTGCGGCGCTGGGGCCGGTGAGACCGAAGAGAATTGCGAGCTGTCCTGGGACGAGGTTGGGTGAGGTCGGTGGAAAGAGTCGAGGCTCGGCGCTCGTCGGTCCGCGCGAAAGCACACGCGAAAAAAACCGGTCGTTCATGTCGAGTGTCGCGAAGGCATGGCCGACGATCACTCCGCCACCGCGAACCAAGGAAAGCGCAGCGCTGTCGGCCGCTTCGTCGTCGCCAAGCAGGAGGCGCGCGACGCTCGTCGCGGCGAGGAGGCTGAGCTCGTCGAACCGCGCTACGCGATCTGCCGAAGCTCCGCTCGCCCGGGCGATGAGCGCCACGTCGGTCGCATCGACGTGCGCCGCTCTTGACAAGTACACGGGGCGGCGAGGTCGGAGGTCGATCTCGCTTCGCGGCTTCACCGACTCCAGAACGAGCGCCGCGTTGGCCCCGCCGAAAGCCGCGCTCTGTTTGAGCACACAGGGAGCGTTCGAGTCGACCGCCGACGCGGCGCGATTTAAGAGCGTGACGATGGCGTCTGGATCGAGACCACCGGAGCCGGCCGCTGCAGGGAGCACGCGCTGAGCCATCGCGTGTCCGGCTGCCAACGTCTCGAGAACACCGGCCGCTCCGAGGGTGTGTCCGATCTGCGCCTTGAAGGGGTGGACGACGGGTGCGTGAACGCCGAAGACCGTCGCGATCGCACGTGCCTCCATGGCGTCGTTGTAAGGAGTCGACGTTCCATGAACGCTCACGGCCTCGACCCGCTCCGGAGCGACGCCGGCGTCGCTCAGTGCGGCACGGGCCGCACGCGCTAGTCCGTCGCCCGTGCGGTCGGGAGCGGTGATGTGAATTGCGTCGGTGGAGGCACCGAAGCCGGTCACGAAGAACCGGACCGATGCACCACGCAGATCGTCGCCGCGGACGAGCGCCATCACTCCAGCACCCTCGCCGAGTGACATGCCGTCGCGGCCGAGCCGAAAGGGGGCAGGGGAGCTCGCCGTGGTCGCGCGCAGTGATTCGAATCCGGCCGCGACAAACGGGCTGAGCGCGTCGTAGCCTCCCGCGAACGCGATGTCGACCGCCCCCAATTGGAGCCAGCGAAGTGCGAGGCCTATCGACCAGGTCGAGGCAGCGCAGGCCGTGACGAGCTGAACGCGCCGCGTCGCCTCGGTTAGCCCGATCTCGCGAAGGACACGTTCGAAGGGCGCAAAGTACGTACACGAGCGAGCGAGCTCGGGGTCGAGAGGCTGGCCGAGGTGCCGCGCCGCGAAGATTTTCTCGGCAGTCAGCATCCCACCGCTCGAGGTACCGATCGCCACACCGATCCGCTCCGACCGGAAGCCGGGTCGCGCCTCGACGAGCTCGTCGAGCGCGTCGGAGAACGCATCGAAGAGAAGATGGGTCGCGCGGTCCCCGTCGATTCGAGCGGACGAGAGGCTCGCTTCCGGAACGCGGGCCGCGAATGGCTTCGCGAACCCGAGTTGCACGAGCTGGTCGTCGCGGGCGATGGCGACACGTGCCGGCTCGCCGAGTTGCGTCACGTCGAAAGCCGCGGTTCCACGACCGAAAGGCGAGAGCGCGCCAACTGCGATGACCGCGGCGCTCATCGCGGATCTCCCGTGGTGTCGGGATCGACGAATGCGCGCGGGTTCGCGCCCGCGGATTGCGCCTCGCACGACGCCACGACGGTAAGGCGGGTCGAGGCCTGTTCATAGTCGACGCGGCCACAACCGATCGTGCTCGCGTGGAGCGTTTCTTCGTCGACCTTCTCGCCGATGGCGTTCCAGGTCGTACGCGTGGCATCGACCTGCCCGTCGCAGGCCACTCTGCCATCGACGTAGGCGGAGCTACCGTCCTCGGCTCGATCGCGGAGGACGAACTCGAGCCCGCGAAGAGTCTCTCGAGCAAAGACCACGTCGCCGCCGAAGGGATCGAGCATCCACCAACGCAGGAAATCGACCGGCAGACCCCTCTTCTTCTCTGCGGGGGTCTTCTCATCGCCGCGGATCGTTCGGCCGATCGCTGGAACCGCGAAACGGAACGTTCGATCGTGAAGCCAAAGGTCGAGCGCCGTCCCGCCGCCCGGGCCCAGCAAGATCATCCGAAGATCGTGGGGCGGAGAGATCGCGATGGCCCCCCGAGCCGAGAGAGGTTGAGGCATGATCGGCGCGCTGAGCGTCAGCTTCACCGTCTGCTTGAATGCGGTGCGTCGCGTATCTCGCAGCGCAGCAAGACGTGCTTTCGCGGCGCAGAACGACGCGGCGTCTTGGGGCGGCGCTTCACGAACCAAGGGCACACACCCACTCGCTAAGAGCGAGGCGCCGAGCGCGAGCCCGCGGAGACTAGGGCATCGCGCGGCCCCCACAGCCCTCACTTCGCACCCTCTCGTTCGACGCGCTCCACGATGAACGCGTAGCCTCGGTCTGGTGCGTGGCCGAGAACGAGCGCGCGCTCGACCTTTCCCGCAGCGACCAAAGCGACCGCACCGGCGAACGCGATGCCTCCGCAGCCCACGTGATCTCCGGCTCTGGCGCTCGTCGTGACCTGCCTCACTGCACGCCACGGCGACTCCGCAAGAATCGCGTCGACGTCGACGCCGGGCTCGCTGACGACGAGCCCGCGTTCGCCTGGAGCGGGCAACTCGGCGAGCTTCGCCTCCCCACGGTACGCCCTCGCGAACGACACACGTGCGAGGAGACGTGCTCCTCGCGCGCGCGCAGAGCTCTCGGCCTCGAGCACCACGGCGCTCGCCCCTTCGGAGTGGGCGCCCATGCGGCGCATCCCGAGAAGGGGTGCGAGCACCCGCTCCGTCAGACGACTGATCTCTTCGACGCTGCCTGCGACGGCGCTCTCGCAGATCCCGGCTTCGATGAGCTCTACGCCCGTTGCGATGGCGCTCTCGGCAGTGGTGCTGAGATCGGGCGTCGCGATCGCCGGTCCGCCGAGCCCGAGATAGATCGACGCGTGGCTGACGGGCGACGACGGAACGAGGTTCGGAAAATCGGCAGGGCTCGCGAGCCCGGCGCCCTTCTCGAGGACGCGCTTCATGAATCGCATCGAGCCGTCGACCGACCCGAACGCGGTCCCCGAGAGGGCCGCGCAGCCTTTTCGAGCGACAGGAGCACGACACTGCTCGTCGGCATCGGCGAGCGCGGCCTCGATGACCGCAGTCGACAGCCGCCCTGCTCGATCCATTCGTCGGGACCTCGCGAGATCGAGACCTGAAGTCGGGTCGATACGCGCCGATTCGGTTGAGCTCGAATCGGGTTCGATCGTGCCCGACTCGAAGCCGATGAGCTTGCCGATGTCGATGCCTCGAACGAGCCCCTCGAGCGCGACTACCGCAGCACCGGTGACGACGACCGTTTCGGATGCCACCGAGGACGGAGCAGGAGCTCGTCCGGGCTTCGTGAGAATCAACGTCGCTCCGGTCCCTCCGAAGCCGAACGAGCTCGACGCGACGACGTCGACGTCGGCGGGAGTCGCGACCAGCACGTGATCGAGATCGCACGCTGGATCGGGGTCGGTGAGGCCGGCAGTTGGAGGCAGAACGCCGCGCTCGATGGCGATGGCGCTGATGGCAGCTTCGAGTGCGCCCGACGCTCCGAGGGTATGACCGAGGTGGCCCTTGGACGAGCTCACGGGGACGCGCACGTCGCCGAACGAGCTCCGGATCGCGAGCGCTTCGTTCGAGTCGTTCTGCGGCGTTCCGGTGCCGTGCGCGTTGACGTATTTCACGTCGCGCGGCGAGAGGCCCGCCGATGCGATCGCTCGCGAAATGATACGAGCAGCTGTCGCGCCTCCCGGTTCGGGATTGGTGATGTGGTGCGCTTCGGAGCCCATCGCCGCTGCCGCGACCTCGGCGATGGCACGTACACCTCGCGCGCGCGCCGAAGCCTCGGTCTCGAGGACGAGCATTCCGGCACCCTCTCCGAGCGTCAGGCCTGCGCGGGTTCGATCGAACGGACGGCACGCTGCGGGGTCGAGCACCGAGAGCGCGCCGAACCCGCTGTAGGTGAGCCGACAGAGCGCGTCGGCTGCACCAGCGAGCACGATCTCCGACCGCCCAGTGCGGAGCCAGGCGATCGCCAGGGCCACCGCTGCGGCTCCGCTCGTGCAGGCACAACACACCGTTCTAGCGACGCGGAACGGGCCGACCGTCGCGTGGAGCTTGTCGATGGTCGACGAGAGGGGGTGGGTGCGGAGTCTCTCACCCATTGCGGCGTCGAGCTCGCCGTCGAGCTTCGTGAGAAGCTCCTCGGTCTCGAACATGCCGGCCGTCGTCCCGCCGAGGATGATATCGACACCCATCTTGCGCGGGTCGACCTGGGCTTCGGCGAGCGCTTCACGAGCCGCAAGGACGGCCATCGCGTCGGTGCGTGAATCATCGCCTCCGGTGCGTCCGAACACGCGGCTGGGGTCGAGGTCGGGGACCTGTGCGGCGAGCTGTGATTTCGCTCCGGGCAAGGCGAAGAGCGAAAGCTCGCGGATGCCGCGCTCGCCGAGAACGATGCGGTCCATCATCGTTCGCGCGCCGATCCCGAGCGCGCTCACCGCTCCGATGCCGGTGACCCAAACCCGCATCGTCTCGCCTCAGCCGCCCTTCGCTTTGACGGCTTCGATGTGCGCGGACAGCGCGTTGACTGACGCGAAGATGGCTCGAGCGGCCTCGCCTTCGGGGATTTTCACGCCGAAGCGTTCCTCGACGACCATCGCGAGCTGGAGAGCGTCGAGCGAGTCGAGGCCGAGGCCGGCGCCGAACAGCGGCACCGAGTCGTCGATGTCTGCCGGCTGTTTTCCTGCCAGGTTGAGCTCGGAGATCATGAGCTCTTTGAGCTCGCGCTTGATATCGTCGAGGGAGGGCATCGGCGTGTATCGGACGCCTATCACAACGCGACGCGCGCTGGGTGCGCCAAGACGCGCTTTCGATGCTTTCGAAGCGTTCCGCGAGCCGCCTTTCGGCTAGACTCTACCGTCCTATGGCTCTCGTCGACTACTCGACCCAAGAAGGCGTCGCGCTTCTCACCCTGAACGATCCCCCGTTCAACGGCTACACGCACGAGATGATGAAAGACCTCGATGCCGCCATTCTGGAGGCTCGGTTCGACAACGACGTGCAGGTGATCGTAGTCACCGGATACGGCGAGAAGGTGTTCTGCGCAGGGGCGAACATCAACATGTTGAAGGAGGCCGATCCGACCTTCAAATACTACTTCTGTCTCCACGCGAACGAGACGCTCAGTCGGCTCGAGCACACACCGAAGCTCGTCATTGCCGCGATCAACGGCCACTGCGTCGGTGGTGGCCTCGAGATTGCGCTGGCCTGCGATTTTCGCGTCGGACGAAGCGACGCCAAGCTGAAGATGGGACTGCCCGAAGTGGCGCTCGGTGTATTGCCGGGCACGGGCGGAACGCAGCGTCTCGCGCGCCTTTTAGGCAAGAGCAAAGCGATGCAGCTCATGTGCGAAGGGACGACGTTCGAATTCACCGAGGCGAAGTCGCTCGGACTCTTGAACGAGCTATGGGACGTCGAGCCGGGCGCACCGTTCGTCGCGAGGGCCATCGAGTACGCTCATCGATTCACCCGACCCGGCAAGGCCAACCTCGCGGTCGGAGGAATCAAGCGCGCCATTCAGAGCGGGCTCGAGATGAGCCTCGGCGAGGGGCTCGCTCTCGAACGCGAGCTGCAGGCCGAGCTCTTCGCTACCGAAGACGCTCGCGAAGGGCTCGAAGCCTACGTCGCCAAGCGAAAACCCATCTTCAAGGGCCGCTGAACCGCGGCCGAGAATCCGAGATCGGATCCGGTGCGAGCCCTTTACACCCGAGGCGGCTCGCATCATGCTCCAGTTCTTCCGAGGAGGCACCATGGCGAGCGACCGAATCCCCAACTTCGAGCAGTTCTGGCCTTACTACGTGCGCGAGCACCAGAACAAGACGACTCGAATCCTCCACTTCATCGGGACCACCGCGGCAGTCGCCACGGTCGGGGCTGCCATCGTGACGAGGCGCCCCGCGCTCATCGGTGCCGCCCTCGTGGTCGGTTACGGCCCGGCGTGGATCGGTCATTTCTTCATCGAGAAGAACCGTCCGGCGACGTTCAAGTATCCGCTCTGGTCCCTCCTCGCCGACTTCAAGATGTGGGGCAAGACGGCCGCTGGCACCATGGATGCCGAAGTCGAGCGCGTGCTTCGCTACGAGACGCCCCAGCCCGCATCGACCGAGACGCCGGCGAACGGCGTGCACGCGTCGACCCTGAACTAGGCTTGCGCTAACGCATCGCGAAAGCCGCCGAGCCGAGGAAGCGCGGGCCCGACCTCTCAGAGGCTCGGGCCCGTCGTCGATTTCGGCTTCGCGCTCCGCTGGCGCCGTCGAGCCAGCGATGGGTCAGCCGCCTTGAGCGGGGGGTTGGGTCACTGCTGCTCGGTAGAGCGCGCTCACCATCTGGATGGAGCCGTCGAGCGTCCGAGGCTCGAAGGCGGTGTAGTCATAGAGATGCACCACCATTCCGCCTGCACGTGTTTCCAAGATTCCGCGGAACTGCGGTTGCACTAGAATCTGGCGAAGCGGCATCGGCAGCGCCCAGTTTCCTTCGTCTCTCGATGGCGCCGTCACGTCGAAGCGCTGCTCGAGCGTCGGATCGCCGAGGATGCTGCCTGCTGGAGGCGCGCCCCCTCCGAACAGGTTCGACAGCTCGCGTCCGATCTCTTTGTCGATGCCCCCACCCTGCTTCGAGCGAACCGAGGCTCGGCAGCGGAGCTTGGGAGACAAGATGAAGAAGAAGAGGAGGCGAGCCGAGCCACCCATCGCCTGACGAAGTGGATCGGAGTCGGTCGCCTCGGCGACGAAGAGACGGCCGTCGTCGATCGGCGCTCTCAGCTCACGCAAGATCGAGGCCGGTCGGGGCAAGTACGCGAACGGGTACCAAGAAAAATAGAAGTTCGGATCTGCCTGCGCTACGAGCTCGTATTGGCGTTCAATAGCCCACGCAGCGAGAGCGCGATCGACCGCATAGGGGTCGTAGGCAGACTGCCCCGGCGGTCCCCAACCCGGAGGACCTCCCGGAGGACCGTAGCCACCTGGTGGCGGAGGCGGATAATTGGCCATGGCACGATACTAACCGACGAAGATGACTCGCTCCACATCCTGGCATTCCGCGAGACCGGCCGATCGGCGCCGTGACTCGATGAGCGAAACCGCGCTGTGCACAGTTTGGTGTCGCCGGGCTTCGGCGCTGTCAGGCCTCGTCTTGCTCGGGCTTTCTGCTGCAGCCTGTGACGATCTCGCGCCCCGAAAAACTCGACAGGCCCCGTCGGCGTTCGAGGGGTCGATTCCGCCGAGCTTGATCGGTCGCCCCTCCGCTCCGGAGCCGTCGGCGATTCCGCCCGATCGCGAAGCGCGCGAAGGAGCTCCGACTCCCGAAGCCGTGTACACCCGAGCCCAAGAGCTCCTTCAAGCGAAAGACTTCTTGGCGCTGGTCTACACGATCCGGCCCGAGACCCGCAGACGCTGGGTGGCCGATCTCGCGGTCGCGCTCGCGCTCGAGAGTGTCGACGACGGAGCCGACTCGGATTGGGGCCGGAGGCGTGGGCGCGCCGATGCGCGAAGGCTGCTCGTGGCTTTCGGTGCGACCGCAACCGTCGACAAAGGGAGCGGCGTGAGCGTCGAGGCGTTGCAGAAGCGTCTCTTCGAGCACGTTCACGATCCCGACGGATTTCTCGCAGCGATGCTGATCTTCGCCAACGGTCACGACTGCGGGATCGACCCCCTGTGCGTCGTCGGTCCGAGTGGCCTCGACGGGGTGGCGCGGCCCGAAGAGACGCATGGCGACCCTCACGGAGCCCGCGACACGTTGAACCGTGCGCTCGTCGACGCGGGAGTCCACCCTGCCTCCTCCGCGTCTGCGCGCCGGAGCGAGGCTCGCGTCAGCGTCGAGGCCGCGGGGATCGCCCGACTCTTCGCTCGCATTCGTGCGCCGCACCGACTCTCCGACGTGAAGCTCGACGGCGAATCAGGCAGTGGAATCACCGAAGCACCAGAGTTTCAACCGGTACGCTTTTACAGAAGCAATGGAATCACTTGGCTGGACGAGTCGTGAGCGCATCGTTCAGACGCGGCCGGTCCGTCGAGATCGCCGGTCCGGTGGGAAAGATCTGCGCTTCTTCGAGCACGGCGACAACGCGCCGAAGCTCGAGCAGGGTGACCAGGCTTCGGATGTTGTAGCCACAATCGAGCCCTTCAGTCGTGAGGAGCCCTCCTCCACGCCTGTGGACCGACGGATGGACGGCATCGGGCCCGAGGCCGTGGTTCGTCGCCGTGTCGAGAGCAAACCGAACGTCGACGAACGGCAGATGATCGCGGCAAGCGATCTCGGCCGCTCTCGCGCTCGTCGCGTTGGTGGCCACGGCGAGCCGCCAGTCGTTTACGCGTGGGTCGTCTGAAGGGCAGCTCTTCACGCCGGGCTGATCGCCGTGGCGCATCTCGTTCTCGAGGATGACGACGACTCCTCTCTTCTCGAGGTCGCGGACGACGAGCACGATGTTCCGCTCGAACTCGTCGGCCAGATCTTCTGGAGGCGCCGTGCGATACGACGCGTCGTTCGCTCCGTACGAAACGATGGCGATGGCTGGGTTCAAGTCGACTACGAGGCGTGCGACCGGTGACCTCTCGCCTCCATCGAGGGCCCAGGGCGCCCGAGCGCCCACTTTGGCGGCTCGGCCCGCCGTGAACGCATCGGCACCGACGCCGTCTCTCATCTCTGCATGCGCTCCTCGAAAGAAGTCGATGATGCTGGTGCCTTCTGGAAGGGCGAGCGGGTCGCGGAGCGCCGGATCGACCTCGACCGCGTTGCGGCTCGCGCTGCCGAACGCGGCCAAGAAGTCGAGCGAGACGGTGATGCTGTCGCCGACGAGACCGAACGCTCTCGGGTTTCTGCCGAGCGCCTTCCCGCGACGCGCGATGTCGACGACATGCCTCCGCGTCTCGTCGTCGATGGGCAACGCGCTCGTCTCGAAGCGAACGAAGTCGGGCTTTCTCGCTTCGGCTTCTCCGCAGGTCCGCGACCGCTTGGCCTCGCCCGTCCGCAGGACCTCGCATCGTTCGAGGGCGCTTTTGACGCGCGCGTCGATGGGTAGACGCATCGCGAGCGAAGGTGCGCTTCGGATCGAGCTCGATGCCGATGGCATCGGCATCGGTGGAGAGGCGTTCGCAGACGCCAGCGGCGAGGCCGAGCATGCGGCACTCGAGGGGGTCTCCAGCGCGACCGACGCGCTTTCCAAAGCGACAGAAGCACTTTGAGACGAAACGACTCGGGCGCTCTCGCGGCTATCGCCCAAGGGTGGGTCGCACGCGGTCGAGGCCGCTGGAACCAAGAAAAAAAGCATCGCGCCGAGTCGCGCGCCGGAGCTCGTCGAGCATCGTCTCACGGAGCTATCGTGACGCGTTCGGTCGTGTCTGCCTCGATTTCTTGGTTCGAGAACAGAAGCGGTTGGTAGCGATCTTCGACCCAGTCGCTGGTGAGGTCGTCGAAGTGAGAATTCGACGGCTCGCCCACGTTGCCCCGCGGCATGTCGAAGAACGCGTGAGGCAGCCCCGCGTCGTCGAACGACGCGACCATCCGATAGATGGGGCCATCGCCCGAGCGATGACTGGCGAGCGGATTCTGGCTCTTGTCGAAGAAGTTGGCGCTCGACACGTTCACGGTTCCCTCGCCGCCATCGGTGGGCACGCTGCCGCCGTCGAGCGACGCGAGCGACTCGCTCGAAAAGGTGGTCGCGTGAAAGTCGCTCCACACGAAGCCCGAGTCGGGGTGTCCGTATTGGGCAGTGAGCCAAGCAGAAGTCTCGTCGAGAGCCTTCAGCACCGTGGGGTCTTTTTCGCCTTGGACGAATTTCGACGCTGGATCACGCAACGCGAGGAGCGCGTACTTGATGACGTAGATCGGCTGCTCGCTCATCACCGGGTCGAAGAAGATGCCCATGTCGTCGGCGATGACGTCGCGGGTCAGAAAGTACATGAACCCTTCGAACGCGACCGGCGCGGTCTCGGTGCGCTCCATGCGGCGATCCCATCCGTCGAGGAGCGCGACCAACGCATCGAGGTCGGGACGGTTCTTGTACGCCGCAAGCGTGGGCGCCGTAGGAACCTTTGCGTAGCTCGCATCGAGAAGCGGGATGAGCTCGTCGGCCACGAGCGAGTGCGTGTCGGTCTGGAGCGACTCGAGGTCAGTCTCGGTGAGCTTCTTGGTCTGGACCGTGCTCGCGATGACGTCATGAATGCGCTTCGAGCGTGTTCCAGGATCGTAGTAAGCGCCGAAGTAGAATGGATCGTTCTCGAGCGACCCGTCCTTCGTGAAGCCGAACGGATCGTTGTTGGCCGTCACGATGATTCCGCTCGCGATCCCGCGGGAGTGGGGGAGCTCGTCACCGGTCAGAAATAGCCCAGTCCAGAAGCTCGACGGATCGTCACCGTTCAGCATGTAATAGGACGGAGCGTGGGCCGACGGGACCCCTCGGTCGGGCACGAGCGGGCTCGATCGGTACGTGATCTCGTCCCTGGAGGCAGCGACGAGGTTGAAGCTTCCGAGCTCGAATTGATCGACCGCTGCGTCGAACTCGTCGAGGTTCGTCGCGAGATCCATCTTCATGAAGGCGTGCGCCTCGTTGGTCGGTCGAAACCCCGTCCAGTTGAAGAGGACGTGGTGACCCGAGGCGACCAGTGGAAGCGGAATGAGGTCATCGGGAAGGATGATTCCGTATCCAGGTACCTCCTGCACCACGATCTCGACAGTGCCCTGGTCCTTCACCGTGTAGCTCTCGATTCGCTCGACGATCGGCACGGATGTTCCGCCGATCATGGCGTTCTTCTGGTCGTCGACTGCGACGTCCCAGAGGTCGGTGACGTCGGGGTAGTTGGTCGTCGCGGTCCAAGCGATGTCTCGGTTGTGACCGAGGCTGACCCCTGGAGTGCCGACGAAGCTCCAACCTTCTACGTCGAGCGACCCACCTGCATCTGCGCTATTGATGTGGTGCAGCCACATGAGCGAAGGGCTTCGCAGCCCCTGATGGGGGTCGCCGGCGATGAGGCTGTGGCCCGAAAGAGTGTGTCGCCCGTCGACCGCGAAGTTGTTGCTGGCCTTGGGCGCGAAGTGCGACATGAGCGCGGTGAACCTCTCGAGCCGCTCGCCCGCATCCGATGGGAGCGATGGCGAAAGCTCACGTCGCGAAGACCTCGCGACGTGGGCGGACGGTCGATGTTGCGTCGTCGACGACGAGCGCTCGGGAGAAATCGAAGCCAGCGGACCATTCGCGGTCTCGAGAACGAACTCGTTCACCAGCGGCTCGAAGAGGGGGAGCTTCTCGAAGAGCTGCGGCGCGAACATCTTGATCGCCGTCGCCAACACGTCGAACTGGAGCTGATTGCCGTTGCCGAACACGATGAGCTTTCCGACCGCGAACACATCGTCAATGGTCCACTCTTCGGGCAGGTAACCGAGCTCGGTGAAGCCACTCGGCATCGGCGCTTTGCCACTCTTTACTTCGGCGATGCGCGTGTTGACCCCAGCGAGCCAGGCCTCGATGCTCCGATAGGTCTCGGGGTGAGCCATCTTCATCGCGAGCGCGTTCTCGTGGCCCCGCTGGGCGATGCCCATGACGCGGACGACGCGATCGTCGCCCTTCGTGCTCGCGCCGAGCACCTCGGATTGCCTGCCGGCGGCGTGCCTCCGCTGCAGATCCATCTGGAAAAGCCGATCGGTCGCCTGCATGTAGCCGTCGCCGTAGAGAGCGTCTCCGTCGGTCTTGCCGTAGACGTGGACGACGCCTAGGTGGTCGCGGCGCACGTCGACCGGTGCAGTCGGCTCGTACGGGCTCGAGCCGCCTCCACCGCTCCCAGCCGTCTTACAATCGCTGCCCGTGCAGGGGAGGGGCGACAGAGTGCAGCTCGCTCCGAGCGCTCCGGCTCCCAGCGTGAGCAGGAGCGCGAAGCCGATCAGCGTGGCGGGTCGATGCACGAGGTCCTCTTTCCTTTCGAGCGCCGCTCTCAAGACGCCGAGCCCGAGCATAGCCGAAAGCCTGCTTCATGGGTCCGGGCAGCGACTCGAGCGCAGGTACTCGTTGAATCGACCCGAGGGGCTGACTAGGCTGCACGCCCGATGAGCCCCCCGAGCCAATTCCCGCCCGAGCGCAGCGCGCACGAGGCGGACGTCGCCCCAAGGCGCGGCGCGTCCTCCTGGCCCGTTTCGCAGGGTATCCAACGAGACACTGCCAAAGCGGGACCCTTCGCGAAACGTGGTGCTGGTTTCTGGCGCAAGGCGATCGTGGTCTCTGCTCTCGGCGCGGGCGCTCTCGTCTCGAGCTGCTTCGCCAGCAGCGACGGCCTCGCTCCGCCGACCGACCACGCCTACTTCCCCACGGCGCTCGTCATCTCCAAGGGTCGAACGACCCTGTACGTGGCGAACAGCGACTTCGACCTTCAGTACAGCGGTGGAACGGTTCAGGCGCTCGATCTCGGCTCGGCCGATGGTCTTCGAACCCGCGCCAGGGCCCTCGCCGTGGCGATCGCCCAAGGCAAGACCCAGGCTGACGCTTGCGCTGCCATCGGAACCAAGGTCAACGGCGAAGACTTCGTTCACCCGGGGCCATGCGCGGCGCTCCCGCTCGCCCCTTTCGTGAAGAAGTTCGCGACCGTCGGCGCGTTCTCGTCCCAGGGCCTCATCGTCGACCGCAACGACGGGCAGCCGGGGGCGCGTCTCTTTCTCACGGTTCGTGGCGATCCTTCGGTCACCTACTTCGACGTCGTCGACGATCGCAACCCAGATGCACCTGTTTCGCCCTGCGGCGACGCATTCTGCCTCGACTGCGGGGGGACCGGCGTCGGCAAGCGCTGCGCCTCGTCGCATCTCATCGGCACGAACCCCTTCGACAATCTCCGAGGGATCAAGCTTCCCACCGAACCGACCGGCATCGACGTCGTCGAGCTCGGAGGCGCGTCAGGCGATCCGCTCGTGATCGCTCATCAGACGACGAACCAGGTCAGTCTCGTGGTCAATCGGTGGCCCGATCAAGGACCTTCGGGCCCCACGCTCGAGTTCTCGCTCGGGAGCCTCGCCGACGGCCCCGTCGACGTCGTCCACATTCCGCAGCCCGGGATCGTGAAGGCGTCGAATGGGAAGATCGACTACCGCCCCGGCTTCATCGTCAGTCACCGCGCTGCCGCCGAGCTCAGTGTGGTGCGGTACGAAGACGATGCGCGAGCAGCCCCCGAGCGCCCGTTCCTCATGAAGACGCAGAGCATTCCGATCACGTTGAGCGCGCAAGGAAACGACTCGCGCGGCCTCACCATCGACTCTGGAAAGCGCGACGCGTGCGAAGCGAAGTGCAACTCCGCTCCGAGCTGCCTCGTCGGCTGCCTCGCGAACCCTCTCGACTTGTACGTCTTGAGCCGCGCTCCTGCGTCGATGATCATCGGTCAGGTCAAGACCACCGCCGACACGATCTCGGGTGGCGCGGTGACGGGCGTGAAAGAAGAGATCAAGCTGATGGACTATTTCTCCATCCCACCAGGCGCTTCGGGGATCTCGGTCGGCAAGGTCGTCGACAAGAATGGGGAGCTCGCGACGCGCATCTTCGCGGTCTCGTTCGACGCGCGGTTCATCTCCGTCTACGACCCCAAGCTCCGACGCATCACCGAGACGATTCGCACGGGTCGCGGGCCCTTCGGAATGGCCTTCGACGCGAAAGCCGAAGACCCCGGAGCCGGCAACGCCGAGGCCTATCTCTACGTAGGCCAGTTCACCGATTCGTACTTGAGCGTCGTCGACCTCGACACGCGACGCCGCACCTTCGGCAACGTGCTCGTGAACGTCGGACCGCCCGCCGCGCCACGCGGAGAACAACAATGAGCGGCTCAGAACAGGATCGAGAGCAGCTCCTCTCCGACGTCTGCATCTCCGACGTCTGCATCTCCGACGTTTGCAGCGATGAAGCCAGCTCCGAAGAGGTCTCCCGAGGCCATCGCGGCTCTCTCTTCGCTTCGATTTCGCGCGGAGCCACCGGGCTCGCACCGGCCTTGGTCGTCTGGGCGCTCACGAGCTGCGCTCCTCAGCCCACGGTCGCCAACGTTCGGTCGCTTCAAGGAACGGGAGCCATCTCGTTTCTCTGCCTCGGTCCGCCGTCGGAGTCGAACCCGCTCCGAAAGCTCGACGACTGCACCCACCTCGGAGACGGCGAGCGAACCATCACCGACTTCGGCGCGAGCCAAGGCGGAGCGGGCGGCTCGTACGGCGGCCTCGGGACCGACGTGTTCGGCGAGGTCCCACACCTCTACGCGCTCGTGACGCAGACGGTCCGCGGCGAAGTGGCGATCATCGATCTCACGGCCGGTTCGGCCAACGTGCTCGATCACGATCCCTCGACCCCCGGCGACAACTTTCTCCAAATCGGCGGATCGCCCACGGCGATCGTCTCGACGCCCGGAAGCACGGCCACCTTCGTCGCGACCGCCGAGACCAACCGGCCTGCGATTTACGCGCTCCCCACACACGGGCTTCGGCCGTGCGGGGTCGATCAAACCAAGTGCAACGAGGCTGCACCAACGATTTCGTCTTGGCCTGCCTGCGTTCTCCCGGCAACGCCAGGTTCGATGACGTTGGTCACCGACCCGACCCAAGGCGGAAAGATTCGCAAGTCGTGTGGCGGGGTCTTCGAAGATCCCACTGATCCGAACAGCCCACAGCCCGACGTCGGCAACATCGATCTCGAAGGCGGCGGGCGTCAGAAGCTCTTGGTCTCGCTCCCCGAGCTCGGTGAGCTCGCCGTCATCGACGCGCAAGCTCTCCTCGAGACGCCTGCCGGATCGACGAGCGGATGTGTGATCGAGCGAACCATTCCGCTCGAGTCTCTCGTGAAGCTGCCGAAGCCCGACCCTCCGGCCACTGGCCCCGGGTGCGTGAGCCCTCCCGCTCCCAAGCCGGGAGCGGCGACCACGTACGTTTCGCAGCCGGTCGCGATGACTCAGTCCGATGGTCGGCTCTACGTGACCGATCTCGGCGCCCCGCTCATCCACGTCCTCGACGAGACCGATCCTTGCGACATGGTCGAGCTCGATCCGTTGCTCCCGGCCTCGAAAGAAGATCCCACGCGGGTCGTCGTCACGACCGAGATCGCGGTCAGCCCGAGGCTCACGCCGAGCTTCAAACGATTTCTCTATGCCGTCGACGTCGACGACAAGAGCGTCATGGTTTTCGACGTGAGCGACGGCGCCGTCGAGAAGACGCCTCTCGTGACCCCGAACCCCACGTTCAATCCGCTCCAGCCCGTCGATCGAATCCGATTCGCCGGTGCACCTCAGACGCTGCAGATCGTGGTGCGCGACCAGCCCAAGGGCGCAAACGATCACTTCGCGCCGTTCGGAACCTTGTGCAATCCCGATCCCAACGAGACAGGATGCAGCGATTCTAGCGCCGCGTGTCAGGGTACGGTCTACCGCACCTCGACGAGCGACTACGCGAGCGGAGCGGGTCCCCTCAATCTTCGCGGTACCTTCGCGATCGTCGGCCTCTCGACGGGGCAGCTCGCCGTCATCGACGTAGAAGACTACGACGCGCCTTGTCGCGGACCGATCGACCAGAGCAAGAACCTCGGCTGCGGCGCCGCTTCGGGGTCCGGGCTCGTCACGAGCAAAGAACAGTCTTGCAACGTCGTCGAGCTCAACGCTCCGCGTTCGGCGAACTACATCGTCTCTGACGACAACGCCGGGCGACACCTGCCTGGAATCACCACTTTCCCGCTCCTCTACGACAAGAACGCGACCCTCGTCGAGACGTCGCCGATGCTCACCGTGCTTCCCCAAATGCATGCGACTGCACCCGAGGCCTCCGACTCACCGCAAGCACTCGCCGTCAACGGAATCTCGCTCTTGCCCGAGAGCGACGGGCTCATCACCGACGACAACGGAGCCAAACAGAACACGCTCCTCTTCAACCTCGAAGACCCGCGGGTGCACATCGCCGACCAAGACTGGACCGTTACCTTCGAAGGGCCGCTGCCCGGCTTCGCAGGCAAGACAGGGGCGCTCGAGCTTCAGAACGTGACGGGCGGCGGCGATCGCGCGCTTCGTGACGACTCCTCGCTGTTCTGCACGGCAGGCGTTCAGTCGCTCGCCGCGGTTCGCGAGGCGCTCGCATCCGCAGGGCTCACCGGAGCTGACCTCGACGCGCAAGCGCATATTCTCGCCGACCGAGCCGCGATCACCAATGCGCTCCCCGAGGCGACGAATCCCTATTGGAAAGCGCC
Source organism: Polyangiaceae bacterium (assembly GCA_043755175.1). Taxonomy (GTDB): domain Bacteria; phylum Myxococcota_A; class Polyangia; order Polyangiales; family Polyangiaceae; genus CAYYKK01. Next base: position 70,808 of record JAYUUB010000245.1, on the reverse strand, counting down.
CACTGGTGAATGCACTTTCCAAGCGTGCCAAGCGACCTTCGGCGACGACACGACGCCGACGCCCCAGCGCGACATCGTCATCCTCGAAGCCTACGAAGATCACCTCGATCTCGATGCCCCCGGCCCCCCCGACCAGCTCGTGAAGTGCTGCTTTCCCGGCTTGGTGAGCTTCGATGTTCGGCCAGGCAACCAGTGGGCGGTGGTCGGCTCGATCACCGGCTTCTTGCACCACGTCATCGCCGACCCGGCGACGGGTCATTGCCGCGACTCGTGCGATCCGCACCTCGAGCGCATGAGCTCCCGCGCTCGCTTCACCGACGATCCGACGAAGCCGGTCGAGCTACAGACCCCGATGTTCCGTTTCTACGTCACGCCGGCCATCGGCGCGAACGACGATCGTCGTGGTCAGCAGTTCCGGTTCACGACCGAAGGATCGTTCTCTCCGCTCCGGGTCATTCTCACGAACACCGAGCGAAAAGACGTGCGACCTGAGTCGATCACCTTCTTGCCGTCGATCGATCAGCTCGTCCTCACCGATGGCGCTCTCGAAGGTGTGTTGTTGGTCAATGGCACGCTCCTGGGCGATCCCAAGCAGTACTTCTGAGAGCATGAGTCGCGACAGCTCTCCGGATCGAGCTCGGGACGCGTCCGCGAGAGACAAGCTGACGCCGGTCATGCGCCAGTGGGACGACGCGAAGCGCGCGCATCCCGACGCCGTCCTCTTCTTTCGGCTGGGTGACTTCTACGAGATGTTCCACGACGACGCGGTCTTGGTGTCGAACGTCTTGAAGCTCACGCTCACGAGCCGAAACAAGGGAGCTGCGGCCGAGATCCCGATGGCCGGCGTCCCGTACCACGCCGCGCACGGCTACATCGCCAAGCTGCTCGCGGCCGGCCACAAGGTCGCGCTCTGCGAGCAGATGGCCGACCCATCGAAGGTGAAAGGGATCGTGCCTCGCGAGGTCGTGCGGGTGGTCACGCCAGGGCTCGTGACCGAAGGCGAGCTCGAAGCACGAGAGAATCACTACCTCGCCGCCGTCGAGGTCGAGCCGGCTGCACCGACGGAGAAGGGCGCCGAACAATCGGCTGCCGTCGAGAGACGGTTCGGCGTCGCGCTGCTCGATCTCTCGACAGGTGAGCTCTCGGCGGGGGCCGTCGTCGGAGCCGCTGCGCTCACGTGCGAGATCGTTCGTTCGAGCCCCCGTGAGGTCTTGTTCGGTGAAGGCGCCGAAGAAATCGCGCGCGAGCTTCGCCCGGTGCTGCCGTCGGTGGTGCTCCGAGACGCGGGAGCTCTCGGCGGCGAGCCCGAAGACATCATCACGCGTGAGATCGGCCCGCACGCGCTCGGCGACTCCGAGCGTGATCAAGAGCCGGTGGCTCTACGTGCGGCAGCACGTGTGCTCGCCTTCGCACGCCAGTGCACACCCAACAAGCCCCTCCCGGTCCGTCGAATCGCGCGACTCGATCCATCGGCGTCGATGCGCATCGACGAGACGGCGATAGCTCACCTCGAGCTCGTGCGCGCCATGGATGGCTCGCGTGAGGGGACGCTCCTCAGCGTCATCGATCATGCGGTCACTCCTGCCGGCGCACGCCTCTTGCGCCACCGCCTCCTCGCGCCCCTCATCGATGTCGCGGCGATTCGTCGTCGCCTCGACGAGGTCGAAGCATTCGTCGTTCACGCACGTGCTCGCGTCGAGCTCCTGGCGGTGCTCCGTGAAATCGGCGATCTGGAACGGTTGGCGGTGCGCGCGACGCTCGGTGAAGCGACACCACGCGATCTCGGAGCGATCCGCGACGGACTGCTCGCAGCACCCCGAGCGCTCGCGATCGTCGGGAGCCATCCGCTCGCCGACGCGGCGCTCTTCGGCGTCGCCTCCCTCGATCCGCTGGCGGACCTCGCTCTCGAGCTTTCGCGTGCGCTCATCGACAGACCGCCGCCGGTGGCGCGCGACGGAGGTCTCGTTCGAGAAGGCTTCGATGCAGGAATCGACGAGGCTCGAGCGACCAAACGCGACGCGACGACTTTGGTCAACGCGCTCGAAGCTAGGCTCAAAGACGAGACCGGCTCGACGACTCTGAAGATTCGCTACAACAACGTCTTCGGCTACTACATCGAGGTCACCAAATCGCAACTCGCGAAGGTCCCCGCGTCGTTTCGTCGAAAGCAGACGATCGCTGGCGGCGAGCGTTACACCAACGAGGCGCTCGACCAGCTCGCCGCCGACATCGAGTCGGCCGAAGATCGAGCCCTCGAACGTGAGCTCGAGGTCTTTGCACACCTGCTCGCCCAGGTGACACAGCGCGCGGACCGGATCAGGCGCCTCGCCGCTGCGCTTGCCTCATGGGACGTCGCAGCGAGCCTCGCCGACGTCGCGCACCGCAATGACTATGTTCGCCCCGACGTCGACGACGGAGACGTCCTCGAAATCGAAGAAGGTCGTCATGCAGTCGTCGAGCTCTTCGCGGCGAAGGAGCGCTTCGTCCCGAACGACACGAAGCTCGATCTCGGTGGCCAGTTCCTCTGGCTGGTGACGGGGCCGAACATGGCGGGCAAATCGACGCTCATGCGCCAGGTCGCGCTGATCGCGATCCTCGCGCAGATGGGGAGCTACGTGCCCGCCAAGAAGGCGCGCATCGGGATCGTCGATCGCCTCCTCTCTCGCGTCGGCGCGAGCGACAACCTCGCGCGCGGCGAGAGCACGTTCATGGTCGAGATGCGCGAGACAGCTGCGATCTTGCGGAACGCGACTCGGCGGAGCCTCGTCATACTCGACGAAATCGGGCGCGGCACGAGCACGTACGACGGTTTGTCGATCGCGTGGGCGGTCGCCGAGCACCTCGCCGACGTCATCCGCTGCCGTGCGCTCTTCGCCACGCACTACCACGAGCTCACCGACCTCGCGAACGGCTCCGGAGGCGTCGCCAACGTGTCGGTGTCTGCACGTGAGCACGATGGCGGAGTCGTCTTTCTACACACGCTCGTCAGCGGACCCGCGAGCCGCAGCTACGGCATCGCGGTCGCGCGTCTCGCCGGGCTTCCCGACCCGGTGCTTCGCCGCGCCAAAGAGATTCTCGGCTCGCTCGAAGGCGAGGGGACCCCGGTCGACGGACCTGCTCCGCGACGTCGGGGAAAAACGGCTCAGCTCGATCTCTTCGGCGTAGGAGCCGCGACCGACCGCGAGGCCCGCCAAGCGAAGCCCGATCCACGCGTGGCAGAGCTGGTGAAGCTGGTTCGCGAGCTCGACGTCGACCGCACGACGCCCATCGACGCGCTCGCGCTGTTGGCGAAGCTCAAGCAGAGCTTGAAGTAGGTTCTGGCTCGCGTCGGGTGCGGACCGCCGCCGCGATCGCTCGAACGACATCAGGAATGCATATGCATTCGGACCGATGCTACAACATGCGTGCAAAAAGGCTCGGGTCGACCGGGACGGGGCCGCCGAGGACCCCGAAGAACCTCACGATCCAGAGCAGGATCAGGGCCGCGTAGAGCGCTTTGAGCGGAGGCATCAACAGGCGGGCTGCTGGTGCCGAAAAGCGCACTTTGCCTCGCTTGACGTAAGAGTGCGCCGCGAGCGCTGCGCAAATCACGACGATCGGTGTCGCGAAGAACACCAAGGGATGGAGTCTCGCGGCCTCGCCGAACTGGCCGTGGAGGCAAGCGAAGGTCGCTCGCGTGAGCCCGCAGCCAGGGCAGGGACGGCCCATCAGGTTCACCATCGGACACACCGGGACGCGTGAGCCGAGCAGGATGGCGCCCCCGAGCCCGATCGCTGCGAGGATGCCGACGCGGCGAAGAAGAAGGTTCCGCGATGGCCACGGCTCGGCGTCGACTGGCTGCTCGACGACAGAGAATCGTGTCTCGGGCTCTTCGGCCTTCGCTGTGGGCGCGCTGGTCATCGGTTTGGTGGACACGCTCGTCGGAGCCTTCTCTTGGTGGAGACGCCTGTCAAACGGGTCGCTCGCGAAATCCCGAGAAACAAAGACGAACAAAAGAGAAACGACGAGCCGGCCGAAGCCGCTCGTCGTTTCTCGAGCGGCCTTCGCCGCTCGAGCCGAACGCGAGACCGTCAGGCTGCCATGTCGTTGAGATCGGAGGCGAGCGCCCACGGCAACAACGGTGAGATGAACAGCGAGACGATGTAGAGCACCCCTCGACCAGGCACTTGGCACCCGGTCATCTGCTTCGCTTTGTTCACCTGCTCCGGGAGCTTGACGGCGATGAAGTAGATGTTGAGGCAGGGGACAATGATGAACCAGGGGTTGAAGTCGGGATCGTTGGTGACCGCCTTCAGCTCGCCAAGCATCTTCCACAGAGCGATGATGAGGAGCACAGCACCGACGAGCGAGAACAGCGAGCCGACGAGCGCCAACGAGGGGTCGATGACGCTCGCGAGGATTACGCCGAGGATGTTCCCGCCGACCATGACGGCGTAAGGGACCAACGTGACCATGACAGGGTTGCGGCGCGTCGGGCGCGGACCCGTCGGTCCACCACCGAAGCCACCGCCGCCCATCGGCGGACCCATCATCGGAGCTGCGCCGAATTGGCCTTGGGGAGGGGCGCCCGGAGCGCCGTATCCCGGAGGACCACCTTGAGGAGGACCGCCGTAGCCGCCCCCACCGGGAGGACCGCCATAGCCGCCCCCACCAGGGGGACCTTGGGGAGGACCGCCATAGCCGCCTCCACCAGGGGGACCTTGGGGAGGACCGCCGTAGCCGCCACCGCCGGGAGGACCGCCGCCAGGTGGACCGCCGTAGCCGCCGCCGCCGGGAGGACCGCCACCAGGGGGACCGCCGTAGCCGCCACCACCGCCGGGAGGACCACCACCACCGGGCGGGCCGTAGCCGCCGCCGCCGGGAGGGCCACCATACCCACCGCCACCCGGCGGACCGCCGTAAGCTTGAAAGGGATCCTGGCCTCCCATCAGATCACCCATGGGGGGTGGTCCAGGGGGCGGATTGTTGGCAACAGGCATAGAGTCGATGGCCATCGTCCCTCCGAGCGGATGAACCCCCTGATTGTGTCCGGGTGAGCCAGCGGCTCCCGGGTCTGCTGCACCGCCAAACGCGGGGCCGCCTCCTGCACCGGGGGGAGGCGGTGCGGGTGGAGGACCTGCCGAAGGACCCATGCCGGCCGGAGCGACTCCGAGCATGGTCCCTGCGAGACCTGGATTGGCCGGAGCACCTCCGAAACCCCCAGGTGGAGGAGGCGGAGCTGCGGGCGCACCCATGGCGGGCCCCATCGGGGCCTGTTGGCTCATGAGCATCGTGCCCTTGAACTTCGGCGCGGAAGCCCCTTTCAGGTTGAATCCGCATTTGACGCACGTGGACGCAGTCTCTGAGTTTTGCGTCCCGCAGTTCGGACAGAACACACACCACCTCCGGTAGACACTTCGCTTTCTTTCAGGAAGCGGAGTGGGCGAAGCGTAAATGAAGCGAGTCTCTAACCACAAGTGAAAGGTGTCTCGGTTCGTGCCTTTGTGATTTGCCGCCGGGTTTTTTTGATTTTTCAGGACTGAATTGGCCGCCATCTCCCGCTCGTCGCGAGGTCGTCGTGCCTCGGTCGCGTCGATTCGAACGAAAACTGAGCTCTCGGTCGCACGCCGCTCCTCGCCCCGGATCGGGCCCGAGGCGCTTGACACCGACGGCGAACGCTCACTAGCGTGCGCCCCGCTCGAACCTGGTCGGATGCTCCGGGGACACGCCCGGGCCCACCCAGCCTAAGCCTCGATTCTCCTGGCTCGTGGATGAGCGCCTTCGCCGGCGTGCGCTGCGAGAAAAGGGTCCGCGGCCCTCGAGGCACCGCCCACCGCCTTCCCTCGGCGGCGGTCGACCCCCACTACACCCCATATGAACTTTGCCCTCACGCCCGAGCGGGACGAGATCTTCGACGAGATCCTCTCCCGATACCCGAACAGGCAAGCGGCCTGCATCCCGATGCTCCACCTCTGCCAAGAGCAGAACGGCTGGATTTCCGACGACATCATCCGTTACGTCGCCGAGCGGCTCGGAGTGTCGTCGGCGCATGTGAAGGGTGTCGTCACGTTCTACACGCTGTTCAACCAACAGCCTGTGGGCAAGCACCAGGTTTGGGTCTGTCGAACGCTCTCGTGTGCGCTGCGCGGCGCCGATGCGGTCTTGCAGCACTGCGAAAAGCGCCTCGGCGTTCACGCCGGCGAGACCACGAAAGACGGCAAGATCACGTTGCGCACGGCGGAGTGCCTCGCCGCTTGCGGGCAAGCACCGATGATCCAAGTCGACAGAGACTTCTACGAGAACCTCACACTGCCCGAGGTCGACAAGATCCTCGATGGGCTCACCGGGGCGTCGAACGGCGGCTCTGCCGTCGGAGCGAGAGGTTGACGCGATGCTGAAGAAGACCGAGTACCTCAGCAAGCTGTACGACGTGCCCAATGGGCACTTGATGGGCGCCTACGAAAAAGAGGGCGGATACGTTCAGGCCAAGCGTGCGCTGGGCATGACGCGTGACGCGCTCGTCGACGACATGAAGGCGGCCAACATTCGCGGTCGCGGCGGCGCGGGCTTTCCCATGGGCGTCAAGTGGTCGTTCATGCCGTGGCCGCCCAAGCCCGATCGTCCGCACTACCTGGTGATCAACGCCGACGAGGGCGAGCCCGGTACGTTCAAAGACCGGACGCTGATGGAGAAGAACCCGCACTCGGTCGTCGAGGGGTGCATCATCGGCTGCTTCGGCATTGGCGCGCACGCCGCGTACATCTACGTTCGTGACGAGCTTCACCTCTCGAAAGAGCGTCTCTGGGGCGCCATCGAAGAAGCCAAAGCCAAAGGATACCTCGGCAAGAAGCCGTTTGGAATCGACTACCAGGTCGAGGTGTACGTCCACACGGGCGCCGGCGCGTACATCTGCGGCGAGGAGACGAGCCTTCTCAACTCGCTCGAAGGAAAGCGCGGAGAGCCGCGCCTCAAGCCGCCGTTTCCCGCTCAGGTCGGCGCATTCGGCATGCCGACCACCGTCAACAATCTCGAGACGATCGCGGCAGTTCCGACTGCGCTCGCGATGGGCGGCGACAACTTCTCCAAGCTCTCGACGCTGCATCACCTAAAAGACGGCGGCACCCGCCTTTTCGGCGTCAGCGGCCACGTGAAGAACCCTGGCGTTTTCGAGGCCGTCGTGGGGCTCACGTTGCGAGAGCTCATCTATGATCTCGGCGGCGGTGTGACCCACGGGGAGCTTCTCGGAGTCATTCCCGGCGGGTCGTCGTGCCCGATTCTGCGTCCCGATGAAAAGGTCAATGCGCCCGACGAGAAGTCGCCGCTGCATCCGTGGCACGGCCAGAGCGTTCTCGACGTGCCCATGGGCGTCGACACGTACCGGGCGCTCGGCACGATGCTCGGAACTTGCTGCGCCATCGTGCTGAGCGACAAGGCCGATCCGGTTCTCGCGTTTCAAAATCTGATGCGCTTCTACCGTCACGAGTCGTGCGGCCAATGCACGCCGTGTCGCGAAGGAAGCGCCTGGATCAACCGGATCGTCACGCGTCTCGCCGATGGCGAAGCGACCATGGATGAGCTCGATCGTCTTCACGAGATCGCGAACAACATCATGGGCAACACCATCTGTGCGTTCGGCGAAGGCACGGCGATGCCCGCCATGGGCTTTCTGAAGAAGTTCCGTAAGGAATTCGAAGAGAGAATCCGCACGAAGGGCAAGAGCGGCACGAACATTCTCGCGCCCGACTATCCGAACGTGAAGCCCGCCACGGGCCCACACCACGATGCCTCCGGCGACGCCGCGCACGCTCATGCGCCGAATCCCGCGGCGCTCGCGGCCTCATCCAGACATTGAGCACAGAAGACTCGCTCTCCCTCGCTCGCCCTTCGCGAGCGGCCCGCCCGCTGGGCGCGGGAGCCCCCTTCCGAACCGAACCGACGACGCGACTTCTAGAGACACGACGATGATGGCTCCTCCGACCCAGGCCCCCGAGACACCGAAATGAGATCCCTCGAAATCACTTTCTTCGGGCTCTGTACGCTGCTCGCTTTGATTGGCGGCGTCGTCACCGTGGCGGCGAAGAATCCGATTCGCGGCGCCATGGGCCTCCTCGTGACGATCATCGGGATCGCGGGAATGTACCTCCTGCTTTCGGCCGAGCTGCTCGCCGCGATCCAGATCGTGGTCTACGCGGGGGCGGTCGTGATTCTGTTCTTGTTCGTCATCATGTTGCTCGGACCGAGCGCGTCGGAGCCAGGCGACGCACGAGGCGCCATCTCTCGCTACGCGGGCGCCTGTCTGTTCGTCCTCACTTCGGCGGGGCTGCTCAGCGTCATCATGCGCATGGGCGGTGAGACCTTGACGACCTTGCCCCCCGCCGGTCCGGGGATGGGCACCATCGAGGTCATCGGTCGCGAGATCTTCACCAAAGACGTCGTCCCGTTCGAGATCTCGGGCCTGTTGCTCCTCATCGCCGTCATCGGCGCCGTGGCCGTCGCGCGCAGCAAGCACTCCGAGCTCGCCATTCCCACCACCCAACGCCGCACGGCACCTCCTCCGGGTCACGACGATCCGAAGAGCCAGATGGCGCGAGCCGGCAGCGCTGGTGGCGGCGGAAGAGCTCCCAGCAAAGCAGCGGCCGAGGCCGTGACCGAGGTGAAGTCGTGAATGCCGTCCCGCTCGAATACTTTCTCACCGTAGCGGCCGTGCTCTTCACGATCGGTGCGGTCGGCTTTCTTCTTCGCCGCAACCTGCTCGTGTTGCTCATGAGCATCGAAGTGATGCTCAACGCGGTGAACCTCACGCTCGTCGCGTTCAACCGCATCCACGCCGAGGCTTTGGTGACGGCGACCGGCGTCGTCGGTGCGCCCGCCCACACCGGCCAGGTGTTCGCGTTCTTCATCATCGTCGTCGCAGCCGCAGAGGCGGCAGTCGGCCTCGCGATCGTTCTCTCCTTCTTCCGCGTCCGTAAGAGCGTCCGCTCCGACGACGCAGATCTCCTTCGCAACTAGGCACTCGAGCAACCATTCGGACAAGGCCACTTCCGTGAAGGTGGGGCCTCTCCGAATGGTTGCTCGAGCGCCGCAATTCCCTCGTATCCGCCGTACCGCCGTCGCGTCTCTCTAAGGATTGGTAAGCGTGGAAGCTCTAAGCAAACAGTTTCCGTCGAACGACTTTGCGCTGCTCGCGGTGGTGCTCCTGCTCCCGCTGCTCGGTGCGTTCGTCAACGGTGTCTTCGGCAAACGCCTCGGCAAAGATGGCGTTCGTACGATGGCTCTCGCCGCGCTCGGCGGATCCTTCGCGGCGAGCGTCCTCACGTTCTTGCGACTCCCGAGCGGTGAAGGTGAGGGGAGTCACAAGCTCGTCTGGACGGCATGGCACTGGCTGACGTTGGCCGGTCGCGGCAACCACCCCATCTCGCTCGACGTCACGTTCAGCGCAGATGCGATGACCGCGACCATGATGTTGGTCGTAACCGGCGTCGGCTTCCTCATTCACGTGTACTCGAGCGAGTACATGAAGAAGGACGACGGCTACCACCGGTTCTTCGCGTACCTGAACCTCTTCTGCTTCTCGATGCTCGTCCTCATCATGGGCGACAACCTGGCGGTCCTGTTCGTCGGTTGGGAGGGCGTCGGTCTCTGCAGCTACCTCCTCATCGGCTTCTGGTTCGAAGACGAGAAGAACGCGACCGCAGGCAAGAAGGCGTTCATCACGAACCGCATCGGCGACTTCGGTCTCCTCGTCGCCATGGCGCTGTTGGTCTTCTACGCCGGCTCGCTCGGCTGGGATGGCATCGCCCAAGGCAAACGCGGGCTTCTGCAAGAGGTTCCTGTCTGGCCGATTGGAAACCTCCCGATCGAGTCGGTCTGGGATCAGCAGTTCGCGGCCACGAGTCATTTCCCCTCGTGGCTCATGCACCTGCTCTTGCCGGACCACGTCTACACTTGTTACGCGTCGACGCTCGTGGGGCTTGCCGTCTTCCTCGGCTGCGCGGGCAAGAGCGCGCAGATCCCGCTTTATGTGTGGCTCCCCGACGCGATGGCAGGCCCGACCCCGGTCTCGGCCCTCATCCACGCGGCGACGATGGTCACTGCGGGCGTCTACCTCGTCGCACGTCTGAGCTTCGTGTTCGTGATGTCGCCCTTCGCGCTCGCGACGGTCGCAGTCACTGGAGCAGCTACGGCGATCTTCGCCGCCTCGATGGGACTCTTCCAAAAAGACCTGAAGAAGGTGCTCGCCTATTCGACCGTGAGCCAACTCGGCTTCATGTTCATCGGCGTCGGGACCGGTGCGTTCGCCGCCGGCTTCTTCCACGTCTTCACGCACGCCTTCTTCAAGGCTTGCTTATTCCTCGGCGCGGGCTCGGTCATCCACGCGATGCACAAACGCATCCACGATACCGAAGCATCTCAAGACATGGCCAACATGGGCGGCCTCGCGAAGTACATGCCCATCACGCGCTGGACCTTCCTCCTGTCGTGCCTCTCGATCGCGGGCTTCCCGGGCTTCGCTGGCTTCTGGTCGAAAGACGAAATCCTCTGGAAGGCCTGGAGCACGCTGCCTGCCGATCCGCTCGGCAAGACGATGTGGACCTGGCCCAGCTGGCTCGGCCAAGCCATTTACTGCGCCGGAATCCTCGCCGCGACGATGACGGCCTTCTACATGTTCCGCGCCTACTTCAAGACCTTCCACGGCGAGTTCCGCGGCTGGAAGATCGTCAAGAACTGGGTCGACCCGCACGCTGGCAAGCACGGTCACGACGACCACGCGCACGACGACCACGCGCACGACGAGCACGCGCACGAGCACCACGACGACGCGACGCCGCTCGAAGGCCCGGTCCCACAAGAGTCACCGCTCGCGATGACGCTGCCTTTGATCGTCCTCGCCGCGTTCGCTGTATTCGCAGGCTTCCTCGGAGCCGACCCGATCCACATTCAGCCGCTCGAGCACAAGATCGAGCCCGTGTTCGAGCTTGCTGAGAAGGGCATCGTCCTTCGTGCGGGCGTCGAGGCGCACGGCTCGTCGATGTGGCTCATGATGGTGCCCGGAGCCATCGCTGCGATCGTCGGTACGGGTATCGCGTACGTGGTCTACTTGCAGGGTGGCGGTGAAGGCGAGCGCAGATTCGAGCGAGCCTTCCCGGGCTTTTACAAGCTGCTCTATGACAAATGGCGCATCGACGAGCTCTACGACGCGACCGTCATCGGCATGGTCGACGCGCTCGCTGACATCTTCGTCATGTCCGACAAATGGATCATCGACGGGATCATCGCGCGCCTCACGGCGATGGTGGTGTCCGCGATCGGGTCGATTCTTCGACTCTTCCAGACGGGCCGAGTGCAGGTGTACTCGGGTGCCATGGTCGTTGGCCTCGCGTCGCTCGGTTGGTTCTTCGGCCGGCCTCACGCGGCCGTCGTCGTCGATCGAACGAACTTGGCGCTCACCGGAGAGGTCGTCGTCAAGGCCGCCCCCGGCCTCGGCTACTCGTACCGTTGGGCCGGCGAGGGAGTCGACAAGAACGACTTTTCGACGACGCAGACGGAATACCACTTCAAGGTCGACCCCGGAAAGACACGTAGCGTGAAGGTCCTCGTGAAGAACGCCTTCGGGCTCGAGACAGAGGAGCCCGTCGTGGTGACTCGTCCCGCGCCGGCGTCCAATGGGTTCGCCATCGGCGACGCGCAGATCAAGCTCGGCGGTGCGAAATGAACCTCGCAACATTCCTCGCCGCGGCCGCGGCATTCGCTGCTGGTGCGCTCATCCCCCGCGGAAAAGAGACGCGTCAGCGCCTCGTTCTCGGCCTCGTGGGCGCGCTCACCGTGCTCTTCGTCATCGCCATCTGGCCGAGCGGAGCAGTCACCTCTGAAGAAGCCAAGGCCGCCTCTGCGAAAGAGTGGCCGCACCTCCTGACGCTCCTCGTCGGTTTACCGATCGTCGGTGCTGCCGGCGTGATGTTCATCCCGAGGCAGGCACTGCGCACGCTTCGCTACTTCACCTACGCCATCATGGTGGTGACATTCGTCGCGTCGCTCTGGCTGCTCTCGGTGCCGATGACCGCCGGCTGGCACTTCCAGATCGTCAAAGACTGGATTCCATCGCTCGGGATTCGCTACCACGTCGCCGTCGATGGAATCAGCCTATGGCTGATTCTCCTCACGACCTTCATCACACCGATCGCGATCTTCGCGTCGTTCGGCTCGGTGAAGGAGCGCATCAAGGAGTACTGCTTCGCCTTCCTCCTCCTCGAAGGAGCGATGCTCGGCGCGTTCGTCGCGCTCGACCTGTTTCTCTTCTACGCCTTCTGGGAAGTGATGCTCGTCCCGATGGTGCTGATGATCGGCATCTGGGGCGGAGTCGATCGCATTAAGGCCGCGGTCAAGTTCTTCCTCTACACGATGGCGGGGTCGGTGCTCATGCTCGGGGCCATCATTTACCTCGTGTGGAGTTACCAGAAGCTCACCGGGCATTACTCCTTCGACTACCTCACGCTCTCGCGTGTCGTTCTTCCGGCCGGGCCCTCCAACCTGTGTTTCTGGGCCTTCTCGCTCGCGTTCTTCATCAAGGTGCCGATGTGGCCCGTCCACACTTGGTTGCCCGATGCCCACGTTCAGGCGCCCACCGGAGGCTCGGTCATTCTTGCAGCCGTGATGCTGAAGCTAGGCACTTACGCCTACCTCCGCTTCTCGATGGGGCTGTTTCCCGAGCGCGCCGGGCACTTCTCGGCAAACCTCGCGGGCATCGCGATCCTCGGTGGCATCATCTACGCGGCGCTCGTTGCTTGGAAGCAGGGCGATGTGAAGCGACTGGTCGCTTACTCGTCGGTCGCGCATCTCGGTTACATCATGCTCGGTCTGTTCGGCGCCTCGCCTTCGGGCATGCAGGGAGCCGTCTTGCAGATGGTGAACCACGGCATCTCCACCGGCGCGCTCTTCATGTTGGTCGGCGTGATCTACGACCGTCGACACACGCGCATGGTCGAAGAGTTCGGTGGGCTCGCCAAGGTGATGCCGGTCTACGCGACGCTCTTCCTGATCGCGACGTTCGCGTCGGTCGGCGTGCCCGGCACCAACGGGTTCGTCGGAGAGTTCATGATCATCATGGGCACCTACTCATCGGAGCGTCTCGTGATGTTCTCGGGCGTGCACACGATCGGTGCGGCAGCGGGTGTCATCCTCGCCGCCGTCTACATGCTGAGCGTAGTGCAAAAGATGTTTTTCGGTCCGCTGTCGAACCCGAAGAACAAGCACCTCAAAGACATCACGGCGCGCGAGACCCTCGCGCTCGCTCCGCTCATCGTGATGGTGTTCGTGATCGGCCTCTTCCCCAACATCTTCCTCGATCGCATCAAAGACGGCGTTCAGCTCGCCTACCAGAACCTGCGAGATGTCTCGGGTCAGGTCGTGAGCGTGCAGGCCATGGGCGGCGAAGGCGACGCAAAGCTCCTTCCCACGATCGTGTTCCCGCCCGACTTCATGCGCGGCGCGCCCGACGAAGAGAAGCAGCCAGAGGCCGCACCGGCCGACACGACGAAGACGGCGGCGCTCGGAGCGGGCAACGCGCCAGCCCCGATCCCCGGCTCTCCTCCGACGCGAATGCCCCCTGGAAACGCGGCTCCGGGGAACGGCGCACCTGTGGCTGTGCCAGCTGGTGCTCTGCCAGCTGGTGCTCTGCCAGCCGGTGCTCTGCCATCCGGTGCTCTGCCATCCGGTGCTCGACCCGCCCGTGATGGTGCACGTCCAGCCGGTCCTTCGCCTGGAATGCCGCCTGGAATGCCGCCTGGAATGCCACCTGGAAAGCCGATCGAGATTCGCCCAGCAGGCGGCAAGGCGGTGGGCCAATGACCTTCGACATTCTTCTCGCTCTGTCACCTATCCTCGTCGTCATCGCCGGCGGTTCGATGTTGATGATCGCCGAAGCGTTCTCGAAGGGGGCACGCGCCGACTCCGACGACACGAAGTCGCCCGGCCACGGGACCACCAGCACCGACACGAGCTCGCCCGAGCTGGCGAGCGGCGCGGCGATCACGTTGTTTGCTGGGGCCATCTTCTCGGCGGCCGTGTGGATGTACGGACCTGAGCGCCTCGCTGGCGTCAAAGACCTCGCTCCCTACGTGGTCATCGACCGCTTCACTCTCTTCTTCTGCTTCGTGCTCGCGGCGGGGGGTGGTCTGGCGGCGTTGCTCGCTGGCGGCTATCTTCCAGAGCACAAGCTCGAGCGCGGCGAGTTCTACCCGCTACTCATCTTTTCCGCCGCTGGCGCGATGATCCTCGCCTCTGCAGGCGACTTGCTCTCGCTCTTCCTGGGTCTCGAGACGATGTCGCTCGGCGTCTACTGCATGACGGGCTTCCGTCGCACATCGCCGCGCAGCGCCGAGGCTTCGGTGAAGTACTTCCTCCTGGGCTCGTTTGCTGCAGCGCTCTTGGTGTACGGCGGCGCGCTCCTCTACGGTGCGACCGGACACACCGATCTGCCCGGCATCAAGACCGGCATCGTCGCCCTCGTGACGGCGAATAACACCGGCAAGATTGGTTTGATCATCGTCGGTATGGTGTTGGTCATCGCGGGTCTCGCCTTCAAAGTGAGCGCGGTTCCGTTTCACATGTGGACGCCCGATGCCTACGAAGGCGCTCCGACGCCGGCGACCGGCTTCATGGCCGTCGTCGTGAAGAGCGCCGCGTTCGCTGTCCTTCTTCGCGTGTTGCTCGTCGGCTTCAGCGACCCGGGATCGATGAGCTGGGGCTCCGGTTGGCCGCCGGTGATCGCGACCATCGCCGTCGTGACGATGACCGTCGCGAATTTCACCGCCGGTCGGCAGGAGTCGGTCAAGCGCATGCTCGCATACTCGAGCATTGCACACGCCGGCTACGTCCTCGTCGGCGTGGCCGCCACGGTGCGCGCCAGCGCCGATGCTCAAGCGAGCGTTCTCTTCTACCTCTTGGTCTACACCTTCTCGACGATCGGCGCCTTCGGTGCGCTCGTCCTCGTTGGAAGCCGCGGCAAAGAAGCGGTGAGCTACGAAGATCTCGCAGGCATCGGCAAGCGCCATCCGCTCGCAGCAGCAGCGTTCTCGCTGTTCCTGTTGTCTCTCACGGGTATCCCACCGACCGCGGGCTTCTTCGGCAAGTTTTACATCATCAAGGCTGCGATGGGCTCGGAGCTCTACGTTCTTGCCGTCATTCTGCTGATCAACAGCGTCGTGGCCGCGTACTACTACCTCCGCGTCATGGTCTACATGTACATGCGAGAGCCTGCTGCGGGGGCACCGATCGCCGTGCCGATGAAGTCGGGATACGTCGCGACGGCGCTCGTCGTCGCCTCGCTGCTCATCCTCGGAATCGGTCTGTTCCCCGGCTCGTCGCTGGAGCTTGCGATCCGCGCTGCGCTCGGCTGAGCAACCGAGCGAGGCAGTCTCTCCTCGGGAGTATCAAAACGCGGTGACTTGGACGGCTCTCTCCCACGGCACCGCCAACTCCGACCGCCCTCCTGCCACCTTTCTTGGCGACGCAAGCAACTCGCCCTATGAAAGCGGAAGCAAGAGGGCGGCTCGCATGTTGCTCCGGCAGCTCCCACTTTGGCGTCCCTCATGAAAAGCTACTCGCGCTCGTTCGCCTGCCAGGCCGTACTGACGCTCTCCGTTCTCGGCTGTGTGTTGCTCGCCAGTGCGTCGCTCGGCTGCGGCGGCAACACCGATGCGCCGGGCCGTTCGACTGCCTCGGCGACGAGCGGTGTGCCGACCCCTTCAGGCGCCACCTCGGGGCAGGCGCCGACGGCGGCCGCGGTGCCCACGGTGCCTTCTGGCGCGGCGAGCTCCGAGACGGGGCAGTCGCTTCCAAGCGCTATTGGTAGCGCAGATGCAATAGAATCTGGGCCTCCCTGGTTCGGGCTGCCACCGCAAAAGAAAGACGAAGTCGCCAAGGTCATCAACCCGAAAGACGAAACGCCCTACTCCGGCAATACCGGGACGGTTCACGGTCGCATCACCATCAAGGGTGACCCACCGCCCGACTCCCTTTCGTCAGACGGAAAGCCCCTTCATTTTCCCGATGAATGCACTGATGCATCGAGGATGTATCAGAAGCTCTTTCGCGTAGGCGCCAAGGGAGCGGTCGCCGATGCGATGGTGGCCGTGACCGAGTACGAGGGCTTCGCTCCCGCCAAGGTTCGCTCGCAGCACACCACCTTGAAGAAGTGCGCGCTCACGACACGAACGGTCGTCGTAAGCTACGGGCAGCGGATCGAGGTCTCCAACAAGGACGCCGATCTGACGTACATGCCCTACCTCGACGGCGCGCCGTTCCGTGCGTTGATGGTGGCCATTCCGAAGGGCAAGCCGATCAAGCTCTATCCGATGGTGCCAGGGCACTATCTGTTGCGCGACCAGCTTCAGCGCCCCTACTTGCTGGCCGACGTGTTCGTGGTGCCGTACGCGACCTTCGATGTCACGGCGATCGACGGCCGCTACGAGATTCGAAACGTGCCCGTTGGAAAAGCGAAAATCGATGCGTTCTTGCCGGCCATCAACAAGAGCGAGGGCAAGGAGATCGTGGTGAAAGCGGGCGACAACGTGATCGACCTCCAGCTCGCGTACGACCAGAAGAAAGATTCACCGGTGCCCGTGCCGGCGCCCTTCTGGGGCGATCGCGGCGGGCCGAAGTGAGAACGTCGAGACTGCGCGCCTGACGCACGCGCGACCACGTCGCCCGCTCCCTCGCCTCAGGGCGAGACCGTTCACCGACTCAGGGCGAGACCGACTGTCGCTTCTGCATCTTCCGATTGATGATGCGCTTCTTCAGAAGGCCCATGTGGTCGATCATGAGAATGCCTTCGAGGTGATCGTTCTCGTGTTGGATGGCCACGGCGAGCAAGCCGGCGGCGCTGAGAGTGAACTCTTTGCCGTCGATGCCCATCGCCGTCACGGTGACCTTTTCGGCGCGTTTGATGTCTTCGGTCACACCCGGAAATGAAAGACAGCCTTCTGCCCAGGTCTGGTCGCCGAGACGTTCGACGATTTCGGGGTTGATGAAGACCATGAGGTTCGACGGCTCGTCTTCGCTGGCGATGTCGATGATGAAGAGTCGATGCGGCTCGCCGATCTGCGTTGCCGCAAGGCCCACGCCAGGCGCGGCATACATCGTCTCGGCCATGTCCTCGACGAGACGAGTGATCTCCGGAGTGACGCTCTCGATGGGCTCCGCCTTCTTGCGGAGACGCGGATCGGGATAGTGGAGAATGGTGCGAATGGCCATGGGTGTTCCGGGAGGCGCACAGCGTTGGAGCCCCGCGCCTGGGCCTGAAAAGTAACCCACCGAGAGGACTCCGTCGAGCCTCGTCCGGCGTAGACCAGGCGAACCTAGCAGCCCGTTGAAAAACTCGGACATGTGCTTCCGAGCGTGTTGGGCTCGCTCGCGTCGTTGGGGGACGCTCCAACTAGCAGCAGCACTCATTTCGACCGGGCGCCTTAGCGCTTGAAGATGCCCATGTCGAGGTTGCCACCGCGCGCTGCGAGCTCCTCCACGACGCGCGGGATGTGGCCCGTGGCGTGGAAGCTTCCCTCGAGGGCGCCCCCGGCGGCAGTGCGCTCGACGGTGAACGTGAAGATGTCGTTTGCGACGAGCTCGCGATGCCCGTCTTTGAACCCGAGCTCGGCGACCCTCATCACACGTTGTCGGCCGTCACGGAGGCGCGCCACCTCGATGACGAGATCGAACGCTGCCGCGATCCACTCGCGCGCGGTGTCGACCGACGAGAGGCCTCGCGTGGCCGCCAGATCGGCGGGTACGCGTTGAAGGAGGTGCCGCAAAGTCGGTGCGCGTGCCGCTGCGAGAACACCGTCGACTCCGTCACCCACTGCGTCGACGACCTCGGCCACCACGTGACCTGCGAAGGTGCCGACCACGAGGCGATCAGGGCGAACCCGAATGGCGGCACGAACCGCCCGAGCTCCATCTTCGGCGGTATCGCCAATGAGGATCGAGACCGTGTGGGGTTGGTTGAAAATCAGCTCGTCGTCTTCTTGGAGAACGATGACGCGATCGTCGATTCCGCCGGCGCCCGCCAATGCGCCGAGAAGCCCCGAAGCGCCTGAGTTGACGGCACCCGTCACCAAGATGTTGGCGCGACCGACCACGCACTGCGCGAAGAGGCTCGCCATGGCGCGGGAGATCGTGCCGCTGCGAACGAGATCGTCGAGCGTGAGGAGAGCCCGTTGGGGCTTTCGGAAGACCAACATGTGGCCCTCGCCGGAGGTCGGCGGGAGCACGCCGAACATGCGCCCGCCACGCTCGAGACGACGTTCGACGAACTGCTCGTTGGGCTGGAGGGGGAGGCCCGCTCGAGCACAGATTCGTCTCACGACACGAGCGACAGCCTGCTCGCTGGTGAAGGCGATCTCGGTCGAAATCTGCCGCCTTCCGTGGAGCGCGATGACGTGGTCGTGGCGGATCACTTGGACCTCTTCGACGTCTTCGTCTTCGAGTAGAGGGCCGATCGGACCAAGCTCGATGAGCTCGCGCTTGGCCTCGGCGACCAAAACCTCGGGCTCGAGACCTTGCGGAATTTCACCCGCGCCACGCATCAAAGCGGCCTTCTCTCGAAGGGCCCGATCGACGGTTGCGATGCGTGCCGCATCGGGAACATCGCCGTCGGCGAGGGATGATAGGTCGACGGCGACAACCGTGCGCTCGACCAACCTGGCGAGCGCGGCGCGGTGTTCTGCGGCTTGTGAGGGGTCGACCGGCGGCTGATCGACTCGCTTCGAGCTCGGCATCGGCGACGGGACCGGCGCGCTCCCGGGCGGAACGCGACTCGAGCCTGATTGACCGCTCGAAACGGGCTGCGCAGACGCGCTTGGCGCGTTGCTCAGCGCTCGTGGTGGGAGGGTCGCAGCGGCGGGAGCAGGAGGAACGGTGGGAGCTTGGTTGACCTGCGGGCTCGCGAAAGCCGGAGGAAGACCGCTTGGCACGCTCGGGTTGGGCGACGCGCTCGCGCCTACGGGCGTGTTGGCAGGTGGAGGGTGGAAGGCTTCGGGACGCGCGGGTGCCTGCTGCGGTGGCGCTTGGGGCGCGAACGCAGGCGGGCTTGGCGGGGTCGTGGTCGGCGGGGCGACTGCGCCAAACGCGGGGGCCTGAATCACCGGTGGGTGAACCATGCCCGGTGGTTGAACCATGCCCGGTGGCTGAACCAGTGGCGGGGCCATCGGGGAGCCTGGCTGCATTCCAGACTGCATGCCCGGAGACTGCATGCTGGGCGATGGCATGGCCGGAAGCGGAGGCGGGGCTGCGAGTGCAGGGGCTGCGGCTGCGGCTGCGGCTGCGGCTGCGGCTGCCAGAGCAGAGGGCGGCACTGGAGCGATGGGCTGAATCGGCGGGGCCGCCATCGGCACCAGCGGCGGGATGGGCGGCGAGGTAGGTCTCGCGGGCACGGACTGCGACGGCCCAACACCTCTCGGCGCGCTGGCGGGCTTCGCAACGGCGGCCGGTCGGAGCATTCCGGCTTCAGGACCGGGAGCGTCGGACGAATCTTCGTTCGCGGGAGGGGGAGGCCCAGCGGTCGCCAGACCGGGAACCGGGCCGAGCCCTCCGGGATCAGAAGCGCCAGGGCTGGAGGCTGCGAGGCTGACGCCGTCGGCTGACTCGATGCGGAGAACGAAGTCTCCGATGTAGATTTTGTCGCCTTCGCGGACGATCGTCGCCTGAGCGATCTTTCGGCCATTGACGTAGGTGCCGTTGGTGCTCTTGAGGTCGGTGACGATGAACCGACCATCACGAAAGAGGAGCCGCGCGTGGCGCTTCGAGACGTTGCCTTTGGGCAGCATCAAGTCGTTGCCTTGGACCCGACCGACGTTGATCTCCGTCCGATCGTAGCTCTCGCGCCGCTCAGCCCCTCCCTTTTCGCTGATGATGATCGAGAACATTTGCGCTTCGCGCTCCGCCTCTGCCCGCCTGGGGCTGCGCACGGCTCCGCGGGCACGCCGCGCTCCCTCGCTTTGCTGATCGAGAGGAGCTCTAGCCGCCGGGATTCGGCGCGGAGGATACTACTCTGGGTCGCAAACCGGCGAATGAATGCGAGAGGCCAATCGCATTTCTTTCTCCAGGCGGCTTTTTTGCGCGCAACCCGCGTGAGCTCCTGCGCTTGGGCGGACGAGCAGCACGCTCAAAAGCTCGTGCGCAGTGCTTTTGAGCGGGATGGGCTCCGCGCATCGTTGGCGGCCAATCGAAATCGCAGCAGCATTCCTTTGGGTCCCCTGCCTCCGCAATCGAACCCATCGCGTCTCGAATGACCCTCGAGCAGAGCATTTGAACGGGCTGCCTAGCCCGCGACGCGTCGACTTCGAACGTCGTCGGTGACCAGAGTCAACAGCTCGCTCGCGAGCCGAAGAACCTCTTCATCAGTAAAACCACCGAGCCGGAGCTCGCGATGAATCGACTTGGCTGCGATGACGGCGCGACGGTCGGCGGGAGGAGAAGAGCCGTTTCGTGATGGCATTCCCGCGAACACATGCGAGCGCCATGCCGCCATTGGCACCTTGCATGTGGCGTTTTTTGAGGGGTTTTTCTCAAAAAAAGCGCCGTGCGCGAATTTGTTTACGCGGCTTCCGAGAGCCCGCTGCGCACCTGCCATCTCGTGGCTTGACCTTTGGGCGGCTCCCCATCTACGTTGCGCCCGCTCGTCGAGGGCAAAGTGCACCGAGTCAGGGTGCGAGCGTGTGTTTCGGTACCGCAGAGACTTCCCAATGGGTGGTTGGGAGTGCTGGCCCGAAGGTGCGGCAGGGTTCGTCGAGACGAGAGTTTCGAAGGGCACGCCGTCCCTCACGGGGGGACTCCCAGGATGGTCGAGCTGTCACAGCGGTCGGGTGACGCGAGAGAACCGGGCGAGGAGTGTTGTCTTCGTCCAGCGTCCGTCCGCGAGTAGAGAGCCTCGGCGATTCGTGGAAGTGGAGGAGATATGGCAGTCGGTAAAGTCAAGTGGTTCAACGACGAGAAGGGCTGGGGGTTCATCAAGCAGGAGACGGGCCCTGACGTCTTCGTGCACTACTCCCAGATTGCGGGGGAGGGTCGGCGTCGTCTGTTCGAGGACGAGACGGTCGAGTTCGAGATCAAGGAAGGACCGAAGGGCCTGCAGGCCGTGAACGTCACTCGCGTCCAGGCCACTGCCTGAGCTCCAGCAGGCCGAGCGCCTGCGTGTTGCCGCGGGCACTCGCCCAAGGACCTGCGGGTCCGCGGTGTGACACAAAGAACGACTGGGATGGGCGGGAGGAGTGAATCTCAGCTCCCTCCGCTCATCGAGGGATGGCGATGGCCGTCCCTCTCTTTTTTTGTGCGACTCTTTTTTTCTGCGCCACCGCGTCAGGCGAGCTCGCGCTCAGGCGCGCGGCACGGTGGTTTCGACGAAGCCACCGCCACGGACGTATTTGAGCGCGGTGATCGGGCCAATCGCACCGTCGTCGGCGATGTCGTAGAGGTTGAAGCCAGCCATTCGATCTTCCCGATCGTCGAGGAGCGAAGCGCTCGTCGCGCCGACAGCGTCGATCTGGCCCGACGTCGTCGGGAGGACGCGATGGATCCGGCGATGGAGATGCCCGTGAAGGAGGAGGCCTCGGCTGAGATGGTCGAGCGCCCCATGGAGCTTCTTCGCATCGACCAATCCTTCGACCAGTGTCTTTGCGTAGCCGACGGGGTTGTGAGCCGGATGATGCTGGAGAAAGATCGGCGTGCGGCGCTGGACTTCTGGATGGGCCAAGAGCCGTTCGAGAGCGTCGAGCTGACGATCGCCGATCGCCCCGGAGGCGACGAGGGGAAGGCGAGCGACGGCGCTCGACAGACCCACGATGGCGACCGGACCACGCAATCGAACGAAGGGAAAGGCGCTGCTCTCACCCGTTCGTCCGCCGTCGAGCGGAAGATCACTCGTCATGTGGGCGCCGAACCACGCGCGGAAGCGTTGCGATCGCACGGCGCCACTCGTGTACGCATCGTGATTGCCTGGGACGAGGCTCACGTGATCGGGGTCGAGCCCGAAGCGGCCGAGGAGATCGTGGACGCAATCGAACTCACGCTCGAGCGCGAGATTGGAGACGTCGCCGGTGATCACGACGTGGTCGACCCCACGCGCGCGGATTTCTTCGGCGGCAGCGAACACGGGCTCGGCTTTGTGATGATGACCTCGCTTGAGCCGTAGGTTCACGTAGCCGGTGAAGCGCTTGTTGAAGAAGCGCGAGAGACTTGCGCCAGTCAGATCGAGCAAATGCAGGTCCGAGAGGTGAGCTATCCGCACCCCTACTTACTAGCGATGATCGAGGTCACGCGCAGCCGCAAACGATCGGGGCTCGTCGTGCCTGAAGGGCCCGCGTACAAATAAGTCGATCGGTATTCCGCCTCAACCTTCGCGAGACTGGTGCCCGAGGAACGAGCACCGGAAGCCTACTTTTGTAGGCTGAGGAGCGGAGTGACGAGGCCACCTGTCGCGCGATGGTTGAGGCGTGAGAGCACCGACTTATTTATACGCGGGCCCTAAGGGAGTGTGTGCTTGTGACGTCCTCCACGAATGCAGGGCGATCGGATCGTCGGCTTCCATGCCGGACGCTCGGTGAGCAAGCCTTGTGGAGGCGGAGCATGCAAGCGCGAGATTTCAAAGGCCCCCGTTACACGCTCAAGCGCGAGATCGCTCGAGGCGGCATGTCCGTCGTTTTCCAGGCCGTCCAAGCCGTCACCGGACAGCCGGTCGCGCTCAAGTTCGTCGGCCCCGAGGTCACGGATCAGACGAAGGCGGAGCGGCTGCTGCGAGAAGCGAGCGTGCTCGGAACGCTCCAACATCCGGGCATCGTGCGGGTGCTCGACGCCGGTTGGGAGTCGGGGCTAGGCACCTTCCTCGCGATGGAGATGCTCGAAGGACGCTCCCTCGAGGGCATCTTGGCGACGAGACGCAAGCTGACGGTGCGCGAGGTCGTCGCCGTCGGGCGTGACATCGGTCGAGCCCTCTTGTCGGTGCACGTTCGAGGAATCGTTCATCGCGACGTGAAACCAGGAAACATTTTCGTAGCGTGGGACCCCGTGCAAGGCGAGCGGGTGAAGCTCCTCGACTTCGGGATCGCGCGGATTTCGGCGACCACCGAGTCTTTGAAGCTGACCCGCTCAGGGGAGCTTCTCGGAACCGTCGACTACATGGCACCCGAGCAGGTTCTTCGACCCGAAGAGGTCGATGGCCGTGCAGACCAGTACGCGCTCGCCTCGGTCATGTACGAGGCGCTTTCGGGTCAAGTGACGGCCCCGCGCGAGATGAGCAGCCTCATCGGCACCAAGGCACCTCCCTCGCTTCGAGACGTGGTCCCGGAGATTCCACCGGAGCTCGCCGACGTCATCGCGAAGGCACTCTCGCTGTCGGCGGGTGATCGTTTCCCGAGCATGACGCGCTTCGTCCAAGCCATCGAGCGCGCCGCGCCCGCGAGCGGGCCCGTTTCGTTGCTGTCGCTGAGCGTGCGCGTCGGCTCCGAAGGACGCATCGAGGCGGCTCCCCAAAGCGAGGGCTCGGCGAAGCCGGTCGACGTGGCTCAGAGGAGGCGCTTTGCGCGCGCTCCCTACGTCAACCCGGTCCGCGTGATTCTCCCGAGCGGCGAGAACATCGACGGACGCATCGAAGACATTTCGGAGGGCGGTCTTCTCATACTCGTCGAACGGTCGTGCACCGACGGGACGGTGGTTCAAGTGCGATTCTCGCTTCCCACCACGGGCAAGGTCGCTACGGCATCGGCGGTCACCCGTTGGGTTCGCGGCGCCAAAGGAACCCGACACGCGCTCGGTCTCGAATTCGTCGAAGTGAGCCCACACGTCCGCGAGAGCATCGGTGCCTATGTGAATCTCATGGCGCGGCTCGGTTGAGCAGGGCCTGACCCTTCGGACTCCAGACGCAGCGGAAACCGCGCCAATATCGGCGAGCGCTGCCGAGGTCGTGCCCTCGGCTGGCTCCGCGCTGCCAAGCGCGGCCATGTCCGAAGCTGCCGCCACGAACCACTTTCTCGTCACCCGCGTCGGGTCCGACCGGGTTCTCCTGATGGGCCTCGGGATACTCGCGCGCATAGTAGTCGGAGACCCATTCCTCGACGTTGCCAGCGAGATCGTCGATCCCGTCGGGCGTGCGACCGCCAGGAAAAGAGCCGACCGGAGCGAGCTCGCTGTAGCCGTCCCTGTCGTCGAAGGATTCGATCGAGAAGCGGCCGCCGTTCAACAAGAACGGGTTGTAAACGTTGCCCCAGGGAAACCTACGGCCTTCCTGTCCTCGAGCCGCTCGCTCCCACTCGGCCTCGGTCGGAAGTCGTCCACCGGCCCAGGCGCAATAGGTCGCTGCGTCGTTCCAGGTGACCATGGTGACTGGGAACGTCGGGACATCGAAGCGTTTGCCGCCTGCGGCCAAGGGCGGCGTCGCGCAGGGCCCCGTCTCGACGCACCGTCGATATTCGGCGACCGTCGTTTCACGCCGCGCGATGACGTAGTCCGACAGAAGAACTCGATGCGGCTCCAGCTCGTCTTCGAAGACATCCGGAATGCACGCTTCGCCGAGCGGGTCGACCTGGCAGAGTGCCAGGACGATCCCTAATTCGACCACGTCCGAGCCCATCGTGAACGAGCCGCTCCGAATGTAGACGCGGTCGGTGGGCTTGCCTCGGAGCGTCACGATCCCCGACGAAGCGCTGGCCTGTCCGACCTCCTTCGTCGGTGCGGTTCGCGCTCCCGGCGAGTCGGCACGAGCCCGAAGCGTCACCAACAGCGCGACGAGACAGAACGAGACTCGGGCTGGGCTTCGGGCGAGGCGCAACGTGCTCCTCAATAGAGCAGAACCTGTGACGGATGCTCGAGGAGACTCCTCAACGCTTTCAGGAACGACGCCCCGATCGCACCGTCGATGACCCGATGGTCGCACGAGAGGGTCATCGAGAGCTTGTGGCCCGGCACTACGGCGTCGTTGCGAACGACCGGCTCTTTTCGAACTTGGCCGACGGCGAGGATGGCTCCTTCGGGCGGGTTGATCACCGCACTGAAAGAATCGATGCCGAACATGCCGAGGTTCGAGATGCTGAAGGTGCCGTTGAGCATCTCGTCCGGACGGAGCTTCTTCTGTTTGGCGCGGGCGGCGAGATCGCGCACTTCGCTCGAAATGGCGAGCAAGCTCTTCTGGTCTGCGTCGCGCACGACGGGTGTCACCAGCCCATCTTCGACCGCCACCGCCACCGAGATGTCGACCCGCTGATGGATCAAGAGCGCATCGGCTGTGAACTGAGCGTTGCAGCTGGGGACGCGAACGAGCGCGATCGCGACGGCCTTGATGACCAGGTCGTTGAACGACACCTTGGGCGCGCCTTCGCCCACCGACGCAGCGAGATCGGCGTTGAGCGTCGCGCGGAGGTCGGCCAGCTTGTCGGCGTCGACGTCGACGGTGAGATAGAAATGCGGGACGGTCTGTTTCGACTCGGTGAGGCGTCGCGCGATCGTCTTGCGCATCATGCTGAGCGGATGCGCGATCGGTTGTGCGAGCGCTCCTGGGGCTGTCACCGCGGGGGGCGCCGGTTGCGCGGAGACGCCTTCGAGGTCGCGCGCCACGATGCGTCCGTTCGGGCCCGTGCCTGCGACGTGGTCGAGAGCGACCCCACGCTCTCGTGCGAGCTTGCGGACGTAGGGCGATGCCTTGACGCGACCGTCTGCCGAAAGCTCGCTTGGCGCGGAGCCCGTGGGCGCGGGAGCCGTCGACGGGGCAGGGCCAGCGGATGGGGCAGGGCCAGCGGACGGGGCAGGGCCAGCGGATGGGGCAGCCGAGTGCGTCGAGGGCGCCGAATTCGCGGCGGCGCTGGCGCTCGGCGACGGTGCGGGTGTCGCGGCCGGCGCCGAGTCTGCCGGAGCAGCCGTGTCCGTGGCTGTTGCCTTCGCCAACAGCGCGGAGATGTCTTCCCCGGCCTGACCCAGGATCGCGACCGGTTGGCCGAGCTTCACGATGCTCCCGGCCGGCGCGAGGATCTTGAGGAGCGTGCCTTGGTCGAAGCTCCGGAACTCCATCGTGGCCTTGTCGGTCTCGACCTCCGCCAGGAGATCGTCGACCTCGACGGCGTCGCCTTCTGTCTTCGCCCAAGAACCGATCTGGCCCTCCTCCATGGTTGGAGAGAGCTTCGGCATGTCGAGGATCTTCGCCATCTCGCGTGTCAGCCTTTCACGTAGAGCACACGCTTCGCGGCTTCGATGATGCGCGGAGCTTGGGGTATCACGTATTGCTCTAGCTTTGCATTGTAAGGCATTGGAAAGTCTAGGGTTGTTACTCGTTCGATGGGGGCATCGAGATCGTCGAATGCCAAGCGCTGGAGTCGGTCGGCGATCTCGGCTCCGACTCCTCCATAGGGCCAGCCTTCGTGGGCGATGACGGCGCGATGAGTCTTTCGGACGCTCGTGACGAGCGTTTCCTCGTCGAGCGGTCGGAGGCTTCGGACATCGATGACCTCTGCGTCGATGCCTTCTTGCGCGAGCTTCGCGGCCGCCTCGAGCGTGACATGAACGAGCCTGCTCCAGGAGATGAGCGTGATGTCTTTGCCCTCCTTCGCGATGCGGGCCTTTCCGAAGGGCACGAGGAGCTCGGGATCGGTGGGGACGTGGCCCTTGACGTTGTAGAGCGTCTCGCTCTCCAT
Source organism: Polyangiaceae bacterium (assembly GCA_043755175.1). Classification (GTDB taxonomy): domain Bacteria; phylum Myxococcota_A; class Polyangia; order Polyangiales; family Polyangiaceae; genus CAYYKK01. The sequence goes on along the minus strand of JAYUUB010000245.1, from coordinate 44,166 downwards.
GAAGAGCACGGGATCATCGTCGCGGATGGCGGACTTGATCATGCCTTTGGCGTCGGCGCAGGTCGACGGTGCCACGACCTTGAGACCCGGGACCTGAGCGTAGAAATGCTCCATCGACTGCGAGTGCTGCGAGCCGACCTGCTTGGCCGATCCGTTTGGCGCCCGGAGAACGATGGGAACGTGGAGCTGTCCGCCTGACATCTGGCGGATCTTGGCCGCGTTGTTCAGGATCTGGTCGAACGCGACCGCCGAGAAATTCCACGTCATGTACTCGACGATGGGCCGTAGCCCTACCATCGCAGCGCCGATCGCGATTCCGGTGAAGCCGCTCTCGGTGATGGGTGCGTCGATGACGCGTCGGGTGCCGAACTTGTCGAGCATCCCCTCGGTCACCTTGTAGGCGCCCTGGTAGTAGCCGACCTCTTCTCCAACGAGAAAGACGCGGTCGTCGCGCTCCATCTCCTCGACCATGCCCGCGCGGATGGCCTCTCGGAAGCGCATCTCGACGTGTCCGCTGTTGGACTCTGTGCTCATCGCGCGAACGCTCCCTTGTACGTCGTCGGCTCGAGGAGCTCGGGCCCTGGCTCGGCGCTCTCTTCGGCAAACTTCAGCGCGTCTTGGACCTCTTCCTCCACGCTTCGATCGATTTCCTCAACCGCTTGCGTCTCGCCCACCTCGGTCAAGGACTTGCGGCTCATGTAGACGGGGTCTTTCTTCTTGTGCTCTTCGAGCTCTTCGGGCGTCCGGTATTTGCCGGGATCGCTCATCGAGTGACCCCGGAACCGGTAGGTCCGAACCTCGACCAACGTGGGGACTTGATCGGTGCGGGCCCGCTCGATCGCGACGCTCAATCGGTCGCGGACCTGGAAGACGTCTTCGACGAAGAAGCGGTCTTTTGCCATTCCGTAGCCGTCGGCGCGCGCCGTGATGTCTTCGTTGGCGAGGGTGCGCTTCAACGGTGTGCCCATGGAGTACTCGTTGTTTTCACAGACGAACACGATCGGAAGCTTCCACAAGCTCGAGAGCGCCATCGCTTCGTGCGCATCGCCGATCGACGCAGCGCCGTCGCCGAAGAAGACCATCGTCACGCGATCTTCGCCTCGGTACTTGGATGCGAAGGCAGTTCCAGCGGCTACCGGGAGATGACCGCCGACGATCCCGTAGCCACCGAGCATGTTGTGGGCCGGATCGAAGAAGTGCATCGAGCCGCCGAGGCCCTTCGAGCAGCCGGTGACCTTACCGTAAAGCTCGGCCATCGCCGCGCGGGGCGACATTCCGCGTGCGAGCGCGAGGCCGTGATCGCGGTACGTGGTGATGACGTAGTCTTCTGGGCGGAGGGCCGCGACCGCGCCTACCGCGACGGGCTCTTGACCGATGTAGAGATGGAGAAAGCCTCCAATCTTGCCCTGTGCGTAGGCGCGGGCGGCTTCTTCTTCGAATCGACGAATGAGCTGCATCTTGCGATAGAGCTCGAGATGGAGGCGCGGCGTTCGGTCGAGATCGCTCATGGTTTGGCTCGAGGCCTGGGGGGCCTGCGCGTGGGAGATTAGTGGCGGCGCTCGCGCAAGGGAAGCTCTCGGACCTCGACGCACCGAGTCGGAGCCGTCAGACCGCGTTGCTCGCTCCGACGAAGGGCCCAACGAAGGCGCTACGGAGGTGGAGCGCTCGGGGGGGCGGACGCGCGGGGTGTCGGCGCCGAGCTTCCGGCGGGGGGCGGTGCAGCCGATTCGATCGAGCTCGGCTGGGGACGCGGCTCGTCGGTGACCTCGGGATGGGCAGAGTCGATCGGCGTGGGATGAGCGTCGTCGCTTCGTGTCTTGAGGACCGGCGGGCGTGGGCGCTTCAAAGCGCTCGGTGTCGGGGCGGCCGACGGTTGTCCGCTGGGGTCGGCCTGTGCCGATTCGAGCGCTGCGTCCTGGTTCTTGAGAAAGGCACGCAAGAGCAACGCGATGACGACCACGACCACCATGCCACCCAAGAGAACGCGCCACGGTCTCCGCTCTCGGGGTGGAATGCTTTGGGTCGCCGCCGTCGGGAGGCTCAAGGGGCGGCTCAGGCTCGTAGATGGGTCGGAGACGCGGCCTCCCATTCCACGCTCGGCGTCTGCGGCGCCTCGATCGAGCGCAGCTTTGACGAGAGCGTCACCGAAGGCGGCGCAGCTCTCGTATCGATCGGTTGGGGTCTTGGCGAGGCCGCGCTCGAACACGCGGTCGAGCTCGGTCGCGTACCCCTTGGTCTCGGCGAAGGGAGCGGGGGGATCGTTGGCGATTCTCGAGGCGACGCTCACGGCGTCGTCTCCGGGGAACGCGCGGCTTCCGCTCAGTGCTTCGTATAGCGTCGCCGCGAGTGAGAACTGGTCGCTCGAGGGGGAGAACTTTCCGTCGCGAAAAGTCTCGGGGGCGCTGTACGCCGGCGTCCCGAGCAGGCCACCCGTGTGGGTCAGCGTCGAGTCGGGGACACGAGCGATTCCGAAATCGGCGAGCTTCGCGCCGGTCAGCGTGAGGATGATGTTCTCGGGCTTCACGTCGCGATGAAGCACCCCTTTGTCGTGGGCGAACGTGAGCGCCCCACCGAGCTCCTTCGCGAGGCGAGCACCCTGTCGCGCCGAGAGGCGACGGTCGAGCAGCCGCTGCTTCAAGGTGGGACCCTCGAGGTACTCGAAAACGAGATAGAGCCCAATCCCGTCGTCTTCTCCCATGTCGTGGAGCACGACGAGGTGAGGATGCGTGACGCGTGCCGCAGCACGCGCTTCGTGGCGCATGCGGATGATCAGACCATCACGAACGTCGGTCGCGATGGCCAGATCGTCGCGCAACAGCTTGATGGCGACGTGTCGTTCGAGGACCGGATCGCGGGCCAGTAGCACGCGCCCCATCGCTCCCACGCCAATTTGACGCACGACCTCGTACCGGCCAATCGACTTGGGGAGCTCTCTCGTCGGTGCCACAGGAGGCATGGGCGCCCTACCTTCATCGCGGGGAACATCGGTGAGGTCAACAGCGAACGCGCCGTCTGGTGCTCGACCCTCTGAAAAGGCTGAAATCCAGCGTGACCCGCGCGCGCAGCGGATTGGAGCCGAAGCTCGACACCATCAAGTAGCGGCGCAAACCGGACAAGCCGCCTTCGCGCGTGACTCGGCCTTGGCGAGGCGCGACCGCGCATCGTCGCAACGGTCGTCGGTGGTGAGCTCGCAGACGTGGCCCGCCGCGTTTCGCATCGAAGCGAGCGCCTTGCAGACGATGGCGCAGCGATCGGTTGCCATGGGGACCGCCTCGGTCGGGTCGAGCGCTTCGGTCAGGTCTTTTTCAGCCTTGCTGAAGTCGGTCGCTGCGTCTGCGACGGTTCGAAAACCGGAGTCGACCCCGGGCGCCTTGCTCGACTCGAAGGGAGCAGGCGCTGGTCGCACGTCGAGCTGCGTCGCTGGACCCTGGGACGCAGGATACTCGGCGTTCGTCGCGGTTTGCGGGCTCGCCGCACAACCCATGACGAGCAAGATCGCGAGGAGCGCACCTCGTGAAGGAGCTCGGGATGAGGTGGGGTCGTGGCCAGGGATCTTCGGCGTCATGAGCTACAGTCCGGGCAGCTTTGGGTGACTCGTTCCTCGGCGCGTTCTGCTCGGCCTCTGGCCGAAGCGCAGCGTGCATCGTCGGTCCCGGTGATGTCGCAGAGGTGGGTGACTGCGCGCATCATCGATGTCAAAGCATCACAGACATTCTTGCACTGGGTCTGCTTATCTGACTTCATTGCAGAATCGGCGCTCTGCGTGGGGACGGGCTTCTCGCCCTTGGGCTCGGTGACGGGGCGCGGCGGTGGCTCCGCAGGAGCGGAAGGAGGTGGGAGCCCTTCCGCGTGCGCACCATTGGCCATCGCGACCTCGCCTCCCGACGAGCCAAGGAGCGCCGTGACGCTGGTTTCGGCGCGGTCGATCTCGGCCGAAGCCGCGTCGACGTCGTCTCCGGGATGAGGGGCCGCGCCGCTCATGGCTGCGCCTCCGCATCCTCCGAGGACGACCCAAGCGAGGAGTCCGACCGAGGTCACCGAAGCGTGGCGAAGGCTCCATCGGGGGCCGCTCGATCCGGGGCAGGCAGCCATTCGATCTGTGACGAGCCGGCGGGCGCGCGAGTGACCGCGGGCGGAGCAACGAGGACGTTTGGCTTGCGGAGGCGATTTCACCACTGGCTCTTTCGACTGGGACGCGGCAGGCGCGATAGAAGGCTCACCGGCGATGCTCGACGCCGCGCGGAGCCCGATGGGAGCCGGGAACGCGAAGGCGCGCAAGGACAACGCCCAAGCCGCACGAACCTTTCACTGGCTCCCACCGGACGAAAGCGTGCTCGGCTCGTCGCACTCGGGCAGGCGCGAGGCCCGAGGAGGGTTATCATCCCATGATGGAGATTCGATCGCGGCTACGGCGCTGGCCGATGGGATTGTCGCTCGCTTGCGCCACGCTCGTGGCATGCACCAATCAGCCGTCCCAAGGGACCGCTCAAGGACAATGGCGGCCGCAAGGGAATGGGCAGTCGGCGCCGAGCCAATGGCGTCCGGGGGGCAGCGGCCCGGCTCAACCCGGGCCTTGGAACCCCGGTGGCCCGAATCCGCAGCAGCCAGGTTGGCAGCCTCAGACCCAACTGCCCAGTGGACCCGTGGCGAACGACGCGATCAATTCGCTCGACTTCGTTTGGATGCGTCAGCATGCCGCCGCAATCCTCGGCGAGCTCGTCGCCGCCTTGCCAGCCGACAAGCGTGCCAAGGTCGACGGCATCCCGCTGGTCTCGGATCCGACGCCCGGAGAGGTGAATGCTTTCGCGGGTTGTGACGACCAGGGGACGCCATTCATGGCCACCACCGACGGATTGCTCGAGGTGCTCGCGTTCGAGTCGCGATTCCGCGCGACCGACGAGGTCTTCGGCTCGCACCGCGTCGATGCGTACTCGGACATGATCGCGAAGACCTCGCGACCCAAGACCCCGTTGGTCCGACCGGGAGTGGGGTTCATCGATCCGACGCAAGACGTCGACGGTCGAAAAGTGGCCCGTCAAAACGTGCTGTTCGATGCGTCGATCGCCTTCGTGCTCGGGCACGAGCTCGGCCACCACTACCTAGGCCATACCGGGTGCGCGAACGGGCAGGGCCGGGGGTTCGTCTTGGGCGACATCAACCGGCTGCTGACCCGGGTCACGCCAGGGTTCAATCAGCCCAACGAAATCGCAGCCGACATCGCGGGCACCTACAACCTCATGACCATCGGGTCGCGTCGGCCGACGAATCGCTTCGCCGAAGAGGGCGCGATCCTCACGCTCAACTTCTTTCTCGCGCTCCACCGGAGCTTGAGCGCGAGCGACGTCGTTTTCGCCTTTGAGCAGTCCCACCCGCATCCGAGCGTGCGGCTCCCGATCGTTCAGCAGGCCGCCAACACTTGGCGTCTGACAGGTGGAAATCCTCCGCCGCTGATCAGCTTCTGACGAGGTGCTGCGCCTGCGAGCCGGCTGAAAGAGCGGGCTCGTCGGATGCGCGTGGCAATCGCCGGGTCGTCGTTGCCTGTGGGGACGCAGACTACCCTTCTTCGATTCGGGCGCCGCACTCTACGCAGAACAGATTGCCCGGCTCGAGCGCGGCCCCGCACTCGGCACAATCGGCTCCGCTCAGCTCGTCGCGTAGCTCGTCGGGTAGGTCGGACGTGGAGGTCGTCGCCCCGATACGAAGCTCGGTGTCGCCCAGATCGAGCTCTAGCATCGGCGAATGATCGCTGGAGTCGCCGTTCATCTTGGCAGCAGCGGCCAGCGCCTTGGTATCGAGCTTGTTGATGAGTGGCGTCGGCTCGAACTCGACGTGTGGGCTCCGATCGGAGTCGACGACCGTGTCACCGTAGGATCCGGTGAGCGCGACCTCGCCACCGGCCTCGAGCGATGCACGCAGGCGATCGTTCGCTAGGTTCGAGAGAGGCGTCGTCTCGGCTGATGGAATGCCCATGTAGATGTCAGGGTTCTTGGTGGACTCCGGGACATCTTCCTCGCCGTTGATTCGAACGAGCAAGGCGGTGATGTTGTCGTTGCCGCCGGCTTCGTTGGCCATGGTCACCAGGAGCTCGCAGGCGTTCCTGAGATCGGACGAGCCGCCGAGCACCTTGGCGATGTCTTCGTCGGTGATCATTCCGGTCAGCCCGTCCGAGCAGAGAAGAAAGATGTCTCCTGCTCGAACGGCTTCGCTGCGAATGTCGACCTTCACTTCTTCGCGCATGCCGAGCGCACGCGTGATGATGTTCTTCGGAAGGCGCGCGAGCTCCTCGGGGGTTAGATCGGGCTTGAGCGCGAGCGCGTCGTTGATGAGCGAGTGGTCGTGCGTCAGGAGCTCGAGCGTGCCTTCGCGCATGCGATAGCAGCGACTGTCGCCGACATGGCCTACGTGCATGAAACCACCGCGGCGCTCTAGGTAGGCCGCCACGACCGTCGACCCCATGCCATGGTGCTGTCGGTAGGTGCTCGAAATTTCGAAGACGTCGCGGTTCGCCTTTCGGATGCCCGCGGCCAGACGGCGCGCATGCTCCGCGAGCTCGTCGTAGTCGCTTCCGAGGACCTCGTCGGGGATGACCCCGCCTTGCTCGGTCGCTTCGTAGAAATTTCGGAGAGAAGTCGTGGCGAGGCGACTGGCGATGTCGCCAGCGTTGTGGCCGCCCATCCCATCGGCGACGACGAACAGATCGAGCTCAGGACGCAGCAAGACGTGATCTTCGTTGTGCTTGCGTTGGCGACCGACGTCGGTCACCCCCACCGCTTCGAACCGAAGCTCCCGTCGAACTCCAGAACTGACCCCTCGTTGGGCAGCCGGCATGCGGGGCAAAGTATAGGGAAACGCGCCAGTTGATGCGAGGTTTGTAAAGGTCGCTGTCGCTTTGTCGCGGTTCGGCCAATACGCCCGAGGAAAGGGCACATTCGAGAACGTCGCTTTCGGCAAGATGCCCCCATCGAGCCCCAGGGGGTGAGCTAGGCTCGCGCCCGCTCCGGACTCGGCAAGCGACTCAGGAGGTGGCTGGATCCGAGAGCACTCTCGCCGGACTCGATTTCAGAAGGCGGGTTGGCCGGAGGCGCCCGCGTTTTTGGCGGGCGGAGGGTTCGGCTTCACCCAGCGAACCGGGTCGATTTCGACCTCGAGACCCAGCTGGAAGAACGCGTAGGGCCGGGGGCTGCCCGGATCGTTGCCGATGACCGGACGGTTCAAGTAGGTCCCGATGTCTGCTTCGGCGAAGGGGCCGAAACCGAAGCTCGAGACAGGGAAGAACATCGCGCCGAGGCTGAGCTGCGCCACGTCCCAACCGTGAACGCGGCCCGGCGCGAAGTAATCGAGCTGGGGGCTCTTGCTCGTGCCTTGGTAGTTCGCGGTTCGATAGCCCGTTCCGAAGCGCATCCAAGGGTCGAGCGCCACGCCTTGGACGAGGTGGTACGTCAGGCCGAGGCTCAGCGACGCGTGGTCGCCCGAGCAGCCGACGCAGCGTCCGCCGCCTTGACCACCGGCAGATTGCATGAGCGCGTAGGTGGCGAGGAGATCGAGCTCTGCATAGCGCGAGATGCCGACGCCGATGCCCGCGACGAACCCGAGCCCTGGTCCGACGATGGCGTTGGTGGCCACGCTCGATCGAATCGATCCGGTCGGCAGGACGAGGGCCGTACCGCCGCGAAGGTAGATGTGCCCGGTACGATCGTCGGGAGCGTACGGACGGGGCTTGCCCTGGCCCGGCTCGATCGGGCGGACCCTCGGATCGACCGGCGTCGCCGGCTCTTTGTCGGCCGGGGCAGGCTTGGCGACGCTCTTCGGCGCTTCCTCGGCGACCTCTGCGGAAGTAGCCGCGGAGGTAGCTGCGGAGGTAGATGCGGAGGTAGATGCGGAGGTAGCCGCGGAGGAAGCTGCGGGGGTAGCCGCGGCAGCAGCAGCGGGCGCAGGAGTAGGGGTAGGCTCGTCGGCTCGAACGAGCGAAGCAACCTGCCAAAGCGCGAGTGCCGAGAGGGCACCGACGAAGCTCGAACGAACGTGCACGCGGGGGGTTTCGCGCGTCGGCCCACGTGCGTCAACGATTTGTCCTCCTCGACGCAACTCGAGCACTGGCTCGCCGACGAGTGACCATGCCTGACAACGCCGATTTCATCGAACTGCGTCGCCGCTCCCCATGCACGTCGATGCCGGATGAACCGCTCGGGGTCGTGTTGATTCGTACCCCGAGCCGAGAGTTGCTGCTCGGCCCCCGAGAGCGGCTTACCGTTGGACAGCTCGTCTTCGAGCACGTCGCGCATTCGGTCGAGGTTCGTGAGCTCAACGGATCGGCTGGGCTCCGGGTGTTCGGCGCTCGCGTGGCGGCGGCGCTCGTTCGTCCCCCGGCGATCGTCGAGGGTGACGGCTCGACGTTCGCGATGGTCCCGGCGCCCTCGTCGAGCGACGACGAGGCGGACCCGCTTCCGAGGATCATAGGGAATTCGATGCCCATGCGCCGATTGTCTGCACGGGTCAGACGCTACGCCACCGTCTCTTTGCCCGTGCTCCTTCGCGGAGAAAGTGGAACGGGAAAAGATCTGGTCGCGCGCGCCCTCCACGAGCTGGGGCCGCGAACCGGGCCGTTCGTCGTCATCAACGCGGCGACCATCTCGCGTGATCTCGCCGAGAGCGAGCTGTTCGGGCACGTTCGTGGCGCGTTCACCGGCGCCAGCTCCGATCGACGTGGGGCCTTTCGAGAGGCCGATGGTGGAACGCTGCTCATCGACGAGATCGCGTCTCTCGGTCTCGAGGTGCAGGCGAAGCTGCTCAGGGTCGTCGAAGACGGCGTGGTTCGGCCACTTGGCGGTGAGCGACGTCACACGGTCGACGTGAGGCTCGTCGTAGCGACCTGCGAGCCACTCGAAGACATGGTCGAGACACGCCGCTTCCGCGAGGATCTCTACGAGCGAATTGCGGTCTGCGTCATCGGCCTCCCGTCACTCTCGGAGCGGCCAGAAGACATTCCACTCCTCGCCAAGCACCTCCTACAGGCCTGCGCGCTCGAACGAGACGTTTCTCCACAAGCACTTCATCTGCTCATGTCACGCCGATACCGTGGCAACGTGCGCGAGCTCAGGAACTTGCTGGCGCAGGCCGCTTTGCGCACCCGATCGGGGCGCATCGAGGCGGCGCACGTCAGCGAGGTCATCGAGGAGCGCGACGCCGTGAGGCGCAGAGTCTCTCCCGCCGAGGCGTTGAGCCTCCTCGCCGCGTACGACGGCAACATCAGTGCGGTGGCCCGACACGCGAACCTGCCGCGATCTACCCTGCGCGATCTGATCAAGCGCAGTCAGAGTGAAGACGAAACTCAGTTGCGGCAGTTCGGCGTTCGAGAGCAACGACTCCGCTTGGCTTGCTCCTCGACGTGACGACGAGCGATGCCTGGGTGTCGCTCGGCTAGAATCGTCCCATCACGCCCGCGAAGCCCGGACCGACGAGCGGGGTGACCTGAATGCCCTGGACCGCGGGGGCTTTGGGGGCGTCGTCTTGTGTGGCCTTCTTGCTTGGGAGCCAGTCGACCAAGGCGTAGGTGACGGTTCCGGCGGCGCCAATGCCGAACGCGACCCACCCAGCGACACCGAGACCGAGATCGACGTCGTGCTTCGACGTCGAGTCGCGAAGGCTCGTACATGCCTTCGCGTAACGAGGCACGTCTGCGCCGCCGTTGCTCGAGCAAGGCGCCCCGTTGAGGTTGCGACTCGCGACGTCGGTTCGAATCTGGACGGCCAAGGCGTTGGTGTTCGAATTGGCGCTCGCAGCAGCCGCGGTGAAACCGATCCCCATGCCGAGACCGACGGCCGCGAGACCGGTTCCGACCCACGCCAGCGGTTTGTGGGCGTACCAGTGGCCGAAGCTCTCGTGCTCGGCCGTCGCGGGCTGCTCGGGAGGCATCGCGGGACCAACGGGGGGCTCGGAGGGACCGGTCGGTCCGACGGGCGGTTGGCTCGTTCCGGTGGGGCCGACGGGGGGCTGCGTAGGTGGTTTCGGCGGATCGGTCGGCCCGGCACCCGCCACGACGATCGAGGCGTCGGCGACGGCGCCCTTCTTGGCATCAACGCGGGCCATCCCGTTGTTCCCGTTGGAGCTCGCGACGATCGTTCGGGATCCGGCTTCGACGAAAATGGGATCGGTCATGGGCGACTTGCCGACCAGCACGCCATCGACGCTGATGTCGGCGCCGGCGATGTTGACGGTCACCGAGACTTGCGCCGCTTTTCGTTTCGCCTCCTCGAGTGCCTGATTGGCCGACGCCGTCTGCTCGGGCTTCGCCTCTTTGTATTCGCGAAGGAACTGAAGCAGGTGGTTGCCGCCCTCGACGGGGTGGTTCGCCTTGATCTCGCTGAGACCCAGGTTCAAGAGCACGGCGGGGACTTTGGTGAGCTCGTACGACTGAAAGAATGCGGCGCGGGCTTCGTCGAACTTGCCGGCGTCGAAGGCCTTCACGCCGTCGGCGTAACGCTGCCGAGCGATCTCCTTCATCGTGTCGGGGTTCGGCTGAGGCTGCGCGGAAGCGACCTCGACGTGGACCCCGCTGACGGACGCCAAGGCGATCGCTACGGCGAGCGCCGCACGACCGACGACCCTCTGCGCTCCGCCCTTCGGACTTCGGGCCGAATCGGCTCGGCGCACACCAGCTTCGCAGCTCGGCGGTGACCCATGGGTAGCGCGATTTGTCAAACGAGGCTTGGTTGCAGAAGCATTCATGGTGCGTTCTCTAGGGAAAGGATGCCGCGTCGGGTGCGCGAAACCGTGGCGCCTACGCCTTCGATGCACGGTACCCATATCCCATTTGCGGGAGATGGTCTTCGGCGGGGCGATGGCCGGCCGTGACTGGGCCGTGGGTCAAAACGGTGGGTCAGAACGGAGCATCGCGAATGATGCCGCCGCCACCGCTCTTCGGGGGCTTCTTCCCTCCCGAGGCCGGGGGATTGTTCCCAGTTCCGCTCGAGGGCTTGGGCTTCACGGGATCGGGTTTGACGGGCTCGGGTTTGGCGACCTCGGGGTCGCGCTTCGACGCTGATGCGCTCGTCGGTTCGGGCGCCGCCGTGACGCTTGGCGTCGGGTCGACCGACTTGGCCGTCTCGGCGGGCTTCGCTGTCTCGACAGCCTTCGCGGTTTCGGTGGCCTTGGGGCTGGCGGGCTCCGAGCTTTGTGGAGCGTCGGTCTTCTTCGGATCGGCACCCGAGAAAATGGCGACGCCTCCCAACACCGCAGCGAGGATCGCAGCGCCCCCGATCGCGAAGAGAACGCTACGCGAGATCTTCTGCACCGGGATCTCAATCGGGTCGTCGGCGCGCGAGTACGACGGTTGCACGGGGACCACGGGCGGCGGCATCGCGGGCGGGGGCGCCGACGAAGCGACCAAGCTCCGTCGCGGCGGATCGCTCTGTGGCGTCGACACGGATGCTGCCCGCTTCGAAGGGGGCGGTGGAGCCTCTGCGTTCGCGCTTGCGGCCGGGCTCGCGGCCACGGGGGCGGCTTCGCCGATCGACACGATCTTGGAGGAGACGATGGCTTGCGAATCGAGGAACTCGTCGGGATCGCCGAGGCCCATTCGCGTCGCGCCGACTGCTTTTTGGCGCCCGCTCTTCGACTGCGGAGTCGCCGTGGTGTCGACAACGAGAGAAGCGCTTTCGACCGTGCGCGCCGCTGAGATGGTCGGACCGCTGTCGATCATCGTGTCGTGTGGACTGTTCGCAGCGGGGTCGGAGAACGGCGCGCTTTCCTTCGTGATCCCGGGCGAGACTCCGCCGCGCGCCAGGCTTTCGACGCTTGGGTCACCGCCTTCGGCGAAGTCGCCGTCGTCGAGCTCCCACGAAGGGCGAATGCGCGAAGCGAGGCGGTCGGCCTCCTCGGGGGAGAGGGGATCAGGGGGTTGGGCGATGTTCGTCGTCATGGCGAGGCGGGTCGGGGCAAGACTGCTCCAAGGCGGAAGGTATCACTCTGCGAACACCCTCGGCAAACCCCACCTTGGCCGCGCCCTCTTCTTGCGAGCGAGTTGACCTGGTCGGTCGGGTGCGCGAGGTTCGAGGGGTGAGCTTTTCAGATGGTGCACAACCCCCCGAGTCGGTCGACGCCGGATTTGCCCGATGATGGTTGGGCTTCGCGTCCTCACGTGCTCGCTCGCGTCGGTGCTCGCCGCGCTCGGGTGCTCGAACGCCGCGGCACCGGTCGACGCTGGGCCGACCCACACGGCCAGTGATTCGACACGGGGGGGCGAGTTGCTGGCGGTCGATACGCCGTTGCCGACGCGCGCCGAAGTGGTCGCGCTCGCAGACGCGATCGCCGTTTCTGCTTCGCGCGAAGGAAAATCCGAAGAAGGTGCGAAGCTCGCCCGGCTCGCTGGCGATCTGCGTCTGCGGATGTACCGCATCGAGCGTGTCGAGTCCGATGCTCGCGAGGCGAGCGAGCTGTTCGCGACGTCGGCGAAGGCAGCTTCGGGATCCGAGCTCGGATGCGTAGCCGAGCGTGCTCGAGCCCATCTCACGGGGGAGATCGCCAAGAGCGCGTCGACTTCGTATCGCGAGCTCTATCTGGCGAAGCGCAGACAAGCTGCGATCGTCAAGGAGCCCGACAAGAGCCCATGCCTCGCGGACGTGGATCACGATCTGGCGATGCTGACGGCCTTTCGTCCGACCGTTCGCGAGATGGCGACGTTGGCCGCCGACGGCGACCGCGCAGCCGACTTGGCAGTGAAGGGCGAGGGGCCGCTCGCGCCGGCGACGGGACGGCCGCCAGCTCCTTCGCCCAGCGCAGGCCCGAGCTCGCTCGGGACGAACGACGTGGTCGTTTCGCCGAAAGACGTACCCGTCGCGAGTGGCCCCGTGAAGGTCACGTCGATCGAGCGTTTCGCCAACGAAGGGGGTGGGCGCGTGGTCGTGAACCTGACCGGTCCGGCCACGTTCCAGGTCGGCGCGTTGGCTGCCGATGGGGGCAAAGACGCACGCATCTTCGTCGACATCGACCGTGCGACCTCGAAGGGGATCGCTCGTGAGATCGAGGTGGGCGGCGCGGTGCGGCGCGTGAGAACGGGCGCTCGGGAGAACGGAACCCGGGTCGTTCTCGATTTGATGCAAGACATGCATCGACGCGTCTTCTACCTGCCGCAGCCGTTCAGGATCGTCGTCGACGTCAGCTCGCGTCCGCCCGAGGCGTCGGTGGCGAGCGGCGCCGGTGGTGCGCGGATCGTGAAGCGTGTGGTCATCGATCCTGGCCACGGGGGCGATGACTCGGGCGCCGTCGGTCCGACGGGGCTCAAAGAAAAAGACGTGACGCTCGACGTCGCTCATCGCATCGCGCCCCTGCTCGCGCACGAGCTCAAGATCGAAACGATGCTGACGCGAGACAGTGACGTGTTCGTTCCTCTCGAAGAGCGGACGGCGCGAGCGAACGCGTTCCACGCCGATCTGTTCGTTTCCATCCATTGCAACGCTTCGGAGAACGGAGAGGCGCGAGGCATCGAGAGCTTCGTGCTCGACGAAATGAAAGAGGTGAGTCGTGCCTCGGCTCGCGTCGCTGCGTTGGAGAACGGCATCAAAGGCACCGACAAGTCGCTCGATCCGAAAGAGATGGATGAGGAGATGGCGCGGATCTTCCAAGGGCTGTCGAGCGGCGAGACCGGTCAGCGGTCGCGGGCGTTCGGAGGGCTCCTGGAACGGTCGGCCCTCGCGTCGCTCGGCCAACGCTACGCCGACACGAAAGACCACGGTGTGAAGTCGGCGGGATTTTACGTGTTGGCGGGAGCAGAGATGCCTGCCGTGCTCCTCGAGACTTCGTTCATCTCGAACCCCGAAGACGAATCACGGCTCGCCACGGCCGACTATCGACAGAAGCTGGCGGACGCGGTCGCCAACGCTATCAAGGCGTACCGCGAAGGTCGCTGATCGAAGTTTGTTCGAAAAGAGCTAGCCTGTCGGGGCGGCTACGGATCTTCGCTGACGAATCGACCGTCGCGAAGGACGAATCGGCTCGGGCCCGCGACGATCGTTTCGGACTCGGGGTGCGCGGGATCGCCTGGGAGGGTGAGCATTGGGGGCTCCGAGGCGACGAAGCTCGGACACACCGGTCGAAGATCTTGGCGGTCGGCGATCGTCAGCGCTTCGGCCACGCTCGCGGCGTCGACCAGGAGCTCGAGCGAGCGCGTCGTGGGCGGCGCGAGCTGAACCTCGCCGCGCGCGAACCGTTCGAGCACTTCGGTCGGGGAGGCCCAGAAGCTGTGGGTGGTCTCGTGATCGTCGTGACGGCCCCGCTGGTTCGAAGGCAGCGCCAGAAGGTAGAACCTCGCGTCGAATCGCCTCGGCTCGGCGACGGGGGTGACCCAACGCGCGAACGGATGGAGGGAGCCGAGCGCGAGGCGTAGCCCGCGCCGCCTGATGACTGCGGAGAGGGGCGCGTCGCCCGAGGCCTCGGCACGAACCGCCTCGACGGTCTCCTCGTCGATATCGGCTGGCAGAAGACCGGCTTCTTCGATGAGCTCGCGTGCTGCGGCGATCGCGCTCGCTCGCGCCTCGTCTTCGCCCGCACAGAAGTCGAGGCTGCGGCCCGAGACCGCATCGACCACGTCGGACCAAGCCGCATCTCGGTCACCATCGTCGACCTTGCCTCCTGGAAAGACGATCGCACCGCCCAGGAACGCGGAGCTTTGATGCCGACGAACACAAAAGACCTCTACCGAGCGCGCGGAGCCGTCGCTCTTCGAAGGCCGGTCGCGCACGACGATGACCGTCGAAGCGGCGCGAGGCTCGGAAGGAGCGCGCGCCTCTTCGAAAGCCAGCCCCAAAGGTGGCTTCGTGGCCTCGTTCATCTCAACCGGATAGGGGCACGATCGGCTCGACGCAAGCCAATCGACTCAATCGCCTCTAGCGTTGGAGCCGAAGAAGCCTCACCTTGCTCGGCGCCTCTCCGAGTCGACCGACCCGACTGAGGCTGCCAAGCCGGAATGAGCACGCAACCCACCACCGAGGTGGCTTTGCGCCAATCAACCCTTCGCCGACTGACCGGTTAGCGCTCCCAGGCGGCATGACAGCTCGAGGAAACAGCCCGACGAACACACCACACCCGACGAACACATCCGACGAGACAGCCCGCGAAGAGGCAGAAGAAAGAGTTCGAACCGCCGCTTGACGTGGAGAGGTTCACTGCCTACCTTCCTGCGCCCCTGATTTGAGGGGCGGAGCGCTCACTCCCAAAAAAACTTTTTGGGGAAGCATCGGGCGCCAACCAATCGCGACCACAAGCGGGGATCGCCAACGTGACCAAAGCCCAGCTCAAGAAGTTCAAGGCGCTGCTCGAGTCGAAGCGGGACGAAATCGTCAAGCGGGCGAAGCAGACCCTCAACGACGACATGGCGCTCGACACGAACGACCTCCCCGACGAGATGGATCTCGCGTCGAGCGAGTACCTTCAGTCGTTCACGTTCCGCCTCCGCGGTCGCGAAAAGTCGTTCCTCGACAAGATCGAGAAGGCCCTGTTGAAGATCGATGACGGAAGCTTCGGCAACTGCGAAGAGTGCGAAGAAGAGATCCAGGTGAAGCGCCTCGAAGCGCGTCCCGAGACGACTCTCTGCATCCGCTGCAAAGAAGATCAAGAACGGGCCGAAAAAGATTTCGGCTGATTGGTCTCCGACTCACGGGACCAAGAGCTTCGCGGCGAGAACCAACGCTCGCCGCGAGGCCGGCCCCGAACCAACGAGCGTTTCCGCGCAGGCGAGGTTTTCCGAGCGGACGACCATTCCGGTCTGTCGACACGATGAAGCCTCGGGCAGCTGCTAGCCCTTGGGCTGAGCGTTCTTGCGAAAGCCTTTGACCTTCGGGCGGGCGCCGAGCAGCGCGAGCTGACCGCAGGCGGCTGCGACGTCGTCGCCGCGTCGCCGACGTACGAAGCAGGAGTAACCCTCGCGCGCGAGGTGCTCTTGGAACGCGAGCACGCGACCGAAGTCGGGCGGAGCGAGGTCGGAGCCTTCAATGGGGTTCATCGGGATGAGGTTGATCTTCACCCGCAGGCCTCGGAGCAAGACCACGAGCTTGCGCGCCTCGGCCTCGGAGTCGTTGTGTCCGCCGACGAGGGTGTATTCGATCGTGATGCGCCGCCGAGGCGGAAGAGGGTAGCTCTTCAACGCCGACATCAGCTTCGACAGCGGGTATTTCTTGTTGATCGGCATCAGCGACGAGCGCGTCGCGTCGTCGGCAGCGTGGAGCGAAATCGCGAGCCCGATCTGGCCACCGAAGTCTTCGCCGAGGCGAAGAATTTCGGGGACGAGCCCCGATGTGGAGACGGTCACTCGACGCGACGAGAGGCTGATGCCTTCGCGGTGCGTGAGCAGACGCAACGAGCGGACCGTCGCGTCGTAGTTCGCGAGCGGCTCACCCATGCCCATGTACACGACGTTGCGGATCTCTTCGCCCGCATCGAGGTGCGTCCGTCCGAGAAGGACCTGACCCACGATCTCTGCAGCGGTCAGGTGGCGCTTCAGACCCGCGACGCCGCTCGCGCAGAAGACGCAGCCCATCGCGCAGCCGACCTGCGTGGAAATGCACTGCGTGACGCGGGTCTTCGGAACGGAGATTGCTTTCTTGTCGCCGGCAAGAGACCCGTCGTCGTCTTCTTCTTCTTCTTCTTCTTCGTCTTCGTCGGCTGCTGACGCGTCTGCATCTTCGGAGTCTGGCCCGACGCCGCCTCTGAAAGCATTGGGACCGCTGACCCTCGGGATGAGGACGGTTTCGATCGGCGCGTCATCGGACAACCGAATGACCAGCTTCCGCGTGTCGTCGGTCGATCGATGAACGTGCTCGACCACGCCGACGCTCGTCTTCGATTCTTCGCCGATCCAGTTGCGAAGACCTTCGGGCAGGCTCGTCATCCGCTGCGGATCGAGCTCGCCCTGGCGCTGGATCCATCGAAAGATTTCTTTGGCGCGGAAGGCACGCTCACCCCGCTGGGCCAGGGCCGAAGCCCACTCTTCGGGGGTACGCGCTACAGGATGAGGGAACGGCTCGGTCACCGGCGAACGCATAGCACGCGCACGAGCGTGAGGCGCGTTTGCAACGCCGGTCCCGAGGGGCTACTCCCCGCGCATGGGTCTCCCTTTCGAACCGGTTCACCAGATTCCGCTCGACGCACAAGACGGCCGCTCGTTCGTCCGCTTGGTGGAGCTCATGCAGCGTCTCCTCGCCACCGACGGCTGTCCGTGGGACCGCGAGCAGACTTTTCCGACGCTGCGCAAGTACGTTCTCGAAGAGGCGTACGAGGTGATCGACGCCATCGACTCCGGAGATCGCACGGAGCTCTGCGGCGAGCTCGGGGACCTCGCGCTCCAGGTCGTTTTCCAAGCCGAGCTCGGTCGCAAGGAGGGCGCTTTTGGACCCGACGACGTGATCAAAGCCATCTGCGACAAGCTCGTACGGCGCCACCCGCACGTGTTCGCCGACGAGCAGGTCGAGGGCTCGACCGAGGTGCTGGCGAATTGGGAGCGCATCAAGGCGTCTGAGAAACGCGGCGCCAAAGGAGAGCAACGAGGGGTTCTCTCTGGCGTACCTCGCAGTCTGCCAGCGCTCACGCGTGCGCAGCGCGTCGGCGAGAAAGTCTCACGCGTCGGATTCGATTGGCCCGACGCGCGTGGGTCACGCGCGAAAGTGACCGAGGAGATGGGCGAGCTCGACGAGGCCATCGCGCTCGGTGATCCCGCGAAGGTGGAGGAAGAGCTCGGCGATGTTCTGTTCGCGCTCGTGAATCTCGCACGACACGTCGAGGTCGACGCCGAAGGGGCCTTGCGCCGAACCATCGACAAATTCACCAGGCGCTTCTCCCACGTCGAATCGAGAGTCACCGAGCAGCACGGTGGTTGGCCGGCGTCGTCGAAGGACGACAAGCTGACACTCGAGGAGCTCGACGGGTATTGGGAGGAAGCGAAGCGCGAAAAGATGTGACCTTTTCCAGACGGTTCGAGTCGTGTTCGCCGTAGACTCACCCTGTTGAGCCGCGCCGAAACTCGCCCGAGCCTTTCGCCTGACAGCGTCGCCCACGTGTTGGCGACCAACCAGGTGCGGGTCGTCTATCAGCCGATCGTAGACATCGCGACGCGGAAGATCTTCGCGCACGAAGCCTTGGCGCGGAGCGACGCCGGGATCTTCAAGACCCCGCCAGACATGTTCGACGCCGCCGTCTCGCAGAAGCGCTGCGGAGAGCTCGGGCGCCGCCTCCGCACTTTGGCGGTCGCCGGCTGTCCAGACGTGCCGCTCTTTCTGAACGTTCACCCCGCAGAGTTCGCCGAGCACTGGCTGGTGCAGCCCGACGATCCGATCTTCAGCCACGACCACCGCGTGTTCTTGGAGATCACCGAGAGCGTCCCACTTAGTCATTTCAAACTCGTGAGCCACGTTCTCCGCGAAATTCGAGGTAAGGGCATCCACTTGGTCGTCGACGATCTGGGCGCCGGATACTCGAACCTCAAGTACATCGCCGATCTGGCGCCCGAGTTCGTGAAGCTCGACCGCGAGCTCATCGCCGGTCTCGGGCGCGATGCACGTCTCCGAAGCCTCGTCGGGTCGATCGTTCGACTGTGCACCGAGCTCGGCGCTCAGGTGGTGGCCGAGGGTATCGAGACCGCAGACGAAGCGATGGCGTCTCAAGACGCGGGCGTCGGATACGGTCAGGGATACTTCTTTGCGCGCCCTGCTTCGCCGCCTCCGGGGATCGACTCCGATGAGCTTTCGCAAGTTCTCGGCGGCCGGCGCCGTGGCAAGCCTTCGATGCCCGGCTTCAGGCGCCGCCGCAGTCGAACGGCCTGAGGCGCGTTCGGCACATCAGTCGTTCGGAGTCACGTCTGTCCGGGGCACGTCTGTCCGGGGGCGGGGGCACGACTGTCGGGGTCGTGTCGGGTCGTCAACCTCGATCGGGGTCACCTCGGTCGGGTCACCTCGGTCGGGTCACCTCGGTCGGGTCACCTCGGTCGGGGGACCGCGGGGTCACATAGCGCTCGCTACCGGCGCACCCAGGCCTCTAGCAATTGCATTATAGATGCAACAATACTTTTGAATCTTTCGCATTATTAAGTCTGTAGATCTTTTGATTTATTAGTAGTCATAATGTTACAATATCCAATGTACCAATAATAATAATTTGCAAAATAAGATGCGGTGCATGTGCATCTTAGTAAATATTTGAGCAGGTGTTTCAGAATGAAGGATGCAACAGTGTTGTGGCTAGAATTGAATCTCGGAATACACGCCGAAGTGGTCCGAAGCGGCGGTGCGTTCCGCATCCTCTCCCTCGACCTCGGTCGCGACCACGCGGCACGCGGTCGGTTTGCCGCGGCCGTGGTCGTCAGGGCCTCGCACGAGGACGAAGTCGATTCGTCGCGGGATTTCGTGGGTCAATGCAGCGTGCGGGTTCGTGGTCGGATCGAACGTGAAGCCGTCGCCGGCTCCGACGACCTCGAAGCAATCGGTGAAATGAATGCTCTCGCCTTCGAGCGAGTGGAGCCCACGGAGAAAACGAATCTCGGTCGCGTCGGGGCGCGTGTTGAGGTCGCCGACGAGGATCGCGGGCAGATCTTCGGGGCGCGCGGAGGCCCTCACCGCGCGGCTCACGGCGAGCGCCTGCTTCTCTCGGATCGCTCCCTCCTCGAATTTCCAAGCGAAGTGTGTGGAGTAAAATGGAAGGTTTCCGAAGGGCGTTTTGATCCGGGCGTAGAGCACGCTCCGCGGCTCGGTTCCTGGGCTCGGGAGCTCGAAGCTGTAGTGGTCGTCGATTGGGTACCGCGAAAGAGCCGCGTTGCCGAAGAGCACACCCGTCGGGTAGGCGCTCGCTCGGCCGAAGCACGTCACGTAGTCGAGTCCCGAGGCGATCTCGTCGGCCTGCGACATGGTCCCTTCGACGATCACCTCTTGGAGGCCGACGACGTCGGGCGAGAGCGTCTTCAGTGTTTGACGAATGAGCCCGAGCCGTCGCTCCCAAGGACCCTTCGTGTTCCAGATGTTGAGCGTCAGTACCTTCAGCGTGGGCATGACGATCTCGCTATCGAGAATCGGTGCCGTCGACAAGTGGCCGTGAGCAGATCTCGCTCAGCTCGCGCGAAACCGAGTGGAGCGTTCGAAGACGATCGGGCAGTTTTCAGCCCGAACCCTCGACGAGCGAGCGCATCAGTGGAGGGAGCTTTCGAGCGTCGCACGGGCTCTTCATCACCTGACCGCCCACGACCGAGCTCATGCTGCAACCGCCCGCGCGAGGCAGGTGGTCCATCCAGTAGAGATCGAAGCGCTCTTCGTTCGCGAGCCAGCGGACGAACGGCTCGAGCGGTAGAACTAGGCCTTCTCTCCAACGTGCCAGGTACGTCACGTTGGCGAGGCGCAAAGGAGAGTTGAGCCCGATGCGCCTCCGCGTACCGCTCGCGAAGGGTCCGGTGTGGTCGACGAACTCGACCGTTTGCTGGTCACCGTACATTTCGGGCTCGGTCCGCTCGACGGTGACGAGCGTCCAATTCCCGAGGGGTCGCAGCGCTCGGAGCAAGGTGCGGGTCATCTGCTCGAACTCAGGCAGATCGGACTCGGCGCGAGCTTCGGTGTAGTGACCGTGGGCGAACGCGTTCCGCTCGGCTTGCAGCAGATTCGACAGCGCATCGAAGGTCTGGTTCTGCGAGAGCCGCACGCCGAGCACCTCGCGGGCCATCGTCGAGACCGGATCGCTCTGGTCTTCGAGCCCTTTGGCTGCGTGACGAGCGAGCTCGCGCCACGTCCCGAGCGCGAAGCCTTCGCGCGTCCCGTACCGCTTGGAGAAGTCGGAGAAGGCGTCGAAGCCAGGCGGTCTGTGGCCGGGCTCGACGCGCCGAACGAAGTACGCGCTCGCGAGCACGACGGCCATGAAGCGCCAAGTTCCCTCGAGGACGTCGAACAGCATCTTCACTCGTTCGACACCGCTCCGTGCGCTCGAAGCAGCCGAGACCCGACCGGAGATGGGGTAGGGCAGACCACCCGAGAGGCTCGACAAGACTCCGTGTGGGTCGCAGCACTCACGCGACAGCTCGCTCGCGCGAAAGAGGAGCTCTCCTTGAGGTGCCATTTCCCACGAGAGGGTTCGTGGAAGCTCGGCGCGCCCGTCGAGGACCGGAGGTCGGTCGTGCCAATCGCACTGGATCGCCGTGCCGATCGCGCTCGCGTCGCTCTTCTTGGTGACGACTGCCGCCACGACCCCGATCGCCACCGGAGCGACGATCGCGGTCGGACCAGCATGCGTTTTCACCACGGCGGCGAGCTCTTGCTCGAGGCCGGGGACGACGTGCTTGCCGACGGCCCCGAGCGCAGCTTGATCTTCGATCGCGAAGAGCAGGGTCGACCTCTTCTCGCTCTTCGCAGCCTCGGTCAACGCTTCGACGCTCGCGATCTCGACGACCGGGGCTTCTTCGCGGAGCTTCACGATGCCAGGCGCACCCCCACCGGATCCTCGTCGTTCTGCGACCGCGCTCGTCGCCGAGAGCGCGAGCTCGACCTCGCGCCCAGCCCCGAAGCCTTCGCCTTCCAGGGGCCAACTGCCCACGACCCAAGGCGGGCTAGGCGCGAGCGAGACGAGCTTTTTGATCGCCGAGTCGAAATCGTCGACCCCCCCTTCGCCGAGCGAGAGAAGGAGCGCGACGGTTGCGTCGGTCACCGCGATGGCGCTGCTGGGGAACGCTCGGTGAATCTCGAGCCCGAGACGCGCGAGCGGCGAATAGTCCCCACCTGGAGCGATGCTCTGGCCAGTCTTCGAGGTGGTGCTCTTTACGCAGAACAGCACGGCTGCTCGGCTTCGACGGAGCGCGGCCGAGACCTCTTGCTCGAGGCCGACGCGACCGAGGAGCCCGGTTTGGGGGTCGACCGCGCCCGCCGGTACGCTCGACGAGATGAACCTGCGATCGGTGAAGACCGAGCGCATCCCACCGACGATGACACATGTCCCGTGGGTGAGAGGAGCGGCTTCGCTTCGACCGAGGACGCGCGCCCCGACTTGGACGGGGACGCTGCATTCTTCGCGACGCATGAGCCACCAGCGCGCGCCGTCGTGTCGGAGCGTCGCTGCGAGCCGCGAGGCCACGTCGGGGTAGACCAGATCGTTCGTTTCGCTGCCCACCTGCGCGGTTCGCCCGAGCTTCAGCTCGCCGGGGCTCACCGCCGCGCGGAGATCGAGTCTCAGCTCGTGGACCGAGCCATCGCGGGAGTCGACCCGGAGGCGGTCGGGAGCGTCGACCTCGCCACGCCAGATCGAGAGAGCGGCCGGACCCTCGGTCAACCACATCGTCGCCGCGCTCGCAGTGTGGCTGCGTAGATCGGCGGCGGGCGCCCCGACGTCGCCCACGCTGTCCGGAGGCTTCGAGACGCTCATCGGCGAGCGAGCCTCGTGCAACCCGTCGTCGACTCGTTCACGCAACACATGGTCCGAGTGAAGATCGGATGAGGATGGTTCGTCGAAGCTCCGCATGCGAACGAGCCCGCGCGTCTCCCGTTCCGACGCCGATGGAGCCTGGCACGAATCGCCGGATGCTTCGTCGGCCGAACGTGCTGCTGAAACGCTGGCGCAGCCACGGTTGGGAACGGGAAGGACCGAGGGGTCGGAATCGAAGCTCGTTGACCTGTCATGCGCTCGTTCGAAGGTCGCCCCGCGACAAGGGCTCACGGTGGTGGAGGGGGCCGTCAGCGCAGAGCCGCACCCGAGGCACCTCCGAATCGCTGCGCCTCTCGGCACATGGGGCCATCTCGCGCGCCGCGGGTCAACCCCTCTCTGCGCGTCGGATCGCGTACCCCTCAGCTCCGACAAGAGCGGCCGGGGGCGTGGCGCGTTCTTCGGTGGCTCGGCGGCCGCTGGCTGTGTCGCACGGTCTTCCAAAGAAACCCTCCTGCCCAAGCGCAAAAACCACCCGAGACCCGGCTGACCGGTCCGTGGGTCCGACACGAGCCTCGGCGGAACTTTGGCTCGAAGATGTTCTCTCTCTCCCAGACCCGGAAGCGCGCCTCGGGTTCCCGCGTTCGAGAAGTTGGTGGTCGCTCGACCCACGAAGCGGCGTCGTCGAAAGAGATCTCGACTCGCTCCCCGAGCCACCACGGACTTGGTAAACCGTTGCTGAACGCCGATGGCTTCGGAAGCATTTCCTGAGAAGTAAATGGGTCGGAGGGTCGAGAAGACGCTACCCAAGCACTTCGTCTCAATCGGTTCAATCGGAAGGAGAGAAAAGTTCCGAAGACGTTGGTACGGTAGCGATCGATCCCTGCAATGGCTTTCTCGGAGTCCTGATGAAGAGCGACCCGTCGTCCCCTTGGTTCAATCTGCTTTTGCCGGGCAACCGCGTCGCCCGGGTGCCGCTCTCGGTGCTCGAGGAGTACGTGGATGCGGCTGCGAAGGTCACGCACGTCGCCGATGCGAGCGAAGACGTGACGGCGCACAACATGGCGATCGATGCCGCGACCGGAACGAGCACGTGGCACACGGAGTGGGAGCTCGGCCCCTGCGACTTCATGGATGACAGTGGCTTTCCGCAGCACGCCTATGCATGGCACCGCCATCCGCTCGGGACCGAGTACACCGAGATCTACCAGAAGTGACTTTTCGGAAGTGCGCGCGCGAGCGCCTCCGGAAATGCGACAACCTCTGGTGTTCACGACGATGATCGGTTTCGGTGCTCGAGTGGGCAACGGCGAAGAAGGATTGGTTCGAATGGCTGAACGGGCGGAGGAGAGTGGGCGGAGCAAGTATTGGGGCCCCTTCGTGCTCGGACTGGTCGCTCCGCTCGCGTGCGTGCGCGACGGCTACCCGCTCGGTCCGTCGGGGAGCGTCGATGTTCGGATCGACGTCGCGGGAGCCTTGTTCGCAGCCGACGTGCTCGATGACAAAGGCCATCCGGTTGGCACGCGGCAGAGCCCGTACACGACCGACGTGAAGCTCTTCATCAGCGAGAACGACGAGCCCGCGTTCGGAGCGTTGGTGACCGTTCGTGTGGAGCCGGCGGAGGCGCTGTCGCTGAAGAGCGCTACGGGCGAAGACCAGAAGGAGCCCACGTGCGCGGCTTTGAACGGGGCCTTTCGATGCCGCGCGACGAAAGAAGGTTTCGCGAAGTTCGTCCTGACCTCCGAGGGTGATTGGTCCGGCGCGGCAAAGGTCATCGTGAGCTGGGCGAACCTCAAGGTGGAGCAGCCCATCACCGTGCTTCCCGCCGGCCTGCCCGGGACTGCCACCAACTTCGACCTCGTCGGGGTCGACGTGGGCGAAAAAGTCCTCGCGACGTTCATCCCTCTCAAGTGCACTGTCGACGCGGTTCCCGCCGATCTCGGCTCGAAATGGCGCGAAGGTGCGATTCGATCGCGCGAGCTCTACGTACGAGCGACGCCGCCGCCCGACCAGCCCACCGTCGTCGAGAACGCTCCAGTCATCGTCGAATCGCTGTCGGCAGAGGCCGAGCTCGACCCCGACGCGGCGTGCGCCAATCGAACCACGCGTCTCAGGGTGCAGCTTGGAGCCACCGGCGAATCGGCGCGATTTTACGTCTGCTTCTCCGACATTGGCGGCCAGCTCGACTTGGGCGTTTCGAGCGGTCAGAAAGCGCTCCAACCCAATCCGTCGATTCGTGTCGATCCGGAGCCGCGTCTTTTGCGCGTGGCGGCGATCAAGACCGAGGTCCCGGTCAACTTGGCGCCGGTCGACCTGTTCGAGGTCTCGGCCTACAGCGCCGACCGCGTTCGAATCGCCATGCCCGTCGATCTGAGCGTCGACTCGGGCACCGTCCTCGACCTCCAGCAGGTGAGCGTGACGCTCGCTGACGAGATGGCTCCCGCGAGCATCATATCGGCGACGCCCAAATCGCCTGGCGGGGTTCGTCTGCATGTCACACCCAGGTTGTTGTCACAGCCTGATTGCAGCTCTCCCTTGGTTACGGTGAAACCGTGAGCGTCTCGCGAAGAAGTGTGGCTCCATCCGCGACGCGCGTCCGTCGGCCGACTGCCGAGAACGACGCTCGCCCGGCCGTGCGGAACGACCTGCAGCGAAAACGCGCGAGCGTGTTCCTCTGGCTGCTCCCGTGCGTGTGGATGCTCATCGGCTCGGCTCTCGCGCCGACGAAGGCCTTCGCTCAAGACGAACCCGAAGAGCCCCACCCCGACGAGCCGGTCGATCCCGAGCCGGCGCCGCCGATGGCGCTCGCTCCGAACAACGCGTCGCAGCCCCAGAACGCCGATTTCTCCGGGAGCCTTCAAATCGTGCGCGGACCTGGCGGCAGCGCGAACGGGCACGGCCCAGGGATCGAGATCTTTCCAGACGCCGGCCGGCTCTGGATGAGCGTGCGCGACACCGACCCCACTCCGATCGAACGCGCCCGTCGCGGCGGGCCTTGGCTTTGCGCGAAGGGCGCCTGCAAGGCGACGCCCGGCACCACCGGCCAGAGTCGTGTCGGCGATTCGATGCTCCTCTCGATCAAAGTGCAGACGCCGACCTTGCCGTTGCCGTTGACGATCTGGGGGCGCAAAGACCAGAGCGGAAGGCAGGTTCTCGACTTCGATCCCGTTCTTCTCGGTCGACGTTCGTATGCCCACGTCTGTTCGTACGAGCCCGTCATCGACGATCTGCAGACGACGCCGGTGCCGCTGAAGCAGGGCGCACCGCCCGGACCGGCCGCACCGCCCCCGGGCCCGACCGGACCGGTCGCACCGCCCGGTGTGCCACCAGTCGCGTCACCGGTCACGCCTGCACCCCCAGGAGCGTCGCAGCCTTCGGCGCCCCCCGGATCGCCGCCGGGCCCACCCGGTGCCGCTCCTCCTGCGCCGCCTCCGATCCGTCACGACCCGAACAGCGTCGAGGCCTGCCATGATTTGCCGCCGCCTCCGCCGAGCCCCGATTCGGCTGAGATCGTCCTCGGCATGAAGTGGCCCGAGGCCGCCGAGCTCGCCGACTTCCGCTACCTCGCCATCGTCGACAGCTGTGGCAACGCGCGGGTTCAGCCGTTCCAACGAACCTTCTCGGTTCCCGTGTTCGAAGTCGCCAGCGGCGGTTGCGGCAAGGCCGATGGCAAGGTTCTCCGCGTCTTTCCGACGGGCGGCTTTCTCAGAATCACGGCGTTCAACCTCGAGGCACCTGCGTCGGGCGACATCATGAACGTCACCTACCGAGTAACGGTGCCGGCGCTCGAGAACCTCGAAGAGTCGAATCCGGCAAAGCTCCTCTTTCCGGACATCCAACTCAAAGATTTGCGTGTCGACTGCGGACCTCCGATTCGCAAAGCGCCGACCGATGTCGAAGGCATTCCGCGTCCGCCGCCGGGCTCCGCGCCGCCGCCTCCGCCGCCTGGAGTCGTGGCTCCGCCCGGACCGAAGGTCTCGAAGCAGATCCCGTCGAGCCTCGAGAAAACTCCGAAGGGGCTCGCGGCGAAGGTCGACGCCCAAGCTCCCCCGCCGCCTCCGCGTTCCGAACGACACGACAAACCAGGGCCACAATCGCTCGATCACGGATCGCTCGTCATTTCACCAGGGCCGTTCAGGCTCGGCAATTGTCGGATCACACTCTTGGGTCAAACGAAGCGAAGGCTCGTCGCGCCCCTCGCGCTCTACGTGTCGCTCACCCGAACCGACGAGATGTTGAACGGCTCGCCCATCGCGATGCTGCCCCCCGATCGGGGGCGTTGGATCATCACTCCGAGCGACGCCGAGTTTACGATTCCTGCGCTGCGTGAGAATTTCGACGGCGAGTCGCGCTTGAAGCTTGCCGTCTTCAGCGACCCGCTCAGCCCCGATGGAAAGGTCGTTCTTTTGTCGGATGCCGTTCGCGTGTCGAGCACGCTCCGCGCAGGTGATGCCGGTGATCCGGAGCGCGCACGTCGGGTCATCGGGTCGGCCACGATTCACACCGTGCCGCTCTGTGGCGAAGACAATTTCGAGACGCTCGACCAAGCGGGCAGCTGCCTCCGTGCCTATCTCACCGTGCCGGCGATGCTCGCGACGCTGCAAATCACCCGCGCGCCATGGCTCGAGAAGCCTCTCGTGACACGCAGCGTCCTCAGCGCCGTGGGCGTCGCGCTCGCCTTCGACAGCTACGATCCCGTGGAGCGAAGAGCGTTTCCGATAGCCGGACAGGTCGGTGGCTTCGTCGAGAATCTCGGCGAAGGACGGGTCGGCTTGATGGGCTACATCGGCGTCGCCCCGACGCTCCCGATTCTCGGCAGTGGCGGCAACACGACCTCACTCGGGTTTCTGTCGGGAATCGGTGTCAACTACATCACGAATGAAAATGGCCCCGACGAGGGGTTGAAGCCGACGGCGTTCCTCGCCTTCGTCGTTCAAGTGGGCCAGGCGAACCCGGCGACGTCGCTCAGTGGGAAGGCTTCGTTCGGGCGTTATTCGGGGGAGTGATCGCAGGTTTGGCCGCGGTCGCCTCGAGGGCCGCGGCGAGACGCTTCTCGGCGTCGGCGAGCTTGTCGGGATCGGCCTGTCCAGCGCGGAGCGCGTGGTGCCCGGCGATTTCGGCGCGGAGCGTCGCGATCTGCGCCTCTCGGTCGCCGAGCGCCATCTCGATCTCGGCCGAGAGCGCCAGGTATCGGAGCTTGCGCGGCCCGTACGCGAGCGCGATGGCCCGCGTGATCGCCTCCTTCGCGTCGGGCTCGCGATGCAGCGTGTGAAGGGTCGAGCCGAGCCGTGCCCAGGCCTCGTACGAGTCAGGCAGCTCGCGAGTCCGAGCACGAAGCATGCTGACGGCCTCCTCGCCGCGACCGAGAGCTAGGTAAGCGCCCATGCGAGCGTAGTCGTGGACGCGCGCCTCTTCGGGTGAGCTCGCTTCGGCGGCGCCCTTCTCGAGGAGCGTCAGCCGCCGTTGTTGAGCCCGACGCTTTTCGCTTTCGTCTCCGGCGTCTCCTTCGGCCTCGGACAAGATGTCGAGCACGTCTGCCTGATCGTCGACGCTGCTGCCAATTGGTGGATGCTCGCTGAGGCCTCGGAGCCTCGTGAGCACCACATCGAGGATCTCCTTCGATTGGGGTGCCGGAGCGCGATGACCGCACTCGCGGAGGTAGTAGAGAAAGTCACCTGGAGCCGAAGAGCCGTCGACGTCGGCGATGTGAGCGAGCCCGAAAGAGCGACAGCGATCGTCGAGCTTGGCCGACGAGAACGCGCGCATCGCGCCGAGGAGAGCTTCGTTTCGTCGACTCCATGCGACGCTCGAAGCGCGCTCGTAAGCGTCGGCAGCGTGGTCGAAGTCTTTCGACCCGAACAGCGCGTGTGCCTCCGAGAGGGTCTTCGTGAGCTCTGTGTCGTGGCCGTGCGCCGTGCGCGCAGCGACGCCCATCTCGAGGAATCGGTGCATCTCGACGAGTGACAAGGAGCCTCCTCGCGACGCGACGATGCGGAGATCGACCGGATCGAGAACGAAGAAGGTGGGCCAGGCCTTCATCGGAAATCGGCCCAAAAAAGGGGCGTTCTCGTCGCGGTCGGTGTCGATCGCCGCGAAGACGTAGTGCTCGCTCATGACGCCGAGATCGGGCTGGGAGAGGACCTCGCGCTGCATCGACAGACACGTGTGACACCAGGGCGCCCAACCATCGACGAACAGAAGCTTGCCGTCGTTCTTGGCGCGCGTCCGAGCCGCATCGAAGTCGTCTTCGACGAATACGATCGGCTTCATCGGACTCGGCGCGTGCGCTCGTTCGGAGGGGTGTGTCAAGGCTGCTTTGCTGGGAGACGCGGCCTCTCTCCGCGAGCTCGCGCACCCGGTGATCGTCATGGCCAGAGTGAAGGTCCACAAGCGCGCGCGATTCGAGGCCGACGTCATGAGGCCACTTTTAGGGCCGGCTTATGAACAAGTCGATCGATATTCCGTCTCGACCTTCGCGAGATCGGTCTCCGAGGAACGAGCACCGAAAGCCTGCTTTTGAAGGGTAAGGAGCGCAGAGAAGAGGCCGCCTGTCTCGCGATGGTATCGGCGGAATGGCGACGACTCGTTTTTTGCGCGGGCCCTTCGCCCATCGATCCTTTTCGAACCCGGGAATTTTCGACGGATGTGTCACGGCGACGTAGGCGCGGCATGGAGGTCGACCAATCGATGTCGGCTGCGCCGCTCGCCAACCGTAGTAATCTCCACACCCCATGAGTCCGGTTCAGGGTCTTTGCGAGACGTGTGCTGCCTTCGTGAGGGTTCGCACCGACGAGCGTCTGGGTCGCATCGGCGAGTGTGCCTTGGAGGTGTTCGCACCGCCGGTTCGCGCGAGCTCGACCTGCACGCGGTACCGACCCAAAGGCGGGGCTGCGCCGGATCCGCGCGCGCGAGTGGCGGGTGAGCCTCGCCGCCATTTCGAGTCGGGACGCGGATCCCCGACGTCACAGCCTTCGAGACCTTCTTCCAGCGCCGCGGGCAACTCCCGACAGTCTGCGCGCGCCCCTTTGCCACAGGAGATCGACATCGACATGGATATCGACGACTTTCGACGCGTGCTCCGCGAGGTTCTCTCAGAAGAGCTCGGCGTCGGTGACGTACCGCTCGGGCCGCGCTGGCAAGGCGGTGAGCTCGTGCTCAAGCCAGGCAAAGAAGGGGTCGACGAGAAGCGCATCCCCCTCGAGGCCTTCTTTCACAAGATCGTGATGGTCCGCGACAAGCTCCGGCTCCTCGAAGCGAAGGTCAACGCCCACAGCGTGCTGACCGACGAAGACAAGGTGCAGTTGCAGTCGTACATCACAGGCTGTTACGGATCGCTCACCACCTTCAACGTCCTCTTCTCGAAGCGCGAAGATCACTTCTCCGGTCAGAGCGGCGGCGGGAGAGACGAGTGACGACGGTCGTCGTTCCGCTTCCCGACCGCGACTTCGACGTGACCGAGGTTTCGGTGCCCTGGCGCCTCCTGACGCGTGCGGGAATCGACGTCGTCTTCGCGACCGAGCGGGGGGTGAGCGCCGCAGCCGACCCGCTGCTCCTCAGCGGGGTCGTGTTCGGTCAGCTCGGAGCAGAGCGCGAGGCGAAGACATTCTATCGCGAGCTCATTCAGACCGAGCCGTTCAAGAAGCCCATTGCTTGGCAAGACCTCGACCCGGCGGCCTATGACGGTTTGTTGCTCGCAGGTGGTCATGCAAAAGGGATGCGCCAGTATCTCGAATCTGAAGTGCTTCGAGAGAAGGTGCTCGCCTTTTGGGCGCTCCGGCGGCCGGTGGCGGCGATTTGTCACGGGGTCATCGTGCTCGCGCGCACCGCAGATCCGGACACCGGTCGCAGCGTCCTCTTCGATCGACGGACGACTTGTCTCCCGAAATACATGGAGAAAACGGCCTACTTTCTCACGCGCTGGAAGCTCGGTGACTACTACCGGACTTACCCGGAATACGTCGAAGACGAGGTGAAGAGCGTACTGGCCCACCCAGAGCAGTTCATCCGCGGACCCATTCATCTCACCGAGAAGGGCACGCTCGACGACGACAAGGCGGCGTTCGTCGTCGTCGACGGGCACTACCTCTCGGCGCGTTGGCCCGGCGATGCGTACAAGCTCGGGCGCTCCTTCGCCGACAAGGTCTTGAACAAGAAGCGCGCATGAACAGACGTCGCGTCGCGTCGGTCGAATGCTCGCGTCTCGACCTCTCGCTCACCGAGCCCTTCTCGATCGCATCCGGCGCGCAGGATCTCGCGCGGAACGTGCTCGTACGCGTGACGCTCGACGACGGGACGATCGGTCTCGGCGAAGCTGCCCCTTTTCCCGCCGTCAGCGGCGAGACACAAGAAAGCTCGCTCGAGGCGATCGCCTCCGTGTCCGACGCCTTGCGGGGCGTCGACCCCGCGGCGTATCGGAAGACTGCAAGGTTCCTCGCGAGGAGCATCGGCGCCGAGCCTGCGGCTCGCTGCGGGATCGAGCAGGCCCTCTTCGATGCGCTCGCGCGTCATGCAGGCTTGCCGCTGTGGGCCATGTTCGGCGGCGCAGGGGGCGAGCTCGAGACCGACATGACGATCACCGCGGGTGACGTCGCTCATGCCGTGGCGTCGGCCCATGCCATCGTCGGACGCGGCATCGGGACCTTGAAAGTGAAGATCGGAGCAGGGGGACACGAAGCCGACGCCGAGCGCCTTCGTTCGATCCACCGAGCCGAGCCGCTGGCCCGATTGGTAATCGATGCGAACGGTGGATACGACGCGGATGCTGCTCTTCAGCTGCTCGCGACGCTTCGCGCCGAACGGGTGCCCATCGCGCTGTTCGAGCAACCCGTGCCGGCCGACGATCTCGACGGGCTCGCTCGCGTGACACGCGAAGGCGACGTCTTGGTCTGCGCCGACGAGTCGGTGCGATCGACGGCAGATGTGGTTCGAATCGTCGAGCGTGGCGCTGCGCACGCGATCAACATCAAGCTCATGAAGTGCGGCGTCGTCGAAGCCCTCGACATGTGGACTCTCGCCGAGGCTCACGGGCTCGGGCGAATGATCGGCGGAATGGTCGAGAGCATTCTCTCGATGTCGTTCTCGGCTCACTTCGCCTACGGTTTGGGAGGCTTCTCGTTCGTCGACCTCGACACGCCTCTCTTCATCGAAGGCTCGCCGTTCGTCGGCGGCTTTCAGCTCGACGGCGCGCGACTCTCGCTCGCGAACATCGAGCATGGAATCGGCGTGAGCCTATAGCGCGTCGACACGAAGATCGACCGGTTGGCCTCGGTCGACGCTGTGCAACTCGGTGTCGCCTGTCGATATCGAGAGAATCACCAGGAAGAAACGAGGACAGGAAGGGTTGACCCGTGATCCGCACTCTGAAGCACGGCCTGCGCGTTCACGCGAAATACGCTGAGCTTCCCGTCTTCGGGTCTTCCTCCTACGACGGTAAAGCCGCGCTGGCCGCAAGCGCGACGCTCAAGTCGAAGGCGCGTGGGAGCGCTTGTCGCGACGCTCGTGTGCCCGCTGCATCGCCGTGCGTTTCTTCTCGGGCGATGCGACCGCGCGTACGGCGCGTTCGGCGACGCTGGCGAACAGCTTCGCCACGGACGGATCGTCGGTCTCGAGAACCTCGATGGGTCCGTGAGCGGTCTCGAGCACCACGGCGTGAACACCTTCGCGCTCGCGGACGCTCGCTCCGATGAACTCGCTCGTTCGGATGGCAGCGCCGAAGCGGCCTTCGGGGCGCGTGTCGATCGCGCCGGCTCGACTGACCCAAGGCGCGACCACGAGCCGGTCGTCGCAGAACCACGCGAGCGGGGTGCTGCCGGCCGAATAGCTGTTCGCGAACCGAGCTACCTCGAAGAAAGCGAACGCCGCGACGCCGAGCACGACCCCGAGCGAAAGAGGGCCTAAGACGAGCCCGATTCCGCTGCTCGCGTCGGCGAGGTACACGCGGAGGCCCCAGGCGAAGACCGCAAGGCTCAGGAGCGAAGGGATGAGGCAGACGTAAGCGATGGTCTTGTAGCGATCTGCGCCGTCGCGAGGCCCGCGATGCTCGTGATCGCGCAACACGAGGTGCTCGCCTTCGAACCCCATCGAAAAGCGCGCCGCAGAAGCAGCTGTAGCGCCCGAAAGAGCCGTCGTGGACTTTGCCTCGACGAGTGGGGTCCCGGTGTCGACGCCCTCGCACGGGATCGCGAGGAATGTCGCGAGGGCGCGGGCGAGGGGAGCGACGAGGGCCTTGGCCGATTCTTCGCCGTCGCCGAGGGCTCCTCCGAAGGTGAGCTCTTTTCCGGAGTCGAGATACAGGCGTATCTCCGATGCAAATTTGGTGAACGCCGTCGATCCCGACCCCCAAAAGCGCGACTCGGTCGTGACCAGAACGCGCGTGACATGTTCGGCGCCGGAGGTGAGCTCGAGATCGGGCTTTCCGCGCGACACGCCGGCGAAATGCGGCGTGGTCGGGAGCGGCGCGAAGCCGTCGGTCGCGCCATCGACGGCCGGAGGGGCGAGCTTCAAAAGAATCGATTCGTTCGGGGTCTCGAAGGCGCCCGAGAGAACGTGGAGCGAGCCCTCGGGATTCGACCAGCCATCGATGAGGATGGCGTCGTCGGTGCGACTCAGGCTCGAGAGCGTCTCCGCGAAGCGGCTCGACATGGGGCGCGGTCTAACACTCTCCAGCGCCCGAGGCACGCGCTCACTCGGCTGCTTTGCGACGACTAGTGACGGAGCGTGAGCCCGAGCTCTTCGGGGGGCGCTCCGAACGAAGTGAGCTCGATGCGCTTTCCAGCGTGGGCCGCGAGCGGCTCGTCGAGCGCTACACGCCGACCGTCTGGAGCGATCTCGACGACGTCGAGCGCCGCGGCGTCAACCTCGCCGGCGTTCACGATGCACGCTTCGACGCCTTCGCCGAGCGGCTTGATGTCGCAGACACGTAGTGGCTCGGTCGCGCGAAGGACCATCTGGCGGATGCGCTCGTCCGACTCGCTGAGCTCGCCCAATGCCTTGGCCGCTTCGCGTGCCCGCGCGTCGCCGAGGTACGCGAGCATCATCGCCGCGTGAAGCCTGACGCTGGGCTGCTTGGCACCGAGGAGCTTGGCGAACGCATCGGCTGGCGCAGGCGGGATCTCGCCGAGCTTTCGTCGTTCGTCGAGGTCGATGCGGACTTCGCTCCCAGGCGCTTCGACGTTCCATTTGACGCTTCGACCCGGCATCAGCTCGCCTTCCCAGAAGAGACCGCGGTCGGTGACGTTCGTTCGCTCGCCGCGCTTGTTTCGACGGGCGAACGTGAGAACGACGCGCACGTCTTTCAACGGTATGGCCGCGTCGTTGACGACGGCCATGTCGAAGTCGTACCGAGGTACGCCCTTTTTCGCGATGGGGGCGATGTCGCTCGCCGGACGGCCCGCTTCGTCGCGCTGACGCGATATGGGGATGAGGGTCAATGCCGGGAGACCGCTCTTCCAGAGCGGAGAATCGGCGCGGTCACACGAACAAGATGGCCACTTTGAAGGAGGCGGAACCATCGCCGTAGCCGACGCGCCGTCGTCTGCAGAAGAGCCAGAAGCGGGCGTCGCATCGTGAGCAGCCTTCGCCGACGTGTCGTCGGTAGGCGTAGGACGCATGCGATCGATCGCGCGGTACGTCGCGAGCCCACCGATGATCGTCGTCATGCCGAGCACGGCGAACGCAATCCCTCGAAGCAGCGCCGACGTCGCGCGCGGACGCTGCGCTTCGCTCCTCGCCCGGGCGCTCTTGAGCACCAGAGGGATGGGGACGGTGCGGGGTGGTTCGACTTGGACGCGCGTCTCTTCGATGAGGAGGCTCGGGGGCGTCGAAAGCTCGATCGAGTCGACCTCGGCAGCGCTTGCTTTCTGTCGCGTGCGACGCGCGAGCTGGGGAGGCGGCTCGAAGGGATCTGTCTCGAACGAAGCGGCGGGCTCGATCGCGAGGCGCTGCGCGAGTCGGTGCTCGAACGCGTCGCGTAACCGATCCGACAGCGGGCCACCCCACGATCGCAAGCTCACGACGAGCCTCGAGAGCGCGGCGGTCATGAAGAGAACGCAGAGCGCGAGCGCCCCCCTGCCGAGAGCTCCGCTCGCGAGCTCGCTCGGAACGGCGAGCGCTGCGAGGGCTGCGAGCGGCAAGGGAAGCGTCGTCGCGACGACTTGTGCGCGAGCTCGTTTTTTGTGAGCCGACGCGAGGGCTTCGAGAGGCAAATCGGTGAAATGCGTCAAGACGAAGCGGTTGTACGGAGTGACGATCCGGGGGTCGAACGTGAGGACCACGCCGCCGTCGTTGCGGACGAGACCGCGAACGGCGGTGTACGGCGCGCTCATGCGCACCGAGCGAGTCAACGCTCCGGGAACGAAGCTCTCGGTGTACGAGCCCACGAGGAGGAGCTCGACTTCGAGACGCTTCGGTAGGAGCGTGATGCGCACGGCTCCCACCGCGTTGGCCTCTGGCCGCGCGATAGCGAGCGCCCCCACGGTGAACGAGCCCGACACGAGGCCCGAACCCTAGTCTCGGCCTCGCGTTGCCGCAACCGAGCCCTCGAGGGTGAAGGTGCGCTCATCTGATCGATGCGTTGCGAAACCTCGACAGGCTTGCTCGTCGCAGGCAAAAGTGACTAAAAGAGCAGCCATGTCGAGCTCGAGAGTGCTTCTGTCGATGGCGTTCGCCGCTTTGGTCGTTTCTGTGTCGCTCGGGTGTCAAGGACCCGTACCCGAGCCGACGCCCGATCCGAAGCCTTCGGCCGCGCCGTCGTCGCAGGTCGCCGATCCGCCCGAGCTCGTCAGCGAAGACCTCAAGGTCGGCGACGGCCGAGAAGCGAAGATAGGCGACAAGATCAAGGTGAACTACGTCGGTCGTCTCTTGAGGACGAACTTCAAGTTCGACTCCAACGAGGGAAAGAAGCCCTTCGACTTCAAGATCGGCGAAGGCGTGATCGAGGGCTGGAGCAAAGGCGTCGTCGGCATGAAGGTCGGCGGCAAGCGCAAGCTGACGATCCCGTCGAAGCTCGCTTACGGCGATCGCGGTAGCCCGCCAAAGATTCCGGCGAACGCGCCGCTCGTGTTCGAGGTCGAGCTCCTCGGCTTCTCGGCTGAAGACGCGACCGACGCGGGGGTAAGCGATGCGGGCGCGACCGACGCAGGCGCCGCCGACGCGGGCGCCACCGACGCCGGCGCGAAGAAAGACGCGCCCAAGAAAGACGCGCCGAAGAAAGACGCGCCGAAGAAGCCCGAAGCAGCCAAACCCTGAGTCGTCGCGCCGCACGAGCAGCGCAGTCGATCCTTCAATCGCCACTCCGCTGCCGACCTCATTCCTTCTCGCTTCCCTCTGCCTTCCTAACTTCCGATCTTCCCGTTCCTCTGCCGCTCGTCTTCGAGGCAGAGCCCATGGGGAGAGGCAGACGTTGAGGAACGGGAAGATCGGAAGGATGGAAGGCAGAGGAAGCGAGAGGATGGATGGGGCGATGCGGCGCGAAAGCGCAGCAGCATCAGCAGCAGAAGCTAGCTAGGCCGAGGGGAGCGCGCGTTCGAGGGCCTCGAGAAAGATCGAGTAGACCTCGAGGGCGTAGTCCCCCATGTGGAAGATGCGGAACAGCTCGCTCGAGAGCTTGCCTTGCGCGGCGTAGATCTCGAATACGTGGTCTCGGACGGGCTCGCTCGACAGGCGCAGCGCGAGCTCGTCGTACGTCGTGCCCTTCGGGATGTGTAGCGCGGTCCCGATGGAGGCGAGCGGCATCCCGTCGAAGCGTGCGATCGAGAGGCCGAGGCGCTCGTAGCCTTCGCGCAAGATCTTGCATCGCGCGAGATAGATCTCGTTTCGCCCTCGAACGCCGCCTTGTGACGCGAGGTGAGCGAGCGCGGCATCGACTTGGAGCAGGCTCATCGGGTCGATCGTGTACGGATGAGATCCGTCCGCCTGGGCCTTCTGGATCTTGAGCAGCTCGAGGCTCGGCGCGCGCTGCGGAAAGTTCTCCATCTCGACGAGGAGGTCTTTGCGGACGAGGGCCATGGTGAGGTTCGGGTGGCTGTGGAGCCCCTTGTTACAAGACCCCATCACCGCCTGGATGCCCCAACCCTCGAGGTCCATCGGCTCGACGAA
The DNA here is from genome assembly GCA_043755175.1 of Polyangiaceae bacterium. Classification (GTDB taxonomy): domain Bacteria; phylum Myxococcota_A; class Polyangia; order Polyangiales; family Polyangiaceae; genus CAYYKK01. The sequence goes on along the minus strand of JAYUUB010000245.1, from coordinate 7,704 downwards.
GAGCGAGCTCACGCCATCGACGAAGAGCTTCTTCTGGTGCTTCTTCGCGAGCGCGCCGATCTCGGCGACAGGGTTGAGCGTGCACGTCGACGTTCCGCCGTAGACCACCGCTATCGCATCGGCCTCGTTCTTCTCCAGCATCGAATCGATCGCGTCGAGGCTCGGACGCTCTCCGTAGCGGAGCGACATGTCGACCGTCGGTTGCCCGAGCCGCGTCGCGTACTCGATCAAACGGTCACCGTAGGCGCCGTTTCGAACGACGAGCAGCCGCTCTTTGGGGTGCAGGCAGGAGGCGAGCACGGCGGCCATCGCCGTCGATCCGGTGCCTGTCAGGAGGATGGGCTCGAAGCTCGGTGCTTCGAGCGCGAGGGCGATGCCGCGTCGGGCGCCCGTGACCAAAGGGGCGAGGCGTGGGCCGCGTGGAACGATGGGGTGCGCTCCATACGTCTTCGAGACCTCGTTCACGCGATCGGAGAGGTGAAAGACCGCGGGGGTCAGCGAGACGACCTTGGGAGCGCCAGACATGGTCCGAGAGGGAACGAGAGCCAAGACCGAGCGTCAAGCCCGAGGAAACGGGCCTCGGAGGTCACCACCAGACGCGCTGGCGAAGATCGTCCCAGACCTCGCGCGCCGACTGGTAGCGGTATGCGTCGCGCCTTCGGAGGAGCTTCGCGATGACTGGGCTGAACGGCGTCCCGAGGCTCTCTGCGAGCGAGCGCGGCGTGCCTTCGGCGATGTAGCGTGTCACGTCGTTGGCCTCGGCCATGGTGTCCATCGCCGAGCGGCCCGTGTGCATCTGGTACATCAACAAACCCAGCTGGTAGAGATCGCTCTGGCGGGTCGTGTAGCCGGCTGTGACGAGCTCGGGGGTGAGGACCTTCGGGTTCGCGACTTGGGGTCGAAACCAGTGAGCTCCATCGAGCTGATGGGCGACGCCGAAGTCGGTGAGCTTCACGAACGGAACGCGATCGACTTGCGACAGCAACACGTTGCCAGCATGAAGGTCGGAGTGCACGAGCCCGCTATCGTGCAAGTACTGGAGCGTGAGCAAGAGCTGCCGCGCTATCTCGATGAACATGGGCGGAGAGAGCGGTCCATGCTGCGAGATGAGCGAACGAAGGCTCGTGTCACAGCGCTCGAGCGCGAGGTAAAAGAGATAGTTCTGCTCGAACGCATCGTGGATGTAGACGATGTTCGGGTGACGAAAGCTCTCGAGCCGCTTCATCTCGAGCGACCATTCTTCTTTGACGGTCTGGTACGGCTTGTTCGCCGGACGCAGCATCTTCAGGGCGTACGGTTGGTCGAACGGGCCCATACACTCGAACACCGAGCCGTACTGACCGTCGCCGATGAGCTGGCCGACCATGTAGGTGCCGCGCGACGAGCTCAGCGTCGCGCCCTGCATGGGGAAAGGGATGAGCCCGGTCGGCCCGGAGTGGGTCAAGGCTCGCCTCGGCGGGAAGACGACAGAGCCAGATCTTCCGGTGCGGGAACCATGCTTTACTATTCTAGAGCAGGCGGCCGCTGAAAGAGAGGGGCAACGGCGTCTTCACTTCGCTGTGACCGAGACCACGAGATTTGCCGCTTCATCGCGATCGATGTCGAGGGCTTCGGCGATCTCGAGGAGGAGCTCTCGTTCGCTGGTCCTCAGAATCCCATCGGCCGCGACGACGCGGATCGCGAGCTCGAGCGCGATCTTTCGGAGATTTGGGGCGCCGAGCGCGCTCTTCAGGGCGGCGAGCCGTTCGGTTCGCGGGTGACCTAAAGCGAGTTGTTCGAGCTTCGTGAGGAGCGCGTCGAGCGTCGGCCCTTCGAGGCGGCTGTCGGTCAAGCTCTCGACGTTGCGCTTGAACTCGTCGCGCTCGTCGTCGGAGAAGTCGCCATCGGCGTGCGCCGCATGGAACATGATCTCGACCAAGGCCTCGAGCTTGGGCTCGTCGAACGCGGCGATCGGCTTGGTCTCGGGGCTCATCGTTGCTCCACGGTGTTTCGAGTCGTTGGCTTGGGTGGTCGGTGCTCGTCGCGCGAATGGAGAGCGATAGCGATCGTCGGCCGACGGGTGATCCAGTCGCTCAGTTGATCTGAATCTCGTCGGTGCCGGTCATGCCCTTTTCGCGCACCACGCAGAGCCCCTGCTTGCAATAGACCTCGGGCGACTTGCAGTCTTTCTTCGGCTCCTCGCATTTGCCGTCGGCGAACTCCTTTTGGATGGGGCCGATCGCGTCGAGGGTCTTCTTGTTCGCTGGCTTCGTGCACTCGGGCCAGGTCGTGGGGCCGCAGTCTTGATCGGTCGCGCAAGGCTGAGCGACCGCCAAGAGGTCGAACGCCTTCTTGCGAACGAGGGCGCACTGCTCCTTTTCGAGCTTCTTTTCGCACCCGGTGACATCGAGCACTCCGAGCACCAAGACCAGGCCGACCAGGAAGCGATGGGGTATTCGCATGGCGCCGGGAGGCTAGCGCGACCTCCTTCGGAGCGATAGTCGTTCTAGGGCGGTCGTGGCGTGGCGACGCCCGACGACGAAGGCGTCAGTGACAGCCGTCGTCCTGGTGCTTCTTCTTCGTCGCTCGTGCGCGACGAACGAGCGAGCGCGTCGTGACGTCGGGCCCTTTTGTTCGAGCTCTCGGCTCGAGGACGAGCTTGTTCACCAGGTACGCCGCAGCCAGGAGCACGGCGGTCGCGGTCAACACGTCTTGAATGCCCATGACGGCCTACGAGAGCCCCCATCCGAGGGCGTGACCGACTTGGTAGACGAGGAACGTGACGCCATACGCGAGGACCGACATGTACAAGAAGAGCAGGCCGGGCCACTTCCACGAGCCGGACTCGCGACGGACGACGGCGAGCGTGCTCATGCACTGGCAAGCCAATACGAAGAAGACCATCAAGGCGACGCCGACGAGGGGCGTGAACAGATGCGAGCCGTCGGCGTTGGTTGCCCCGCGAAGGGCTTCGCGTAGCGACTCGGTCTTCTCGTCGGCCTCGCCGATGTTGAACACGACGCCGAGGGTCGAGACGAAGACCTCGCGCGCCGCGAACGCACCGAGAATGCCGATGCCGATGCGCCAGTCGAAGCCGAGTGGCTTGAGCGCCGGCTCGATGAGAGCGCCTAGGCGACCGCCCGCCGAATGTCGAAGCTCGGCTCCGGCCTGCTCACGCTCGACCACCGACAGCTCGGCGCTCCGCTGATCTGCGTCGACGATCAAAGCTGTCTGATCGCGCTTGTGCGCGAACTCGGCCTCGACGGTCGCGTCTTTCGGGTACGTGAGGAGCGCCCAGAGGACGATCGTGAGCGCGAGGATGACCGTCCCTGCGTCGACGACGAAGCGGCGGACGCGCTGCCACGTGCTGACGAGAATGTTTCGGGCCTGCGGCATTCGATAGGGAGGGAGCTCGAGCACGAGCGCGGGCTTCGGGCCCTTCAGCACGGTTCTTCGGAGGACGAAGGCCGCGCCGACCGCGGCGACCATCGAGAGGGCGTACATCGAGAACAGCACCACCGCGCCCGTCGAGAAGATCCCGAGCACGCGACTGCCAGGCGCAAAGACCGTGGCCGAGATGAGGACGTACACAGGCAGGCGCGCGCTGCACGACGAGAGCGGGATGACGAGCATGGTCAAGAGGCGATCGCGCCGACTCTCGATGGTGCGCGTCGCCATCACCGCGGGGATCGCGCAAGCGAAGCCGGAGAGCATGGGCACGAAAGCCTTGCCGTTGAGGCCGACGCCGCCCATCACGCGATCGATCACGAACGCGACGCGCGCGAGGTAGCCCGAGTCTTCGAGGAAGGTGATGAACACGAAGAGCAGGGCGATCTGCGGGATGAACACGAGCACGTTGCCCACACCAGCGACGATCCCGTTCACGCACAGATCGCGAAAGGCGCCCTCGGGCATGGCAGACACGAGCGCGGTCTTCGTCGACGCCACGATGCCTTCGATGAGACCAATCGCAGGCTCGGACCAGGAAAACAGAGCCTCGAAAACGCCGGCCATGACGAACGCGAACACGATGAAGCCGAGCACCGGATGCATGAGCACCGAGTCGAGCCGATCGCGCAGGCCCCGGTGCTTCTTCGCGGGCTGGCTCAGGATTTTGGTGAGCATCCCGTCGATGCGCGCGTACCGGAGGCAGACGATCTGTTCGTCCAGGTCGCGGCCGTTCTCGAGCGCGAGAGCTCGCCGCTCCGACGTGATCTCGCGGAGGCGGGGAGGGATCCCATCGATTTCGTCGTCGCCTAGCGAGAGGAGCGACCACGTCGCGAACGTGCGCAGCTCGCGCTTCGAATGCTCGCCGGAGATGTCGCGCAAGACGGCCTCGACGGACTCGATGTCGGGCGCGAGATCGGTCGGAAGGTCTGCGGGAGCCGAGTCGTCGCGCTCCTGGGAGAGGGCGAAATCGATCGAGGCGAGCAGGCGATCTTTGCCTTCGCCGGTCTTCGCGACGATGGGCACTACCTCGCATCGGAGGACTCGGCCGAGGCGAGCGGCGTCGATGACGATGCCAGCGTCGCGTGCCTCATCCATCATGTTGAGACAGAGGACGAGCGGCGTGCCCGTGTCGAGGATTTGCGTCGCGAAGTAGAGCCCGCGGCGCAGAGCCGTCGCGTCGACGACGAGAACGACCGCATCGGGGCGTTTGGGCGAGGTCGTCGCGCTGCGTTCGAGCGGACCGAGGACGGTGTCGACCGCCACGCGCTCTTCGGCCGAGCGCGCCGTCAGACTGTAGGTGCCGGGTAGGTCGACGATTTCGACGGTGCCGTGCGAGGTCAGTGTCAGCCGAGCCGAGCGTCGGTCGACCGTGACGCCGGGATAGTTTCCGACTTTTCCACGTGCTCCGGTGAGCGAATTGAAGAGCGTGGTCTTGCCGGAGTTCGGGTTCCCCGCGATGAGGACCGTCTTCGGCCCTCGCCCCTTCGACGAAGCGGAGCGCGCGGCAGAGCTCGGGCGACGGTCTGCGCTCGAAGGGGCGTGCGTGGATCCGTCGGCGCTCACTTCACCTCGACTCCGTCGTCGTCGGCGAGCGCCGAGGTCGCGCTCGCGTCGGTCGCCGTGTGCTCTTCGGGCGCCCGCTGAACGTCGACGAGCAGAGCCTCGGCCCGCCGAATCGATAGGGAGTACCCATTGATCGAGAGCTCGAGCGGGTCTCCGAGCGGCGCGCGGCGGAGGAGCGTGACGCGGGTCCCTGGGAGCAATCCCATCTCCATCAAGCGGATCGCGGTGGGTCTCGCACACGACACTCTGACGACGACCGCGCTCTGGGTCACCGCGAGGTCTGCGAGGGAGGGCGCACCAGGCGCGGCGACCTTCGCGTCGACGCTTCGGCTCGGCAGCGCTTCGCTCGGCAGCGCTTTGCTCCGCAGCGCTTCACGCGGTGGCGCTTCGCTCGGCAGGGAGGTCGAGCGCGCTAAGGCAGTGCGCGAATCCGCAGCGACCGGTGCCTCCGACGACATATCCGCAAGTCTATTGAAAAAGACTTTCGATTTCAAGTTCTACTGAGACGGGAGGGAAGTGACTCAGAGCTTCTCCGCAGCGTTGCATGAACCGCGGACTGGCGCTTGAAGGGCGTGGGCCATGCTGCAAAGACGCTTCGCCCGCGCGACGATCTCGGGCTTGCCACTCGTGAGTCCTTCTTTTGCGGTGCGCTCGGCGCTCTCCGCGAGACCAGCGAGCGCGTTGATCGGAAGCTCGCTCTTCCGTGCTTCGAGCGCCCGCTGAGAGAAGGTCGACGGATCGCTCTGGCGAGCCCAGAGCGTCACGTCGGCCGCGAGCGCGGCGCCATAGGCAGACTCGAAGACGGCGAGACTCGGCGTATCGCCGCACGGTAGGCTCGGATCGACGGGCCCGACATCGCTCGGCTCCAGCTTCTTCGTAGCGACTCGTTCGAGGAGCGTGGCGGCGGCCGGGCTCACTCCCGGACCTGCCGTGGCGGCGCGGAAGCTCCCATCGGTGACGCTCGTCGCGATCTTCTGGCACGCGTCGAGATGGGCTTGCTTGGCGTCGGCGGCTCGGCGCTCGATTTCACGCGCCTCGTCTACGGCAGCGCGCGTTCTTCGTTGGCGCTCCTGATCTTCTTTACAGCGGAGCTTGGCTCCCGCGAGCGAGCGGTCCTGAGCGCGCGAGGCGAAGCGGACGTCTTCGGCGTCGATGCGGACGAGACACGGATCGGCGGTCTCGAGAGCGTGATCGATTCGATCGCGGCTCCCTTTGACGATGAGGATCAGCGATAGAGAGGCGACGATGACGGTCACCGGGACCGACGCCGCGATCCAACGGCGCATGCGTTTTCGTGCGTACGCCTTCGCCAGCCAGTCGCGATCGTCGAGAATGTTGCGGCACCGAACGATGAGCTCTTCCCACGCGGTCACGTCGACGGCGAGCGCGGCGAGAGGCTCGGCGAGCTCTGGATCGGGGGAGACTTTCTTCGCGACGCGATCGAGGCACAGCCCGATTTCTGCTTTTCGGCCGTCCATCGTCAGCGCGGTGATGACGTCCATGAAGCCGAACTGCCCTGCGTGGAGCTTCCACGCCGCCACGGCCCGCGGTTGGCTGACCGAGAGCCGCGCCGCGAGCTCCTCGACCAACGCCATCGGCATCGCGCGCTCGAGGTCGTTCGCGCTCACGCCGGCGAGCGCGCTGACCTCGTTGATGCCGCGTTTCAGGCCCGCGACGAGCCCTGAAGGCGCGAGCTCTTCGACGCCTTGAAGCACCTTGTTGCCGCTGACGAGGCCCGCCGCGTATTGGATCGGCCCCAACGCAGCTCGGAGGAAGGTCCCGCTGATCTTTGCCGACATGCCCCGGTTCGACTTGATACCACGAAGTCTCCCTGCGCGTCCCTTCGGCTCGCGCGCTTCCTGCGCTAGTCTTTCGCTCGCCTCCTCATGAGCCTCAACAAAGTTCAGCCGAACGACGTGCTTGACGGCCGGTATCGGCTCGTCACCCGAATCGGACAAGGCGGGTTCGGCGACGTGTGGAAGGCGGTCGAGCTCTTGCCCGATGGCGCGGCGTTGCGAGACGTGGCGCTGAAGCTGCTTTCACCCGAGCTCGCCGGGGCCGCGTGGGCCGACGAAGCCAAGCTTCTCGCGTCGTTCAGCCACCCGTCGCTCGTCACGATCTTCGCCGCCGGGATCCTCGAGAAGAGCCGCACGCCCTACGTCGCGATGGAGCTCTTGAACGGCGAGACCCTCGCCGATCGTCTCAAGCGACACCGACACATCCCGTGGCGCGCGGCGCTCCATTACGCGCGCGACGTCGCCGCGGCGCTCGACGTCATCCACGCGCGCGGCGTGGTCCACCTCGATCTCAAGCCCGCCAATCTGTTCGTCACCGACGAAGGCGCGGTGAAGGTGCTCGACTTCGGCATCTCTCGACGCGAAGGGACGCGCGCGCGAAACGTCGTACCGCAGCCGCGTGAGAGCCTCGACGCGTCGGTGCCGACGGCCCTGTTCATCGGCGACTCCGACCCTTACGCGGCCACCCAAGCCGTCGACAGCAATGAGCGACGCGCCGTCGCGGGAACGCCGGGCTTCGTGGCGCCCGAGGTGCTCGAGATGTCGGAGCCCACGTCGGCGGCCGATGCGTACGCGCTCGGCGCGACCATCGTCCAGCTCGTGACGGGGCGCCTGCCGCACGCGGTCAGTGAGGAACCGAGCGATTGGACGAACCCCGAGACGGTTCGTTCGTGGTGGCTCGAGCTTCGCGAGGCGA
>JAYUUB010000244.1:0-25665 GCA_043755175.1 Polyangiaceae bacterium | reverse complement strand
ACGGCGGCGTTCACGCCTCGAATCGTCGCGTGCACCCCGCTCACCGAGACGTCGTGGACGACGTGGACGATCTGCACCGGCGCCCTCAGTGGTTCGATCGCTTCGAGGATCGCGAAGGGTCGCCTCGCCATCTCTTTTTGGACGCGCTCGATCGCGCGCGAGCCATACTCCACGGCGTCGACGACGAGCGACTTGAGCCCTCGCCATCGCGCGAGGGACGGGCGTCTGGAGTGAGCGTCGCTCACGTCGCGCACCAATCGCGAATCTGGGCGTAAACGACGAGATCGTGCGCCAATCGCAGATGATCCATCCCTTCGACGATGCGCACGTGCTCTCGAGGAAACGATGGGCTTCGATGAATGGCTTCGGCGCGACCGGTGGCGCTCGGGACCGGGACGAGAGCGTCGCCGAAGAGCATCGCCAAGCGTGGATCGGCGCTCAACGTGGCTGCGATCAAGTGGTGACGTATCTCCGGGAGCAGCGGCACCGGATGACGACGATTCTGCAAGAGAGCGTCGGCGTCTTCACCCTCCCAGTCTTCGCGTCGCAGGTTCCCGTATCGAAGATCTTTCACGCCGCTCGAGCGAAGGGCGATGAGATCTCCGATGAGCTCGGTGATGGGCTCGCGCACCGTCTTGCCGACTTTCTTGAGCGTCCACGTGAGCAGATTGCCGAAACGTTCGAGCGGAGCGCCGAGATGAGGCGCTCCCACGTAGAAAGCCTTCTTCACGAGCGCGAGCCAACTGCGCGCACCGAGGCTCCCGGCGTGAGACGCGCTTCGAATCACGAGACCTCCCATGCTGTGACCGACCAGCACGAGCTCCTCCATCGGGCTGGGCGCAGCGACGACGAGCGCCTCGAGAAGCGCGTCGAGGGCTTCGCCATTTTCGGAGATGTGAAGACCGCTGTTGAAACGGACGAAGAGACTCGTCACGCCCAGATCGGCCGCGAGACGCGAGCCATAGGTCGACCCATCGTCGAGCTCCCACACCGACTCGGTGCTCATGAGGCCGTGAACGAACACGACGATGCGCGGGCCGAACGAGCGATGAGCGGCCCCGAGGCCCTCGGCCGTGAGAGCGAGCGGCCGGCCGTCGTGCGCGAAGAGCATCGGTGTCGCGAGCCCGTTTCCGGTGCGCTCGAGGTAGTCGCCGATGGCGCCGTTCAATACACCGATGGCGAGCTCGAGATCGTAACGCATCGTAGTTTCGTGCATGCTCGCACACGGACGCGGTGGGGCAAGGCGCCGTTCGGTGGAGCTCGACCGCTTCGGGCGTCACTCGAGCGCGGCGCGCAGCGCGTCGACGCTTCGTCGTCGAACGACGTCGTCGACCTCGCGGAGCAACTCGGGGCTCGGAGGAAACTCGTCGAGTGAGACGCCGGTGGTGCTCTCTCGTCCAGCCCAGAACCATGTTCCGATCGGCCAAGAAATCAGGTCGAGAATCGCTCCGAGCGGGCCGAACACGAGACACGATGCCGCCCCCTCGAGGCCGTGTCCGCTGCAAGCGCGATCGCCGAACGGCATGGCACGTGGAGGCAGCCTGACGTCGGTCACACCGAGGCGCTGCGTCAAAATTGCCGGGTTCGCGCCTTCGGTGAGCGCCGCCATGAGCACGCCCGATTCCCATAGGAGGTGGTCGCGCGCCGCGCTCTTCGAGACGCAACGCTCGATCTCGTGGTCGCGGACGAGCAAGACGCGAAGCAGCTCGTCGCGGTCTTTCGCTGCGAACGAGAGCTGCTCTTTGGCGTAGTAGCCTTCGCGTCCGTCGACGCCGACGATGCGCGCCGTCAATCGGCTCACCGGAGCGTCATAAGGCCATGTGACCGCAGCGAGCGACGCTCCGGGGAGACAGGGCGTCATGTCGGGGACGCGCGGGGACGCCCTTAGATCGGCCGAATCGGCGCAGCCGGCGAGCTGCGCGAACCACGTGACGGCGAACGCGCAGGTGCGTCGCTTGCGACCTCGGCGCCGCTTCGTTCGGCGCTTCGATTCACGGGAGTCAGCCGTCGTCAGAACGACGCGGGGGATGCGAGGCATGCAAAAGACCATCGCAATGCGCGTGCCCGGTCTCTCTTTCGAGCCGTCGAGAAGCCGACACGACTCCGAGCTCGGTGACCCCATTCGGCATCGCGCTCGAAGGATACCAACAGCCGGGAAGCTCACGTCTTGTCGCGACAGTTGCTAGAGTTCGCCCGTGGGAATCCACGATGAAGAGCCCATGTCGGCGCCGCCGCCCACGCTGCGGCATCTTCACACGTGGAGAGAGATCGTCGTCCGCTTCTACCACGGGGTCGTCAAGCACCGGACGACGGGCCTCGCAGCGCAGGTCGCCTTCTTCGCGCTCTTCTCGTTTCCGCCTGCGTTTCTCGCGCTGTTCGCCGCTCTCGGCTTCATCGGGTCGGCGGTCGGTGCCGACTTCACGAACCGCGTGGAGCTCGACGTCCTCGCGGCCGCGCAGACGTTCCTCACGCGTCAGACGGTCGACGAGGTCATCGCTCCGACCCTCGCTTCGACGCTGAAGAGCGGCCGCGCCGACATCCTTTCACTCGGTCTGCTCTTCGCGCTCTTCTCGGCCGCGAGCGCTTCCGACGCGCTCATCGAGGCGCTCAACGTCGTCTACGACATCGACATTCGCATCGCCCTCTGGCGTAGACGTGCGCTCGCCATGGTCTTCACGTTGGTCGGCGTCATCCTCGGCGCGACCCTCTTTCCGCTCCTCGTGCTCGGGCCTCGCATCGGTCGCGCCGTCGCCGCGCCGCTCGGCGCCGAGACCACTTTCATGGCGGCATCCGACATTCTCTATTGGCCTGTGGTGGCCATCGGCACGTTAGCCGCGCTCACGACGACGTATCACTTCGCGATCCCCTTCCGAACGCCCTGGAAGCGAGACATTCCGGGCGCTCTCTTCGGGCTCGTGTTGTGGGTCGCGGGGAGCGCTGCGCTGCGCGCTTATGCGCGATGGAGCGTCGAATCGAGCCCGATTTACGGCTCGCTCGCAGCCCCGATGGTGTTGCTCTTGTGGCTCTATTACACCTCGTTCAGCGTCTTGATGGGAGGTGAGCTCAACGCGGTCATCGAGGCGATGTGGCCGACCATCACCGCCAAAGAAAAGAAGCGCGTCTTGCGTCAGGCGGTCGCCGATTTGAAAGCCAAGGGCGAGGAGGTCGCGCCGGTCAGCGTCACGGGCGCTCGGGCTCGCGTCATGCTCTCCGACGCACGTCGAGCGGCCGAGCTCGCGAAATCCGCGTCAGATCTCGACGGCGACGAGGAGCAAGAGCCTCGCCCCAGAAGAATGAAGGGCTCCTCATGATCCGCAGCGGTCCGTCTGGCGCGAGGCATCCGCGAAGACTTCTGTACTAGTGTCCCTGCCCGATGCTGCCCTCCCCGGCCTCGGACCCCGTCTTCGCGCTCTCGAGCACCTTCGTCGACGAATACGCTCGACGGAGCCCCATCCAAGCGACACTCGCGGGGATCCCCGGCGAGCACGATCGGTGGGACGACTATTCGCCCCGCGGCGTGCTCGAGATGCGGAGCTTCTTCGACGACTACCGCAAAAAGCTCGCCGCGCTCGCTCCCACCGAAGACCGCTGGGCACGCGTCGCCCGCCGCGTCATGCGCGAGTTCCTCGACGAACGAATCGCCTACTACGACCACCGCGACAACCTCTGCGATCTGAACAACATCGAGTCGCCGTTCCAGCACGTCCGCCAGGTGTTCGACCTGATGGACACGTCGACGCCGCGAGGTTTCGAGCTCGTCGCAAAGCGCCTCGAGACCATCGACCAGCCGCTCGACAGCTATCGGGCCGCGCTCGAAACAGGCCGGTCACGCGAGATCGTGGCCGCCAAGCGTCAGGTCCGCGCCGTCGTCGAGCAAGCGCGATCGCACGCCGCCGAGACTTCCTCCCTCCTCGCGCTCCGCGACGCCTTCGACGCGGCCAAGATCGACGACGCGCCGCTTCGCGCACGCATCGTCACGGCGATCGATCACGCTCGTAGCGCGTTTGGTAGCTTCGGCCGCGATCTCGAGACGACCTACCTCCCCTCCGCGACGGATCGCGATCCGGTCGGCGCCGAGCGGTACGCGCGATCGGCGAGCCGCTTTCTCGGAATGAAGATCGATCCGCTCGAGACTTACGCTTGGGGCTTTCGCGAGATCGCCAGCATCGAGGCTCAGCTCCAGAAGCTCACCGACCAGATTCGCCCAGGGAGCACTCTGAAAGAGGTCGTGAGCTACCTCGAGGAGCACCCCGAAGAGGTCGTCGCAGACAGCGAGAGCTTTCTCGCGTTGATGCGCGCGCGCCAGGAGAACGCGCTCGGCGATCTGATGAAGAGCCACTTCGACGTCCCCGAAGCGATTCGAAAGATCGAGGTGAAGCTCGCACCTCCCGGTGGCGCCCTCGGTGCGTATTACATCCCTCCGAGCGAAGACTTTTCGCGCCCCGGTACGGTCTATTATGCCCCCGCGCCCGACAAGAAGTTCTCGCTCTTCAGCGAGATCACGACCGCTTACCACGAAGGCTTTCCAGGCCATCATCTGCAATGCGGGCTGCAGGTCTATTACGCCGATCGTCTCAGCCGCCTGCACCGTCTGCTCGTCTGTTGCTCTGGTTACGCAGAAGGGTGGGCGCTCTACGCCGAACAGCTCATGAACGAGCTCGGCTATTTCGAAAAGCCCTCGTACGTCCTCGGAATGCTGCTCGCGAAGCTCTTTCGCGCGTGCCGTATCGTCGCCGACATCGGCATGCACCTCGAGCTCACCATCCCCGAAACTTCGACGTTTCATCCGGGCGAGACTTGGTCGCACGATCTCTGCGTCGAGCTCTTGATCGAGCGCGCGTGCATCCAGAAAGACTTCGCCGCGAGCGAAGCGGTTCGCTACCTCGGATGGCCCGGACAGGCCATCTCGTACAAAGTCGGCGAGCGCGTCATTCTCGAGCTCCGCGACGAGATACGAATCAACCTCGGCAGCGCGTTCGATCTGCGCGCATTCCATGAAGCCGTGCTCGCCCCAGGGAGCGTCGGTCTCGCGCACCTCGGCGAGATCGTGCGCGAAACACTGACCGCCCACTGAGAAGGGTCAGCCCAAACCGGTGCGGAGCACTCACGACGACTTGCGTCAGTCCCGCGCGTGTGGTGCTTTCTGAAGCATGTTGGGAACGGTCGCGGGCGGCACCCAGTACATGGACCCGCAGGTCGGTGCACCACGCGCGTTCTTCGATCAAGTCGATCTCGACACGGCCGAGGTTCGACGCATCAAGGTCGGCTTTCTCGGCCACGGGTTCACCCAAGATCCGACGCGCCTCGAGAGGGCCGCGCTCTTCGAGAAGAAGGGTCCCGGCGGAGCGACGATCAATCTGTCGACCCTCGAGGTCACCGGATCGATCGCTGCGTCCCCAGGCTGCGCCTTCTACGGACACGGCCTCTTCTCGATCGATGGTGCGAAGCTCTTCGTCGTCGAGGCGAAGCTCGACTCGCTCGCCGGTCGCATCACCGTTCGCGACGGCCACAGTCTGAAGGTGTTGGGCGAAGTCGCCACGTTCGGAACGGCGCCTCACGATTGCCACCTCGTCGATGGCGGCAAGACCCTCGTCGTCACCAACGGTGGCGGAACGCTCGACAGCGGCGATCCACCGTCGGTGACGTTCATCGATCTCGGCGCCGGAAAGCTCCTCGACAAGCTCGCGCTCACCCGGTCACACATCAACGCTGGCCACGTCGCACGAAGCGACGATGGCGCGCTCGTCGTGGTCTCGGCTCCACGCGCCGGGCTGCCCGAAGAGTCTACCGTCGGAGGCGTCTCGCTCAAGCCGGTCTCGGGTGATCTGGTCAGCGTCGAAGGGCCGACCGACGTGATGGGCAAGCTCTTCGGAGAGTCGCTCAGCGTATGCATTCACGAGCCGACCGGGATCGCGGTCGTCACGACCCCGCGCGCCGGTCTCGTCACCTTCTGGAACATCTCCGAGCGACGCCTCGTCTCCACGTTCGCCGTGAAGAGCCCGCGTGGGGTGACGCTGAGCCGCGACGGGAGCGCGTTCGTCCTCGCGTGCGGGCTCAAAGCCGAGCTCGTTCTCCTCTCGACCGAGACGCTCCAAGTGATCCCGAGCCTCCCCTACGGAACGGCTCTGCTCTCGGGATCACACGCGTACCTCGTCGCGCCGCACTGACGCGCTCGGATTACTTGCGAGCGCGCGGCTTCGTGACAGCGCGCGGCTTCGCGACCTTGAGCAGGTCGGTCGAGCGATCGTAGCGAACGTTGAAGCGCTCGAGAATTTCGGGGGTTCGCTCGCGCGCCTTTTGGCGCTCGAGCACGAGACGCTGCCCGTCGTTGAGCTCGACCGTGAGAAACGGCGCCGTCCCCTTCTCGACGAGCTCGACCAGGTGCTTCAACCCGGCCACGCGCACGCCGTCGATCGAGGCGACGACGTGGTTCTCGTACTCGTGGTAGCCCTGGTTCACTTTGTCGGCGAGGACCTTCTGGAGAATGACGACCTCTTGTCGCTCCGGCGTCCGAATCGACGTCTCGTAGACGGTCATCAGCTCGTTGGGGGCTGCCTTCCACCACTCGCTGCCCCAGCTCTTCAAGTAGTCGCGTGTGAGCGGCGCGAAGAGAAAGCCGCCGAAGACGAAGTACGTGGGTCGAATGTCGTAGCGGTCTTCGGGCACGAGCAAACACGGACCGAGGAGCTTCACGTCGAGCTCGACGGGGTGCTTGTCGCGCATGACCGTCAGTCGAAGGTTCTCGTCGATGTGGCGAAGGGCCACGCGGAAGCTGTGATCGACCAGCTCGCCTTTTCGGAGCGTGAGCGTCCCGTCGGGGCCGACCTCTTCGCCGTCGATCGCGAGCAGAACGTCGCCTTCTCGGAGGATGCCCCACGCGCTCGACTCGAACGCGATGCGCACGACGAGGACGCCGCCGCCGGCTGCCTTGAGACCCAGCGAGCGACGGTGCGACGCAGACTCGAGGCGCTGCCAGATGACACCGAGGCTCGGAAACACCGCAGGTCGCTTCGCCGAGAGGTCGGCGAGGAAATGCTCGACCACCGGGAGAGCAATCGCGTACGCGATGTTCTGCGTCTCGTCGAGCGACTGAAAGGCCACACCGATGAGTCGATCGCCCTGAAAGACAGGCCCGCCGCTGTTACCCGAGTTCACGGCTGCGTCGATTTGCACGGCGAGGAGCGGCCGCTGACTGTGCGCATAGGGCGACACCTCGATGCGCGAGACGACGCCCTGCGTGAGCGAGAGTCGATCGCCGCCGATCGGGTAGCCGCAGACGGTCACGTGATCGCCGAGCTCGGGAAGCTTGCCGAACTGAATGGGCGTGGCGCCCTCGAAGAAGGCCTCTTTGCGAACGCGGAGCAACGCGAGATCGCACTCGTGGCTGACGCCCTCGACCTCGGCGACGAACTTGTGCGAGGCACCGAAGCGTCGCAGCTCGACGAAGACTTGATTTTGCACCACGTGCGCGTTCGTGAGAACGCGGAGCCCTCGTTCGGTCTCGATGATCGCGCCCGAGCCCGAGCTCGAGGTCGGACCGTGCATCTGCCAGGGTTGCTCGTAGTCCGGCGCGTCGGAGACGGTGAGGACCTTGACGACGGACTGGATGAGGGGTTTTCGGCGTGCGGTGCTCAAGGGGCCGCGGAGAGTGGCCGAACGCGGCTAGGGGCGCAAGGTCGGCCTGTTTCGGCCTGACTCGGCCCTCGAGAAGAGGCTTCAGCTCGAAGCGGAGGCGGCGTGGGCTTCTGCGAGGAACGCTCGCTCGACGCGAGCGTAGTCGACCGCGACGTCGAGTCGCGACAGCACCGAATAGAAACCGAATTGCAGACGGTTCATGAAGATCATGCCTTCGGGGAGAGGCGTGAGCTCGAAGCCCTTCGAGAAGGCGACTTTCTTCATGTCACCGAGCGCCGTCACGAGCCCCGCGACGTAAGGCTTCGTGATGTGAAACGGCGATTCGAAGAGCGGTGCGAAGCACTTTCGTGAATACGCGACCGAGAACTCTTCGAAGGGTCCTGGCTTGGTCTCGAGGAGAACCTTCACGTAGTGGCCAAACGTGTCTTCGTCACCCGCGAGCGCGGCAGCGTGGAGCCCGTTCGTGTTCGTGAACCGCTCGGCGCGGATCGGCTCGCAGCACCCGAAGTCGAGGAAGTTGATCGTCCCGTCGTCGCCGAAGAGGTAGTTGCCCGGGTGTGGATCGGCGTTGAACATTCCGAGCACGAGGTTGCCTTTGAAGACGAACCGCCACAGCGTCTCGGCGTCGGAGACGCGCTCGGCCTCGGACCGCAGCGCAGCCTCTTCGAGCGAAATACCCTTCACGAGCGTCGACGTGAGAACGCGTCGCGACGATTTCAGAGCAATGACCTCTGGGATGCGGATCTTCGGGTCACCTCGGTGCAGGGCGATGAACGCCGCTTGTCTCTCGGCCTCGAGGCCATAGTCGAGCTCTTCGCGAAACCGCTGACTGACCTCTTCGAGCACGCGCTTCGAGTCGAGCTTCGCACCCCCCGCGAAGCGCGCCATGCTCTCGAAAATGCCTGCGTTCAGGAGATCGGACTCGACGGCGTCGGCGATGCCGGCGTGCTGCACTTTGACGGCGACCTCGCGTCCGTCGTCGAGTGTCGCTCGGTGCACTTGCCCGATCGAAGCGCTCGCAAAAGGGACCTCGTCGAACGAGGCAAACAAGCGATCGAGCGGCCCGCCGAGGTCGGCCTCGAGCGTGGCCTTGATGCTCTTGAACGTCGAGGTCGGCGCTTGGGCGCGTAAGCGCGACAGCGAGGTCTCGTAGGCCTCGCGATGCGCCTCGGGCACGAAGCCGTCGACGTAGCTCGCCATTTGACCCACCTTGGCGGCGAGACCTCGAAGGCCTCCGAGCACCTCGGCTGCGCGGGCGGCGGCCCCCGCTCCGTCTTTCGACACGAGGAGGCTTGCGCTCGTGCGCACGCCGAGTGCCGCGAGCTTTCCGAGCCGTGCGAGACGTCCACTTGGAATGCGTTGATCGCTCATGATTTGTTCGGCCTGAAATGTAGGGCCGACAGCGCGTGACGGAAAGGCCCGCGAGAGCATTCGGGCGACTCGACTTGGGTCATGCGGCGTCTCGTGCGATAAACCCGCCATGGCGCAGGGAACGCGAGCGACGACGACGGCCACCGACCTCATCGAGGCCTCGGCCACCGAGCTCGCCGACCTCATCCGCCACCGCGACGTCTCGTCGCGCGAAGTGGTCGACGCTCACATCGACCGCATCGAGCGGGTGAATCCGCTCATCAATGCGCTGGCCAACGCTCGGTTCGACGAGGCACGCCGTGAGGCCGACGTCATCGACGCGAGGCTCGCGACCACCGACCGAAGCGAGCCTTCGCCGCCGTTTCTGGGTGTTCCGTGCACGGTCAAAGAGTTCTTCGCCGTCGCTGGGCTTCGGCACACCGCAGGGCTCTTGCGCCGCAAAGACGAGGTCGCGACCGTCGACGCGGTCACCGTCGCTCGATTGCGAAAGGCCGGCGCGGTGATCCTCGGCAACACCAACGTGCCCGAAGGCGGCATGTGGCTCGAGACACACAATCTCATCTACGGCCGCACGAACAACCCCTGGGACCTCGCGCGCACCTCCGGTGGATCGAGCGGAGGCGAAGGCGCCATCATCGCGTCGGGGGGCTCTCCTTTCGGCCTCGGCTCCGACATCGGCGGCTCGATTCGCTATCCATCGGCCTTCTGTGGAATCGCGGGTCACAAGCCCTCTGGGAGGCTCGTCCCGAACTCCGGTCAATACCCGGTGCCGGGTGGCCTCGCCTCGGCGTACCTCTCGAGCGGGCCGATGGCGAGACGCGTCGGCGATCTCTTCCCGCTCTTGCAAGTCCTCGCGGGACCCGATGCTGGCGATCCGATCACGGTCGCCATGAACCTCGACGATCCGTCGACGGTGTCGCTCGAAGGCATGGTCGTGGTCGCGCTCGAAGAGAACGGCGCCACGTCGATCAGCGACGACATGAAGACACAAGTACGGCGCGCCGCCAAAGCGCTCGAAAAGAGAGGCGCCGTGCTGCGCGAGGTGAGCTTTCCCGAGATGCGCTGGGGTCTCGAGATCTGGGCGACGATGCTCGAAGAGGCGTCGCCGATCCCTTACGAAGAGGTCCTCGGCGGAAAAGACGGCGTACGCTATCTCCGCGAGCTCTTGCTCATGCCCTTCGGCCGCGGCCGCCACAGCTTCCCCGCGGTGGCGATCGGCCTCGCAAACCACATCATGGCTCACATTCCGCGCTCGAAGAGTCGGCTCCTCGCGATGGGCGAAACGCTGCAGAAGAAGATCGAAGCCGCTCTCGGCGATCGCGGTGTGCTCCTGCATCCGCCTTACAGCCGAACCGCGCCCTTGCACCACGACGCGTGGCGCACGCCGTTCGCCGGCGCCTGCTCGGCGATCTTCAACGTGCTCGAGCTCCCGTCGACCACCGTGCCCACGGGCTTCGACGCGCGCGGACTACCGCTCAGTGTTCAGGTCGTCGGCTCGCGCGGACGAGATGCCGTGACTTTGCGCGCCGCTGCCGCCATCGAGCAAGAGCTGGGCGGCTGGGTCCTCGCGACACCGCACCGAAAACCACTTCGCGCCGCCGGCTGAGGTCAGCTTCGATGGAGCCGAGCACGCGTCGATCCGTTGGGCGGGATCCGGCGCAGACGAGGAGTGCGCCGAGAGCCGAAGACGAAATTCCACGCGCGAGCTTCAGGTTCATGGCGCCTTCAAAGATCGAGAGGAATCCCCAATTCAGGCTTCTTCAGCCCTCGACGCACGCTTCTTCTCGGCCAGCGCGGCGCCGACGACACGGAAGCGTGCGCGGTCTCGAGAGCCTCAATGTGTTTTGAGGTCGTCGTTTCGGCGCTATGGTGGCCGCGTACCGCGTGAACGCCTTTCCCGAACGCTTCGGCGACTACCTCCTGCTCAAGCGGCTCTCCGAGAGCCTCATGGCCGAGGTGTTCGTGGCGATCCGACTCGGCGATCGCGACGGACGAACCGTCGTGCTCAAGAGGCCGCGCCTCGGTGAGCGCGCGAGCGGCGAGTCGGCGCAAGCGGTGGTGCGCGAGGCCGAGGTCCTCGGCGACGTGCATGCGCCCACGCTGATCGCGCTCGAAGCGAAGGGAGCCGTGGCCGGACTCCCCTTCGTCGCGGTCGAGCACGTGCGCGGCGTCCCGCTCGATCGTCTCCTCGCGCGTCGCGGAACCCTCGATCCAGCCGCGGCCGTCTCGATCGGTCGCGACGTGTTGCGCGCCCTCTCGGCCCTCCACGATGGTGGCTGGGTACACGCCGACGTCGCGCCTTCGAACGTGGTCGTCGACGATGCAGGCGAAGCGAAGCTCATCGATCTCGGCATCGCGATGCACGTGGGCGAAGCGCGCATCACCGTCGCCGGAAAGCCTGGTTACGTCGCTCCCGAGGTCCCGGCGCACCGACCTGCGGCGCCTGCCGAAGACGTCTACGCTGCGGCCGCGGTGATCGCCGAGTGTCTCCTCGGTCGGCGTCTCTTTCCCGATCGCGATCTCGCCGAAGCGGCGACGCGCGCCGAAGTCCCGAGCGCGATAGCGATGCTCCCGCATGGAGAGTGGCTGGTGCGTGCGCTCGCGATCACGCCGTCGGAACGACCGTCGGCGCGTGAGTTGGCGGCCGCGCTGCCCGAAGATGCGTCGGGTCGGAACGAGCTCGCGAGAGTCGTTCAAGCAGTGGCCACCGAGCCCGATGCACCCGAGTCGCGCCTCGCGATCGCCAAGCCGGCGACACGGAACGGCGCAACCGGCGCCATCGCGAAGACCGAAATCTCGATGCCGCTCACCGATGTCGCCTCGAGCATCACCACGCGCGGCGAGGCCGCGTTTTCGGCTGAGCCCTCGAGGGCTGGCGCGTCGACGTCGTCGAGCCGTTGGAAGACGACCGTCCTCGTTCTCGTCGCCCTTGTCATCGCAGGCGGTGCGTCGGTGGTCGGCTTCCTCGCCGGACGTCGGACCACGCGGCCACGCGATGCGTCGATTTCATTGCCAGCGGTCGCGCCGCGAACCGAAATCGTCCTCGACGGAAGAACGGTCGTGGTCACCGAGCCCGGACGAGCGATCCCGATCAGCGCCGGCAAGCACACGCTCTCTCTCAGCATTCGAAAGCGCGAAAAAGACCTCGAATTCGTGGCCAAAGAGGGTGACAACATCTACTTCGTCCCGGTGCTGATGGCGAAGAACCCAAGCCCCGATCCGAGCGCCGAGCGACCTCATCCAGGGCCCTGAGCGCTCGCTCTCGTCGCGCGCCCGAAAATCGGCGACGCTTCGCGGTGACCGGAACGCAGTGTGAGGACAGGCTCGGGAGTGAATCGGTGCGCTCGGTCGTTCGTCCACAGAATGGTCATGTCGCTTCGCGCCTTTCAAGCGGCTTCTCTCGGTCGGGCGCCACGCGCGCCGGCGATCGCCGCGTGGATGCGCATCGGAGTCGCGGCTTGGGTCGCCATCGCGACGATCGCGTCGGCACCGCGGCTCGCGCGCGCTCAAGAGGGCGCGTCGCCGAACGTCGCACCCGAAAGCCCCGACCCGAAGACCACCGACCCGAAGACCACCGACCCCAAGCCCGAAGGCGGCACAGAAGGTCCGAAGCCGAGCACGACGGTAGACCCGATGGTCGGCGCGGGTGACGCTCAAGAGGGCACGCCCGGCGACCCGGCCGCTCCCGTCGAAGGCCGCCCCAAGGGCGCTTCCCATGGGTCGGGTCAGGGCGTCGATCTCTCCAAAGAGCTGAAGCGACCCATCTACAAGAAGATGTCGCTCTCGATCGGATCGGCACACGGCGGCCGGCAGCTGCGCGCCAAGAAGCTCCGCGGAAGCCCAGTGCTGCACATTCTGAAGAAGGACACCGACAAGATTTTCGGCCATCCGTCGCTCGTGCTGATGCTTCAACGAAGCGCCAAGCAAGTCGCCAAATCGTTCACCGGCTCGAAGCTCGTGATGGGCGATCTCTCGGCCGAAGACGGCGGCCCGCTCGAGGGGCACCACTCGCATCAAAGCGGCCGCGACGCCGACGTTCTCTTTTACGCCCGCGACGCGAAGGGCAAGCAGGTGTTGCCGAAGAAGTTCGTTCAATACGACGCCAACGGCAAAGCGACCGACGGTAGTGGGCTCGTCTTCGACGACGAACGCAACTGGGCGCTCGTCGAGAGCTGGGCCGGCGACAAGCGAGCCGGTCTCAAATACATCTTCGTTGCAAGATGGCTGCGGCAGCGCCTGCTCTCGTACGCGTTGAAGCACCCGAAGCACAAAGATCACGTCCCCGAAGCCGCTGCGCTGTTCCTGCAGCCCGAAGGCGCCGAGCCGCACGACGACCACTTTCACGTGCGCATCAAGTGCCCGACCGGCCAAGAGAAGATCTGCATCGAGTGAACCACCTCTGCGATGACGCCGACGAGCGTGAAGGCTCGAGCGCCCCGCGCCATGACTAAAAGAGCTTTCCGAGCTCTTCGAGCCCGGTCTTCACGACTGCGAAGTAGACGAGCGCGAAGAGAAAGTTGCTCACGAAGAGCGGCAGCCAGAGCTTGCGCATCTCGACACCGAGAAACCGGAGCGCGACGAGAATGGGCTCCTGTCCGAGCACCGCGACGCCGAGAATCATGCCTCCCCAGGTGCCCCACTTCTCAGCGAACGCGATCGCTTTCGGCTTGCGAAGTTTCTCGAATCGACGCTCTAAGAAGGCGATTTTGCGTGTCGTGCCCGCGAGCCACGCGACGATCGCGCCCTCGACGAAGCTCGCGAGGGCGATGACGGGTACGAGGCGCCACGGGTCGATTTGCCAACCGATCCCAGCGGCACAAGCCGCGGATTGTCCCGCGATGAGCGCAGGCGTCATCGAGAGTCCGACGATGATGGCCCACCGTTTCAGCATCGAGCGCGCGTCGCCTAGACCGGGGATGCCGAGACGAGAAGAGGTGCTCGGGTCACTTTCTCGAGCGCGTCGCGCACGGGAGCCGCGACGAACGCACCGTCGACGAAGTGGAGCTCGGCGCCGCTCGTCGATGGGATGCGCGGGCCAGGAAGCAGAATACCCACGAGGTTCAACGGATCAGACGACGCGATCAAGACGGTCTCTCCGCTGCGCGGTTTTCGTCTCACACGCCTCAGCGCTTCGACGGCTTCGGGGAGGGCGAACTGCTCGCCCATGAAGCCCGCGACGAATCGACCTCCGCGAATGAGCCCGCGCGCCTCGCGCCTGCGGAGCGCGCGCGCGATGTCGCGGAACGGAACCGTGAAGCTCTCGCGAAAGCAGAGCTCGCGCAGGACGATTCCATAGCGATCGAGCAGCTGCCCGGCAACACGATCGGCGAGGTCGTCGTTCGCGAGCTTTTCCTCGTCGTGCGATTCGACGAGCGCCCACCTGCCCCGAATCGGCCGCTCACCTCGCTTGGAGGAGCGCCCGGAGGCCATGAGATCGCGCAATGCTTGAAAGCCATCGCCGGTGGCCATTCCGCGGCCGACGAGATCCCAGAGCGCCTCGGTGAGCTCGACCTTCGGCAGCCGTGTCGAGACCGCGAGATCGTGAAAAAAGAGCGCGCCGCGCTTCTGGAGCACTTCGAGCGTCGAGGTCGCCGCCCCGAAGATCGCCGGCGCAGCACCTTGCGGGACGAAAGCAGATGCGTGGTCTAGCGCGGAGAGCTGCGGATCGGTCGCGCCACGAACTGCGTCGAGCAGCCAGCCGAGGTCTTTGCGGAGTGCAAGCGTGATCGGCGTGGCGCGTGAGGTCGATCCGAGCGACGTGATGCTCGGCGACCGACGCGGCGAGAGACGCGCCCACGAGACCTCGCCCGCGAGGCATAGCTCGTCGAGCCATTCGGCGCGGTAGCCTTGGACTCGTCGACCAAGAACACTGGTCTCCCAAGACGAGGCAGCGAGCTCGAAGCCTTGGAGCATGCCGATCGTCTCGCGCAGAGCCGCGCGACCGCCAGCGCGAGAGCTCTTCGTGAGGTGATGCCGCTCGAAGAGGTAGCGCATGAAATCCTGCGCGCTGACGGCTTCGATCTCGCTTCGGAGTCGATCGAGGGTCTGCCGGTGGATGCGCGCGAGGAGCCTGCGATCGCAGAGCTCTTCGTCTTCGGAAGAGGCGCCTCGTGTGAATCGTCCCCGAAGCACGAGGCCCTCACCCTCGAGCCGCGCCGCGGCGATGCGGACGTCGATTTCGTCGAGCGAGAGACGCAGGGCCATCGCGGTCGTGGTGAACGGGCCGACGATCTCCGAATGGCCGCGTACCGAAAGGAAGACGGCGTCGGCGAGCTCGGGTCGGGGTCGGTCGAGGCGCGGTGGCAGAACGACGGGAGGCGTGAGGGTCGCGCCAGGGTAGAGGACACGGACCGCGGGCGTGCTCTCGACCGCGAACCCGAGCACGCCTCGCGAGGTCGTCACCGTCGCGGCCCGGTCGTGCGCGCAGAGCTCGTCGAGCCAATGCGCCCAAGACGGGTCGACGGGCGCGACGACCAAACTGAGGAGGATGTCGTGCAGCTCGTCGGCATCGCGCGGGGTCGGAGTGGCTTCGGCGACGACGCGTTCGATGGCCTCGGAATCGAGCGCGCCGAGATCGCGCTGGTCTTCGGGGAGCGTGCGCCTGATCGAGACGGCGCGCGCGCGTCGCTCCTCGAGGGGAGCATCGTCGAGAAAAGCGTATGGAGCGGCGTTGAGCACTTCGTGTGAAAAAGGCGAAGGCTCGATCGTGTCGCGCGCGTGCATGCGAATCTCGCCGCGCTCCATTCGGCCGAGGATTCCGTCGAGTCGAACCATGTCCATCGCCTCGAAGAGACAGTCTTCGATGGTCTGACGCACCAGCGGATGGTCGGGGATCTCGATGGGCCCGGTCGCGTTCTCTTGGCAGCCTACCTGCGCAGGAAAGACGGCCGCCATGAGGTCGTCGGCGCGCATGCGCTGGAGATAGGGCTGCACCTTCTTTCCGTGCTCGTGGCGCAAGAGAGAGAGCGCCCGCGTCGCGTTCCAGCGCCAGCGCGTCCCGAACATGGGCGCCGGCAAGATCGCCTGCTCGAGGGTCGGTCGCAGCGAATCTCGGCGCACGAACCCGAAGGCGTCTTGGAGCGGGAAGCTGTGCGCCGTCCCCAACGAGAGGACGATCGCGTTGTCCGTGGCCGCAGCTTGGAGCTCGAAGTCGAAGCTCACACAGAAGCGTTTGCGCATCGCGAACCCGAACGCGCGGTTCACACGCCCACCGAACGGAGCGTGCACCACGAGCTGCATCCCGCCGGCTTCGTCGAAGAAACGCTCGAACACGACGTCGGTGATCGTGGGGACGACACCGAGCGCGTCTCGCTGCGCGCGAACGTATTGGTCGATCTGGAGCGCTCCGAGAGGGCAGAGCGCGCACTCGCGTTCGAGCCACGCGCGGACGTCTCGCTTCGTGGTGTCGCTCATCGCGTCGACGAGATCGGTCCGGAGGCGGCTCACCTCTTCGGACAGCTCCCACGTGCGTGAAGGAGCCTCGCCCAACCAGAACGGAACCGAAGGAGGGACGCCCGTCGCGTCGACGACACGCAAAATTCCTCGACGCGACTCGACGCGACGAATGCGCCACGAATGCGAGCCGAGAACGAACACGTCGCCCGCCGCGCTCTCGATGGCCCAATCTTCGTTCACCGTGCCGATGAAGGTCTCGTCGGGATCGAGCACCACGCGGTAGTCGGCGACGTCGGGGATCGCCCCGCCGTTCGTGATCGCGATGAGGCGAGCCGCCTTGCGGCCCTTCAGCGTCCCGTGAACCCGATCGTGGTGGAGGAGAGCGCTGCCCCGTCCGCGCCGGGCAGAGGTTCCTTCGGCGAGCATGGTGACGATCTCGTCGAAGCGTTCGCGCGGGAGATTGGCGAAGGGCGTGGCGCTGCGAACGAGATCGAAGAGCGCTTCTTCGTCCCAATCGCGCGACGCGCACTCGGCGACGATCTGCTGCGCGAGGACGTCGAGGGGAGCATCGGGCGGCTCGATGCGATCGAGCCTCCCCGACGCGATTCCGCGCACGAGCGCAGCGCACTCGAAGAGCTCGTCACGCGAGGTCGCGAAGAGCCGCCCGCGCGAAGTTCGTCCGAGCGCGTGGCCCGATCGACCGATGCGCTGGAGAAACGTCGTCATCGCGCGCGGCGACCCGATCTGGCAGACGAGATCGACCGAGCCTACGTCGATGCCGAGCTCGAGCGAGGCGGTGGCGACGATGGCGCGCATGTCGCCGCTCTTCAAGCGCTGCTCGATGCCGAAGCGCCGCTCTTTGGCCAAGCTTCCGTGGTGGGCGCATACAGCCTCGACGCCGAGTCGTTCGCCGAGATTGTGCGCCACACGTTCGGCGAGCTTGCGTGTGTTCACGAAGACCAGCGTCGTTCGGTGCTCGCAAATCAGCGTCGCCAAGCGATCGTAGATGGTCGCCCACTGCTCGTGGGTGGCAACGGCCCCGAGATCGGTCGTCGGGACCTCGATCGCGAGGTCGAGATCGCGTCGATGTCCGACGTCGACGATGACGCTCGGGCGCCCTGTTCCGACGAGAAACTGCGCGGCCTGCTCGATGGGGTGCACCGTCGCAGAGAGACCGATGCGCTGGGGGCGCCGCGCACAGAGCGCGTCGAGCCGCGCGAGCGAGAGCGCGAGATGACTGCCGCGCTTGTCACGCATGAGCGCGTGGATCTCGTCGACGATCACCGTGCGGACATTGCGAAGAAGCTCGCGCGATTTCGCCGCGGTGAGAAGAAGGTAGAGCGACTCGGGTGTCGTGATGAGCACGTGCGGCGGCGTCTTGGTGATCGCAGCGCGCGCCGCTGGCGTCGTGTCTCCGGTGCGGAGCGCCGTACGAATCAGCGGAGGCGCGAATCCGAGAGCGATCGCGCTAGCGCAGATCCCCGCGAGCGGAGCCTCGAGGTTCTTCTGGACGTCGCTCGACAATGCCTTGAGCGGCGAGACGTAGATGACCTCGATCCCCGTCGTCAGCTCACCACGCGCGGCTCGATGCGTGAGCGCATCGAGGCTCGCGAGGAAGGCCGCGAGCGTCTTGCCGGAGCCCGTGGGGGCTGCGATGAGCGTATCGTGTCCTTCGACGATTTCGGCCCAGCCGCGCGCTTGCGCTTCGGTCGGAGCCTCGAAGGTGCTCTCGAACCAAGCGCGGACGACGGGGTGAAAGCTCGGGGGTACTGCCATGCGCGAACGCGACACGATACCGCGCAGACCCGACGCTGTCGACGCACGCTCCGACCCGGAGGAGCCCGTCTGTAGCCGATCGATGTCGCTTTCCGGACGCACCCAGGAGCACTGGGACGACAAAACGCAGAAAAAACGAGCCGTGCGAGGCGGCACGTAGCTCCTGCTACAGACCGTGTCGCTCGGCTCGTCTTCTCTCGTCGGGTGGATGTCGCGCGCCTAGCTTGCGCGCGAGATCGCGCTCACTTCACGCGGGCGGGGTTCGGTGTGCAGGAAGTCGTGGCGAGAGCGAACGGCTTGCCGCCGGCCTCCTCGATGTCGAACTCGGTGCGTCGGTTCTTCTGCTTGTTCTCGGGGGTGGTGTTCGGCGCGAGCGGGTCTTTCGAACCGCAGCCGGCCGCCGTGAGGCGGGTCGCCGAGATGTCGTGATCGGTCAGCCACTTGACCACGGCCTGGGCGCGTCGCTCGCTGAGCTCCTGGTTGTGAGCCTCGTTGCCGTCGCTGTCGGTGTGACCTTCGACGCGGAGCTTGGTGATCTGCGGGTACATCTTTCCGGCGCTCGCGAGCGTCGTGAGGATGCCGATCGTCTGCGGCGTCTGGCGGATCGTGGCCGAGTCGGTGTCGAACTCGATGTTGCCGAGCACGTCGATCTGGCTACCGGTGAGCGGGAGCCCGACGAACGAGGGCTCTGCTGCGGGGGGTGGGGTGACCGGCGGCGCTTCGGGCGTGGCGGTCACGACGGGCTGCGGCGGCGGTTGTGCCGGGGGCTGCTCGTGCGAGCAACCGAACCCGAAGAGAGAAGCGGCCAATCCGGCTGCGAAATAAAGAGATGCATTGGTCTTCATAGAATTCCTCACACGAGTCGTTGCTAAATAACGACATCAGTCCCCATTCGACCCAAGGAGCTCGAAGCGAGATCGCCGCCGCACGCTATGAAAAGTTGGTCGAGATGGGAAGCGTTCCGTTTGGAAATCCGTGGTGCTCCCGACCGACCCCGGCCCGATGGCTACACCGAATCGCGGCGCTTCAAAAGAAACATGACGGCCAAGATGCCCAAGAGGGTCATCGCCGCCAGGACGCCCAACGACACGAAAGGCCGGTTGTAAGTCGCAAATCCGAGCCCTCCGCTGCCCTTCACCGAGTTGTGGAGCTCTTCGAGCGCGCAGTTGAACTTGCCGTCGGAGATCCCCTCGCCGGTGGTCACGCAGGCTTTGATCTTCCACGATTCGGCCAACGGCGCGCGCTCGGCCGCGAGGAGGCCCTCGAACGACCAGCGCGATGGGATCGCCGCCATCACGTACTTGAGCCACACCTTGTTGGTCATCGGGACCATGCGCCCGCCGAGCACCACCTGCGGAATGAGCGCGATGGGCGTCAGCGCCATCGCCGCCTCGGCCGAGGTCACGAGCGTGGAGAGGAGCAGGCCCACCGACGTCGCGCTCACCGCCGTCGCGATCAGGATCCCGAGCATCTTGAAAAAGACGATCGGGTGATGATCGCCGAGGCCGAGCGCAGCGAACACGATCGCTAGGAGCACGGTGCACTGCACGGTCGCCATCACCGTGAGGAACGAGAACTTGCTCATCACGTAGTTGAAGATCGAGAGATTCACCATGCGCTCGCGGCGGTAGATGGCCTGCTCGCTCACGATCTCGCGCGCCGCGTTGCTCGTCCCGAACCAGAGCGCGGCGATCGCCATGAGGTAGATCGCGCCGCTGTAGTCGGCCACGTTCACGAAGCGCTCGGCGTCTTGGAGGCAGGCCGGAGCGAGCGTTTCGCCGCCCTTCATCGCCGAGCTCTCGAGACCTCTCAAGGCCTGCTGACACCACATGTTCGGCATCTTCGCGGGCGCCGAGAACACGAGCGCGAGTAGCGCGCCGATGATCGGAGCCTGCGCGAGCAGAATCGCCGTACCCGCACGGTCGCGTCGTTTCACCGTCGCGTAGCGCTTGTAGAGGAGCCCAAACTGCTTCAAAAGAGGGACTTTTGCGCGTGACGGTGCCCGACTCTCGCTCGGCTTTCCGGGCTGACGCGTGCCCGTATACATCTTTCGGTAGGTCGCGTTCTTCGGATCGAAGAACTCGTTCGACCAATGCGTCGCGGCTGCCCCCCGCGCTGCCGCCTTGTCGATGTACTTACCGCTCGCGAGCGCCTCTTCTTCGCGCTTCTTCAAGAGATCGAACATGTCGCGGGGGTTGTCGATCACGATGCCCTTCGCGGCCACGTAGCGCCCGAAGAACTCGTAGCTCTCCTTGCCGGTGGGGCCGTAATAGAGCGGCACGCCGCCAGCTCCCATGATGAGCGCGAGGTTGAACTTCTCGTACTCTTCGCGCGCAGGCTGGTGAATCGTGACGATGATCGTCTTGCCGTACTTCTTCGCGAGGTTCGCGAGCAGGTCGATGAGCGCGACGGTGTCGTCTGCGGCGAGACCGCTGGTCGGCTCGTCGAGAAACATGAGCGCCGGATCGGTCACGAGCTCGAGCGCGATGTTCACGCGCTTCCGCTGACCGCCCGAGAGGACCTTGCGTTCGGGCTTGCCGATCTCGAGGTTCTTCACCTGCTCGAGACCGAGATCTTTGATGACCTGCTCCACACGCCGATTGATCTCCGCCTCTTTGAAGTCGGACGGGAGACGAAACTGCGCCGAGTATTTGATGGCTTCGAAGACGGTGAGCTCGGAGTGGACGATGTCGTCTTGCGGCACGTAGCCGATGCTCCCGCGAAGCGCGTCGTAGATCGCGTAGAGGCTCTCGCCGTTCACGCGGACCTCGCCCGACGTCGGCTTCAAGTAGCCATTGAGGACCGTGAGGAGCGTCGTCTTGCCCGCGCCCGAAGGCCCCATGAGGGCGATGAGATCGCCCGGATGGGCCTTGAAAGTGACGTTGTCGAGGAGGATCTTGTTCTTCGCCTTGTTCTCGCGATCGGGCACCGAGAGCTTCAAGTCGAGCGCCTCGATCTCGACGAGGTTGCCAGACCAATCGGCGTTCTCGGAGTCGACCCACGCACGCACCGAGTTGTTCTCGAGGCCGAGGTAGATGGCGTACGGGCCGACGAAGATGCGATCGCCAGGCTTGATGCGCACGGGCGTCTTCGGTGGGATGCGTTTACCGTCGACGTGCGTGCCGTTGGTGCTCCCGAGGTCGGTCACCATGAGCATTCCGTCGGCGGTCGGTGCGACGCCGGTGTGGCGCGTCGATACCTGCGGGTACGGAAGCTGAATGTCGACGCCTTGCTCGCGTCCGATGATCGCCATGCGGCCCGAGGCCGCGCCTTCCATGACGAACTGGCCGATCATCGTGCGGCCCTTCGACGGCGCCGAGCCGGACGTGCCGACGCCAGCCGCCTTGAGCAGCTTCTCCATTTCGGGCGCTTCCATGAGCGCCGGAATGGCCATGGTGCGATTGCTCAGGCCACCGCCGAGCTTGGCGGCTGCCGCGGCCGCCACGACGGCGACCGGTTGGGGTGGCGGCGTGGCGATCGACTGGGCCGGGCTGCGGCCGGGCTGGATGACCGAGATCTGCGGCGACGACTGGCTCTGCGCTCGCGGCGCTTGCGCTTGCGGCGGGGCATGAGGCTGCGCTTGATTGGGCGCCTGCGGCTGAGCCGACGGACGTGATTGAGCCAACGCGTGCGGGTTGCCCTGAACGGGTGCCTGCGCGGGAAACGAAGCCGACGAAGCGCGATCGGGCGTGGCCGAAGCGCGCGCGACACCGTGCGCCGAGACGAAGGCCCCCATGAAGATCGGCACCTGGTTCAGCGCCATCCATTGCTGCGACCCGACGCCGCAGACCGCGTGGTTCGCGCCGACCTTCCCCATCCCGATCCATTGAATGATGGTCTGGGTGGGGAACGGGCCAGCGGAAGCGCCCGATGGGTCCCGGATGTACCAGTCGTTCATGGTACGCGCCGTACCCCATTGGCCGCGGCGCGGCATCCGAGACCGGTAGCTCGCCCAGCCGAATTCCGCAGGCCACCGATTCGGTATTCCCACGACGAGCGCTCTGCGATTGGCGTCGTCGGACGCCTCGACGTTCATGAATGCCACCCGAACTGGAGCCCCCCCGCGAACCGCCTCGGTGTAGTCTCCCGCGATGACGACGGCACCCCTTCCGCCGAGGGCTCCGAGGCTTCCAATCATCGGCAATCTGCTTGCATACACGAGCGATCCGCTTCGGTTCCTCGAGTCGACGCGCGATGCTCACGGCGACGTGGTGCGGGTGTCGCTCGGCCCGATGGAGGTGACGCTCCTCAGTCATCCCGACTTGGTCGAAGACGTTCTGGTCACGCGCAACAAGCTATGGCTGAAAGACAAATTCATTCAGACCACCCTCCGCCCCGTTCTGGGTGAAGGCCTGCTCTCGAGCGAGTCCGACTTCTGGCGCCGCCAACGACGCCTCGCCCAACCCGCGTTTCATCGCGATCGCATCGCCGCTTACGGCGACATCATGGTCGACTTCACGACCCGGCTCGTCGACCAATGGCGCGACGGAGAGGTGCGCGAGGTCCACAAGGACATGATGCATCTGACACTCGACATCGTGGCGCAGACGCTCTTCGGTGCGCACGTCGGCGACCACGCAGAAGACGTCGGCGAGGCCCTCGAGTCCGTGCTCGCAATCGCGATGAACCCTTGCTACATTTTCTTTCCGTTCCTCACCAACATGGCGACGCCGGCTCGCCGTCGCTTCGATCGCAGCGTGAAGAAGCTCGACTCGATCATCTACGGTGTCATCGAGCGACGACGTGCGAGCGGCGCGGGTGCATCGCACGACCTTCTCTCGATGCTTCTCGACGCCCAAGACGAAGACGGCAGCCGCATGTCCGACAAGCAGCTGCGCGACGAATGCATGACGCTATTTCTCGCCGGCCACGAGACGACGGCGCTCCTCCTTTCGTGGACCTGGCTCCTCTTGTCGCGGCACCGCGCAGTCGACGAGAAGCTCGCGAAAGAGCTCGACGAGGTCTTGGGCGATCGCCCCGCCACGCTCGCCGACCTACCGAACCTTCGCTATACCTCGCACGTCATCGCCGAGTCATTGCGATTGTACCCGCCGGCTTGGTCGATGGGCCGCGAGGCGCGCGAAGACGTGGTCCTCGGCGGGTATCTCATTCCGCGTGGCACGCAGGTGTGGTTCTGCCCGTGGTCGATTCAACGCGACCCTCGGTGGTTCGAGCACCCCGTCGAATTCCGTCCCGAACGTTGGGAGGGTGATTTCGCGAAGACATTGCACAAGTACGCCTACTTCCCCTTCGGCGGCGGCCCGCGCCTTTGCATAGGCCAGGCTTTCGCTCAAATGGAGGCCGTCCTGCTTCTGGCGACCTTGGCAAAGAGCTTCCGCGTCGACATCCTCGCCGAGCCCGAAGCCATTCCGGAGCCTTCAGTGACTCTGCGGCCCAAGCATGGCCTTCGTGGTCGCCTCATCAGAAGAGCCACGGCGAAAGCCGCCAAGGCCGCCCCTCAGACCTCGGCGTAGCCCAATTGATTGGAGCACCGCGACCAAGACGATTCGACCGCTTGGATCCTCGATCGATTTGGGGCGACTCGAAGCTCGCCAGTCGAGATCGAGAGATGCGACAGCAAGACGGGAAGACAGGAAGGTTCGAGAATGGCTCGACCGAAGTGAGCGGCGCATGAATCGAGATGCTCCAAAATCTCGGTCTCTGCGCCGTCTGACGTAAAACTTCCTGTCTTCCCGTCTCTCTGTTCAATCTCCCCGGCATCCGCCCAACGTTCCGATCCATGGCGTCGCAGTAGCTAGAGATAGGCACGTTCACGCGCGTGAGCGCGAGCCTTCGTGGTGTCGATTCCGAGCGATTCGAAGCCAGGGAACGCGATGTTCGCGATCGCCTCTGCGTAGACGCGAGCGCCGCGTGTTCGGCCCATGTAGCCGTGCCTGTCGAGCAGCGGATCGTCGGCCTCCGGCGCGCGGGAGGCCTCTTCGAACACGACGCCAGCGGCCCGCTCGAGCAGGCTCGGTAGCGCAGCCTCGACGACGCCCCCGCGACCATCGCGACACGCGCTAGCGAGATACGCCCACCCGACTCGGCCGTGATCGATCTCGTCTTCCAATAGCGACAGAATCACGGCGCGTGCGAGCGGCTCGGTCGCGATGTCGAGCATGTCGGTGAAGTAAGCCCCCGTGAACGTCTCGCTCAGACAGCAGGTCTCGACGACGGATAGCAAGAGATCGTCTGCGGAGCGCGTCGTGAACGTCTCGGGAAGCCGCTCGAGCCGAAGCGCCGTCGGGAGAGTCTTTCCACCATGCTTCTCGACCATGCGACGACACACGTCGGCATGGTGGACCTCGTCGGTCGCCGCGCGCGTGAAGAGCGCGAGCGTCGCTGGCTCGCAGCCGTAGACAGCCGCCTCGAATGCCATTCGACAGAACGAGAAGACCGCGAGGTGCTCCTGATCGCGGCGCCAAGACCATGCGTGCAACAAGAGCGCGAGCCGACCGGGATCGAGCTTTGGAGTCGGCGCATCCCACGGAATGTCTCTTCGGGATCCATCCCTCAACGAAGGAAGATCGAGCGAGTCGCGCGGAGGAGGGTTCACGGCCTAGCGGGTCGGTGGCGGCGGAGGGGGGCCTTCGCGGTGCGGCGGGGGCCCTTTGCGGGGCGGCAGAGGCGGAGGCGGCGGCGGGCCTTCGCGAACCGGCACGACGACTGCGCTCGGAGAGGTCACCGGCGTCGCCGACGCGCTGGGCAGAGCGGTGGCCATAGTGACCGTCGAGCTCGACGAGGGCAAAGCCGTAGCCGTCCCCAAATCCTGAGGTGGCGGCGGTCCTTCGTGATGAGGCTCGCTCGCACACGAAGCGACGCTCGAAACCGCACCTGCGATCGCGATTCCGCCCAGCACGATCACCCGAAACAGTCGGTCGTCCTTCACGTCATCGAGGTTAACACGTGTCTCGACCTCTCTCAAAACACGCCGACGACCTGAAGACGGTCCATGAAAAATGTCGGTGCCGCCAAAGTCGACCTTCTTGTCGACCGTGTACGTCGTCCCGTTCGAGGTCTGCGTGCCGCGTAAGCCGGAGATGACCGTCTGATAGACCACTTCACCGTGGTACTGCGCTTCGACGAGGACGCGAAATCGGCTCTTCCGTGGTGTGAGACGCAATCGCGCTCCGACCCCTGCCGAAAGGTCGAAGACGGCCGCGGTGGGCGTCTCGGGCTTGTCGTTCGTCAGGGTGTACTTCGAAGTCCCGATCCCACCTTAGAGCCTGGGATCGCCATAGAGCGAGACGATGTGCTCCGTTCCTTGACCAAAGCGGAACGTGCCGCCTCCCATGTCATGGTTGCTCGCGATTCTGCGCGGGACTCTGGCGTTCGAACTTGAACTGCGCCTTCGAGCCTGGAGGATTGACGTCGTGAAGCTCGTAGAGAATGCGCGGCAATCTGTAATTCATGTAGCGAAAGCCAACGAGGAGCTCTTCGGTCCAATACCGCCCTACCACCTCGGGCGGCGGGGCGAAGGCCACGCCG
>JAYUUB010000243.1:0-64644 GCA_043755175.1 Polyangiaceae bacterium | reverse complement strand
CTCCCGCTCGTCCCTCGGCTTCGTGTAGCCTTTCGACCCTCATGAAGATCCACGTCGAAGGCAAGGTCGCGCTCGTCACCGGAGGTAGTCGCGGCATCGGAATGGCGGCAGCGCGCGCTCTCGCCGAGGGCGGCGCGAAGGTGGCGATCGCGTCGCGCAAGCCCGAGAACCTCGCCGCTGCCAAGGCCGAGCTCGCCGCTTTGGGGGTGGTCGTCGAAACGTTCACCTCGAACGTCGGCAAAGAGGGCGCCGCCGAAGCGCTCGTGTCGGAGGTGGTCGACAAGCTCGGTCCGATCGACATCCTCGTGAACAATGCCGCGACGAATCCTCACTTCGGGCCGATGGTCACAGCCGACGACAAAGTGTTCGACAAGACCTTCGAAGTGAACGCCCGCGCCTACTTCTCGCTCGCTCGCGAGACCGCCAAGCATCTCATCTCGCGAAATGCTCCGGGCTCGCTCATCTTCGTTTCGAGCACGCAGGGCATTCTCGCGTCGCCTCTCATGGGCGTGTACGGCATGACCAAAGCGGCGGCCATTTCGCTCGCCAAGACCCTCGCCGTCGAGCTCGGCCCAAGCGGAATTCGCTCGAACGCGGTGGCGCCGGGTCTCATCGAGACGCGCTTCGCAAGCGCGCTCGTCGGCAACGACGACGTGATGAAGCGCTATCTCGATCGCACTCCGCTTGGCCGCATCGGCCAGCCCGACGAGATCGCAGGCGCGATCCTGTTCCTCGCTTCGGATGCGTCGAGCTACATCACCGGCCAGACCTTCGTGATCGACGGTGGGTTCACGGTCTCGGCCTGACGCGCGCCGGATCCCAAATGAAAGAGGCCGCGCCACTCGAGAGCAGCGCGGCTTCTCCATTTCTACTTCTGCTGAGCAGTCAGTCGATCAGGGCGTGACGCAGAAGGCGACGTCCCAGCCATCGACCGTACCCGTGTCGCCCGATGCGACGTCTGCAACACGCAGGCTCCACGCGCCGGTGACCGATTGTCCGTTGAACACGGTGAGCGACGTCTCGGGAGCGAAGACTCCCGTGAACGGCGCCGTTCCCGCGTTGATGGCGGTGCTGGCGCCGCTGCGGAAGATCGTGCCAGTGTAGTTCGGGTTGCCGCCGCCGTTGTCGGTGGAGATGTTGAGCTCTCCGCCCGTCGGGCCCTTGAGCCAGACACCGACATCGGCGTCGAACGTGTG
Source organism: Polyangiaceae bacterium (assembly GCA_043755175.1). GTDB lineage: Bacteria > Myxococcota_A > Polyangia > Polyangiales > Polyangiaceae > CAYYKK01. The sequence continues at coordinate 63,448 of JAYUUB010000243.1, read as the reverse complement.
CGTGGCGTTGAAGCGCATCGCCATCTTGGTGACCGTGCCGGTCGCCGCGATCGGGATCGACAGCATCGCGCCGCCGGCCGGGAGGTTGTCCGGAATCGCCGCCGGGACGCCGGCTGCCGTTCCGGTCACGAGCGTTCCCGTGCAGCCGCCGAGCGCGCAGATCGCGGTCGTGCACGTGCTGATGTCCGTGCAGGTCGAAGGGGTTCCGTTGCAGACGAAGCCCGTCTCGATCGTGCAGGTCGCCGAGCAGCCGTTGCCGGCCGTCGTTCCGCCGTCGTCGCAGGTCTCGGTCCCGCTGATGACGCCGTCGCCGCAGAGCGACTTGTCGATGCGGACGTCGAACGCTGCGCTGGGGCCCGTCGGGTTCCCATACGCTTCGACGACGATGAAGACCGGACCCGCGGCCGTGGCCGTGTAGGTGATGCCCGTCGTCTCGCCGAAGTCGGCGCTCGCCGCGCATGCGCTCCCGCCGACGCAGAGGCCGCCGCCGATGATGTGCATGACCACGTCGACCGCGCCGAGCTCACGCACGCGCACGGTCTCACCGACGACCAAGTTGGCCTGGAACACGATCTCGGCGCCGCTCGGTGGCGTCGTGTTCACGTCGACGCAGGCGGTGCCGGCGTTGTAGTTCGCGTCGTCGTTGTAAGCGACGATGTTGTTGCCCGCGTAGGCGAACGAGTTACCGGTCACGAGGATCGGCGCCGCGCAGCTCGCAGCCGGAAGGCCGGTGCAAACGGACGGTGAGCCGACGCAGGTGAAGCCCGACTCCGCGACGCACAGGGCGGAGCAGCCGTCGTTCGGGAGCACGTTGTGGTCGTCGCAGAGCTCACCGAATTCGACGACTCCATCACCGCAAACCGGGATGTTGAAGCGAATGTCGAACGTCTCGCTCGCGCCGGGCGTGGCGAAGTAGCTCTCGACGACGACGAAGTACGTCCCCGTCGTGGCGGCCGTGAACGTGAGCCCGGTCTGCTCGCTGTTACCCGCTCCCGGGTCTCCGTCGAAGCTGGCGGCACAGACACCGGCGGCGCAGGTGGGCGTCACGACCTGGAACACGACGTCGAGCGTTCCGAAGTTCGCGACGTTGAGCTTTTGCCCAGCGGTCAGGTTGATCGAGAAGACCATGTCGGGCGACGCGTTGGGCGTTCCCGAGACATTGAGGCAGCTCGCATCGGTGAAGTTGAGGTCGTCACCGTACGCGGCGATGTTCGAGCCGGTGTAAGCGAATCCGTCGGACGCTGCGATGGCGTTGGCGCAGGTGGTTCCGGGGAGCAACGTGCATACCGAAGGCATGCCGGTGCAGATGTAACCAGATTCTACCTGGCAGGTGCTGGAGCAGCCGTCGCTGTTGACCTTGGCGCCGTCGTCGCAGGTTTCGCCGAGGCCGACCATGCCGTCACCACACCTGATGATGTTGAACAAGAGGTCGACGTTGTCGGTCGCCGGGGGGGCCGACGTATACGAGTCGATGACGACGGTGGCCGTCTGATCTGCGGTCGCGGTGTAGACCAAGCCCGTAGTCGCTTCGCTGGAGTTTCCACCATCGAACGACGCGGAGCAAGGCGTCGCGCTAGCGCAGGCGCCGTTCAGGACGTGGAACAGGAGATCTGCCTGACCGCTGTCGGTCACCTGGAGCTTGTCGCCTGCGAGCAGCGCTACCTGGAAGACCACGTCGGGATGTCCGGCGCCGGTCGCGGGCTGCTGGCAGGTTGCATCGGCGTTGGCGAGATCGTCGCCATAGAGATCGAGGTTCGGTGCCTGCCAAGTGAAGGCGTTCCCGGTCACCACGATGGGCACCGCGCAGCTGCCAGCGAGCACACAGACGCTGGGCATGCCGGAGCAGCTGAAGCCGCTCTCGACCGCGCACGCGCCGCTGCATCCGTCGGCGCTCGCCATGTTGCCGTCGTCGCAGCCTTCGGTGCCGGCCACGATGCCGTCGGCGCAGCCGGTCTTGCAGGCGCTCGGCTCGCCCATGCAGCTGAATCCGCTCTCGACGGTGCAGGTGCTGGAGCAGCCGTCGCTCGCGGCGGTGTTGCCGTCGTCACAGGTTTCGCTGGACGCGACGACTCCGTCGCCGCAGGTCGCGGTACAGACGCTCGGGGCGCCGGTGCAGCTGAAACCGTGCTCGGTCGCGCATGTCGCGCCGCAGCCATCGTTGTTGCTCGTGTTGCCGTCGTCGCAGGTCTCACCCTGGTCGACGACGCCATCGCCGCAGATCATGTTGGCGCCCGTCGAGCTCGACGAGTTGGAAGACATCGTGGACGTGCTGGAAGCCTTGGACGTCGTCGAAGACGTGCTCGAGGTCGTCCCGCCGTTGCCACCAAATCCACCGGTTCCTGCTGAGTCTCCACAACCTGCGGCGAGGAGCGCGGTCGCGAAGATCGCGGCTCCACTCGCAGGAATCCAAGCTGTTCGCATGAGTACCTCCGGAGAGTTCTCTCACCGCGGGCTCTCGGGGAATCAAGATGAAAGGAAGTTAAGTTTGGAATTGGTGTGGAACGGAATAACCTCTGCCCAGCACGGATGTGTCAACGTGTCACACTCTTGATGCAGTACTCGGAAGTTCGCGGTAGCGAATTGCACGTTAGCCGGGCGACATCTTGCTTACTTTCGGCGCTGCTGGGAGAAACCAAAGTATGAACGAGTTGCTCGATGTCGCGCACCCCGCGCCGCTCGCCCCCGTCGACCTCGAAGCCTGAAAGACGCTGGGTCACGTGAAGGCGCTCGGCACCGTGCAGTGCTTTCTCGGCGTGGGCGGCCTCGTCGGTCCGCTCTACATTTTCGCGCAGCGCCCGCGTTCTGGGCCCGACGTGGTCCGACGGCTCGACGCGTTGCTCTGGAGCGGAGACATCGGCTTTTTGATGTTCACGTCGCTCGGGCTCGGCGTGCTCCTCGCGAGCTTCCTCCTCGCCACGGGCATCTCCATGACCCGTCGACGACCGCGAGCTCGTGTCATGACCCTCATTCACGGCGTCACAGGCCTGCTGAACGGTCTCTTGAACGCGAGTGTCACGTTCTTCGTCGTCGTTCCAGCGTTGTTGGGTTTCGCCGAAGGGACCGGCCCCGTCGGAATGGCAGGCGCGATCGGCGGCATCGTGGGCGGCGTCATCGGCTGCTTCACCGGCATCGCCTTCCCGGCGCTCGAGCTCTGGGCTGTCTCGCGACCCAAGATCAGCGCGCTGCTTCGTAGCGACGTCTGAGCCCAGCGTCGCAGAATGCGCGGCGAGAGGAGCGGCATCCAGGAGGTCGCCTGATCGTCTGACCCACATGCCCCCCGGGACGATCCGAGGGGCCATGTGCCATCTCGCGGTCAGTGGTTTCCGATGACCTTCTTCAGCGGCCTATTGAAGGCGCCCATCGCGATGCCAGCACCGATGCCGAGGACCGTGAGGAGCAGGAAGAACTGCGTGTTGCTCCAGCGCGTGTAGAGGACTCCGATGTATCCGGCGAGCAGGTTTCCGAGGAAGCTCGAGCCGAGCCAGAGCCCCATCATCATCGAGACGATTCGCTTCGGCGAGACCTTCGTCACGAGCGAAAGTCCGATCGGAGACAGATAGAGCTCGCCGATGGTCAGCATGAAGGTGCAGAAGAGCGGCCAGAAGAGGCTTCCCTTTCCGTTGCCGAGCATCTGGGCGCCGACGACCATCACGATGAACGACAGGCCGAGCAAGATGCATCCGATGGCCATCTTGGTGACGCTGGTCGGCTCGGTGCCTTTCTTCGCCTGACGCCCCCAGAAGATGTCGAGCAAAGGAGCGAAGAGAACGATGACCATCGGGTTGAACGACTGGAACCACGTCGACGGGATTTGGAACCCGAAAACGACGGGCCAGTAGGTCTTCTCGTCGGCCCACGTCTGCATCGAGTTGCCTTGCTGCTCGTAGACGGCCCAAAAGACGATGTTGAGCGCGAAGAGCACGACGAGCGCCCAGACACGCTTCCATTCTTCTGGAGTGAGCGCTTCGTTCTTCGGCAGATGATGCTCGACGTGCTTGCCGGTCTTCGCTTCTTCTTCTTTGTCGCCGGCAGCGATCGCCGCCTTCTTCTTCATGAGGTTGTCTGCTGCGAGGTGCTTTTGACCCAGCATGTAGACGATGAGACCGAGGACCATGCCGACGCCAGCCGCTCCGAAGCCGTAGTGCCAGCCGTAGACCGCGGCGAGCGTTCCGCAGATGAAGTTGCAGATGAACGCGCCGAGGTTGATCCCCATGTAGAAGTACGTGAACGCGCCGTCGCGTCGCGGATCTCCCTCGGGGTAGAGGTTGGCGACTTGCGTCGAGATGTTGGGCTTGAACGCGCCGTTGCCGAGAATCAAAAGGAGCAACGCGAGGAAGAACGAGTTCTCGATCGCCATCACGAAATGACCGATGGCCATCAAGATGCCGCCGACGACCACGGCTCGACGCTGACCCAGATATTTGTCGGCGATGATGCCGCCGAAGAACGGGGTGAGATAGACGAGCCCGGTGTACCAACCGTATAGGACGCTTGCCTGCTCGCCCGGACTGTGGGGAAGGAGCCCTTGAATGAAGTGCCATCCCAACACCGAGTTGGGCTCTCCGGGAACGAGCGACAAAGGGGGGGTCGCTTGCCGCGCTCCCTGAAGACCCTCGCGTAGCGAGACGAACAAGTAGTTCGCCATGTAGAGCTTCAAGAGCCCGCGCATGCCGTAGTAGGAGAAGCGCTCCCACATCTCGGCGAAGAAGAGAATGACGAGGCCCGGCGGGTGCTTGAAGCGTCGCTCGAACGCGGTCATCGGCACGGGGCGGTCGACGGACGCAGGCGCATCTGCGCTCTCCGACGACGAGGTGACTTTGTCTTCTTCGCTCAACGCTCTCTCCCGAGTCTCGAAGGGCGCGGCTCCAGGGCCGCGGGAAGCGGATGCTAGCCGGAATGGACCACGCGCGTCACCCCATCGGTATTGCATTCGCTCCTGCGTGGGAGGCGCCCCGCTCCACCTCCACCAAGGACCGAACCACGATCTCTCGGTCGACCTCGAGCGGCGGTGACAGATCCGCGATCCCAAGGAGGCGCTCGTCGCCTACCGATCGGTGCTCGACGCAATCGGGCTCGATCGCTGGGTCGAGACCACGAACCAAACGGCCATCCGAGAGGTGAAGACGGGCCGAGCGCGCAAGCCCTGAGCACTCCGCGAGCCTTCGATGGCGATCACCAGCGGTGGTAGGCGGGATGATCTTCTTTCACCGCCACGAAGGTCCCCGTGCAGGTCGCGGTGAGCTTTCCGCCGGCCTCGAGCGACGCTTCGACGTTGACGCGGTCGCCTTCGGCTTGGGTGACGCGCGCGCGAAGAGTCACCTCACCCAACGGCGTCGGGCGCTTGAGTCGCACGTGAAAATCGGCCGTGACCGTGCATGGCGGCGACTCGAGATCCCGCATCTGCATCAGATGGTAGGCAGCCGCCCAGTTGGCGTGGCAGTCGAGAAGAGTCCCGATGATGCCGCCGTTGAGAACGTTCGGAAACGCTGCGTGGTGTGCCTCGGGGACGAACTTGGCGACGAGGCTTCCGTCCTCTTCGGGGAAGCTCTTGATCTGGAGACCCTTGTCGTTCGCGGGGCCGCAGCCAAAGCAGATGCTCTTCGGAGCATGCTCGTCTTGAAGGCTCTTCGTGCCCAACGTCACGAGCGGGCCTCCATGGGACGAGTCGCGGAGTTGGTCATGGAGTCGCGGAAAGCGTCGTCGATGACTTGCTTCTGCTCGAGGCGGTGGCTCGCGCCAGACCCCGTCGCTGGGCTCGCGCTCGGCGGACGTGAGGCGACCGACAGCGGAAGCCGTCCACCGATGAGCTCGGGCAGGGTCGAGTTGATGAAGTACCAGGCCCCCGAGTTCATCGGCTCTTCTTGCACCCAGACGAGCTTGGTTCCGTCTTTGTAGGGAGCGAGCGCGTCGATCAGCTCTTTGCCGATGGGGTAGAGCTGCTCCAGCCGCAGGATGGCCGTGTCGCGAATACCTCGTGCGTCGCGCTCGATCGCGAGGTCGTAGTAGACCTTCCCCGAGCACAGGAGCACCTTCTTCACGTCGCGCGGATCGATGGTCGTTCCCGACGTCGCAGACAGCGTGTCGGGAATCACGCGTTGGAACGAGCCCGTCGCGAGATCGTCGATGGTCGAAACGGGCCGGTGCGGCCCCTTCGAAGTGGCCGCGACGCGGAGCAGGCTCTTCGGCGTGAAGACGACCAGCGGCTTGCGCCAGGGGCGCACGATCTGTCGTCGGAGCGCGTGGAAGAGCTGCGCGGGGGTCGTGAGGTTCGCGACCTGGATGTTGTCTTCGGCGCTGTTCTGGAGAAACCGCTCCATGCGTGCGCTCGAGTGCTCGGGGCCTTGGCCTTCGTATCCGTGTGGCAAGAACAAGACGAGGCCCGACAGCCGGTACCACTTGTCTTCGCACGACGTGATGAACTGATCGACGATGACCTGTGCGCTGTTCAAGAAGTCGCCGAACTGCGCCTCCCAGATGACGAGCCCTTCGGGAAAGTCGAGGCTGTAGCCGAATTCGAAGCCGAGCACGCCCGCCTCCGAGAGTGGGCTGTTGTAGATGTCGAGACGCGCCGGCGGCGTCGCGACTCTCGAGAGAGGCGTGAATGCCTCGCCCGATTCCGAGTCGAAAAGCACCGCGTGCCGGTGGGTGAACGTTCCACGCTTCACGTCTTGGCCGGATAGGCGCAGGGGTGTGCCCTGATTGACCAACGTCGCGTAGGCCAACGCCTCCCCTGTCCCCCAATCGAAGGGCTCGCCTGCGACGAGCTTTTCGTGCCGCTGCTTCAGAACCGGGAGAACCTTCGGGTGGACTCGGAAGCCTTCGGGCATCTCGAGGAGCTTCTCGGAGAGCGCGATGAGCTTCTCGCGCGAGACCGCCGTCGGTACCTCGGGGGTCTCTCGATCGCTTCCGCCGGTGTACGGAGTCCACACGCCGGCCATGGAGTAGCGGCCAGGCGTGAAGCCATTCTCTTTCACCTCTTTCAAGGTGGCCGCGAGCGTGGCGCGGTGCTTCCGGACGATCTCTTCGGCCTTCTCCTCGGTGATGTGTCCGAGCTTGTTGAGCTGGTCGACGTAAATGCGACGCACCGTCGGCTTCTTGTCGATCTCCTGGTACATACGCGGCTGCGTGTATCGGGGCTCGTCTCCTTCGTTGTGGCCGTACTTGCGGTAGCAGTACATGTCGATGACGACGTCTTGCGCGAACTTCTGGCGATAATCGATCGCGAGGAGCGCGACCTGCGCGACAGCCTCGGGATCTTCGCCGTTCACGTGGAAGACCGGAACCTTGAGCATGCGAATGATGTCGCTCGCGTACCGGGTCGACCGCGACTCGCGCGGATCGGTCGTGAAGCCGATCTGGTTGTTTACGATGAGATGAATCGTCCCGCCGGTCTTGTAGCCGTCGAGGTTCACGAGGTTCAGCGTCTCGGCGACGACGCCCTGACCGATGAACGCCGCGTCGCCATGAATGAGCAGCGGCATCACCCGACTCATCCCGCGCTCGGTGCGACGGTCTTGCTTCGCGCGCACGCGGCCCTCGACGACCGGGTTCACGAACTCGAGATGGCTCGGGTTGAACGTCAGCGTGAGGTGAACCTTGTTTCCGGCCTCGGTCACGCGATCGGTCGAGTAGCCGAGGTGGTACTTCACGTCGCCGCCGTGAAGGCTGAGGGTCGCGTTCTTGTCTTCGAACGCCGCGAAGATCTCGCGCAGGCTCTTGTCCATGATGTTGACGAGCACGTTCAGGCGGCCGCGATGGGCCATGCCTAAAACGATCTCTTCGACACCTTGATCGCCTGCTCGCTCGATGAGGAGATCGAGCAGCGGCATCATGCTCTCGGCGCCTTCGAGGCTGAACCGCTTGGTTCCAGCGCCGTAGCTTCCGTGAATGAATTGCTCGAAGACCTCGGCCTCGGTGAGCTTCGTCAAGATGCGGAGCTGCTGCGCCTTGCTGAGGGCGAGCCGATTCTTGGTGAGCTCCATGCGCTCTTGAAGCCAGTTGCGCGCCTCGGGATCTTCGATCTGCGTGTACTCGACACCGATCGAACGGCAGTACGTCTCTTCGAGGCGATCGATGATTTCGCGCAGCGATTGAACATCTGGGCCAGGTAGGTCGACCGTCGGAAATGGTTTGTCGAGATCCTGAAGGCTCAGATGAAAGTTCGCGAGGTCGAGCTCCGGATGGACCTCGAGCGGCGCGCCGAGCGGATCGAGGTCGGCGAAGAGGTGTCCGCGTACACGGTAGGCGTTCAAAAGCTGGAACACGCGCGCTCGGATGGCCGCCTGGGCGAGCAGTGACTGATCGCCACTGGCGTGCGAATCGGGCTCGACGATCGTCTGGGCGAACGATCGGTCGAGCGCCTGCGTCAGATCGCCGTTGGCTTCATGCTCGGAGCGATGGCTGCCGTCGTTCGGCCGTCCGTTCGACGTGCGCGTCTGCGGATTGCGCTCTTGTGAGTGTCCCGTTTCCCTGTCGAAATAGGCGCGCCAGCTCGAATCCACCGATTGGGGATTTTCGAGATACTGGTTGAACAGCTCTTCGACGAGGCCGGCGTTGATGCCGAAGTTCATCTCGGACATGGGATGCTTCGTTTCCTCGGTCCGCGCGTTCTGCTCTCCGAGGGAGTCTGACGCCACGTCGAGCCGACCAAGGCCTCGTGCACGTCGAACGGCGCAGGGAGTCGGGGTGCGGTTACCCCGAAGGTGACATTTGGCGCGTCTTCACGCTCCTCGAAACCCCCACATATCGCGGCTTGCCTGCGGTCGCCAGGGCCCTTTTCGCTCGCGCACCGACTCGCACCTGGGTCGCCACGAAAGCTTCGGGCCCGCTCCTGCCTTGGCGCCGTGACCGATAAGTGGTATCTCAGTTACCGTTGCATCTTAACAACCGACGGCGATCGTCATCGAGACCGGAGTCGCCGCTCCGTGGCTCAGTGACCTCTCCGTGTTGGTAGACGCGGGGAAGCTAGGTCGTCGGTGACTCCGTCGACGCGCGGCGTTCCGATGCGGCGAAGCCGAAGCTCAGCTGGCGACGGGCGTCTCGTGGGCCGCGCGGGCCTTCTTCCAGCGCTTGGTCTTCTTGCCGACGCGCTTCGTTCCGCGACCTTCCTTGTTGGCGATCTTCTGTTCGAGGTGGTTGGTTTGGCGAGCGGGACGGTTCATGGGGCGACATCTTGCAGAAGACCGTCGCCCTGTCCACACCGACGAGCATCGGGTGTGTCGTTGAAGGAGGGGCACTGTACGATTGTCCGGCCGGTCGCGAGCTCACCGGGGGACGCGGTCGCTCTCGGGTCCCAAGCGGCCAAAGCTGTGTATCCCGGCGATCAGCGCGAACACTCCCGCGGTGAGGAGCGCCATGCCGACCACCGAGGGGCCCGTGCCGACCAACGCAATCCCGACCAAGGCCGCCGCAGCGCCGCCCGCGATGATGCTGCGGATCCGGGCCTCGCTGTTGCCGCCCGGAGGCGGTGGCAACGCAACGACGGCGTCGCTCGGTGGCTTCTTGGGCTTCTTCTTTTTCTTCTTGCCAGGGCGCGCGGCCGCCGAGTCTTCCGTGCCCGCGGTCTCGGGCGCGATTGCTTCGTCCGCGTCTTCGTCGCTTTTGTCGAGGTCACCCATCGGCCCGCAGCCTACGTTCGAGGGAGGTCGTCGGCAATTCGCGGTCGTCGTTTCGACTCGGACGTCAGTCGTTTCGACTCGGACGTCAGTCGTTTCGACGCGGACGTCAGTCGTTTCGACGCGGACGTCGTTGTCGCGGGTCCGTCCGATTTGGATTTCCTCTCGGGGGCGCCCGAGTCTAGAAAGACGCACCATGGCGCGGCTCGCCGCGATCGATATCGGCTCCAACGCGATGCGCTTGCGCATCGTCGACGTCGATCCCCCGGATCAAGGTCCGCGAGGACCGCGGTTCCGCGCATTCCGCGAAGTGTGCGCCGAGCGCATTCCGGTGAGGCTCGGACACGACGTCTTCACGAAGGGCCGCATCGAGCCCTCGATGATCGCGCAGGCGTGCGATGCGCTCCGCCGTTTTCGTAGCACCATGGATTCGGTCAAGGTCGACCGCTACCGCGCGGTCGCGACGAGCGCGTCGCGCGAAGCCAAGAACGGCGACGTCTTCGTCGAGCGCGCCGAACGCGAAGCCGGTGTGCACGTCGAAGTCATCGAAGGCGTCGAAGAAGCCCGGCTCGTCCAGGCCGCCGTGCGAGAGAGGCTCAACCTCGACGGACGATTGGCGGTCCTCGTCGACATCGGCGGCGGAAGCACCGAGCTGACGCTGCTCAAAGATCAGGCCGCCGTCTTCGCGCGTTCGCTCCCCGTAGGCACCGTTCGGCTCGTCGAAGCGTTCCTCGAAGGTGGTGGTCTGGTCGACGGCGTCCGCGCCCAGCTCCTCGAAGAATACGTGGAGCGAATCTGCGCCGAGCCGTTGCGCGAGCTGTTGGCGATCGCCGGAGGCCCGATCGACATGATCGTAGCCACAGGCGGCAACATCGAGACGATCGCCGAGCTCTGCCCGATGCCGCTCGCGTTTCCAGAGACGCGCGCCGTCGAAGTCACGTCGATGCGCAAGCTGGTGGCCGAGCTCTCGGGGCTGACGCTCGAGGAGCGCTGTCTGCGACACGGCCTGCGCCCCGACCGAGCCGACACGATTGTTCCTGCGAGCCATATTCTCTTGCGCGTCGCCGACGCGTTGGGGGCGCGAGAGCTCCTGTCGCCCGGCGTCGGATTGAAGGAAGGCGTGCTCGTCGATCTCGCGGTCGAGCACTTTCTCCCGCGCGATTTCAGCGGAGAAGCCGCGAGCGTCACCGATGCCTGCGTGAGGCTCGGACGTCGCTATCACTTCGACGAAGAGCACGGGCGGGTCGTCGCGACCTTCGCACTGCAGCTGTTCGACGACTTGGGGGCGCTCCACGGGCTCGGCCCGCGCGATCGGATCTTGCTGCTCGCCGCCGCCTTGCTCCACGACATCGGTGACTTCGTGCGCTACGAAGGGCACCACAAACACAGCTTCTACATCATCGCTCACTCCGACGTGATGGGCGTCACCCCCTCTGAGCGCAGCATCGTCGCCAACGTCGCCCGCTACCACCGAAAGAGCCCGCCCTCGGTCGAACACGAGAACTTCAGAGACCTCGCGAGAGAAGATCGCATCAAGGTCAAGATGATGGCGTCGATTCTTCGCCTCGCCGACGCACTCGATCGGGAGCATCGTCGGGTCGTCTCGGGCGTACGCGCTCGCGTGTCGGGCGACACGCTCTGGCTCGACGTCGAAGGAACCGAAGCGCGCGCTCTCGAAGAATGGACGGTTCGGGCCAAGAGCGGGCTCCTGCGCGAGACGCTCGGCCTCGAAGTTCGATTCGAAGATCCGGTGGTCCTGCGTTCTTCGGTGACGCCCCCTTCGGCGCGCTGACAGGTCGGTCGCTCGAACGAGAGCTGCGCTCGAGATTGCGACGGGGCGGGCGGGCGACTACGCTGCGGGACGTGTCAGAGCCGCGCTCATCGTCTCGCTCGCGTTCACGCTCAGCCGTGGTCTCCTCGACGTGCGCGCGCTTCAAGATGCCTTCGGGCGTGGTTGGCCTCTTCGTCACCGCGTGCACTCTCTCCATCGGCTGTGCCGGCGCGGCCATCCCCGACCCGCACGATGCGGCGTCGGCTTACGCGCGCGCGGCCGAGCGAGGTGATGCAGACGCCCTCTACGACATGCTCTCGTCGAAGGCGAAGCGCTCGCTCACGCGCGACGAAGTTCGCCGCATCGTGAAAGACGAGAAAGGCGAGCTCACTCTCCAGGGCAAGGCCGTCATGGGATCGACGGCGGTCGTCAAGAGCGAGGCGCGTGTTCGCTACGCCGACGGTGAAGAAGCCGCTCTCGCGGTCGAAGATGATGGCTATCGCATCGCAGCTGCCGATGCTCTTCCCTCCGCGGCTCGGACCACCACCCAGGCGCTCGGTCAGCTTCGTCGAGTGCTCGCGAGGCGGAGCTACGCTGGGCTCATTCGCGTGCTCGCGCCGTCCACGCGTGCCGCGATGGAAAACGATCTTCGCTCTCTGGTCGAAGGCCTCGAGAACCCAGAAGGTCTCGACGTGCAGGTGACCGGAGACAGCGCCGCGGTCATCGTCCCCGGCGGCCACGAGGTGCGCCTCCGACGAGAAGGTGGGACCTGGCACGTGGAGGACTTCGATTGAGCCACGACGGTCGCCAGGCGAAAGGCCAGCCGCGTCACGGGCTTCTTCGCCGCGACTGGCTGAAGGGTGCAGTTGCCGGTGGCGTGTCGCTCGCGGCGAGCGGGGTCGTCGTCGGTGGCGCCGCGAAAAGTGCCCTCGCTTTCGGCGAAGAAGGTGCCTTCAATCCGAGGGCGCTCACCGTCGGCGATTCCAAGTGGGAAGGGGTTCGTTCCAGTGCTCCCGCGCGTTGGGCCGACGAGGTCGTTCGTCGCACCAGCGCTCCCGGACGACTTCGCCCGACCACGGTTCGAGCCGACGCTCCCGAGCTTTTGGCGGAGCCCTTCGTTTTCTGGGGTGGCTCTCAAGCCGTCGCCGCTCTCATCGCCGGCGAGGTCTTGGGGCTCAGGCAGTTCTTCGCGATGGGCGGGATCTTGTTCGTCGACGACTTCGACCCGGACTCCGGCGTCTTCGGTCGCTCGGTGAGACGAGAGCTAGCGCGCGTGCTCCCCGATCAGGCGCCGATCCCGATCGGAACCGAGAACGTGGTCTTTCGTTCGTTCTACCTACTGAAGCGCGCGAACGGACGCATCTCCGGCCCCGAGAAGCTTCAAGGGATCGTGCGGGGCGGCGTGCTGCAAGTGGTGCTCTCGAGTCACGACGTGCTCGGCGCTCTCGCGCGTGATCCGAGCGGCGCGTCGGCCCTCGACGTGACGCCCGGTGGCGAGGAGCAGCGCGAGCTCGCGATCCGCCTCGCCGTGAACGTGGCGCTTTACGTCCTCTGCTCGAACTACAAAGACGATCAGGTCCACGCCGAGCTCATCATGAGGCGTCGGGGCGGATCGAAATGACTCGGACCATCGAGGCGTCGACCGATCTCGGGCGCGCCGCACTGACTTTCGGATGCGCGCTCGCGGCGCTGAGCCTCGGCCTTTTGGTCTACGAGCTGGTAAAGGCGCGCAAGCCGATGCGCGTCGCGTTGCCCATCGCGGCGACGGGCGTGCTCGGAATCGTCGCGTTGTTGCTCGCGGTGCTCCGACCCGCGAAGGTTCAGTCCGACGGAACGCCGGTCGGTCCGCGGGTCGTGGTGCTCGTCGACGCCTCTCGGTCGATCGATCTCCCGGGTGACGACGCGACCCGTCGCGAGACGATCGCCAAGGTCGTGAAAGAAATCGAGGCCCGCTCGAAGGACGTGCGCGAGGTCTTCCTGACGTTCGGGAGCGGCCCCGCGCGCCCCATTCCCAAAGGTGCGATGAAGAACGGCGCCTTCGACGTTCCTGCCGCTCCGCACTCGGATTTGCTGGCGGCGCTCGACAGCGTCGCGCGCGCACCCGACGAGCACCCATCGGCCATCATCGTGGTCTCCGATGGAAGGCTCGACCGTCCCGTCGAAGGGCAGGGGCGCGTGGCGCTGGGCCTCGATGGGCTAGAGATCCCCGTGCATGCGGTGTCGTTGACCGAGAAGATCCCGAACGACGCGAGCGTGCGCAAGGTCTCGACCGCCGGCGCAGCGGTCGCCCATCAACCCTTTTCGCTGCGAGTCGAGGTCGGCTGCGCGGGGGGCATGACCTGCGAGAGTGTTCCGGTCGTCGTCCGGGAGCTTCGCGATCGCGAAGCTCCCGACGTGCTCGCGAACGGGTTCGCGACCGTCCGTGACGGCGTCGGAATCGTCGAGCTGCCGATCACGCTTCATCGCGCCGGGCCGCGTGTCATCGAGGTCGCGATCGAGGCTCCGTCGGGCGACGTCATCCCCGACAACGACCGTCGATTCGTCACGCTCGACGTCGCTCGCGATCGCGTTCGCGTTCTCCACGTGGCCGGTCGGCCCACTTACGACGTCCGCGCGCTCCGGATGTGGCTGAAGGCCGACGAGTCGGTCGACGTCGTGGCCTTCTTCATTCTCCGAACGCCGACCGACAGCGTGGGGGCGCCGCCGAGTGATTTGGCCCTCATCCCGTTCCCGGTCGACGAGCTGTTCAGCGTCCACCTGCCGAGCTTCGACGCCGTCGTGCTGCAAGACTTCAACGCCGAGCTCTATGGGCTGACCAAGCACCTAGGCTCGCTCGCCAACTACGTCCGAGACGGTGGAGGCCTCATCATGGTCGGCGGGCCCGACGCGTTCGGTCCCGGCAAATATGCTGCGTCGCCCTTGGCCGATGTCCTCCCTGTCGCGCTGTCACCCGATCTCGAAGAGCCCGAGACCGGCGTCGATCTCGCGTGGTTCACGCCGACTCTGACTCCCTCGGGCAAGGTCGCTCCCGTTCTCGGTCCGCTCCGAGAGATCATCGGCGAGACTTTTCCAGACATGCCCGGGACGAACGTCGTCGGCGCTGCGCGACCTGGAGCAACCGTATTGCTGACGCATCCGAGATTGAAAGCCGGCGGCGCTCCGATGCCGGTTCTCGCGCTCGGCGAGAGCGGAACCGGTCGCACGATCGCGCTCACGGTCGATGGCTCGCACCGCCTCCTCTTCTCGAGCTTCGCGGCGGCGGCTGCCGGTCGAGCGCACGGCGCGCTGTGGGACGGGTTGCTGGGCTGGCTGATGCGCGATCCTCGCTTCGACTCGACGGTGGTCGACCTCCCCAACGGGTGCATCGCCGACGCTCCAACCGATCTCGTTCTGCGTCCGCTCCCCGGAACCAAGGGCCAGGCCCACGTCACGGTGATGAGGCTCGGTTCGCGCAACACGGTGTTCGATGGGCGACAGCCGCTCGCCGATGGCGACGGCGCGACGACGTTCTTGCTCGACCCGCTCCCCGCCGGTGGGTACGCGGCGAGCGTCGAGATCGTCGAGGAAGGCGGCGCCTCTGGCCCCGTCACGCGCCGCGATTTCGCGTGCGAGAAAGGCGGAGACGAATGGGCCGACAGTCGGCCCGACCCGGCACGTTTGAAGGCCATCGCCGACGCCACCGGCGGCAAGGTCGTCAGGCCTGGCGACATCGACTCGATTCCGCTCCCGCAAGCAACGGTCGTCAGCTCGCAACGCAAAGTCGAGCCCCTACTCCCTCCATGGGCGTGGACTCTCTCCGCGGCGGCGCTCGTGGGCGCGCATTGGATCGCACGGCGTCGCGGCGGCTTGGTCTGAGCCTCTGCGCAGGCCATTGCTGGACGTGGCAGTGCTGGACGTGGCAGAGCTCGACGTGGCGCTGCTCGACGTGGCAGAGCTCGACGTGGCAGAGCTCGACGTGGCAGTGGGCGACGTGGCAGTGCGCGACGTGGCACGGCTGGGTGTGGCCGCGCTCGCCGTAGCGCTCCCTCCACCCCCGGCTGGGCGCTCCGAGACCCAGCCGCTCGAGCAATACAGTACCTATTGCACTTTGATACTGATCGTGATCGGGCTGCCGTTGCGCTCGAGGCCGACCGAGACTTCGTTGGCCGTCTTCAGGCGCGTGTAGCCTTCGATCGCTTTGTCGGGATCCATCATGTCGAAGCCGTTGATCGTCTTGATGATGTCGCCGGTCGTCATGCCTAGCTGACCGAGCGCGCTGTTCATCGGCGCGCGACTGAGACGGATCCCTTTGCCGGGCACGAGGCGCGCGTTCTTCATCAAGTCTTTCTGAAGGGTCGCGATCTTGTCGACTGCGTTTTTCGACACGATGAACTCGGTATCGCTCACCTTGCGCACGTCGCCCGCGAGGTCGGTCGTGGTCTCTTCCTTGTCGCCCGACTGCGCAGCAGCGGGTTTTTTGACCTCGGCGACCGGTTTCGCGTTCGGATCAGGCTTTTTCCCCGAGAGCATTTGGAGCTGACAGCGGCTCCCTCCCGACATCAACCAGACGCGGTCCCAGGCGATCGCCTTGACCGTCTGCCCGTCGACGTCGTCTCCGATCCGCCGCATCTTGGGCGCGTTCCCCGTCCCGCGGATGACGGCGAAGCTCCAGGCCGGGTCGACCGAGTCGGCGATGAGCACGACGCTCCCGCTCGCGCAGGGTGGGTCTTCGGTCGGATCTTTCGGGCCACTGTCGGCGATCGGCGGAGGGGCCGGCAGCTTGACGCCATCGAGGGGCCCGGTCACCGAATCGAAGGCATTTCGCGCCAGGATCGGGCCGGCGTTCGGAGCCTTGTTCGTCGTGCCGAACGCAGCCGGCGGCAGGCGAGCGGTACGGCTTCTGAGGTTCGGAGCGGGCGGCAGCTCGCCAGCGACCAGTGCCGTGACGCCGCGCGCTTGGAAATAAGCCACGACCAGAAGCAGCAGGCAGATCATCGCCGGAAAATAGCGCTTCGCGATCGAATCGATGCCCACCAGCGTTCTCCGAGCTCGTCCCGCACCGAGCGCGACCCACCAACGACTAGCACAGCTTCGACGAGGGGGTGATGACCGGACGGCCTCGGACGTCGTGTCGAGGCTGGCGGGCTCGGCGAGCCAGGGTCTTTCTTCAACGTCAGAGGTTGATCTTCAACGACAGAGGTCGATGAGGAGCGTCTCGAGCACGGCGCGTCCGGGGCGCTTGGAGCCTTTCAACGCGCGGTCCGCCTCGGCCAGATAACGGAGCCAGCGAGCGAGCGTACCTTTCGGCAGCCGACGCAGAGCATCGCGTGTCGAGTCGACCTTGAAGGGAGGAACGCCCGATTTTCGCGCAGCGTCGCCGGGGCTCTCGCCTGCGTCGACGTGCCCCTCGAACTTCGCCATCTGTCGCACCGTCCAAGCGATCGAGCCGAGGAGCGGCAGCTCGGTATCGCGGCCACCCTCGACGTTGGCGAGCACGGTGAGGGCGTGGCCCAAGCGTCGGGCGCACACCGCGTCGACGAGCTCCCACGCGGTGGAGGGTCGCACCCTAGTCACGACTGCCGCCAACGCCTCTTCGGTGATCGGCTGCGAGGGGCCCACGTACAGCGACAACCGTTCGAGGGCGTCTGCCACACTCCCGAGCTCGGGCCCCGCCAGCTCGGCGAGCTGGTCGCTCACGATTCGATCGATCCCGTGACCCAAGAGCTTCGCCCGGTCTTGAACCCATCGCGGAAGATCTCGCCGGGGAATGGGCTCGCACAGTACGATGAACCCGTTCTTCTTCGCTTGTGTGACGAGCCGGCGTTGCCCGTGAAGCTTGCTCGCTACGAGGAGCAGAATCGTCGAATCGACCGGGTTCTTCGAGTATTCGGACAACGCGTCGAGGGGGCTCTCCTTCGACTTGCTGGGAGCTTCACCGTCGTCTTCGCGCCCTTCCCATCGCTCGAGCCCGCGTACGAGAACCAGGCGTTTGGGCGCCATCATCGGCAGCATTCTCGCTGCTCCGAGGACGGTCTCGATCTTCGCTTCGCCCGCTTGGTAGCGGTCTTCGTTGAACCCCGCGATGCCCCCTCGCGTCGCCGCCTCGCGAATGGCGCGGGTCGCCAGCTCGACGAGCATGCGCTCTTCTCCCATCACGAGGTAGACGGGACGAAGCGCACCAGCCTCGGCCTCCTTGATCGCCTCGTCGGGAGTCACGACGCCAAGCTCACGACGGCGCCCCGCTGCGTCAACGGAAACTTCGAAACAAAGCGAGCCCGAGGGCCAAACGAAATCGGCGACACTTCGTAGGAGAATCCGGTGCGCGAGGACTCTTTCTGGGATTGACCTGGACAAAACATGGACCAATGTTGAAGCAACGGAGTGACTCAAACCTCGATGGCAAGCGCAACTCTGATGTGACGCCCACAGCGGGCGTGTAGTGCTAGGACGCAAAGTGGTCGACTTCAGCAGCATCGAAGGCGATGACCCCATTGTGGACGCCCCTCTCGGGCAAAAGCCCGACGCGGACACGACAGTCTCGAATCCCCCATTACCAACCGAAAACGAAGAAGGAGAGCGAGATGTACGTTGCCAAATCGGCAATCCGGCCTCAGCTCCGGATCTCTGCTGAAGCTCGAGTCCCCACACGCTTCGGCGATTTCAACATGGTGGTCTTCAACTACGGCGACCGCGATCCGGCGAGTCACCTCTCTCCCGACAACGTCGCGCTCGTCATGGGCGACGTACGAGGTCGGCGAGGCGTAACGACACGAGTGCACTCGGAGTGCCTGACGAGCGAGGTCTTCGGCTCGCTCAAATGCGACTGCAAAGAGCAGCTCGAAGCCGCACAGCTCGAGATTTCCAAGCGCGGATTCGGCGTCGTCCTCTACTTGAGGCAAGAGGGGCGGGGCATCGGCCTCGCCAACAAGATTCGCGCCTACGATCTACAGAGCAAGGGTCACGACACGGTCGATGCGAACCGATTGCTCAATTTGCCCGACGACTCGCGCGAGTACGATTCTGCCGCCGCGATGCTCGAGCATCTCGGTGTAGACTCGATTCGTCTTCTCACGAACAACCCCGAGAAGGTGAACGCGCTTCGCAAGTTGGGCGTGAAAGTCGACGAGCGAGCTCCGTCGCTCATTCGGCCGAACCCGTTCTCGGCGGCGTACCTCGAGGCCAAGCGTGACCGAATGAACCACGCGTTACCCGCTTACGACGCTGAAGACCTGATGCTCGTCGCAGAAGGCTGACGAGCGTCGCATCGAAACGGCGAAAGGCGGGTGGCTCTCGGGCCTCCCGCCTTCGTTTTGAGTGGTGTCTGATCGCTCACTGGCCCTTCAGGCGCGCCTTCAGCTTCGAGGCGTAGCCGGGCTTGTTCTCCTGACGGACTCGGGCGATCGCCAGGGCGTCGTCTGGCACGCTTTGGGTCACGGTGGTTCCGGTCGCGACGTACGCACCGACACCGATCGTGATCGGCGCGACGAGCTGAGAGTCGCTGCCGATGAACGCGCCAGCACCGATCTCGGTCTTGTGTTTCTTGAACCCGTCGTAGTTGCAGAAGATCGTGCCTGCGCCGATGTTGGCGCCCTCGCCGATGTCTCCGTCACCCAGGTACGCGAGGTGATTCGCTTTGGCGCCCTTGCGGACGATGGTCTTCTTGGTCTCGACGAAGTTGCCGATGTGCGCGCCTTCGAGAATTTCGCTCTCCGGCCGGAGATGTGAAAATGGACCAATCTGAGCGCCTTGGCCGATTGTCGACCGTGTCGCCACCGTGTAGGGCAAGACGCGCGCGCCTTCGGCGACGACCACGTCGGTCAGTACGCTCCCGACGTCGATGACCGCTCCCGAGCGCACGACGGTCTTGCCTCGAAGAACGACCCCGTGCTCGAGGGTCGTGTCGGCTTCGACGACCACACCGGCGTCGACCCGTGCGCTCGAGCGGACCGTGGCGCCGGCCTTGCGAAGCCGATTCGACGTCCACTCGTAAGCGAGCGCTTCCGCGGCTTCGAGCTGTGCGCGATCGTTGATGCCGGCGAGCGTCACGTGGGTCCGCGCCTGAACCCCGACCGCGCCACCCTGGCGCGCCGCCTCGGCGACGACATCGGTGAAATAGAGCTCGCCTTGGGCGTTGTTTGGTTGGAGGGCGTCGACCGAGCGGACAAGGAACGACGTTCGAGCGAGGTACATGCCCGGGTTCACCTCGTCGATTGCCCGCTCGCTCTCGGAAGCGTCTCTGTGCTCCCGAATCGCGACGACGCGTTGGTCTCGGTCGCGCAGGATCCGGCCGTAACCGGTTGCATTGGGGACGCGGCAGGTGAGGAGGGCGAGCGGAGCAGCGCCCGCTGAGTCGTCGAGCCCGGCGAGCAGCCGTCGGAGATCGTCGGCTTCGAGGAGCGGGGTATCTCCGCAGAGAACGAGCACCCGCTCGCAGCCCGCGCCGATTTCCGGCAGCGCGCAACGGACGGCGTGTCCAGTCCCGAGTTGCTGCTCCTGCCTTGCGGTTCGCACGCGCGCGCCGAACGGTGAGAGCGACTGCTCGACGGCCTCTCGGTCGAACCCCACGACGACGATCGCGTCGGTCACTCCGGCGTCGAACGCGGCGTGGAGGACGTGATGGACAATGGGGCGTCCGCAGAGCTCGTGGAGCACTTTGGCTCGCTTGCTCTTCATTCGAGTGCCCTGACCAGCGGCGAGAACGATTGCGGTGAGCGAAGTCATGTGGTGAGGCTAGTACGGCAGCCTGGCGACGTGAGTGATCTCGAACGTTTCTCACGTCGAGCACCTCGACGTGACAGCCCTTCTTCGCGGACTACGATGGTAACGCGTCGCGTTATCGACGGCGCCGGATCGCCGCGGCTTCGCGACCACAACGTCGGATCATTCGTCTAGTCTCTTCGATGGAGCTTTCGCCGATGATCCGTCACTCTTCTTCGCTCAAGAGCTGTGCTCGCCTTTTGGCTTATCTCTCCGTCGCGGTCGGTGCAGCCTCCTGCAACCAAATCGATCAGGCCCGAGAAAAGAGGCAGCAGGCGACGTTCGGCGACGATCTTTATGGCGTTCTCTGCGACCGCGTAGGCGCCGAGGTCTTTCAAGAAGATCTCTCTGGAACATCGTATCGGCCGGTCTGTCACTTCGACACCGACGGTCATTACGCCAACACCATCGATGCGTCATTGCTCCCAAAAGCATCGGGCGACACGCGCATCGAGGCTCGACGCATCGCAATCGCAAAAATGGAGGCTTTTGCGAGGCATCGGAGCGATCTGGTCAGGGCATTCAACGCGACGTTCCCCGACATCGAGATCGACAACGTCTCAACGCCAGCCGAAGGCGACAAAGTGCGTCTCCACGACGCGCTCCTTTCGTTGGGCCAGCACATGGTGCCGCTTTACGACACGAACCCGCTCGACCCGAATCCCATCGGCGAGCCGCTGCTCCCAGCGACCACCCGCGCGCTGGGCCGTCTCTTCGAGTCGATGGGCAAGAGCGACGATGCGCTGTCGATGCTCGCGCAGATGTGGGGACGAAAAGGCTACAGACCGTCGAACGTGGGCCTCGGGGCAATTCGCGCGACGCTCGCCTATCCGGGGCTCCGCAATTTCACGGTGAGCACCATCGGCGTGCTCGGGCCGTCGGGGACAGCCGCGCCTCAGCTACAAGAGCTGCTCGGCGTCGGAGAACGCGAAATGCTCCACGCGCACGCAGACGTGTCGCAGCTGCCCGACCTCGTATTCGATGCGTCGAACGGGCAGCTCAATCGCCCGCGCTCGGATGTCGAGATGATGCGTGACCTCCTGCTCTACCAATCCGACGACTTCGCTGACTCGGCGTCGACGCCCGCGCGGTACATCTCCCTTCGCGATCGCCGTGGCTTCGTCATCCCCGCGGGCAATGCCCCGGGGATCAAAGGCACGGTCCCCGTACCGTTCGTCGACGCCGACAAGGACGGCTATGCCGACGTCGACGAGAGCGGTCGATTCATCGATGGATCCAAACGACCGCTCGCGCTTTCGACACCTTTTTCGATTCCGGGGATCGACGGAGGAAATGTCGATTCGTTCGGTCGTCAAACGCCGCAACTCTACACCTACGTCGATACGTCGCGCACTCTGGCGGCGGGCTTGGTCAAAGAGCTCGTTCCCCTCCTCGACTCGACGCAATATGCCGAAGCCGGCGATCCGAACGCCTATGCGCAAGAGAGCGAGACGCTGATGTACGCCCTCGCCGGCGCGTACGACCTGTTCGGTGGGCGTGAGACTGTCGAATACGATTACGACAAAGACAGAGTCGTTCCACTCGGCACCGGATGCGCGAGCTGCGCGAAATACAGCCGTTTCCGAGGCGAAGACTCGCCATTGCCCGATCTCGCGCACGCCGCAGGCCAGATCCTCGCCGATCCCGGCTCGGACGCGATGCTCCTCGGCATGATCGATCTTCTCGAGAATCACGAACAGGAGGTCGCTCGCCTCATGGGCGCGGCGCTCCGCGTGAAACAGATTGCCGATGACCACGACGTCGCAGCCGCAAATGGGAAGATCCCGGCAGCCGGTCTGCCGTACGAGAACCCGGTCTGGGACGAGGTCGCGCAGGTGATGTCGCAGATCACCGCGAAGCCCGGTCTCACCGCGAGCCTGCTCGGATCGATGGCCGACGACACCATCGTCACGCCCATCGACGGAGCGGCACACATGGGAGAAGCCGTCTCCGACTTCGCCGGCCTCAGAGACGAGCTCACCTACGATCCGTCGAACATCAACGGGCCCGCGGTCAACCTGACGCTCGGCGGTACGACCATTTCGGATCCGGTCACTCCGGTCGACTTCAACGGCAATCGCAGTGGAAAGAACCGCTCGATGATGGAGCGAGCATTGCTCCTCATTCACGATGCGAAGTCAGCGAAGGCTTGCAACAAGAACGGCGCCAAGGTCAGAGCCGATCTGTTCGGTCTCACGGTCAATTGGCCGCTCTCGGGTTCGTACACCGAATGCGAGCTGTTCGAGATCGACGATCTCGCGGCGTTCTATCTCGATTCGCTCCTCGACGGCGGACACCCGAAACGGGCGGTCCTCAATCTGAAGAGCAATGCACTGAACGACATTCTCGCCTTCTTGGGGAACGTCGGCCAATCACCGGATACACTCTTCGAGAGCTCGAGCGGTCTCACCGGCATGACTCTTCACCCGACGCCGCAAGCGCTGAATCGCTTGGTGTGGTTCGGAACGAACAGCGACCAATGGGGTGCGCTCCCCGACTTCGACGCCTTGAATCAAAACAGCAAGCAATCGAAGTTCATTCAAGCGTTGATGGAGCCCGCAGGGTCTGCGGTGTGTCCGCCCAATGCGAATGGGGTCGGCGCTTGTGCGACCCAAGACGATCTGCTCCGCCTCCGCGACCGCAGCTCGATCTTCACTTGGGAGCGCTACGGATTCTACGCGTACCTGAGGCCGATGCTCACGGCGTTCGTGAACTCCGGATGCAATGCGGACGCCTCGTTCTGCGACCCGACGAACCTCTCCGGCGAGCGCATGTTCATCGACATCGTCGATGCGATCTATCGGCACTACCCCGGCCCCGATCATGGCCCGGAGTGCAATACGCAGGGCAATCCGAAGACGAACAAGAAATATTGCTCTGCCGCCGGCATCAATCGCTACGAGCCCATCATTCAGAAGTCGCTCAAGACCGACCTGATGCCGGCGCTCCACGAGTTCGCCAAAGCCGCGAACGATCTATCGAAGATCACCATTCAGCGCGGACCGCGCAAAGGCCAGACGTTGACCGGGGCCGAGGTGCTCGAGATCACGACGAAGGTGCTCTTCAGCCAAGACTATGCTCAGAGCGTCCACATGACCGATCGCAATGGTCAGAAGGCCACCAAGTGGACCGACGGCACGCCGCAAACCCAGCTCACTGGATTCACGCTCTTTACCGACGCCCTCCACAAGATCGACACGAGCTTCGCGGCCAATGGTGACGACGGCGCTCTGAGGCAGAAGATGTGGAAGCGCGGGCGCTCGCAGCTCGTCGACGCGTTTCTCGCTGTCGACGGGATCGGGACCACCGCCCATTTCAAGAGCAAAGCGACCGTTCAAATTCTCGTCGCGACGTTGAAGCTCGTTCGGCAACAGCTCAACGCGAATTGCCCGACGCGCGAGAACGGCGTCGAGTGCAAATGGGCGAAGACCGACTTCGGTCAGAAGCTGGCCGACACCCTCTCGAGCCCGCTGTTCGCCTCGATGGTCGACATGACCGAGTCGGTGCGCCAAGACGACTCTGCGCGTCGTGAGATGGAGCGGTATCTCGCGTACCTCCTCGCGTCGGCGACCGATGGCGACACACTGCAGGCCACATTGGCTTCGATGGTCGACGTCATGCAGGTGCTGACCGACGACGCGAAGCTCACCCCCATCATTCAGGCCGCCGCGGTGGCCGCGAAGCCCCAGGGCGATCAGGAGCCAGGCTGCGCCGACCGAACCGTACGGGTATTGAAAGCGCTGACCGACGACAAGTACGATCCCTATCATGCGCTCGATCCAATCCTCAGAAACCTCGTGACTCCGATCGATGACGGGGCCGGCTTGAGCCCGCTCGAGATCATCATCGATTCGATCTCCGACATCGACCGCCAAGACCCGTCGGTAGAAGACCCGCTGAACCCCGCCGACTATGCTCTCATTCTCGGCAACGTTCGCCAGTTCATGACCGACAAGAACCGCGGTTTGGAGCAGTTTTACTCAATCATCCAGAAGCGACAGCGATAGTGATTTCAAAACGCCTCGGAGTCGCTCAGCGGGCGGCTCGGTTTGGTTCTCCGAGATTGGGGATGAACTCGATCGCCGCTGTTTCGGCTGCGGCGATGGCCCTCTCGTTCGCTCCCGAGGCCCACGCAGCGGGCTTCTACGTCGCCGACCACGGTGTCAGGCCGCTTGGCCGCGCCGGAGCGTTCGTCGCGGGCGGCGATGATCTCGGCTCCATCAGCTACAACCCGGCAGGCGTCTACGACGCCGGATCTGCCTTTTTGTTCGACGCGTCGTATCTGAACTTCAGCATCGATTACACGCGCGAGGCGCTCCTTCGTCAGATCGACCCGAACACCGGCGAGACCGTCGGCGTCTACAAGCAGACCTTCCCGATGGTCACGGGGAGTGCACCCTTTCTACCCATTCCGACGATCGCGGGCTCGTTCTCTCCCCATCCCGATTGGGTGATAGCGCTCGGAGCGTATGCGCCCTATGCCGCCATTCCGACCTTCCCAGACAAGGTCAATGGCCAGCCAGCTCCGCAGCGGTACTCATTGTTGTCGCTCGACGGGTCGCTCCTCGCGATCGTCGGCGCCTGGGCCGGGTGGGCCCCGCTGAAGAAGTCTGCGCCGCAGAATCTGCGAATCGGCTTCGGTCTCGAGTTCCTCGTCGGCCAGTTCACGGCGAAGAAGGTGATGAGTGGGTGTCTCCCGGAGCGGTTCTTCTGCTCGCCCGAAGATCCGCATTGGGATGTTCTCAGCCAAATCACCGCTGCGCCAATCATCACTCCCTCCGGCAACGTCGGCGTTCAATGGGAGTTCGCCAAAGGCTGGCGCCTCGGAAGCTCGTTCCACCTGCCGTTTTGGATCCGCGCACCAGCCACCGTGAAGACGCGTCTTCCGTCGGCGCCCGTGTTCGATCGGTCGCAGCAAGAAGGCGAGGGGGCGACGATCACGTTCGAGCTGCCGTTCGTCGCGCGCCTCGGCATCGAGTCGCGCGACCTCACGCCAGGCCTCCGCGTCGAGCTAGACGGCGTCTACGAGCATTGGTCGATGCACGATTCGATCAACGTCGAGCCCAATCAAATCGCGCTCACGAATCTGCCTGGATTCCCGCAGAAGTACTTCATTCCCGACGTGAAGATTCCGCGTGGGTTGCAGAACACGATCTCGGTCAGGCTGGGTGGGGAGTATTCGATCAAAGCGTCGAAGTCGGTGCACGTCATTCCAAGGGTCGGTGTCAGCTACGAGACGAGCGCCGTCCCGCCCGAGAACCTCAGCGTCTTGTTGGTCGACGCGGCCAAGGTCACTCCCTCGGTCGGCTTTGGCCTCGAGATCGATCACATCCGTCTCGATGCGGTCTTCGCGCACGTGTTCGCAGAGACCGTGACGGTGGCCCCAGACAAGGCTCGCTTGGAGCAGACGCTGCCGCTCGCAGCCACGGCCCCGAAGAACCCCGACTACATCAATGGCGGTGTGTACAGCTGGAGCGCGAACGTGATCGGGCTCGGGATGACCTACACGTTCGGTCATCCTGCGAGCCCGCCCAAGCCCGACGGGAAGTCGGTCCCCACGACGGAGGAAAAGCCCAAGCCGGTCGAGCCTGTGAAGGCACCACCCGCGCCCGTCAGCGATCCGAAAGCCGAGAGCGACGAAGCCGCGAAGGCCGCCGCCGACGCCGAGGCTGCGAAGGCCGACGAAAAGGCACAGAAGTCGCAAAAGGGCGGAAAGAAAGCCTCGAGCAAAGCGCCCACGGCGCAAAAAGCGCCCAATGGCTCGCCGGCCGACGACGAGGGGACGGCGCCAAAGAAGCCCTCGACGAAGGGCAAGCCGACCGCACCGAAGAAGTGATCGGCTTCGCATCGAGCCGCATCGCCCCCAACGACTGAAGATGGTTCGCGGACGCGCGGGGCGTCGTCGCGCGAGCCCGGATCAGTTCGGCGACGTGGGTGGGGGCGAAGAGAGCTCGGGAGTCAGGGGCCCGGGCGCATCGGAGCCGTCGCTAGCCGACGCTGCGTAAAGCGTGTCGTCGGTGGTGGCGGGCGAACGGGTGGGGGCGTCGGTGCGTCGCGTGTAGACGACGAGTTGCTCACCGTCTTCGAGCCTGGTGTAGTGCGAACGCTGATTGATGCGCTCGAGCTGACCTATCGAAAGGCCGTGCTTCTTCGCGAGCCCGGCCCAGCTGTCGCCCTTCTTGACGGTGATCGTCTGTCGGGATCTTCCGTTCTTCGCTTCGAAGTAATTGAAGAACTCGGGCGAGCCGACGGTGAGTAGCCTGGCCTGCTTTGCGTCGAGCAAGCGGACTTCGTCGAGCTTCTTGTCGCGAGGCACGAACGCTTGCAAGACCATCTTGCCGTGCAGGCGTGCCGACGGATCGACGTTGTTCCAAATGCAGAGCTCGTCGGACGACACGCCGAGAACCCGCGCGACGTCGTCGAGTGCATCGCCCCACACGACCTCGTAGAGAACATGACGTCGATTGGGGAGCGCCGGCGTCTGCGCTGGAACCACCGCGACGACGGGATCGGAGACCTTCGAATCGACCTTCTGCGCGGGCTGCGGAACCAACAGATCGGTGCCGGGGCGTGGTGGTACAGGCGATCCGAGACCGTTGAGCGCCCGCAGCTTGCTCTCAGTGGTGCCGTGCGCCAGCGCCACGCTCTCGAGAGATTCACCCCACCTCAGCGTCACTCGGTCGAGATCGCTCTCGGCCGCGCGAGGGAGCTTCGCCTCGGCCAGCGCTCTCGTGCCTGCGGGAACGCGCATGGGAAACGCGACTGCGGTCGCGCCGAGACGAGGAGGGGTCATCGTACCGAGGAGCTGTGGGTTGAGCGCCAGAATCGCCCTCTCCGACACACCTGTTGCTCCTGCAACCGACTCCACGCTCACGCCTGGCGCGACCGATACGGTGTCGAATGGCTCGGCCGCGTCGAGCTCGATGTTGTCACAACCGAATACCGCGCGATTCCGAGCGACGAATGCCAATGCAACGATCTTCGGCACGTAAAGCGCCGTCTCGTAGGGGACGCCCGACTCGAACTGGCTGAGCTCCCAATAGTCGTTCGTGTTGTATTTGCGAATGGCGGTGAGAAGCCCGCCGTGACCCATGTTGTAGGCGGCGAGCGCGAGCTCCCACCGCCCGAAGCGGGTGTGGAGATCGGTCAGGTACCGCAGCGCGGCCTGCGTGCTTCGTTCTGGATCGAGGCGCTCGTCGACATAGCGATCGATTCGGAGCCCATAGGCGGTTCCAGCCTTGGGCATGAACTGCCAGAGACCGGCCGCGCCCGCGTGAGACGCGATGCGGGGATTCATTCCGCTCTCGACGAGCGCCAGCCACGCGATGTCTTCGGGCATGTGGCTCGCTCGGAGAGCACGCTGAATCGGGTCGACGTATCGGCCACTCCGCTTCAAGAGCGCCGACACCATGGCGCGACCTTTGGGACTGTTCTTGAAGTAATCGAGATACCGTACGAGCCGTGGGTCCCATCGGAATGGGAGATCGGGTTTGTTGAGCTTGCTCAACCACGCGAAGTCGGTGGTCTCTTCGACCTGCGCGGGAGTGGTCCCGAGCTGTACGGTCGGCGGAAGGCCCGTCGAATAAACCGACACGCCGTCTTTGGAGCGATGATCGCGGCTGCCACCCGTGCGAGAGCCGGTGATTGGACTCTGCTCGGACGCCTTTACGTCTGGGAAAAGAACATCGTCGACTTCTTTGATCGCCGACAGCTCAGGCGACTCTTCGATTTTCGCGGCGCTCGGCTCTTCGCCGGCGATGGCTGCTCGGAGCGTCGTGTCGGGGGCCCCCGGTGTGCTTCCGGCCTTCTTCGCCGGCTTGTTCGAGACCTGGCTGCCTTTCGTCTTGGCAGGCTTCTTCGATGGTTGCGCCGTCGGCTTCTTTGCGGGACCCGGCGCCGGAGCCTTGGGCAATCCACCAGCCTTCGGCGCCGGAGCACCCTTCGGCGAGGGGGCCGGGGCTGGCTGAACCGCGACTGGGGACGCTTTGGGCGCGGGGACAGTCGGCGTCTTCGCGAGCGATGGTGCGCTCGCGGCGCTCGCCGCCTTCTTGGCGGGGCCATGAGCCGAGCCGGGCAGCGGTGCAGCGGACACGCTGCAGACCGGAAGGGCGCCCAACACGATGCACAGAGCGGCAGCTGCCGCTCGGCCAGTTCGAGCACCTCGCATGACGTGGGTTTCGCACGCACTCGGTGAGCGGTCAACTTCCCGCGCGCTGGCGGCCCAAGGAGGTGACGACTAGAGTCGTCGCCGTGACCAATTCACGCGACTCCGGGCTCGTGGCACTTCGCAAGAGCGCGCATGCGTCCCCGCGCGACTTGAAGCGGTTCCTGCCGACGTCGCGAGCTGAAATGGAGGCGCGTGGCTGGGACGCGGTCGACATTCTGATCGTCAACGGCGACGCGTACGTCGACCATCCGGCCTTCGGCGGCGCGCTCATCGGACGCTTCCTCGAAGCACGAGGATTCCGCGTCGGCATGATCGCGCAGCCCGATTGGCGAAAGCCCGACGACCTGCTCCGCATGGGTGTTCCGAGGCTCATGGTGGGCATCACGGCGGGCAACCTCGACTCGATGCTCAACAAGCTCACTGCCCAGAAGAAGCTTCGCTCCGAGGATCAGTATTCGCCGGGCGGTCGCGTCGGCCTCCGGCCGAATCGCGCCACGCTCGTCTACTCGAACCTCGCGCGCCAGGCGTTTCCTTCGGTGCCCATCGTCATCGGCGGCATCGAGGCGTCGCTGCGTAGGATTGCCCATTACGACTACTGGAGCGATCAGGTCAAACGCAGCGTCCTCCTCGACGCGAAGGCCGACCTCCTCATCTTCGGTATGGGCGAACGGCCGGTGTGGGAAGTGGCCGAGCGCCTCCGCAAGGGCGAGCCCATGTCGACCATCCGTGACGTCCGCGGTACGGCGGTCGTGCTGAACAAAGGCGAATGGGAAGATATCCCTCGTTCACGATTCGTCGCCGACAAGAAGGTCTTGTTTCTTCCGAGCTACGAGGAAGTGAGCACCGACAAGGTGGCATTCGCAGAGATGTCACGGGCCTTCCAATACGAGACGAACCCCGGCAATGGTCGACCGCTCCTCCAGCCGCACGGGACGCAGGGCGTCTATTTCAATCCGCCCGCGATCCCCCTCGAGACCGCGCTCATGGACGAGCTCTACGATCTGCCGTTCGCGCGCGTCCCGCATTACGCCTACGCCGAGGCGATTCCTGCTTACGAGACGGTGAAGCATTCGATCGTCACGATGCGAGGTTGCTTCGGAGGATGCACGTTCTGCTCGATCACCGAGCACGAGGGTCGCGTCATCCAATCGCGATCTGCCGAAAGCATTCTAAAAGAAGTGCGCGCGCTCAGGCGCATGGACGACTTTCGTGGCGTCATCTCCGACCTCGGCGGGCCGACGGCGAACATGTATCAGATGCGGTGCAAAGACGACGCGATCGAGGAATCGTGCAGGCGTCTCTCCTGCGTGCATCCGAAGATTTGCGAGAACCTCGTCACGAACCACGACCCGCTCATCGATCTCATGCAGAAAGTTCGCGAGGCCCCTGGTGTGAAGAAGGTCTTGATCGCATCGGGGGTTCGTTACGATCTCGCCGAGCGCTCTCCGGCCTTCGTCCGGGAGCTTGCGCGGCATCACACGGGCGGCCAGCTCTCGGTGGCGCCGGAGCATTCGAAAGACGACGTCCTCGACAAAATGAAGAAGCCTGGCATCGCGAGCTACGAGCGGTTCGCCGAGGCCTTCGCTTGCGCGAGCCGCGATGCCGGAAAAGAGCAGTTTCTGGTGCCCTATTTCATCTCTGGCCACCCTGGCTCCACGCTCGGCGACATGGTCGATCTCGCGCTCTATCTCAAGAAGAACGCCATGCGGCCGCGACAGGTTCAAGACTTCATCCCGACGCCGATGTCGATGGCCACTTGCATGTACTACACCGGAATCGACCCTCTCACGCGCGAGGCCGTCTACACCGCCAAAGACATGCACGACAAGAGGCTGCAGAAAGCGCTCTTGCTCTATTGGGATGTCACGCATCACGACGAGACGAGGGAGGCGCTCGTCGCCGCTGGGCGGCGCGACCTGATCGGCGCCAAGCCACATTGCCTCGTTCCCCCGAAAGACGGTAAAGGCGCGCTGCCGATACACATGCAGCGCAGAGCCGCTCCCCGACCCAAGAGGCCGCTTCGAGCGCGCTGAAACGTCATTTCGGTTGCGGCCAATCCGTTCCGATGGCCAATCAAAAGCAATTGTCTCAGCTGAGCGTCGCGAGGTAGGTCGCGATGTCACCGAGGGGCAACACTCCGTCGACCACACCGCCACGAATTGCGGCCCCGGGCATTCCGTGGACGACCGCCGTCAGCTCGCTCTCGGCGATCACCTTTCCGCCGGCCGCGCGAATGGCGCGTGCTCCTACAACTCCGTCGTCTCCCATTCCCGTCAGAATGATCCCGATCGTTCTTGCGCCAGCCACCCTCGCCGCCGACCCCATCAAAGCGTCGGCGCTCGGAGCATAGCGATCGGCGAGCGTCGGCAGACCCACCGCGAGGACGAACTCGCCGACCGCCGGAGCACCTTGCTTGAGTCTCGTCACGAGGCCGCCCGGGCTCACGAATCCTTGGTTTTGCATCACGACGTCTCCGTCTTTCGTCTCGCGCACGGGCATCGCGCCGCGCTTGTCGAGTCGTTCGGCGAACGTCTTCGTGAACCGATCGGGCATGTGTTGCGCGACGAGGATTGCGCCCGGGAACTTTCGAGGGAGTCGGGCGAAGATCTCGAGCAATGCCGTCGGACCTCCGGTCGATGCCGCGATGACCACCACGTACTTGAACGTAGGCGCCCGTCGGTCTTCGAATGAGTCGAGGGGAGGGCGACCGCGCTGCTGAGACGGGGGTGGTGTCTTGGGAAATGACGTCGGCAGCGGTCGCAGAAATCGCGCAAGCAGCACCTTCTCGACCACCTGTTTCAGATGATTGCGGTCTTCGGGATGAGCGTCGTTTCTGGCGACGAAGTCGACCGCACCGAGCTCGAGCGCGCGGAAGACGGTCTCCTTGTTCCCATAGCTCGAGACCACGATCACTGGCGTCGGCCGCTTCGACATCAGGATGCGGAGGAAGGTGAAGCCGTCCATGCGCGGCATTTCGAGATCGAGCGTGATGACGTCGGGCTTGGTTGCGAGGGCGATCTGGAGCGCCTCTTCACCATTTTTCGCGCGCCCGACGACCTCGATCCCTTCGTGCGCAGCGAGGACGTTCTCGATGCTCAGTCGATTCACGATCGAGTCGTCGACGACCAGAACGCGAAGAGGCGGAGCCATCAGCGTCGCCCCTTCGGATGAGTCGGCGTGAGCAGCGGCGGCATCGCGTGGCTCGCTTCGGCGCGAGGCCGTTCGAGCGGTCTTCGGTAGAGAATGCCGGCGCGCGTGGAGAATGGCTCGAATGGCGTCGTCGAGCGGAGGAGTGATTCGGAGTGTCCGAGGCAGAGGATACCGCCGGGCGCGAGGTGCTCGTAGAATACGTCGAGCGCCGTCTGCCGTGCGGCCTCACCGAAATAGATGAGCACGTTCCGACAGAAGATCGCGTCGAATTGGCCCCCGAGAACCGAGCGCTCGCGCTCGATGATGTTCGAGCACGCGAAGCGAACCGCGCCGCGCAAAATGTCTCGGACCAGATCCCCTTCGGGTTGTTTGATGAAGTAGCGATTTCTCAGATCGGCAGGCATGGCGCGGAACGACGAATGCCCATAGACCGCCTTTCGCGCGGTCTCGATCGACTTCTTCGAGAGGTCGGTTCCGATGATTTTGACGCTGCGCATGTCGATGGCGTGCGATTCGGCGAGCACCATCGCGATCGAATATGCCTCCTCGCCGGTCGCGCAGCCGGCGCTCCAAAGGTTCAGCCGGGTGAGCTCGGTCCGCGCTCGGCTGATGTCTTTGCGCCCAGAGAGCTCTGCGAGGAGCGCCTCGATTTGCAGGGCCTCACGGAGAAAATAGGTCTCCTTGATGGTGACTTGCTCGATCGCGTTCTGAATCTCGGCGTGGTCGGCCGGCAGACTGTCGATGTATTGGGCGTAGCCGGCGAAGCTGTCGAGTCCGAGAGCCCCGACCCGCTTCAGAATGCGGCGCTCGAGCGTCGATCGTGTCTCGGGTCCAAACTCGATACCACTATGCCGCCCGAGTACCTCGGTGATGAGCGCAAAATCACTGGTGCTCAGCGTCGCCTCGTTCATAAGCGCGATCCGTCGGCGAGACTCTCCGAATCGAGCGCTGGGGCGAGGTCTTTCACGCTGCTCGACAGCCTGTCGACGTCGAGCACGAAGATGAGGGCTCCGTCGATCGCGGCAACCCCTTTGATTCCCCGATCGATCTGGCCTCCGAGAAGGGGCGGC
This sequence comes from Polyangiaceae bacterium, assembly GCA_043755175.1. GTDB lineage: Bacteria > Myxococcota_A > Polyangia > Polyangiales > Polyangiaceae > CAYYKK01. The sequence continues at coordinate 30,940 of JAYUUB010000243.1, read as the reverse complement.
GCACCGAGCGACTCGTTCGTCCCGACGACGTCGATGACGCGATCGACGACAAATCCGACGATGCCGAGCGGGGAGTTCACGACGATCCATTTCTCGGGGCGCCGCTCGGAGCCATCGGTCGGGATCTCCTGCATCCCGAACTTCAACCGAAGATCGACGATCGGGATGACGTCGCCGCGGTGATCCGCGACGCCGGCGACCTCTTCGGGCATGTGTGGAAGCAGCGTGACCGGGCCACGGTGCAAGATCTCCCGGACGTGCTCGACCTCGAAGGCGTAGAGCGTCTCGCCCACCACGAAGCGGACGAAGCTCTTCTTCGCCTCGCCGCGTTGTTGGCTCGTTCTGGCGCGGGCGCCGCTCCTGGCTCGGGGACGAATCACTTTTCCCAGTTTGTCGCGAACAGGGCCTTCAGGTCGAGCAGGATGAGCACGACTTCGTTCACGACCGCTGCCCGCTCCAGAACCTTCTCCGCGATGTCCTCGGCGCGGCCACCGAGCCCCGCGGGCATGCGTGGGTTGCGCTCCGAGAGGGCCCCGCCGAGTCGGACGCTCATTCCGGTCTCGGCGCGCACGTCGGCGGGCCGGGCGACCCCGGCGATGTAGTCGCCGATGTCGCTCCCGATGCCCTGCGCCGCGCGCTCGATCTCGGGCTCTCCGAGGCGGTAGACCATGAGGACCTCGTCTACGAGGAGCCCGATTCGCTCGGTGCCATGCTCGGTCACCAGAATGCGGCTGCGTCCCGACACCGGAGCCTCAGCGAGACGGAGCTTTCGTCGGGCATCGACGACCGTGACGACCCGACCGCGCCCGCTCATGATTCCTAGGATGGCGCGAGGCGCTCTCGGTACTGGCGTGATGGGGGGCGGGCGCACGATTTCTCGAATCGTGGCGACGGGAACCGCGTAGAGGTCGGCGTCGAGCCGGAACGCGAGATATTCGACGACCGCCCCGCGTGCCCGCGCGACCTTCGCGCGATCGCCGCGTCTGTGAACGAGGTTAGCCAACGGATCTCCTCAGGGCGGGTTTGGCTCTTCCTTCGAGAGCGAGCTCCTCGATGATGGCCGGCGTGTCGAGGACCAACCCGAGGCGTTGGTCGCCGAGCTCGGCAGCGCCGGCGAAGCCCCGAACCTCGCGAAGGCTCGGGCCGAGTGCTTTGATGACCACGTCTTGACCACCGACCAGGCGATCGACGACGAGACCGAGTCGTGTGGTCCCCGCCGTCGTCACGACGACGAACTGCTTCACAGAAAGGTTGGGGGCAAGGGGGCCTTCGAGGGTCGGAAGCTCGAAAAAAGTCGACAAGCGGCAGAGTCGCAGCGTCGTCCCGCGGAGCGTCATCACTTCGTTCCCATCGACATGAAACGTGTCGCCGGTCGCGAGTGCGACCGCCTCGCGAACGTTCGCGAGAGGTACTGCGAAGGTGCGGTCCGTCACCTCGACCACGAGCGCTCGAATGATGGCGAGCGTGATCGGAAGGGTGATCGTGAACTTCGTCCCGATCCCGACCTCGCTCTGGAGATCGATGATCCCGCCGAGCTTGGAGATGTTCGTTTTCACGACGTCCATTCCGACGCCCCGACCCGAGAGCTCGCTCACCGATGGCTTGGTCGTCATGCCTGGAAGAAAAATGAGGCCGAGCACGTCTTTGCGGCTCGTCGAACGCACGTCTTCGGGGCTGATGAGACCCCGCTTCAGGGCGATCGACAGGAGCAGCTCGGTGTCGATGCCCCCACCGTCGTCTTCGAGCTCGATGACGACGTGGCTTCCCTTCTGGAAAGCGTTCAGCGCGATGGTGCCGATCTCGGGCTTGCTGACGGTGACCCGATCGGTCGCGACTTCGATCCCGTGGTCAATCGCGTTCCGCATCATGTGCATGAGCGGATCGCTGAGCTCTTCGACGATGAGCTTGTCGACCTCGGTCTCGCTGCCCGTGATGACGAGGTTGAATTGCTTGTCGAGGTCGCGACCTATTTGTCGGGCGACGCGAGCGAGGCGCTCGAACAGCTGGCCGAGTGGGACCATGCGGACCTCGAGAATCCCTTGCTGGATCGCCTCGAGTTGTCTGTCGAAGGTGCGATTGAGACGAACGAGATCGCCGATGAGCGCTCGGTCTTGCGTGGCGCCTCGGACGCGATCGCTGAGCCGCTCGAACGCCGAGCGAATGATTCCGAGCTCGCCGACGATGTTCATCAAGAGGTCGAGCTTGTGGATGTCGACACGAACGGTCTGCGTCACGCTGCGAACCGACGCCACGAGTCGGTCGGGAGGGGTCTGTGACCGCCCGGCCGGAGGCAAGAGTGAGCCTCGTCGCGTCGGGCCGTCGTCTTCGACTGACTCGCTCTCGCCGCGCGAGCTCGGGGCCGACGCCTTCTTCTCGGTGATCTCGACCGCCTTGGCTTTGGCCCGCGGCGCGGAGAGCTTTCGAGCGATTTCCGTCACCTCCGCGTCGAGAGGCGAGAAGAGCTCGGCGAGAGTCGCCATGGGCGATTTCGAAGCCATCAAGATGTCGAGCTCGATCGAGTCGGCGTCGGCTCCGGCGCCCGTCGGCAGATACGTGATGATTTCGCCGTGAGGCTTGGCGATCACCTTGAGCTGGTCGAGCGACTCGTCGATGGTGAGAAGCTGGAAGTTGACGCGAAGACGAAAGATTGGCGTCCCACCCTGAACGTTCGTCCGAAGCCGATGCTCCTCGTACTCGGTGAGCACGGCGAAGATCGATGCGTCGATGTCGTACTGCTCGAGCTCGACGTCTTTGGGCTCCGGCTTCTGGCGACCTTCGAGCGACTCGAGCAGCGCCTCGAAGTCGGCGAGTGGCACCTCGTGCTTCTGGTCTTTCTCGGCGATGAGCAGCTGCTGGTAGACCTCGACCGACCGATAGAGGTTGTCGAGCGTCTTGCGATCGAGCTCCGCGCGCCCGAGTCGCAACGCGTCGAGGAGCGTCTCGAGGGCATGAGAAATCGTCGCGAGCCGCGTCGCACCGAAGAGCGAGGAGAGGCCCTTCAGCGTGTGGACACCTCGGAAGATGTCGTTGACGAGGTCTGGGTCCGCGACTCCGCTCCGAATCGACTCGTCGAGGGCGACGAGGTCTCTCCCGAGGCTCTCGATGATCTCTTCGGCCTCGGAGAGGAACTCGTCCCGGGCGCGTTCGAGCGTGTCCGTCATCGATCGTGCGATCTTCCCCGCCGGGTAGGTCCGATGGGTCTCGGGGCCGGCGCCGAGAAGCCTATCGCGAAGCGTCGGGGATCGGCACGAAACTCATCGTGTCGCGCCCTACACGCCTGGCCACGGATCGATGTGGGCGACCTCCGTTCCGACGGGACATTCAGGACGAGACGTTCGAGAAAAATCGACGCTCAGGAAAGACGGGCGGCCGCTTCGATCAAAAGCGCGGTGAGAACCGGGGCTTGGACCGTGTGTGGGACCACGATGAGCTCGGCCGAGACGTCGCGGGCGAGAGCCTCGAGCTCGGCGCCGCCGAACTCGTGGATCTCTTTGGCGACGACGATTGCGAACGGCCGGTTTTCGGTCGCCACGGTGGTGAGCTTCTGGAGCTCGGCGCGAATGACGCGCGCGCCACACGCGGCGTTCGCGGCGCGTTCGACGGCCACCTCGAGCTTGCCTTCGCCACCGATGAGCAAGACACAGTTCGAAAGCTCCACCAGGAGCGTGGGGGCCCTTGACCTTCTCGTCACCGTTTCCACCCTAGCACGCCTCCTGCAAGCCAGTGCCGCCGACGAAAGAAGCGGTCGCTCGACCGAGCTCGACCGCGGCTCACTCTCGGATCGAGCCGTCGCGTACCCGAGGCTTCCCTACGACACTTTTCGTGTGTGCTCGCATCGAGTCGCTCTGGCCCCGACACGGAAGCCCCCGCCGAATCGATGAACTCTCGCTCCACTTTGGAACGCGTCCTCGGAAGCTTCACCGAGGTTCACGAAGGCGAGGGACCGACGGCGCTGCTCCTCACGCTCGATATCTTCGTGGTGCTCTGCGCGTACTACGTGAACAAGCCCGTGCGCGAGGCGCTCATCATGAGCGTCCCGAAGGGGGCCTAGTACAAGAGCTACATGGGGGGCGGTCATCGCCGCCGCCTTGTTCTTCGCGGTCCCCGCGTATGCGAGCTTCGCAAACCGACTCCCGCGAAACCGACTCATCGCCGGGGTCAGTCTCTTCTTCATGTCGAACTTGGTCTTCTTCTAGTTCTTGGGGCTCGTTCCGCGCGTACGCGCTCGGGGCGTCACTCGGCTCGATCGTCGGGAGCGCCATCGTCAGCTTCTTGGTGAGCCAGCACGCGCAAAATGAAGTACCCGGCGAGACAGGCCGCCGACAGCTTCATCGTTCGCATGGGAGACGTGGGCTCGGCCTTGGTGGTCTTCGTCCTCGCAGATACGCTCAAGCTCGGAGTCGGAGCGTTCGCTGGCCTCAATCTCGTCTTGATCGCCGTCTGGATCCATCTCGTTCGCGAATCTCGAAAGAGGACGAAGTCATGGTGGCGAAGCGGGATCTGGCGAGATCGCCGACGAGCCTGAGCCGTCGTGAACGCGACGACTCCCGAAATTGGAGTACGCTCGGTCTTTTGGAAACAGTGGACCGCCTGGTCTCGATGAGGAACCCGATGCCCCGCTCCACTCGCTCGATGCTGCGCATTTCTCGCTCGGCCCTTTCGCTCGCATCGCTCGTGGCCCTCGGGGGCTCGCTCGGTTGTGCGGGCGTGGTCCGGCGCTTCGCCTTGCGAGATCCGGTCTGGGTCGACGAAGACCTGCGCCCGGTGTCGGTTCCATGCCGTCCCGATCCCGAGCACCCCGGCAAGAAGCTCTGTCGTCCCGAGGAGTACGTCTCACCATTCGCATGGGACGTCGCCGACAAGACGGTCTTCCGACCGATCGCCAAATTCTTTGCCGCCGATGCAGGCTTCGAGGCGCGGAACGTCAACTCGATGGACGAGGTGCCCGACTCGAGTTGGTTCACCAACCGGATCGGCCTTCGGCCCATGATCGTCGACGACATTCTTCGTGGTAGCTGCGGGAAGAACAACATCGATCCTGCCAAGTCGGCCCCGGGGACCTGGGTCATCGATCTCGGAAAAGCCAACGGGGCCAATCCCGGCTTTCGAGTGAACATCGAGGGCGTCGGTAAGTTCATGCTGAAAGCGGACCAGGCCGTCGAAGGCGAGAAGGCCACCGGCGCGACGGCGATCGCGTCACGCTTCTACAACGCGGCCGGCTGGTGGACGGTATGCGATACCGTCGTGTACCTGCATCGGAGTCTCCTCAAGCTGACGCCGGGTTTGATGTTCGCAGACAACAGCGGGGTCAAACGACTTTTCGGTCAGGCCGAGCTCGACGGCATTCTCGACGCGGCCCAAACCCGCGGCGACCTGGTTCGCATGGTCGCCTCGCGGTGGCTGTCGGGTCGCACGCTCGGACCATTCGAATACGAGGAGACACGAAAAGACGATCCGAACGACGTCATCGCACACGAAGACCGACGCGATCTGCGCGGCGCTCGTCTAATGGCCGCGTGGCTCGGGCATTTCGACTCGCGCGAACAGAACACCATGACGACGTGGGCCGCGCTCGCGAAAGACGCCAAAGACGCTTCACCAGGCCACACCATTCATTGGTACATCGACCTCGGCGATTGTTTCGGCAGCCATTGGGAGTGGGAGAGCCTCAATCGACGCATTGGGCATAGCTACTATTTCGACCCGGGTGACGTGGCGCTCGACTTCATCACGCTCGGCATTCCGACGCGCCCATGGGACCGTCAGGTGTCGAATCCAGCGTTCGAGGTGTTCGATTACTTTCGGGCCGACTTCGAGCCTGATGCCTGGAAAGGTGGCTATCCCAACCCCGCATTCGCCCGAATGACCGAGCTCGATGGTGCGTGGGCCGCGCGCATCATTTCTCGATTCGACGACGAGCGCATCGCCGCGACGGTAAAGCTCGGCGACTACACCGATTCGAGGCACACTGCCTTTCTCACGAAGACGCTCATCGGGCGACGCGACGCGATTCGTAGACGCTATTTCGCGAACCTGTCTCCCGTCACCGATGTGCGCGTTTCCGGCGACCAGGTTTGCGGGACCGACCTTGCGCGGGAGACTGGAACTTGGCCCGAGGCTGACTTCCGCTACGCGGGACAGATGTGGTCGGGGGGCCAGCTTACGCAGAAGAGGGCCCTCACGGTCGCGCCCGCAGCCAAGGGGGAGGTGTGTGTCACGCTGCCGCGGCTCGTCGACGACAAGGGTGTGAAAGACGACGATGAAAGCCGCTACGCGGTCGTCGATGTGGAGAATGGTCTCGCGCCCGGGCCCCTCCGAATGCACTTTTACGATCTCGGCAAGGAGCGTGGATACAAGCTCGTCGGCATCGAGCGGCCCACCAGCAACGCTCCCGACTTCTGATGTCTACGAGCGTCTAGCGGCTATCTCGATGGGCCACTCGCTCCGTATCTCAGAATCCGGTCGTTCCACCGAGGAGGAAACGCAGGCTCTCTGGGCCGCCGCCTTGCTCGAACGTCTTCGTTCCGAAGCCGACCAACAGATTGAATTGGTGATCGCGGTGGTTCGGCGACGTGATTCCGCCGACGAAGGAAAGGCGGGTCTTCTCGAGCTTGAAGTCTTGGAGATGGTCTCCGAAGACGTTGCCGACGGCTGCCTGCATGGTCCCGTCGAGGAACGCCCAGATCGGCCATTCGTAGTCGAGGGCCGCCGTGAGTGAGCTCGTCCCGAGGAGGCGACCCGGCAAGAATCCTCTCAAGAGATCGTCTTCGGGCACGTAATCGAGGCGCTTCGCGCCGATGAGCTCGGTGAACGGTAAGGCGAAATGGTCTTGGAGCTTGTCTTGAAAACGCGCGTCGACGATGAGGCCGAGGACGCGGCGGGTGCCGGTGAGATCTACGAATCCCCCGAGCGACGCTCCGTAGGAGAGCCAACTCCCGTGTTGGGCCCCCGAGAGGACCGTTCCGTGCTCGGCGCGTACGTCCACCGCGACACCCGACCCGGGCTTGGGACGTGGAGCACGAGAATCGAGCACCAGCCGCCCCCCGACCTTGATGGCGGCATAGCCGGCGAAGCCTGGCGGCAGCGCGTAGCGACCCGCGCGAACTTGCTCGATGATCGTGGTCGCCTTGCAGGAAAGCGTCGACGGGATGACGTCGATTGATCGCACACGGATGCATTCGGCATCGGCGAATGAAGCGTGCCGAGCGTTCGCCCACGTCTCGAGGAACGAGCCTTTCCAGAAATCGGCATGGACTCGAGCGCCACCTCCGACCGACCGCATCTCGTAGCGACCAACGTCGTTGGCGAGCGTGCTCGGCCCGATGCCCCAGAACTTCAGGTCGGGGCGTGCTAAGCCGTCGAGCTCGAGCTGGAGGTAGGTCTTCACCTCGCCGGCGGCGTCGATGCGAAGTGGAACGCGGTCGGCGACCGACGCTTTGAAGTACCGGCTTCCGCCGGTCCCGATGCTGGCGCGGAGGTTGTTCTTCGGAACGAGGAAGTCGTCGTAGAAGTGATAGATGCCGACGCTCGGGCGAAACCCGAAATCGATGAATGCCGTCGGCACGAGCCCGACGTTGTTGGTCGGGCCGAAGGTGAATGTGTCGGTGATCTTGGCAATGACGTCGTTTTGTTCGACCGCGACGGTCAAGAGCCCGAGCGGCTTACGAAAAACGAATTCGGAGACGACGTAAGCAGGGAAGAAGACGATCCGCGGGACCCAGAGGAGCCCTTCGACGGGCGAAGACTTGTGCGGCCTGCCCTCGTAGCTTTGGAGAGGGCGCTTGTCTCCGGGCTGGAGATCGGTGCGCACGACAGGCGAAGGATGGCTCACCGGTGGTCCCACGCCGCGCGCAGGCTCGACCGGGTCTTCTTTGGCCGACGCCTTCGAAGATGCTTTCGCCGGAACAGGACCGTGGGCAGGCGCTTGCGGCGCGGCCTGGTCGGGCGGCGCGGCCTGGTCGGGCGGAGCAGCCTGGTTTGGGAGCGGCCCGGCGTTCGGGTCGATTGGTTGGGCCGCGAGCGACGACGGAACGGCGATCGCCGCGATGAACACGGCCGTCCGAAGTTGGGTCAGTCTGGCTCCCGCTCGCATGTATTACTTCTTCATAGCCAACTTTCTTCCTGATGTCGCGTCGGGACCCAAAGGGGTCACCCTTCACGATTCTCGAACCACGTGGTAGGGCCCGGTGAATGCGCCTTCAGGATCGCGTCGTTTTCATCACGGGAGCATCACGCGGCATCGGCCGAGCCGTGGCTCTGGCTTGCGCCCGCGAGGGGGCTGACGTCGTCATCGCTGCCAAAAGTGAGGTCGATTCCGAGCGGCTGCCGGGAACGATCTACAGCGTCGCCAAAGAGATCGAAGCTTTGGGCCGAAAAGCGCTCCCAGTCCGTCTCGACGTTCGCGACGCCGATGCCTGCGAAGCCACGGTCCAGCACGCCATTCAGCAGCTCGGACGCATCGACGCGCTCGTAAACAATGCTGGGGCACTTTGGTGGGCCGACGTAATAGAAACGCCCGTGAAGAAATTCGACCTCATCATGAACATCAACGTGCGCGCGTCGTTCGTCCTCGCGCACGCGGTTCTCCCACACATGGTCGAGCGAAAATTCGGGCACATCGTGATGATGTCGCCGGCGGTCGACGGACACGCGGTCGCGGGTCATGGAGCTTATTCGGTCTCGAAATTCGGAATGACCATGATCGCCCAAGCGATCGCCGACGAATACGAAGAGCACAACGTGACGGGACACGCGCTTTGGCCGGCGACCGCGGTCGAGAGCTACGCGACCATCAACTTCGGGCTCGGCGGCCCTTCGATGTGGCGCAAGCCCGACATCATCGCCGACTCGACCGTCGAGCTTCTTTCGAAGGAGCCGAAAGACCGAAAAGGGCAGGCGTGGCTGGATGAAGATCTGCTTCGTTCGGTCGGCGTCACCGACTTCTCGAAGTACCAATGCGTGCCAGGACAAGAGCCTCCGCATATGGGGTTTTCCTCGATTCCTCGCACGACGACGACGGTTCGCTGAGCGTTTCGAGACCACCGCCACGGCTGCGCGAACTGAAGAAGCCGAGACCACGACGAGCGATGAGGACGAGGCGGATGTCGGCGAGCGCCCCCAGGCCGATCCCACGGGGGAGCTCAGCGAGCTGCTCGGTGAGCTCGACAGCTTGCTGGAGAACCCGGACGTCATCGGCGCGCTCGCCGAGCGTGGCGTGAATGCGAGCTTGGCTCTCGTCGCCCTCGATGGGATCGGCGCCTATCTCGTGGGCGACTAGGTTCAGGCTGTCGAAGACCTTCGAACGGTCGCCGAAGAAATCGACGGACGACTTCGCTTCGGCGACGATCCACCTTCTGCGTGATGCGCGATCGGTGGAGCGCGCAGCGACGTGATCACTCGCAGTCGCTGAAGACGGCAGAGTAGAGCGCTTCTCCGACCACCTCGTGACCCTTCGGGGTCCAGTGCAGGTGGTCTTTCCAAGCATACTCGTCGCACAGCTTCTTCGAATCGCCGCACGACAGCAGCGGATGGATGTCGACGGCGAAGTCGACGGTTTGTCGGGTCGGCTGGTCGACGATGAAGCGATTCACCTCGACCGTCATGCTGTGGCGTGCGCCGTCGTAGGCTTTGGCTCCGCCCCAAGGTGGCAAAGTCAATGCGATGACCTTGGCGCCGTGGGCGCGGCTCATCTCGTACATGCGCAAGAGGTCGGCCTCGATCTGATGCACGCTTCGTTTGGCGGTCTCGTTGCTCAGAATGTCGCCGATGCCACCGAGGACAATCACGTGCGTGTAGCTCGGTCGCGGCTCGCCCGTGCCTGCGGCGAACACGTCGCGTTCGAACCGTTTGCGCATCTGATTGACCATGTTGCCGCCCTTGCCGAAGGAATCGAAGCGGCTTTTCGGGCAGCGCTTCTGCAAGAGCTCGAGGTATTTCCCGCCTTGAGATTTCGGGTCGGTCAGCGAATCGCCCATCGCCGCGACCACATAGGTCTTCTTTGGCGCAGACGGCGAGGCCTTCGCGGGCTCGGCGCGTGAAGGCGACGCGGCGATCGCCACCAACGCCAACGCGGCCACGACGAAGGAGATCCGGCGCATGAATGGAGGGTAGCTCGCCCGGGCCCTAACGCCCGCGGCCGCGTTTCCGTGTGCCTTGGACGATGCGAGCGAGATCTCTTGGAATCGGGGCGCTCGCAGCATGTACGGCGCGTAGGCGAGCCGTCGCCGCTTCGCTCAGCGAAGCTTTTCTGAGTGCGACGAGCGCCTCCTCGAGCACTTGCCGCGTCTCGGGTCGCTTCTTGGCGAGCTGGACCTCGAGCCAGTCGAGGACCTCTTCGAATCGATGCGCGGTCCGCGAGATTTGCCCTGGGAAACCCTCGCGCAAGAGCCGGACCCCTTGGCTGCGTTCGGCGGCTCGGGGCGAAACGTCGGCGAGATCGAAGGCTTCTCCGAGTCGCAACAAGAGCTCGGCCGGGGAGGTGAGTCGATCGAGGACCACCCGTCGCGTGAGCGCCTCGAGAGCGACGTACGCGTGGAGGTACCCATCGGTGTAGGCGGCGAGGAGCGGCACCGCTTCTTCACCACGGGCGACCAAGACGATCGACACGGCGTCGATGACGGCGTCGCGGGCCGACTTGCGAGGCTCGTCGGCGCGGTCGTGGATCGCGTCGAAAGCCCCGCTCTTGTCTTTCGGATTCGATGCGCGCGTCGCGAGCGCCATGAGACCGATGCGGTTGAAATACTCGTTCTTGTCGGCGAGAAGGAACGTGGTCAGCTGGAGGCCAGGCTTGCCGGCGCCCGCGAGCGCGGCGCCCACGGCCTTGGCGAGATCGACGTTCGGCCGCGGGCCAGGATAGCCCGACGAGCGCTCGATGAGCTCGAGGAGATCACGTTGATCGCCGCCGGCCAGAGTAGAGTCGAGCGCTGCTTGAATGCGCTCGCTGCGAAGGAGCTCGTTAGAAGCCAAGACTCACACCAGCCTCCGGTGACAGGACGGGAACGAAGACAGGCACCGTCGCGCTGAAGCGAAATGCGAGATTGATTGCGAACATCTTCGCCGGCAGAAAAGAGATTCCGGCGCCGCCGCCGACGAACCCCTGACCAGCTTGTTTGGCAGCGTCGAGCGTTTGGATGCGGGTGTTCCCGTCGGTCCCGCCTGCTTTGCCCCAGTCTGTGCAGGGGCTCTTGAAATCGTTCGGATTCGCCGCGCCGCACGCCTTCCCGTCTTCGACGACTTGCACCTTTACGGTGGAGTCGACCTGCGCAAGGCCGCCGTTCACGAAGATCCAGGGTCGGACGACTGCACCCGTGTAAGCGCGCGAGCCGAACGCGTACATGGCTCGTGCTTCGAGGTGCACCGGCAAGAACGACGCGCCGCCTTTGCTGGTTCCATTGAAGGCGTAGCCGACGCGAGCGCCCAGTGAGAAGTTGTCGACGATGACACCGTCATAGCCAATCATCAGGCGCATGGTGCCGACACCGAGGCCACCATTGACGTTGTTGCCTTGGCCGGCTGTCGGGGTGCCCGTGTAGCGCTTTCCGTCGGCGCGGCTGCACACGAAATGCTGATCGGTCTGGCCTGCTTTCGAGCAGATGTCGCTGCCCGACACGACTGGAAAGTCGGGGACGAACGCGAGCGTCAACCAATGTCGACGCTTCTTCTCGCCGGTCTCAAGCTCTTTCGGTTTGTCGCCTTCGCCCTCGCCTTCGCCCTGGGTAGAGGCTTTGGGCCGCAGCAAACAGGTGTTCGTCGCGCAACGTTCTTCGGCGGGGCAGTCCCCGTTGTCGACGCACTGGCGCCCAGAGCTTCGAGCGCGGAGCTCTTCTTCGGATTCTCCACACGACTCGGGCGGAGCGAAGCCGGGCCAGCTCGGCGTTTTGCCCTCGACCATCTCTTTGATCTGAGTTTCGTTGGGAGCGGCCTCGCTGCCGATTGTCCCGACGACTTTGTCGTCTTTGTCTTTGGCGGTGATCCAGTATTTGACGGCGCCCTTCTTGCTCGTGGCTGCACACGGGATGTTCCCGCGGAAGGTCTTCCCGTTGCGCTCGAGGCGAACCTTGCGCTGGGCGCTGGCTCCGACGCCCTCGTAGATCGCTTCCATGTTCGTCACCTTCTTCAAGGTGTCGTCGTCGAGCGTCACGTAGATCGGAATGGGTGTGTTGAGCTTCTGCTCGGGGGGCGGCGTGTGGCTCATCGGGCCGTCGGTCGCACCGGAGTCGCTGCCGCCGGTTCCGCTCGGCGTGCTCGGACCCTTCTTGGTCTTCTTCGCCTCGTCGAACGCGAACTTGATTTCGCTCTTCACGTAGTCCGGATCGGGCGCGGCGCTCGGGTCGAGCTTCAGGGCTTCTGCGAAGCTCTCTCTCGCTTCATCGAGCTTGTTCTTTCCGCCGGCGAGCACGATGCCGAGGCCCATGTAGAGCTTCGCTTTCACCTTCGGGGAGCAGGCTTTTTCGCCGCAAGCTTCGATGGCTTTGTTGAGCTTCTTCTCGGCGTCGTCGAACTTGGTGTCGAGGTAGTCTTCCTCCATCGCCTTTTTGTAGGCGCTCTCGGCCTGCGCGTCTTTGCCAGCGGCAAAAGCGCCGGTAGGGAGTGCGCAAGCTAGAGCGGCGGCGACGAACAAAGCCCGGCACGTGACGCGGAAGTGTCGGAAGAGCATGAGCGGCGACACTCTACCTTATCCTTCCGAGGATCTCGCTTTTCGTTCGTCGCCGGAAGTGAGATCCGACGTCTGCGGAGCGTCTGAACAGGCCCCGAGGAAGGCCGAACCCGTTCGTCTTCGATGCGGCCCGCGTTCTGGGCGTGCTAACTCGCGCTCGTGGCTCATCGCGTTTCACTTCCGACGTTCGGCTCCGAGCAAGGCAGGGTCCGAGACGCGTCGAAGACCCGTGCCCGAGGCAAGCTTCCGCTCGTGAGCTCGCATTCGCCGAGCTCGCTCGAAGCGGCCTTGGTCGCCGCCGGCGGCACCAGCACCCAGGCACGCTCGGCCGCCGCCAAGGTGATCCGGTACGTGTTCTCGGTCGACCAAGACGTCGATTGGAGCGAGCAGGCGCTTCGTGATGCCGGCGTCGGCGCATGGGCGCTCGAAGCGCTTCTCGCCCTCGAAGTCGAGCCATCGCTCGAAGTCGACGCGCGCGTACCTGCCTCCGACCGGACTGAGCGGCTCGTGCTTCGAGCGAGAGACGGAGGGCTCCTCGAGACTGTGATCATCCCTGGGCCCGGGCGTACGACGGTGTGCATTTCGAGTCAGATCGGCTGCGCACGAGCGTGCACTTTCTGCGAGACCGGCGCGCTCGGTCTCGAGAGGCAGCTCGACGCGGGAGAGATCGTCGATCAGGTGAGAATCGCGCGACGCATCTGGGGCGATCGCGCGCCTGCCATTCAGAACATCGTCTTCATGGGGATGGGCGAGCCCCTCGACAATCTAGGTGAAGTTGCAAAAGCAACATGGATGCTGACCGATGGACGCGGCATCGGCCTTTCGCCGTCGCGCATCACGGTGAGCACCGTCGGCGTGGCCGACAAGATCCCATCGTTCTTCGAGACTTGCCGCGCCGAGCTGGCGGTCAGTCTCAACGCTCCCGACGACGCGAGGCGCAGCGCGATCATGCCCGTCAACGATCGCTTCGACATGGGTGTGCTTCGCCACGCAATCGCCAGTTCGCTTCCGCGGGGGCGCAAAGTTCTATTCGAATACGTCTTGATCGCCGGGTTCAACGACGCCCCGAGCGACGCCGATCTGCTCGCGTCTTGGTGCTCCGGGCTCGCTTGTCGGGTCAACGTCATCCCAGTGAACCCGGGCCCCGATCCGTCGATTCGACCGCCCACGGTGGAGGCGCTCGATGCGTTCGTTGCTCGCCTCGTGAAGAACGAGATCGTCACGCTCGTTCGTCGACCCCGTGGTCGAGACGTGGGAGGGGCCTGTGGACAGCTCGCAGGTGCGCGTCGAGCGCTCGTGAGCGAGCCCTGATCGTCAGCGAGGTTTCACGTCGGCGGCACAGCGAAAGCCCACGGTCTCGGCCCGCGTCGCGGGCATCTGAACTCCGCCGAGCGCAGCGCGCACGTAGCCGTCGTCGATTGCATACCAAGACGCCCCGTAGGCCCATCGAATGGGGTTCGCCGCGGCGCGATGCGGAGGAGAGACCCATTCGGTCACGTTCCCCCCCAGATCGAAGATCCCTTCGGGCGTCTGATCTTTTTCATGAGAACGAACTGCGCACGTGCCGAGACGTTTCTTGGGCTTTCCCCAACAGGGCTCATCGACCGCGACCGGGGTTCCCCAAGGTGTCTGCGTGGTCCCGTGCGCAGCCCATTCCCATTCGTCCCCATTCGGGAGCCTCGCAGCCATTCCGGAGCAATAGCTCTCTGCTTCGGTGAAGCTCACGCAGTTCACCGGATTGTCGTCGACGGCTCCTGCTCTCTGGCCGTTGCAGAATCGACTGACGAGATGGTCTTCCGCGCTCAGTCCGCCGCTCGATCCGTCGCCGGGCCACGCCGTGTGAATCGGAATCGTGGGGCAATCGTTCTCTCTGTCGCAGACTCGCTTGGCGCGCCCCGATTCGACCGCGACGCGGTATTGAGCGACCGTCACCTCCGATCGATCCAAGCAGAATGACTGCACGAGGACGTCGCGAGCATGCTCGAGCGGATGGACGGTTCCGCCTTGGACGAGAGCCATTCCGTCTGGACAGGGACCGACCGTCGTCGCTGTTGCCGTCGAGCTCGCCGTCGAGCTCGCGGTCGGCGTCGGCGTCGGCGTCGATCTCGCGGTCGATGCCGCGCTCGATGCCGGTGCCCCCGTCGATGCCGGTGCCCCCGTCGATGTCGGTGCCCCCGTCGATGTCGTGCTCAGACCTCCCTTCGGATCCCCGCACGCCGCAACCCCAATCCCTAGGCCCGCGAGCACGAGCCTCCAACACGTTCCGGTCGCTCGTTCTCGTCGCATCAGCACGGCGACCTTATCAGTCCTTTCTGACACCTCGGGGCGACCATGTCAGTCCGTTCGGACTTGGTCGTCGCAAAGCGCCGTGGTACCCGATGGGTCCGGTTGAAGACACGAACGAGAGGGTGATGGCGATGGCGTTCGAGCTGATTTCGACTGAGCTGGCGGACAAAGAATCGGCGACGCGCTCGCGCTCGCGCTCCTCCACGCACCCCAGCCTCGCGTTCGTCGTCGCTCGCTTGACCGCTCGCTCGTTGACCGCTCTCGCATGGACGGCTCTCTCATCGACTGCTCTATCGCTGACCGCCTGCGCTGCCAAAGCCGAGTTCAACACGACACCTCCGCCCACGCCGATTCCGGCGCCTCAGCCAGCTCAGGTCGTCGCGGCTCCGCAGCCCGCTGGCGACGCGGTGCTCGAGGGCGACCGCATCAAGATCGCGCGCCCCATTTTTTACGATACCGACAAAGACCAGATCAAGCCGGAGAGCTTTGCAGTGCTCGCGGCGGTCGGTGGTATTTTGAGCACGCACCCCGAAATCATCGGCCTCGTCGTCGAAGGTCACACCGACAACCAAGGGACCTTCGACCACAACCGAGAGCTCTCCGAGCGGAGGGCCGCTGCGGTCGTTCGCTACCTCGCCTCGATCGGCGTGAAGCAACCGATGCAGGCGCCGGGCTACGGAGCAACCTCCCCCCTCTGCGGCGGCGTCGACGAGCCGTGTCGTCAACAGAACCGGCGCGTGGAGTTTCGTGTGAAGCGTGCACCGTGAAGCTGATTGCGCTGTCGAGAAGTTTGGGTTTGCCTGGATGTGTTCGTGCCGAGCTCTCCGTGCCGAGGTTTCCATGATCGTCGACCGTCTCGCTCTCGCCTTCGTCGTTCTCTCCGTGGCAGCGCTCTCGGGATGCGACGACCCTGCTCCCGCCTCGGCCAGCGCCACGCCCTCGTCGAAGCCTTCGGCTCCCGCGCCCAAGCCTTCGTCTCCACCTCCGACTGCGGCCCCGACCGCTGCGAAACCGCCACGTGATTGCGGCTCGGGTCTAGAAGTCGTCTTCGACGAGCCGACGATGGAGAAGCAGATTCGGACCCAGCTCCAGAAACTTGAGGGCCCCATCAAGAAAGACGAGCTCGCCAAGGTCAAGACGTTGAACCTTTCCGAGGCCAAGTCGAACGACGCGCTCGACCCTTGCATCATTCCGCTGCTCACAGGTGTGAAAGGGCTCTACTTCGCACCTGGTAAGCTCGAAGACCTGCACCTGCTCGCCGGACTGAAGAGCCTCGAGTCGCTTCGAATCTCGGTGACCGAGGTCAAAGACCTCTCGCCACTCGCCGGGCTCACGAAGCTCGATCGGCTCGACATCGGGCGGACGCAGGTCGCCGATCTCAAGCCGCTCGCCGGGCTCGAGAACCTCACAGAGCTACAATTCGACGAGACGCAGGTCACCGATCTGGGCCCGCTCGCGAAGCTCACGAAGCTCGAGATGATTCAGATGAAGCGAACGCGGGTGAAAGACCTCTCTCCGTTGAAAGACATGAAGAATCTAAAGAACCTCTATGTCGAGGGTTCGGCCGTCGAAGACACGACGGTTCTAAAGGGAATCGCGGGGCTCAAGATCCACTCTGGATCGTGATCGCGACGCCACCAATCGTGAGTGTTCGAGGTGAAACAAGCCATGGAAGCGCAAGAGCACGAGTGTGATGTTCTGGTGGTCGGCGGAGGCCCCGGCGGTTCGACCGCGTCGGCGTTGCTGGCCCGAAAAGGTCGCAAGGTCATCATGCTCGAGAAAGACCGGCACCCGAGGTTTCACATCGGTGAGTCGCTGCTCCCCATGAACATGCCGATCCTCGAGAGGCTCGGCGTCATGCACCACGTGAAAGAGATGGGGGTCGTGAAGCTCGGCGCCGACTTCTCGCTTCCCGAAGACGAAACCCACCTCACCTACAACTTCGCCGACGCCTACGCCGACTCACCGGCGAACGCCTACGAGGTCACGCGCAGCGAGTTCGACGAGATGCTCTTTCGCAACGCCGCCGCGAGCGGCGTCGACACCCGCGAAGAGGTCCGGGTCGACCGAATCGAGTGGGATAGCGAACATCGAACGGTTGCCTACGCGACCGACAAGAACAAGGGCAAGCACGTGATTCGCGCGAAGTACCTCGTCGACGCATCGGGGCGCGACACGTTCTTGTCGAAGAAGCTCGGGCTCAAACGCCGCAATCCGAACCACGGAAGCGCTGCGATATTCACTCATTTCAAAGGCGTGGAGCGTCGAACGGGCGATCAGCAGGGCAACATCAGCATCTACTGGTTCGACCACGGATGGATGTGGTTCATCCCGCTCAAGAACGACGTGATGAGCGTCGGCGCGGTCTGTCACCCCGAGTATTTGAAGCGACGTAAAGGCACCCACGAAGAGTTTCTGACCGAAACGTTGCAGCTCTGTCCTCCCGGGTGGAAGCGGCTCGAGAAGGCGACGCGCATCGCCGACGTTCGTGCGACGGGCAACTACTCGTACACCTCCGACCGAATGGCCGGCCCGGGCTATGTCATGGTCGGCGACGCCTTCGCCTTCATCGATCCGGTCTTCTCGAGCGGTGTCTATCTCGCGATGAACAGCGCCGAGAACGCTGCGTCGATGGTCGATGAAATTCTGGCCGACCGATCCAAAGAGGCGCGTCTCCAACGCGAGTACGACAAGAAGATCCGCAAAGGGATCACGATGTTCTCTTGGTTCATCTATCGCTTCACGACCCCCGGTATGCGCTGGATCTTCAAGAACCCACGCAACATCTACCGCATGCAAGAGGCTGTCACGAGCATGCTGGCGGGCGATGTCTTCCGGCTGCCCGACATCGAGAAGCGCTTCCGGGCTCTCAAAGTCGTTTACGCGATCCGAACGGTGGCCGAGCTCAAGAAGTACGTTGCCAATTTCCTCCAGCGAAGGCGCAACAGCCGCGAAGGTTTCGACGGCGGCACGCTCTCGGTCGACCAAGAGCAACAATCGCTCGTGCGCGCGCAGAAGCGAGCCACGCCATCGGCGAGCAGTCCAAGCCAGGACGCGTGACGCCTGTCCGGACGCTAGCCGGGTAGTCGGCGAACCGCGGCGTCGTGTCGGGCGCGGTCACTGCTCTCACGGTGGCTGCTCTCGCAGGCGCGGCTCGGTTCGATTGAAAGCAAAAGGGCCGCGCCCTTCGGCACGGCCCTCTTGAGCTGTCTCGGAGACTTCTCCTCGGAGCAGCCCACGACGAGACGCAGCTCCGCTCTCACCAGCCGCCGCCACCACCGCCGCCGCGTCGGCCACCGCCGCCGTCGCGACCGCCGCGACGGCTTCCGCCGCCGCCGAATCCACCACCGCCGCGACCACCGCCACCTCCGCCTCCGCCTCCGCCTCCGCCTCCGCCTCCGCCTCCGCCTCCGCCTCCGCCACCGGGACGCTCACGACGCTCTTCGGCCTCGTTCACGCGAAGGGGACGACCGTCGAGGTTCTGGCCGCTCATCTGCGCAATGGCAGCTTGCGCTTGCTCGGCCGTGCCCATCGTCACGAAACCAAAGCCACGGGACTGCCCGCTTTGTCGGTCGGTCACGATGTGAACGTCCACCACCTCTCCGCAGGCCGCGAAGGCCGTGCGAACCAGGTCCGCCGTCGTCGAAAACGAGAGATTGCCAACGTAGAGTCGCGTGCTCATCAGTGCCTCACCAACGGCAGTGGGCTCGTCCCACCGCCCTCAACATCGCGGCCGTTCGCTCATCTTGAGGTCCGCCGCGCTCCAAGCACGTGCGGGGTCTCACCATCACCGGTGCCCACACCGGGCTCGAGGGCTGGCGCGACAGCAACCGTTGTTCTGGACGGGAGGTTCGAGAGCCCGACAACCTGGGTGTTCGGGGGATGAAGCTGACTCTCCAACGACCGAATTCTAGAGCACGGCTACGGTAGCAACAGGTCCCGGGACCGGGACGTCCCACTCTGGTTTCAACTCTGATGGCGTTCTATCGAATGCGTTCTATCGAGAAAAGGAGAAGTGGTTGCCGAGAGAGCTCCCCGGCCCGGCCGCGAACCAAGGGAGGTGCCGAGGGACCAGCCCCTCGGCGTCACACGTTGCGTCGTCCAGTCAGTTGCAACCCAGTTCCGCCAGACACGGTAGCGAGGTGGCGACGAGCACGGACTTTCCCACCGGGAGGAGGAAAAGGCGCGCGGCCCTGTTTCAGAATACGGTGCGTGAGCCCCGTATCGTAAACAGTTGTCGCGCTGACTGGCAACAAGAAGTGACTCGGTCGGAGCCTACTTGGGGACCTCTTCTTTGACGCATTCACCCGAGATGCAAGCGAAGCCACTGGGGCATTCGGTCGAGTCGGTGCACGCGACCGACTTGGTCCAAGTTGCCAGATGGTTCGACTCATTCGTCTTTTGGAACGTGAGCCAGAACGGCGAGTAGCTCGGGTCGGCGCCGGGTTGGTTCTGCGCAATCGAGAGATCGATCGCCGCCATCCAGATCTGCGGCTGGGTGCCTTGCGAAATGAAGCCGTAAGGCACGTACGACGAGAACGTGAAAAACATCAGGTTGCCGTTCTGCTGAATGAAGGGAGCAGAGCGCGGCCAGTTGGTGCCGGCGTTCATTGCGTGCGTCGCCGAGATTAGCTCGATCGGCGTCGAGCCGGCCGTCGCGCGCACCATGCGGAGCCTGGTGTGTGCGAGTTGTACGTTCCGCATCCCTGGCAGCTGTCGAACACGATCCAGTTCGAGTCCGGGGTCCACGTCGGATAGAAATGAACGTCGGAGCCCTTGGGAACGATCATCTCGGGCGTGCCGAACGATCCGCCGTTGTAAGGCATGACCATGATGTCGCCGGTGTCGCTGGCGTTCCACTCGAGGTCGTTGGCCGGCATGCGCACGAAGACGATCGACTGGCCGTCGGGGCTCCACTCGGGTTGCGCGAAGCCGTAGCTCCCACCGAGCAGCGACTGCGGAACCGTGCTGATGAGCGCGCCGGTGGTCGAGTCGATGAGTCGCAGCGCTCCGTGCCAGTTGACGAGCAGCTTCGTTCCGTCGGGCGAGAACGTCTGCAGGTTCCATTGACCGGCGCCGCCGCCAGGGCTGACGATGTATTGCTGTCCGTTGTCTCCGGCGACGACGCCGCCGCCGATGCCTTCGGCGCTGCCGAACTCCATCGCGACCTTCTTCCCGTCGGGAGAGACTGCGTGGCAACCCGCGCAGTTGTAGCTGTTGCCCGATTGGATGAAGACGCTCGCAGTCTTGGCGCCGAGCGGCACGCGGTAGATGCCCGTGATCGTCGTCGACCAGTAATAGACACCGCCTTTCACGTCTTCTGGGGAGAACGCCAGCTTGATGCTGGCGGAGCCCGAGGGCGACGTGGGGCTCGCGCTCGCCGAGACACTGACCGTGACGTCGCCACCAGCGAGCCCGGAGGCCACGTCGGCCCAGTCGGCATCGGTCAGCTGGAACTCGCATTGCGTTCCGCCGCTGCAGACGCCCGGTCCGAGGTAGACGTCGCGTTGGTACGTCGCGCCTTGGAAGTGGAGCTTGTAGGCGCCTGCGCCTGGAGCCGCAACCCACTGAAAATTCAGCTCGGGCTGATTGCGCGGAATCATGGTGTGGTCGAATGGATAGGCCCAAGATGGGGCAGTCCCGCCGTCACCATTGCCGAACCAGCCAGCGACATTTGGTGGAGCGCTCGGGTCGACGATGTCGGGCGCGTGAAGGTTCACGAGGAGGTCTGCTGCGCCGCTCTGGGGGCCGAAGGCGCCTCCGATCTGCGTCTTGCCGCCATACTTGATCGTGCCGGGAACAGTGAGGGTCGCGCCGTTGAAGCTTCCGAGCTTGGTGTCGACGAGGCTGAATACCGTTCGGCTCGTCACGTCACCGTCGGTCGACGACTTGGCGGTCAGGCCCACGGACACGTCGGCTCCGTTGACGTCGACTTGAATCGGGTTCGGAGAGAGCGTGAGCGAACCGTCGGGGATCGCGGTTCCCGAAGAGCCCCCCGAGCCTGGACCCGTCCCACCGGCGCCGCCGGTCGCGTCTCCGGTGCCGGCCGAGCACGCCGCCGCCGCGCTCAGCGTTCCGACGAGCACCGCTCCCCAGAGCCCCGAGGAAGAAGAAGTAGAAGCTTTCATCGCAAGACTCCCCGCAAAGGTGAAGCCCGACCATAGCAGGTCGGCCCTGACTCCCGATAGGCGCGTCGAGCGCCTACGAACGGTGGCCGCCCGACGGCCCGTCGGCGTCGAAGCTTCGAAATCAGTCTAGCTGGAAGCCGTTTCGTTCATCACCGTTGCCTCGGTGGATGCCGACGAACGCGAGAAGCTTCTCCATGCGACGGAAGAACTTGGTCCGATCGAGGAATGGATTCAGCCATCCAGTCGTGATGCAATAGTGTCTGTGATGCGGAGGCGTGTGGTGTATTGCGTGGTGCTCGGGCGAAAGAACGAGCCCTAGGCGCTGCAAGATACGCACGAAGCGGGGCGGCTCGGCCAGGTGCGCCCAGCCGTGCGCGATGCTCGTCAAGAGGACCCCGAAGCTGAAGAGCAGCGTGAAGAGACCTGCGGTGACGCCCCACTCGGTGTGGCGCATCGGGAAGAAGAAGTACGCCGGCAGGAGCGCGATTTGCGCCGTGAAGCAGTTGTCGCCGTTGGCTTCGATGAAGTCGTGGCGCGTGATCGCGAGAGGGTCGGTGTGGTGCTCGCGAAACGGTTTCACGAACTTGGGGCCGACGAAAGGCGTCGTCGCGGTAGCGTACGTGTCGGCCAGCCAATGGACGAAGCCAGAGACGAAGTCGGCCCAGAGGAGAGCCACCAGGGCGGTCGGAAGTGTGAGCCAAATCGCGATCGGCATCGCTGCGAGACCGTGGAAGACCTCGACGGCAATGAGCCAAGAGACCCAGATGTATGCGGCGACGGAGAGCACTTCGACGAAGCGGTAGCGGCTCGGATGGCGAGGCCCGCCACCGAAGAAGTACTCCAAGAATCTCGAGCTCGCGCTTCTCACGCCGTCGTCCATCTGCACAGAGCCTCCACCGTACCCCAGTCTCGTACGCATCGAGCTCCCGTTTGGTTCCGGGCACGCACTTCGTGGGCTCGCTCGTCTCGAGCACTGACGCCCCGAGCGTACCTGCGAAACGAGCAAGCGACGCTCACGACTCTGTCAGGGTATCGGCAATCGATCGAGCGTGCGTCAACGCTCCGCCATCTCGCTAGACGTTGCGCAAACGCGTTGGGGGCATTTCCGACGTCGTGCCGACAACCGACCAGCAGCGGTACCAACGTGACCGTTCGGTCCGGTTGTCGAGCCATCAGACTGCCCGGGCGTCACCCAGGGAGGGCCGTTTCGACCTGGTGGAGCATCGCCATTCGACGCTGGATGATCGGGCTCGACCCGTCGAGCAGGCGCGATGTCTCTTCGAGCACATCGGCCAAGCGGACGACGCGGATGCTCGGATCCAGGGTCTCGCGGCCGACGTGGAAGGGAGGTTCCCAACCCAGCATGACGTCGGTCAGCTGACCCTCGAGCGCGAGGATCGACGCGAACCCCAGCCGAAGCGAAATGGTTCGATCGAGTCCGCTCGGATCGCCACCGCGCACGACGTGACCGAGCACCGTCTCGCGGATGTCGACGCCCGGACAGTCTTCATCGAGGTGGGCCTGAATGCGCTTGCGCAAATGGGCCACCGGGATCGCGAGGCCCTCGCTCTTCACGATGAGCGCGCGCTTCTTGGTGCGGCCCTTTGCGAAACAACGACGGAGCACGTTGCGCACGCGTTCGACGACCTGGTCTTCGTCGAGCGATTCTTCTCCGTAGAGAATGGCGTCGGCTTCGGCGGCGATACCCGCTCGCATCGCGAGAAATCCGCAGTTTCGACCCATGACCTCGACGATGAACGCACGTCGATGCGCGCGGGCAGTATCCGAAATGCGGTCACACGCCTCGACGATGGTGTTGACCGCGGTGTCGACTCCGATCGCGAGCCCAGCGTGGCCGACGTCGTTGTCGATCGAAGCGGGCAACCCGACGATCCGGCACGCGCCTGCTTCGGCGAGAATGTGCGCCCCGGTGAGCGAGCCGTTGCCGCCGATCACCACGAGCCCCTCGAGCCCGAGCTCCGCGACGCTCGCTTTCGCCTTGGCGATCCCGTCTTCACCATGCATCTCGAGACACCGCGACGATCCGAGGATGGTGCCGCCTTGCCGCGTGATGCCTTCGATGGCGTCGGGCTCGAGCTCGAACGTGCGCCTTCCGAGCAGGCCCGCGTAGCCATCGCGGATGCCGACCACCTTGTGGCCGCGCGCAGCGCCCACCACGGCGATTGCGCGAATCGCGGCGTTCATGCCTGGGGCGTCGCCGCCTGAAGTCAGGATGCCAATCTTCATGACGCCTCATCGTCGTGGGCACGGTCATGGCCCGTCAAGCCGAGAGACGAAAAATCTTTCGATATCGTCGAGGAGGCGTCGCAAAGCGCTGCGTCGGCCATTCGTCGTATCGAGAGGTCACCGACTTCGCGATGGCCTCGGTTCGGGTACCATTGGCTCGTGAAACCCAAGCGGATCCTGTGTCTTCGTCATGGTGAGGCGGAGGGCAACGTCGACGAGACGCTCTTCGAGAAAAAGCCCGACCACCTGATGGTCCTCACGCCTCGGGGTATCGAGCATGCGCGCGAGGCAGGCGAACGGATCCGCGAGATGCTCGGCGGCGAGAAGATCCGCGCGTACGTGTCGCCCTATCTTCGGACGCGCCAAACCTTGAAGGAGCTTCGGATCGGCGATCTCATCGACCGCGTCAGTGAGGAGCCGCGTTTGCGCGAACAGGAGTGGGGCAACCTCTGGGATCGCGCCGCAATCAACTCGCAGAAAGAGGTCCGCAACGACTACGGGCACTTCTTCTACAGGTTCATGCACGGCGAGTCGGGGGCCGACGTCTACGACCGAGTGAGCTCGTTTCTCGAGACGCTCCATCGTGATTTTCATCGACCGAGCTACCCGCACAACGTGCTCCTCGTCACGCATGGCATGACGATGCGCCTCTTCGCGATGCGCTGGTTCCACTGGAGCGTCGAGTATTTCGAATCGCTCCACAATCCCGGCTTTTGCGAGATCAAATCGCTCGTTGTGACTCCCTCGGGCTACGAAATGGAGACGCCATTCAAGCAGTGGAAAGAGGCGCCGTTCGAGACTGACTTCTCGCTCGGCTCGTGAGTCGTCGATCGGCTCTTCCTTCGAGCACGCACGCCTCGAAAAGGATCTTCGCACACCCTCTTGCTGCGGTTTGCGCGTGGCGAGCTGGCGTGCTCAGCTCTCCGCCATGCGGCTCCTCCACACGATGCTCCGGGTCAAAAACCTCGACGACTCGCTCCGCTTCTACACCGAGATCCTCGGCATGCGTCTCTTGCGAAAGAAAGACTACCCGTCCGGCGAGTTCACCCTCGCCTTCGTGGGCTATGGCGACGAGTCCGAGACGGCGGTCATCGAGCTCACGCACAACTGGGGCCGCACCGACTACGAGCTCGGCGACGCGTTCGGTCACGTCGCGATCGGCGTCGACGACATCGCGGCCACCGTCGAGCGCATCCGCGCGAGCGGCGGAAAGGTCACGCGCGAACCTGGACCGATGAAGCACGGCACCACCGTCATCGCGTTCGTCGAAGATCCCAACGGCTACAAGATCGAGCTCATCGAGACCGGTCGCGGTTGATCGACCCGCACGCAGATCCTTCCGAATCACCCGTTCCCGGGGGCCACATCCGGGGCTTTCTCGCGAATCTGCGCGCCCTGCCACGAACGGTTTGGGCCCTCGGGCTCGTGTCGCTCTTCACCGACGCCGCGAGCGACATGGTTTATCCGCTGCTCCCCAAGCTCCTGTCGACCATGGGCGCCGGAGCGCTCGCTCTCGGCTTCATGGAGGGGATCGCGGAGCTGCTCTCGTCGGCGGTCAAGGTCTGGTCGGGGCGCGCCGCCGACAGCGGCCGATCACTGAAGAAGCTCGTCGTCTTCGGCTACGGCATCGCGGCGATCGCCAGACCGTTCATGTCGATCGCCACGCATGCCTGGCAGGTCGTGCTCTTTCGCGCGTTCGATCGCCTCGGTAAAGGCGTTCGTGGGGCGCCGCGCGACACGCTCCTCGCCGACTCGGTTCACGCGTCGCGGCGCGGGCTCGCCTTCGGAGTCCACCGCGGAATGGACAACTTGGGGGCGGTCGTCGGCGGCGCGCTCGCGTTCCTGCTGCTCGGAGCGTTCGGATTGTCTCTGAAGACGGTCCTCTTTCTGTCCCTCGTTCCGGGGCTCGTCTCCACGTCGGTCGCGCTGATCGCCGTTCGCGATCGTGAGCCCCTTCCGCCGCCGATTCGAAATGCCGACGTCGCGAAAGCTTCGAGAGCGGCACTCCCTCGTCTGCCGCAGGCAGTCCGACGACTACTTTTCACGTCTGCTTTGTTCGGCCTCGGCGCTTCCGCCGATTCCTTTTTGATGGCGCATCTCACGCGGCTCGCGCTGCCTCTGTCGCTGATTCCGATCGCTTGGATCTCGCTCCAGCTCGCCAAGTCGGTGCTCAACGCGCCCGGGGGCGCGCTCGCCGATCGCTTCGGCGCACGCGGCGTCTTGTTGGCCAGCTTCGCCGTGTATGCGGCGGTCTACGTGGCGTTCCCGTTCGCGCGCTCGCCGTGGACCTTCTGGGCCCTCCTACCAGTCTATGCGCTCCACTACGGCCTCGGAGAGGGCGCCGAAAAGGCGCTGCTCGCCGGCTTGTGTCCACCAGAAAGTCGCGGTCGGGCCTTCGGGTTACGCGAGGCCTTGTCGGGCGCCGCGCTCCTTCCGGCCAACGTCGGCTTCGGCTTCCTCTACACGAAGAATCCGACATGGGCCTTCGGTGCTTCGGCTCTCATGGCGGGGCTCGCCACCCTCTCGCTCTTCTTGCTCGTGCCGGCCGCGACCGAGACGCATCGAGACGCACTGCAGCATTGACTCGGAGTCGAGGCCCATGTCAGGAATGTGACACGCAACGGTTCGCGCCCAGCCCACCATGGCTCGCGATGAGTCACGCACTCGAAGGGCTCTATACCTACGCGGAGTTCGGAGCGGTGCTCCTCGCGATCATGCCGATGATGGGCTTCTCGCATCTTCGACATCGCGGAGATCCGACGCAGCGCATGCCTGGCCGATGGATGCGACGAATCGGGAAGACCGCGAGCGCGCTGACGCCGCTGTGGAACTTTTCGATCGAAGGCACCGCCCCGGCCGACATCGCGACCAAAGCCTACGTCGTGGTCTCGAACCACGAATCGACCGCCGACCCGTTCCTGCTCTCGTGGCTCCCGTGGGACATGCGTTGGGTCAGCAAAGAAGAGCTCTTCAAGGTCCCGGTCATCGGCTGGGCCATGAAGTTCGGTGGAGACATTCCACTTCGTCGTGGTGACGGCGAAAGCGTTCGCAACATGTTCGCCGAGTGTCGGCGTGCGCTCGATGGAGGCATCTCGGTGATGCTCTTCCCCGAGGGCACGCGCTCCAGAGACGGGAACCTCCTTCCGTTCAAAGACGGCGCATTCGATCTCGCCATCGCGGCGGGCGTCCCGATCTTGCCGATCGCTCTCTCGGGCACGCGCGATTGCCGACCGAAGGGGTCGAAGTGGTTCGGCCGCGCGAAGGCGGCGGCACGAATCCTCCAGCCCATCCCCACCGCCGGCATGACGAAAGACGATGTCGCGAAGCTCCGAGACCTCACGCGTTTACGCATCGTCGACGAGCTTCCGTCGTTGCGAAAGACCACGGGCATGGGCTCGAAGTCCGAGGGTTCCGTGCGTCGCGACGAGGGGGTCGAGCCTCGCCGCGCAGAGTCCGCGCCTCCCGCGCCCTGACGCGAAACGACTCGCTCCGACTGCCGGAGTCACTTTCGATCAGGCGACGGTTGGTGTTTTCTCCTCGTCGTCGAGCCTCTTCGCGAAGGCCCCGGCAGGTGTCTCTCGAAGTCGCCGGATGTGATCGGCGAGTGCGGGTGGTATCGAGGTCGAGACTTCTTCGCCGAAGCGCAGGCAGGGCATCGACAAGCTCGCGAACGTGAGGTCGGCTGCGCTGAAGCGGTCTCCCACGAGGTAGCGGCGCCCGTCAGCGAGCCGCTCGGTCACTTCCGAAAAGAGGGCGCTGACTTTTTCGAACATACGCTCCGAAACACCTGCGCGAATTCGGAACGCCTTCCGCAATAGCCCCCGAAGGACACCACCGAACGCCTTCACGAAGAGCGCTTCGGTCGTCGGGACGCGGTGCGTCGCGAATCTCGTGAAGAGCTCGGGGGAATCGACGAGGTAGGAATAGGCGAATCGCCGCACCGCTGGGCCGAGCTCAGCATCGAATCGGTCGGAGAGCTCGAAGACCTCGCGTCGGGTGTTCGGATCGGCGGGAAAAAGTCGCCGACCCTCGGGGAGCCCGCGGTCGCAATAGACGAGAATGTCTTTCGAGTCGGTGAGCTTCACATCGTCGGTCACGAGGATGGGCGCCGTGCGCGTGCCTGTCCGAGGAAGAGTGAAGGCCCAGTGGAGCATCGGCGCGTGCGCCTCCTCGTCGAACTCGATCCCGGAACGCTTGAGCGCCCAGCGAGCTTTTTCGCAGTAGTGGCTGGGTCCGATGGTCACGAGTAGCGGACGGCTCATGATCCACCTTATATCAACTTCTCGAGGCGTTGCTCTCGCGCTGCCATGAGCCGACAGCGTCCTCGAGGCTTCCGAAGCCTCCTTTTCGGAGACGATCTGCGATCCCCCGATGCAGATCGCGCGGGAGCAACGGTCCGCCGTAAACGAATCCAGTATACACTTGCAGTAGCTGTGCTCCGTGCAGGATTCGCTCCCATGCATCGTCGACCGACTCGATTCCGCCGACCGAGACCAGGACGAGGCGACCTTTGGTGCGAGCGCGCAGACGATCGAGCACCTCGAGCGAGCGCTTCTTCACCGGGGCCCCTGAGATGCCACCCGCGCCGAGGGAGGCCACGTCTTTTTTCGGCGTGGCGAGCCCATCGCGGGATATCGTCGTGTTCGTAGCAACGATTCCATCGAGGCCGAGCTCGAGCGCGAGGTCGGCCACGGCGTCGACGTCATCATCGGACAGGTCGGGGGCGATCTTGACGAGGAGCGGGACTCGGCGAGCCCCGCTCTCGACGTCGAGTGCCTCGCGTACGCGGGCGAGGATGGGGCGCAATGCATCGGTGGCTTGGAGATCCCGTAGGCCGGGCGTGTTCGGCGAGCTCACGTTGACTACGCAATAGGCCGCGTAGCGTGCAATCGCCGACGCGCTCTTCGCGTAGTCCGAGGCCGCCTGAGGCTCCTCCACCACCTTGGTCTTGCCGATGTTCACGCCGACGATCGTCGGTTCGTTCCGCGTGCGGCGCGCGAGCCGGGCGGCGGCGAACGATGCTCCGCGGTTGTTGAAACCCAAACGATTCAGGAGGGCGCGGTCAGCCGTGAGCCGAAACATCCTCGGTCGTGGGTTTCCAGGCTGAGCCTCGGCAGTGACGGTCCCCACCTCGACGAACGCAAAGCCCAACGCTCCGAGGGCGTCCGGGCCGAGCGCATCTTTGTCGAATCCTGCAGCCAGGCCGACCGGACCATCGAAGTCGAGGCCGAGCGTGTGGACGCGCAGTATGGGATCGGAAGGCCTCGACCAATGGCCGACGAGCGCGCGGACCGGCCGCAGCCAGAGCGCCGCTCGCAGCAACGCGAACACGACGTGGTGCGCACTTTCTGCAGGCAGTCTGCGCAGGAACCAGAAGATCGCCGGGTACACCGAGGCTTCATACTCGAACCTCGCGAGCGCGTGGAGACGCTGCACGGATCGTCGCGCCGGTGCGGACCCCTAGCTACCGCTTGCGCCGGGCGCCGAAGAAAAGCGCTGCCGCCGCCGGCAACAGCCATCCGAAGCTGCTCGCGTCTGAGGTACCCGACAGCGAGCATCCCGAGGGCAGGGCCTCGGGCTTCCACTGCGGTGGTCTGTCCCCGCCGCTGCTGGCCCCGCCGCCACCGGCCGAGGCGCCGCCACCCGCCGAGCTGCTGGTTCCCGCTGCGGCCGCCGTGCTCGCGCCCGTCGTCCCCGAAGACGGCACGATCTTGATGGCGGCGCACGACCAATAGAACGGGTTCGCGCCATCGCTCGCAGCTTGACGCACCTGAAGCGTGCACTTGTCGCAGGGTGTGTCGGGGACGAGGATCGTCTGCGTGAGGTCTTTGTTGGCGGTCGTATTGTTGTCGACGCCCATGTAGAGAACGTGCGAATCGAAATCGGCCTCGGTCACTGCGTCCGGTGCAACGGTCGAGATGGCGATTCGAAATTTACCCGCGTGGTTCTGAAGCTCGGTGAAGGTGACCGGCAGCTGCGAGCCGGCGACGAGTGTCGTCACGGGGTACGTCGTCGGGCATGCGTCGCTCGCGCCTTGGACGAAGCTGCAACCGCAGGGCGACGTGAGTAGCTGAGCGTTGTTGCCGATCGGAACGGGATCTTTGACGACCGTGTGCGCCGACGCTGCGATGGTCACGAATGCGGCGGCGAGCGCGATTGCAGAGACTGACGCTTTCATGAAACCTCCAAACAGTCTTCACCAAGCGGAGCTCTCGCCACCGCGCGCGAGCGGTCATCGCCGGCGAGCCCGGCGCTCGATGTTCAAAATCCACGGTCTTTGACGGTCGGACCTTTGGGCGGGGGCCATTTCCCCGTGGGCTTCACATAGGGGTGCGGCGATTGCCCGGTCGTTGGCGTCGCAGAGGTCGACGCACCGGAGCTCGGGGCAGCAGAGCTCGGGGCAGCAGAGCTTGGGGCAGCAGAGCTTGCGGGCTTGGCTGAATCGGTCATTGGCGCCGACGAAGCGTCAGGCTCGGCGGAATGCGCTTCGGCCGAATGACTCGTCACGGACGAAGGCACCGCGGCCGCGCTCGAAGCCTCGCCCGTCGCTTGGGCGGCTGTACCGAGCGCAGACTTCGAAGGCTCGCGCAGGAAGAAGTACGCCGCTCCTCCGACGCCGAGCACGAGCGCCGCTCCGACTGCCCACACCGCGACGCCGCGCTTGCGCATCGGGACGGTCCCATCGAGCGTGGCGCCCATCTGCGTGGGCGGTCGCGCGGCTGCGGCGCCGCCCGAGTCCGGGAGGGGCGAGACGACGCCGGCGCTCGTCGCCCCGAGCTCCGACTGCATCGGCCTCCGAGCATTCGGGTTGACGATGATCATCAGCTCGTCGGCCATCTCCCGGGCGCTGCCGAATCGGTCTTTGGGCTCGCGCTTGAATGCGCGCAAGAACCACGCATCGACCACGGCGGGCAGGCCTGCAACGAGCGTGCTCGGTGGCGGGAACTTCCCCCGCTCGATCGCGATCGCGATCCCGGCGACCGTCTCGCCATTGAACGGAAGCACCCCAGTCAGCGCTTGGTACGCGACGATCGCGAGCGACCACAGGTCGCTGCCTGCCACCGCGTCTTTCGCGTTGGTCATCTGCTCGGGCGCCATGTAATTCGGCGTGCCCATCATGACGCCGGTCGACGTCATGGTCATCGACACGTCGTCTTCTTGTTTCGCGATGCCGAAATCGAGGACCTTGACGAAGATGTCGCCCTCGACGTCGGTCAGGAAGATGTTGTCGGGCTTGATGTCGCGGTGAATGATCCCGTTCGCATGCGCCTTGCCGAGCGCCTTGGCGGACTGCGAGACGATGGTCGCGACGTCGATGAGGGGCAGCGCTTTCCGCGTCGCAAGCCTCGTTCCGAGGTCTTCGCCGTCGAGAAGCTCCATGACGATGAACGCCATGCCGTGCGTGTTGGTGCCGTGGTCGAACACCTGGACGACGTGCGGGCTCTTGATTTGAGCGGCCGCCGAAGCCTCGCGCGAGAAGCGGGACGACGCGTCTTTCTTCTTGCCGACGTCGAGGTGCATGAACTTCACCGCGACGAACGTCTTCAGGGCCTGATGTTCGGCCACCCAGACGCTGCCCATGCCCCCATCGCGCAGCTTGCGCACGAGCTGAATATTGGGCGCC
>JAYUUB010000242.1:0-64823 GCA_043755175.1 Polyangiaceae bacterium | reverse complement strand
CAGGGGTTCGTGGGGCTATCGAAGATCAACTTCGGCTCGCTCCCCATGTCGAACGGTCTGTCGCGGCTCGACTCGCGCTTTCTCGGCACCCCCTCGCGCGTGAAAGAGCTCGAGTCGGTCACCGAGCCGGTCGACGCCGACGAAGCGTTGCGCCTCGGTCTCGTCACCTTCGCTCCCGATGAAATCGATTGGGACGACGAGGTTCGCCTCGCCGTCGAAGAGCGAGCGAGCCTCTCGCCCGATGCGCTCACCGGGATGGAAGCGAACCTTCGCTTCGCGGGGCCCGAGACCATGGAGACCAAGATCTTCGCGCGTCTCTCGGCTTGGCAAAATTGGATCTTCCAGCGTCCGAACGCCGTCGGCGATCGGGGTGCGCTGACGATGTACGGTAGGCCCGAGCGGCCCGAGTTCGATTGGAGAAGAACATGAGCTCTGTCGTCAATTCCGAGCGCATTCCCAACAACGTCGACCTGAGCTCCGACAAGAAGCTCCAGCGCGCGCTCGAGGCGTGGCAGCCCCATTTCGTCGAGTGGTGGAAGGAGATGGGCCCTGAAGGCTTCCAAGAAGATCAGGTCTTTCTCCGCACCGCAGTGAGCGTCGACTCCGACGGCTGGGCTTCGTACGACTACGTGAAGATGCCCGAGTACCGCTGGGGCATCTTCCTCGCCGACGCGATCCCCGATCGCAAGATCGGCTTCGGCGATCACATGGGCGAAGACGCTTGGCAGCAAGTGCCCGGCGAGTTTCGAAACACGCTTCGCCGCCTCGTCGTCACGCAAGGCGACACCGAGCCGGCGAGCGTCGAGCAGCAGCGGCTCCTCGGTAAAATCTGTCCGAGCGTCTACGATCTTCGCAACCTGTTTCAGGTGAACGTCGAAGAAGGGCGTCACCTCTGGGCGATGGTCTATTTGCTCCACAGCTACTTCGGTCGCGACGGTCGCGAAGAGGCCGAGGGCCTCCTCGAGCGGCGCAGCGGAAACCCAGACAAGCCGCGCATCCTCGGCGCGTTCAACGAGCCCTGCAAACACTGGCTCTCGTTCTTCTGCTTCACGTACTTCACCGATCGCGACGGCAAGTACCAGCTCCTGGCGCTCTCGGAGAGCGGCTTCGATCCGCTCGCCCGAACGACGCGCTTCATGCTCACCGAAGAGGCGCATCACATGTTCGTCGGCGAGACGGGCCTCCAGCGCATCATCGAGCGAACACTCGAGCTCATGAAGCGAAACTCGAACGAAGACGCGCGCGCCGAGGGTGGAATCGATCTCCCGACGCTCCAGAAATACATCAACTTCTGGTATTCGGTTTCGCTCGATCTGTTCGGCGGAGAGATCTCGAGCAACGCCGCGAGCTTCTTCGCATCGAGCCTGAAAGGGCGCGCCAAAGAAGACAAATACGAAGACCATCGCGCGATCGAAGGCACCTTCAAGATCGACGTTCCGGTGCTCGAGGGAGGCGTGCTTCGCGGCGTCCGAGCAGAAGACGTGCCTCTTCGAAACGCGATGAACGAGGTCCTGCGCGACGAGTACATCCAAGACTCCGGGCGCGGTCTCGAGAAGTGGAACCGTCTCATCGAGAAGGCCGGCGGCTCGTTCCGCTTCTCGCTCCCGAGCCGACGCTTCCACCGAAACGGTGGTCTCTACGCCGGGATGCACTTCGATCTGGCCGGGAACGTGCTCTCGCAGGAAGAGTTCGAGAAGAAGAAATTCGACTGGATCCCGAGCCCCGCCGACGACGAGTACGTCACGAGCTTGATGCAGCGACCGATCTACGATCCGAAGCAGATGGCGAACTGGATCGCCGCTCCGGCCCGAGGCATCAAAGGTCATCCGGTCGACTACGAGTACGTCCGTCACAACGTCTGACTTCGTTCCTTGCAAGCCGACGCCCCTTCTCCGAGCCTTCACCAGGGCAGGGGAGGGGGCGTACCCGTCTGTGCTAAGTTCTTCTCCCATGAAGAAGCTCTTCACCATCGTCGTCGTGATCACCGTCGCGGCGCTCGGCTTGAGCCTCCTCTTCGGCAAGAAGATCGTGCTCGCACTCTCGTCTCCCGAGACGAAAGCTTGCGCGAAGATGGGTGACCTCTGCGGGCAAACTGGCGACAAGAAGTCGCTCGATCAGTGCGTCGACGGTCTAGCCCAGGCGCGCAAGGTCGCGGGCACCGAGTCAGTCGACAAGTCGACCTCGTGCATTCAAGAGAGCAAGACGTGCATGGCCGCGACTGGCTGCATGATGGGCGGCGTGGGCGTCGGCGCGATGAAAGAAATCTTCAAAGGCTTCAGCTCCGCCGTCTCGAAGTGATCCCCGAGCGCAGCGCTACGGGCTGACGGACTTGTCGTCCTTGCCCTTGTCGCCGTCCTTGTCCTTGTCCTTGTCGCCGTCCTTGTCCTTGTCGCCGTCCTTGCCCTTGTCGCCGTCCTTGCCCTTGTCCTTGTCGCCGTCCTTGTCCTTGTCGCCGTCCTTGGACTTGTCGGCGTCTTTGTCGTCCTTTTTGCGGGCGGGAGGCGAGCCGTACTCCTTCGAGAGCTTCTTCGAGAGCGAGTCGACGATCATCTGCTCGTGGTACTGCGGCATCGCAGGCACCTGCACGGCGACGTTCGTTCCGCTCTTGGTCTCGACGAGCTCGATCGAGCCAGAGACGACCTTGTTGCCGCTCTCGGGGCTCGTGTACTCGAACAAGATGTAGCCGAGGTCCTTGTCCTTCTCGAGGATCTTGAACCCCATGTCGACGTGCAGCATGCGGAGCGTCGTCGCGTACGTTTGGTCGAACGGGTAAGGCGACGAGTAGGCGACGCTGGCGCTGGCGTCTGGCTCGCGCGTCAACGCGAGAATCAGCACGCTGGCCGCAAATCCGAGGAGGAGGACATGGATGACACGCCGCATTCGCTTTTCGTAAGCCGGGCTTCACTAAGTGGCCAAGTTCCCGCGGCCGAAACCGGCACGACGCTCGAACCATCTGAAAAGAGCTATGTTTCGACGCGCCCTTCGAGAATCTGCGCGGGCCCTTCGATCAGCAAAAAACGGGTCTCGTCGGCCCCCGCGACCTCTTCGAGCTCGGCGATGCCACGGATCACGTCGACGACGTCGCTCGCCTTGTGAGCGTCGCTGCACGCTGCGTAGTAGTAGCCCTCTTCGAGCAACGCTTCTGCAGCCCGTTTCGGCGCACGCCCGTATTTCCCAGCCAACGCGGCAACGTCGAGAAGCAAGACCGCGCCCCCATCGACGATCTCGTCGAGCACGTGAATGTCTTTCCAGACCGGCTCGTAGCGCTCCGGATGGGCGAGGACGGGCCGAATCTTGCGCCGCATGAGATCGAAGAATCGATGCGTCACCATTGCCGGGAACGCCCTCTGCCCGAACTCGACGAGCGCGGCGTGCCCTCCCGGATAGAGCAAACCGGTCCCTTCGAGGAGTCGAGTGAAGATCACGTCGTCGAAGAAATGCTCCGACGAGAGATCGAGCTTCGCTGGCAGACCCGACACCGACGCGATCGCGCTCCGCGTCCGTTCGTACGCCTGCTCGAGGCCGAGACGTGTGTTGTCGAACAAACCCGGGCGCATGTGTGGCGTCGCGACGACGCGATCGAACCCGGCCTCGTGCAGGGCGCGCAGGAGCGCCACACTCTCGTCGGTGGTTTTCACGCCGTCGTCGACGCCCGCCACCCAGTGCGAGTGAAGATCGATGAAGCCCCGCATCCAACCCGCAACCTAGCAGCTCACCGATGAGACGACGAGGCTGGTAGGTAGAGGTGCGATGGATTCTTGGCCGTGAGGCGCTGAGCGGCGCACGATTCCCCGCTCAGTCGGACCAAACGTCCGAGCGTCGCTCGAACGAGTTGGAACGAAGGCTCGCGGCTTCACCATCGCCCCCCGGAGAACGTGCGTGATCGAAACGACCTCGTCTTCTAGCGCTACCGTGAGCTCACTCGCCGACAACGATCTCCGTGGCACGGCGCATCTGAAGGCATCGCCCTTACGCGACGCGCCCGAGCGTCGACGAAAGCGAAGCGGTGATCCGATCACGGCCCTCCACTACCAGCTCGCCAACACGCGTTCCCTGAGCGGCATGGAGGCGGTGGTTCTGGTCGACGATCGAGGTTGCCTCGTCGCAGGCGCAGGTGCGTGGCCGCTCTGCGAAGAGCTGGCCGCCTACGCCCCGCTCCTCGACGATCCCGCGCGAATCGTGCGTCGCACGGTCAACTCACGCATCGCCGAGCTCTCGGAGGAGGCCACGAGCTTCTCTTTCGAGATCGACGGTGCCGAGGTTTTGCTCTGCGGTCGCGGCGGAAGCGAAGAGCGGAGCAGTCTGCTCGAACGCGCCGTCGTCGGCATTCGGAGGATTCTGCGCGCGGCGTGACGCGTGAGCTGGTACATCCTCGCGCGTGGGCACCCTTGGAGGCCTCCTCGACACGCGCCGCGTGATCCTTTCCGTCGGTTGCGGTGGCGTAGGCAAGACCACGACCACGGCAGCCCTCGGGCTCGCTGCCGTGAAGCGTGGCAAGCGCGTGCTCTGCTTGACCATCGATCCGGCTCGTCGTCTGGCGCAGAGTCTCGGTCTCGATTGGATGAGCACCGAAGCGCGGACGATCGACCCTGCTTTGCTCGCGACGGTCGGCGCGACGGGCAGCGGGTCGTTGACGGTCATGCGCGTCGACACGAAGACGACGTTCGATGCGCTCGTGACGCAGCTGGCTCCGACGCCCGAGCGGCGTGACCGCATCTTGAACAACGTGCTCTATCGCTACATCTCGACGTCGCTCGCAGGCACGCAAGAGTACATGGCGATGGAGAAGGTCTACGCGCTGCGCGACGACCCTCGCTACGATCTGCTACTCGTCGACACACCGCCGACGACCAACGCGCTCGACTTTCTCGACGCTCCCGAGCGCCTCGTCGGTGCCATCGACAGTCCTGCCATGCGCTGGTTCGTCGATGCCCTCGAAGACCGGGGTAAGTTCAGTCTGAACCTCGTGGCGAAGTCGACCGCGGTCCTCCTTCGCGGTGTCGGCAAGCTGACCGGCAACGGGTTCTTGGAGCAGGTCGCCCTCTTCGTGTCGGAGATGAACGCGCTCTTCGGAGGCTGGAAGGCACGTGCCGACGCAGTCTCTGCGGCGCTTCGTGCGAAAGACGTCGCCTACGTTCTGGTCACGACGCCCGATCCGCTCGCCATTCGAGAGGTCGTCTATTTCGCCGACCGATTGCGAAGCGAAGGGATGCGACCTGATGCATTCGTCGTGAACCGTGTGCACCCGCGCTTCCCTGATGCGGCCCGCGTGGGCGACGTTCTCGATGCGCTCGGCCGCTACGGCGTTCGCAACGCGTCCACCGCACAGCGCTGCATCTCGGCCATGCACGACGCCTCGCGCCAAGGCAGGCTCGATGCTCTCCACCTGCTCGCCCTCGAGGGCGTGCTCGAAGACTCGCCAGGGGCGGTATCGGTCGAGGTGCCTGCCTACGCGCACGACGTGTACGATCTGCGTGCGCTCAGCGAGCTCGCGCAGATCCTCGCCCCGACCTGAGGCCCTTCGGCACCGGGGGCCGACGCGATCTTTGGGTGCGGTCCGATGCCTGGGCGGCGCGCGCCAACCGCGGTAGCGCTTACTCGCGGCGGCGACGCGGCTTGTAGTGCGTGCGAATCGGTACCCCATCGAAACCGAACGCCTTGCGGAGCTGGTTTTGCACGTAGCGCCGATAGCTGAAGTGAATCTTGTCGGGTGCGCTCGAGACGATGATGAACACCGGCGGTCGTGACTCTGCTTGTGTGATGAAGAAAAGCCGAGGGGCCTTGCCGCCGTGCGTCGGCGGCGGATGCGTCGCGAGCACTTGTTCGAAGAAGCGGTTGAGCTCGCCCGTCGGCACGCGGCGCTTGAAGGCCTGTCCGACGTCGTCGACCGTCTTGAGCAAGCCGTCGACCCCGCGTCCGGTCTTCGCGCTCACTTTCACGAGTGGCGCCCAAGAGACGAAGGCGAGCTTGTCACGCGCGTCTTCCTCTGCCTTGGTGGCGGTCTTCTTGTCGAGCAGATCCGACTTGTTGAGCGCCACGACGACGCCGCGACCGCGATCGACTGCCAGCCCGAGGATCTTCGCGTCTTGCTCGGCGACGCCCTCGTCGGAATCGCACATGAGCAGAATCACGTCGCAGCGCTCCATCGCGCGAATGGCTTGCATGACGCTGAGCCCTTCGACGACGCTCGCCTCTTTCGTGACCTTCGCTTTGCGACGAATGCCCGCCGTGTCGATGAACAGGTAGCGCTTGCCCCCACGCTCCACGATGCTGTCGATCGAGTCGCGCGTGGTGCCCGGACGATCGTCGACCAAGAGTCGTTCTTCGCCGAGCAGGCGGTTCACGAGCGACGACTTGCCCGCGTTCGGCTTCCCGATGACCGCGACACGCACGGTGGTGTCGTCCTCGTCGGGCGGAGCGTCTTCGACGTAGCCTTCGGGGATCGGGGGCAAGGCGTCGACGATCGCGGTCTCGAGCTCGTCGAAGCGGCGGCCGTGGAGTGCGCTCACGGCGATGAGCTTGTCGATGCCGAGTCGGTAGAGCTCGGACGCTTCGAGCTCGGCTCGCTCGGAGTCGGCCTTGTTGGCGACGAAGATCACGGGCTTCTGCGCGGTGCGGAGGAGCTTCATCTCCGCGTGATCGGTGCTCGTCGCTCCCTCGGTCGCGTCGAGCACGCACACGATGACGTCGGCTTCCTCGATGGCGACGTCGATCTGGCGCTTGATCCCCTGGCGCATCGGATCGTCGCTGCCGGGATCGAATCCGCCCGTGTCGATGAGCGTGTAGATGCGACCGCTGCGCGAGGTCACGTCGGCATAGTGGCGATCGCGCGTGACGCCCGGCTCGTCGTGCACGATCGCCTCTTTCCGGCGGACGAGCCGGTTGAAGAGCGTGCTCTTGCCCACGTTGGGGCGACCTACGACTGCGACGATGGGTTTCATGACGGATCCTCTTCGTGACCGCGATCCGTGCTTCGCGAGCCGCCCTCGCGGCCCTCGCCGTATCCGAGCTCTTCGAGCAGCGATGGTGATTCGCGCCAGCCCGGTGTCACGCGCACGAACAGCTCGAGGTACACCGGGCAACCGATGAGCTCCTCGATCCGTGCCCTGGCCCGTGTCCCGATGTCTTTCAGCATCTGCCCGTGAGCGCCGACCAGAATCTTCTTTTGACCTGCGCGTTCGACGTGGATCGTGGCAGCGATGCGCATGACCTTCGGCTTCTCCTCGAAGGCGTCGATGGTCACCGCGGTCGCGTGCGGGACCTCTTCTTTGCATGCGATGAGGACCTGCTCGCGCACGTACTCGGCTGCGAAGAAGCGAGACGGCCGATCGGTGATGTCATCGGGACCGAATCGATGCTCGCCTTCGGGCAGGAGCTTCGCGACCACGTCGAGCACGCGCACTACGCCGTTCTCGCGCTTCGCGGAGATGGGGACGATCGCGTCGAACGTGCGCACCTTCCCAAGCGCTTCGAGAAGGGGCAGCAAGACCGACTTGTCGCGGGTTCGATCGATCTTGTTGATCACGAGAATGGTCGGTTGACCTTCTCCGATGTCGGCCAGGAGCGCGAGGTCGCCAGCGTGGGGTCGCAGCGGACCATGGCCTTTGTCGCCGGTCCGTTCAGGAATGTCGGTGACGAACACGACCACGTCGGCCGACTTCGCCGCGTTGCGTGCCGACCGGTTCATGGCCTGGCTCAGCGCAGATTGAGCGCGGTGGAGGCCCGGCGTATCGAGCAGCGCGATCTCCGCGTTGCCGACGTGGACGACTCCGAGGATGGTGTCGCGCGTCGTTTGCGGAGTGCTCGTCACGATCGCGAGCGGCTGCTCCAGAGCGGCGTT
Source organism: Polyangiaceae bacterium (assembly GCA_043755175.1). Classification (GTDB taxonomy): domain Bacteria; phylum Myxococcota_A; class Polyangia; order Polyangiales; family Polyangiaceae; genus CAYYKK01. The sequence goes on along the minus strand of JAYUUB010000242.1, from coordinate 56,983 downwards.
CAACAACGTCGACTTCCCCACGTTCGGGCGACCGACGAGAGCGACGGTGCCAGAGCGCATGGGACCCGCCACGACCGGCTCGTCACCTTCGGCGGCTCGCGCGGCCTTCAAACGAGCGCGCGCGTCGACGGTCGGACGAGGCGCGGCTTGTTGCGGAAACTGCTCTTCGGCGCGACTGTTCCCCGACTTGGCAGACGGAACTTTGCCACGTCGGGCGTCTTTGGCGGTCTCGCCGCTCTTCGAATGCGCGTCGGCGCGCGCGTGCTCGGGAGCCCGACCCCGATCGTCGGGCAGACCGGTCCGCGAGCCATTCGGCTTTCCCGATGCTCCGGCCGCTTCGCGTCCTGCGTCGACCGGTGCTCTCGCGGTTTTGCGACGCGCAGCCGGGCTCTGCGTCGTCGCCGGCTTGTTGGGTCGCTCAGCAGGCTTGCTGCGGAGACGAGCGGGCTTGCCGCGTGAATCGATTGGGTTGCCCTGCGGGTCGGTGATTGGCGCGCGTGCCTGGGGCTTGCTCCGCAATCCGAGGGGCTTCGCTTGCGCCACGCCGTGTTTCTTGCGAAGACCACGGGGCTTGCCTTGGGGAGCGCTCGGCTTGCCGGCGCCGCCAGACTTTCCGGGCTTTCCGCGCGCGCCTCCCGAGCTGCCTTTTTCATCGGCGGGGGACTCTTTGGCCCACTTCTCCGGCCGCTTCCCTTCGCGTTTGGGATGCTTGTGCTCGGGATCTCTTCGCTCGGCTGAAGCTGCGCGGTCTCGAGGATGCTCTTCCTTCGCTGCGCCCGTGCCTTTCGCAGTCGTCGCGCGATCTCGGTCTCGGTTCCTGTTGTTGCGTACTCCAGCCACGGCGCGCACATAGCACAGCCGTGCTAGCGTCCGGTGCCGTCCGTGTCTCGATTCTCCTTCCGCCCCTGGTTCGCGCACCTCGGCGTGCTCCTCTTGGCCCTCGTGGGGCTCGTCGCTCCGATCGGACGAAGCGGCGTCTGGGACCCGTACGAGCTCGATACCGCAGAGCTGGCACGCAAGATCGCCGTGCGCCTGTTCGGTGCGAGCTCGCTGGCCGTCCCCGGCGATCCTCCGACGCTGCCCACGCTCACCGATCTAGGGATGGGCGAGCTCCCGTTCACGTCGATGGCGCTCTCGTACCGCGTCTTCGGTTGGCACGACTGGTCGGGGCGACTCCCGCTCGCGCTCTGGGGCGTCGTCGGCGTGATGAGCCTTTACGTGCTGGTCGCCCGCTACGTCGACCGACGCGCAGCGGTCTATTCGGCTCTCGCGCTCGTGACGATGCCTCTCTACTTCATGCAGGCGCGCACGATGCTCGGAGACATCGTCACCATGGCGGCGTTCGCGATGGCACTCGCCGGTTTGACCGCGTTCGTTCTCGAGAGCGCATGGAACAAGCGTGCGGTTGGTTTGACGGTCGGGGCTCTGGGTCTTCTTTCGGGCTACCTGTCGCGCGGGCTTCTTTTCGGTCTCGCCGCCCCGCTCCTCTCGGTCGGTCTCGCTCTCGTCTTCGCTGGCCACAGCATCCGCTTCTCGCCGTTCCGGAACGTGGCGGCTCTCTCGCTCTTGGGCCTCGGCGTTGGCGCCGCCGCCCAGTTCTTCGTCACGGCGCTTCCGCTCGTCGAGCTCGTCGAGCCGTTGCGCCGCGATCTGGGGATGCAGCTGTTCGATCCGAGCCCGCGCGACAGCACCTTCGATCGCCCGCTGCGCCAAATCGGTCACGCGCTCTTCCCTTGGAGTGCGCTGCTTCCGTTCGCGCTCGGTCGCCTGCTTCGAGCACCGCTCGAAGTGACCGAGCTCGGCGCCCGTGAGCGGCAAGCGGCCGTCCGGCTCGTCTTGCTTTCGGCGGCGGGCGTCACGTTGGCGGCTGGTGCCGCGGTGGCACCCTACGCTGGGCCGCTGCCGTACATCGGTGTCGCCGCGCTGGCCGGAGCGGTGGGGGTCGCCATCCGAGATTTCGAGCGTGGCGCGTCGGCGTCGCGCGTCGTCGCCGTCGGCTCCGCCCTACTCGGCGTCGTTCTCTTCGTCGATCTGAAGCGCGAGCCGGTTCGCATGCTCGCGACGTTCTCGAACGACGGCATTGCGTTCCCAGCGAGCTCGGCCGACGCGTCCGAGACGCGACTCTTGATTGTGACCGCCCTCTTCCTCGGCGTCCTCTGCATGGCTTGGTTCTTCCGGCCAGCGCCCGTCTCGCCGACGGGCTCGGCCTCGCACAGCTACGGCGAAGCGCGAGCTTGGCTCGCCGCGAGGCTCGAGGCCGGAAAGGAGCTCTGGCTCTCGCTCGGTGACATCTGGAAGGGCAATCTGCTCTTCGTCTTCGTCGTCATCCAGGCTGCGCTCGTCGGGCTCGGCGCCATGTTGTTCATCGGCTCCCGAGCGGGTTGGGCCTCGGTCGGACGGATGCCGAGAAACTTCGTTTCGGTCGGTCTCAATGCCTGGTGGGCCCCGTCGCTGCTCATCGCCCTCGGAATCGTCTCGTTCGTCGTCGTCCGCGACGCATTCGACTTCACCTTGAAGCTCGTGAAGCTCCATCGCGCCACAGCGGTGGTGATCGCGGGGGCCCTCTCGGGATTCATTCTCAGTTTCAGTTACTACCCAGCGGTCGCCGGCCAGCTCTCGCCGAAAGAGGTTTTCGAGACGTTCGGCGAAGCCCATGCCCCGACCGATGAGCTCGCGGTCCTCGGGATGAGCCCTCGCTCAGCGAGCTTCTACTTTCCCGGTGCTGTTGCGTCGTTCGACGAACCGAACCAAGCGTTCCCCTGGCTCATCCACGACTCCCCGACCCGATCCGGAGACTCTTCCGCGAAAACCTCGCGCCGTTGGGTCGTCCTCCGCGCGCGGGATCTCCCCAAGATGAACGCCCTCTACCGTGCGAAGCGGAAGACGAATCTGCCGGTCCTCGATGCACGCTCGAGCCAGGTCCTTCTCGTCTCCGATGCTCTCGGCGACCGCGCCAATCAAAACCCGCTCGACGATCTCGTTCGATCGGAGCGACCTCGAGTCCAGCATCCGCTCGCTGCCCGTTTTTCCGACGAGCTCGAGCTCATCGGCTGGGACACCGTCTCCGAAACGGGAAAGCTCGTCGAATCGATCGTCCCGGGCAAGCCTTACACGCTTCGCTTCTACTACCGCGTGCAAAAGCCCATCGGCGGCAACTGGCAGTCATTCGTCCACGTCGACGGGCAAGGTCGCAGGCACAACGCGGATCACGCCGTGCTCGATGGGCGGTACCCCATGAACCTTTGGCAGCCAGGTGACTACGTTCGCGACGACACCGAGATCACGCTCGAGCCGAACTTCCTTCCGGGCGCCTACAATCTCTACTTCGGCTTCTTCAATTCGAGCCAGCGAATGAAAGTCACCGAAGGGCCGGCGAACGAAGACCGCGTCGTCGGTGGCGCCCTGCACGTCCTCTGAACGGCATACCCGCTCGACTCGAGCACCGGTCGGGGCTACGTGTTCCGCATGGTCGACGATGACGGCAGTGATCACGGCGATCGGGAGTCGTCCGATCGCCGCCGGTCGGGGCGACACGACGTGATTTGGTCGGTCGATTGTGAGACCGACGACACGTTCCTTTACGCCTCCATCTCCAACATCTCGGTGATGGGCATCTTCGTCCAGACCATCGATCCCTTGCCCATCGAGACGAGCCTCACCCTGAGGTTTTCTCCCGCGAGCCCGCTTCCGTCGGGCAAGCTCTTCGGTGCACCCGTGGTCGAGTTCGTGCTGCGAGGTACGGTCCAATGGATCAATTGGCCCACCAACGGAACTCCGAACCCGGGCATGGGCGTGCGATTCGTCGAGCTCAGCGACCTCGATCGAGAGCGCATTCTCGAGACCGTCCGCACGATCGCGTTCGTCCGAGAAGAGCTCGCGAGCGACCCGACCGGAGACGCGACGCGGGTCGGCAACAACTGAGCCGACTCGCCTCGCGCGACGTCATGGATTTGCCCATGCTGCTTTCGCGCTCCGGGCACCGACGACTGCAGGTCCCACCGCGCCTTCCAACGCAGCGCCTCACTTCGGAAGCGGGAAGCGACGGACGAACACGCCGGTGTGAGCTGCGCTCTGATCTTCCCAGCCCATCGCGATGTAGCCATCTCCACCGACCGCGACGACGGGCTTGCGACGCGCCCCGCTCACGCCCGCAGCGCTCGCGAGAAAATCGGAGTTCTGACCGTTGACGTTGTTGAAGACGAACCCTGTCGATCCGCCCACGAAACGGGCCCAAATCTCGCCTGAGGGCTGGTTTTCCCACGCGACGACGAACAGGTCACCGAGGCCGGTCGAAACCGCGGGGTTGGCTTGCTCGCCGTCGGTCGCGGAGTTGAGCGGAGTGGTCGTGTCGCCGGCGACCGGCGTTCCGCTCGCATCGATGCGCTGAACGAAGACGTCGGAGTCCGAGTGAAAGACGACGATCGATCGGTTGTCGGGCTGCATCGCCACGTCGGGTTGGTCCTGTACGCCTGCCGTCTTCGAATTCACGAGCGTCTCGGCTCCGACGGTCCCGCCGGCCTTCACGCTCTTGATGAAGATGCCATCGTCGTCGCCGGTGCCACCGCCCTCGTAGACCACACTCCAACTGGTGAGGCTTCCGGCGACGCGTGGGGTCTTGCCTTGGGCGATGGCGAGCTCGGCACCGAGACCGCTGGTGCCGTCGTATGTGCGACCTTTGATTGCGCCGCCCTGGGCCCAGACGATCAACGCGACGCCTCCAGGGCCGACGGCCACGTGGGGATCGGTCACGCCGTTGTCGGTCGTGTTGACTCGAACCGGCGCGTTGTCTGCGCAACCGTTCGCACCGATCGCGCTCATGAACAGGTTGAAATTGTTCGGGAGCACTTCGTCACTCGTGAAGACCACGAGGCTCGTCGTCGGGTCGATCGTGACCATCGCGGGGGTTCGCTGCTGCCGCGCTTGTCCCGGGCCGGTCGGGCTCGTGCACCTGAGTGGGATTCGCAGTGGTCCTGCGAGGGGAGCCGGGGTCGTCAGGTGAGAGAAATCTTTCTTCAAGAAGCTGACGCCGATATCGGAGCCCGCTGCAGAAGCGAGCTCGAACGATGCGCGCAAGCCATTGGCCAGATCACCATTCCCGCTCGCGAATCCGAGCGAAAGACCCGACGTGGAGCCTGGCGCAGAAGCGGGATCGCCGACCTTTCGGTCGACCGGAATTTCAGCGACCGAGCAGGTCGCTTGGCAGACCTCGTCGGCCGTCACACCACCGCAGCTAGCGCTTCCGCCTGGATCACAAAGCTCGCCGACCTGCAGAGCGCCGTCACCGCAACAGCCCGGCGCCACGTAGCGAACGACCTTGATGCTCACGTTGAGCGGGTCTTGGTTGATGACCGCGGTGGTGCAGCCCTGTCCGAGCAGACCGCTGTCGTTCTGCACGCTCACGGCGAACATCTTGTTCGCGCCGTTCTTGTCGAGCTTGATCGTCCCGCACCACTTCCCAGCCTCGCACCCGTCTTTGGTGAGGGGGAACGTCTGGGCGTTCTTCGGGGGCGTTCCGGCGCTCCCGCTCGCTGGATCGCACGTGGCTCCGGCCGCATCGAACACCGACAGGCTCACGCTCGTCGCCGTGTCGAGGAGCCCTTCGGGGGAGAGCATGACGAGACCGATGTCGGTCGCGGGCTCTTCGGTGCAAGCAGCGGCGAGGCCGGCGATGCCGACAGCCGGAACCAAAGCCATGAGGAAGCGAGGCGTTCGCACGGCCCCGAGTGTACTCCCGAACGTGGTTCGTTCGGCAAGGACCGCGCATCGGTTGGGCTTCTTCGCTCGGCCGGCAGCTTCTAGGGTTTCGGGCCGTCGACACTGGCGGCCGGTTTCGCCGGCGCAGGCTTGGCAGGCTTGGCCTTCGCGGCCATCTTCGGCGCGGGCGGTGCCACGGCCACCTCGCGCTGGCACTCACTCGCCTCGCGGCTCGCGGTTTCGGCTTCGGGAGTCGATGGAAACCGCTTGGCGACGGTATCGTAACGACCCACCGCCACCGAGCAGCCCCCCGACACCCGGCCGTCGCGGGCCCAAGAAAGAACCTGTTGAGGCGTCGAGCCGGTGCCTGGCTCCTCGGACAGCTTCCCCCCGGGATCCGCGGTCGCCGCCAAGCTCGGCGTGGCCATTGCTTCTGCCGCAGCGGGCGCAGCCGGAGGAGTCGACAGCGTCGCATCGGACGGCCGAGCGTGCTCGTTCTTCTCGAGATCGGCAGGGGCCTGCGGCTTGGCTTCGAGGCTCGCCTCCCCCTTCTGTTCGGTCTGACCTTGATCTTTTCCGCCGAACCTTCTCGCGCCGGAGATCGACTCGGGCGCGGCGGTCGCGGCGGGGGCAGGCTCGCCTCGCTCGGTGATCTGGACCGGCGCGCCGACGGTTCCGGGCCGCGCGCGCAACAAAAGCAAGCTCGAGCCGACGACGAGCATGAACAACGCGGCCATTGCGAGCTGCGGTCGCATCGCGTGGCTTCCGGCCCAGGCTGCCGCACGCATCAGCTTGCGAGGCCACGGCGCGTGCTTCTGCGCCGTTCGCTCGGCTTCGAGAATGCGTGCTTCGAGATCGGAGCTCGGCTCCTCGAGTGGGAGCACCGCGCCATCGCGCGCCGACCGCAGCCCAGAAGAAATCGCCGAACAACGAGCGCAGCCGTCGGTGTGACGCTTGAGCGCCGCAGCCGTCAGCTCATCGAGCTCCTCGTAGAGGGCGTCGATCACGTGCTCGTCGAACTTCTCGCAATCCATGGGGTATTGGTGGTGGCTTCGTCTCGAATCGGTTGTGTGGGTAGGTTGGTGCTGGGCAGATTGCTAGCGCAGGGCTTTCGCGTAGTCCTCATACTCTGCCAGCGCTTTCTGGAGGCGCTCGAGCGCGTATCGCATTCGACTTTTGATGGTGTTTTCCGACACTCCAATCATGTCCGCAATGTCCTTGAAGGGCACGTTGCCCACCTCGCGTAGGAGGAAGACTTCACGCTGATCGTCGGGGAGCTCTTCGACCGCACGCTGAATGAGCCCGCTCATTTCTTTACCGATCGCGACACGATCCACCTCGGAGGCGTGATGCTCGTCTCGGGTTCGTTCACCCAGCGTGGGCCCGTCTTCACCATCTTGGGTGGGCTGATCGAGCGAAGGATGGCGGCGAAGCGCCATCTTCCGGAGGTGGTCGATGCACAGATTCCGGGCAATGGTGTAGACCCACGTCGAGAAGCGCGACGAGTGTCGGAACTCGGCAGCGTTCTGGATCACCCGGATGAAGACGTCTTGTGTGATGTCTTCTGCCACCGCCATGTGGCGTATCTGTCGGAGGATGAAGTTATAGATGGGGGTCTTGTGCCGACGGACCAGAAGAGCGAACGCCGAACGATCGCCGCTTTGGTACCTCAACATCAGGACCTCGTCGGTGACCTCCTCTCGCGCACCTATCGCCATTCACCCTCCCCGAAAGAAAGGGTCATGAGGAGAAGCGTGCGCTCGATGTCGAGCGACGGGCTCGATAGCTCGTCGCCAAGAAATGCGGGCCATTCGCCGACGCGTGGCCCCAAGCGGGGCCGCGGCGAAGCGCTCACAGCCCTTGGACGGCTCGCATTCGTCGAAGTTCTGGCGACATCTTCCTGAAGCATCTCGTCTTGGCAGTTCCGGCCCCGAGCCTACTTGAAGCCGCGCGGGAACCCCAAGGGGAAGGCGCCCGCCCCCAGTCTGAAGCGTGCCGCCCGGCGCTCCATCGTTGCAACGGGGGAGGGCCCCCCCTAGACTCGGCCCTTGGCGGAGACCTCGGTCTCCGCTGGGCCCTCTCGTCCTCAGTCCTCGGGAGCGGGCTCGTCTTATGTACGGACTCCACCGCAGCTCAAGGTTTGCGGTGGTCTCGGGTGGCTGCTTTGGGCTCGCTGCGAGTCGTTCACCTTCTGGAAGAGGGGTTGGTCCTGTGACGCGATTCATCCACACGCTGTGCGTTTTGGCTTTGTCTTTGGGTCTGGCTTCGTCCGCGGCTGCACAGCCGGTGACGAGCCCGCCGGCCTCTGGCTCCGCCAAGCCCGCGGCGGATACCAAAACGGGCGCACCCAAAGCCGACCCTGCGAAGGACAAGAAAGACGCGGCCAAGGACAAAAAGGACCCGGCCAAGGAAAAGAAGGACCCGGCCAAAGACGGGAAAGATCCAAAGGGAGGCGCAGCAGCAGCAGCCCCCGAACAGCCGGCGACTGGAGGTCAAGCCGCGACGCAAGCGGGTCCCTCGACCACGCAAGGTACGCCCTCTGCAGGCAACACGGGCTCGACGACCGTCGCGCCGAGCGGAACGATGGATGGTCAGACGTATGCCGTTCGTCTGCGTGATCTCGAGCAGAAGATCGACGAGCTGAAAGAGCAGATCCGTCGCAGCCATACGCGCCTCTCGCTGCTCAGCGACACGATTCTCTCCGGTGGTGGCGCTGGGTCGCGATCGGTCATCCGCTTCAAGAACGAGCTCTCCGACGCGTTCCTCGTCACTCGGGCGCTCTTCGTCCTCGACGGAGCCGTCCAGTACAACAAGAGCGATCAGTCGGGAGCCCTGTCCGATCAGCCCGAAATTCCGATCTTCAACGGCTCGATTCCCCCGGGCGACCACACCCTCCAGGTGCTCGTGAACCTCCAGGGTCACGGCTACGGAGTGTTCTCCTATCTGCGTGGTTACAAGTTCGAGGTCCGCTCGAGCCACTCGTTCACCGCCGTCGAAGGAAAAACCGTCACGCTCGACGCAATCGCCTACGAAAAAGGCAGCGTCACCACCCCCCTCGAAGAACGACCTGCGGTCCGATACCTCGAAAAGATTGTCAGCGGTCTCGCGGATGCAGGTGCAACCGCTCCGACCAACGGCGCCCCGAATACGACCGCCAAGTAATTGCGAGAGTGGCTTCCCTGGTCGCTGGTGAAGACGAACCGCGACCGGGCGGGGCAACAGCACGGTGTGCTGGCCCCACAACGAACGATCTGTGAGAGGCTTCTAGGAGCTTGAGCATGCGAACTCTTCGAGGGCATTTCGCCCACCTTCTCGGCGCCGCAGCATTCGGCGCGGCCAGCTTCGTCGCTCTCGACGCAGCCGCCATCGGCTCGGGAGAAGCGCTGACGAGCGCCAAGCAGCAGGTCGACGGTGTGAACGCCGGGGTGAACGGCATTCAGCAGGCCGTTTCGGCGGCACAATCGACGAGGTCTGCGGCGCAGCTCATCGCAGACGCCGACCTTCTCATGAACTCCAAGGACTACGACCGCGCGTCGGCCTTGCTGAACCAGATCATCGAGAAGTACCCCAATAACCCCGAGGCGTACGCCGACGCGAACAGCCTTCTCGGCGAGACGTACTTCCGCTCGGGACAAATGTGGTCGGCTCGCCGCATCTTCAGAAAGATCCTCGACGACTCGAGCCCCCGTTTCAGCAGCTACCAACCGAAGGCGCTGGCTCGCCTCGTCGACATCGCGATGCGAAAGCGCGACGATCAGATGCTCGCCGAGGTCATCGGTCTCATCGACAAGGCCCCGTCGAACGCGACCGCTCTCGTGGCGTACGCGCGCGGCAAAGCGCTGCTCGTCCGCAAAGACTACCAAGGAGCAAAGAGCGCTCTCGGTGGCGTCGATGACAAGAGCGAATGGGGTCACCAGTCGCGCTATCTACTCGGCCTCATCGCGGTGAAAGAAGCCACGCCGCCGCCGGTCAATCTCGCCGAGGGCGACGAGCCTCCGCGAATCCCGCCTCAGCGTTATGCCGCAGCCATCGACCTCTTCAACAAGGTCACGCAGATGCCTGCCGACACGCAGGCCCACAAGCAAGTCATCGACGAAGCATGGCTCGCCATCGGGCGGCTCTTTTACGAAACCGACCAGCTCGCGCAGGCGGTTCAAGCGTACAACCACATCGATCGCAGCTCGGGTGAGTTCGGTGCAATGCTCTACGAGCTCGCCTGGACTTACGTGAAGCTAGGTGATGCGGATCGAGCGCTTCGTGCGCTCGAGGTCCTCGCGATCGCCGACCCGAAGGGCCAGAACATCGCCGATGGAACCCTCCTTCGCGGCGACCTCATGCTGCGAGCGGGCAAGTTCGACAAGGCCCTGACGACGTACGAAGGCTTCAAGAGCACGTACGACCCGATGCGCGAGCAGGTCGAGCAGTTCTTGGGCTCGACGAGCGACCCGGGCGCATACTACGACAAGCTCACCAAGCGCGAGTTCGAGGCCATGAGCGGCACCGGTCTTCCGCAGATCGCGATCGACTGGGCGCGCGAGGCCGAAGATGGCCCTGCGGCGTTCGCGATCATCGACGATGTGCAAGAGTGTCGCGACCTCATCGCGCAGTCGAACGACATGATCGAGCGGCTGACCTCGGTGTTGGACTCGCCAGCGCGCGTGCGCGCCTTCCCCGAGCTGAAGGCCGCCGAGGAGCGCGCTCTCGCCCTCCTGAACCGCACCGCCCTCGCACGCGTCACCCTCGCCGAAGGCATCGAAGCGGTAGACAGCGGGAACCTCTCCGGAGAGATCGCACAGGCTCGCGCCACACGTCGCTCGCTCGAGGCGCGTCTGAAGAAAGTGCCGACCTCCGATGCAGACTTCGGCGCACGCGAGGTCGAGGCGCAGCACCAGTGGAACACCGTTTCCCAGAGTGTCCAACGCCTCGAGCTCGAGGTGAACACGAACCAGGCGATCGTCAACGGTCTCAAGCGCGTGATCACCGAAGGCGACCAACTCGGTGTCGTCCGCGATCCCGCATCGATCCAGCGCTTTCAGACCGAGATCACCGAAAACGAGCGCGACACGGCGCTCTACAAGCAGCAGCTCGACGCGCTCCGAAAAATGATCGCCTCCGGACGCGTGCAAGCGGGCTTCGGAGATCAACGCTTCGTCGAAGACGACCAGGTCCGCGCGGCGTACCGAGAGGCCCTCGCCCACGAGCTGCGGCTCGCCTCGAACGGCGCCGCGGGTGGTGAAATGCAGGCTTACGCGGCCAGGGCGCTGCCGGTGATGGCGCTGGCCGACAACTCCGAAAACACCGTGAGCAAGGTTCGGGCGGACATCGACGTCGAGGTCGCTCGTCGAACCGAGGGACTGGGCGCCGAAGTGAACAAGGAAAAAGACCTCCTCGCCGGGTACGGCGTCCGACTCGACGAGCTCGACCAGACGGCCCGCGTCGTGGTCGGCGAAGTGGCCATGCGCAACTTCGGCTTCGTGCGCGACCGCATGAAAAACTTGGTCATGCGCGCCGACGTCGGGATCACCCAGCAAGCCTGGGAAGTTCGCGAAGATCAGATCACGCGCGTCCGGACGCTGCAGCGTGAGCGCACGCGAGAAGAGCGCGTCCTTCGTGAGGAGCTCAACGAGGTTCTCGACGATGCTGGCGAGAGCCCCGACGACTCGAAGACTGGCGGGGCTGCACCCGGAGCGCCTCCGCCGACGAGTCCCCCCAGTCCTCCGAGTGCGCCGATGAGCGCCCCCCCGACGAGCGCCCCCTCGCAGGAGCCCAAGAAATGAGTCAGCGTCGTCGTGACCTGTATCGCAACGGTGACGCAGACGCGTCGTTCGGAACTGTCTTTCTGCCTTTGAGGAGGCGCCTCCCGTGGGGCATCGCGGGCTTGGCGGCAGCGTTCCTACTGTCGCCTCTCGTCGACGCGCCGGTCGCGTTCGCGCAGCCGGCTGCCCCGGCCAAAGGAGCTCCCGCGACGCCCGCGACCTCGCCCGCGCTGGCGGGTTCCAACTCCGCGGCGCCGGCCGCCGCACCATCAGCTTCGTCGACGGCGCCTTCCACGACGCCCCCTCCCGATCAAACGCTGACGTCACCGGCCCAAACGCCTCCGCCTCCCGATCCGACGCCGGAACAGGTCGCGGCGCTTGTCGAGATGCAGAAAGAAGCTGATGCCTATGCGGCGTCGGCGAAAGACTATCGCACCACGATCACGCGCATCGTCCAGCACCACTACGAAGACAGGCGACGGAAGATTCTCTCGGCGCTCGACCGGGAGCTCGACATCGAGAAAAAGGGGCTCCTCGACGCGCGCGAAGAAGCCATTCGCCGACTCGAAGCGTTCATCCAGCGATACTCCGGAGCGAACGCGCATCCCGAGAACACGCCGGATGCGATGTTCCGCCTCGCCGCGCTCTACGAAGAGCGGGTTCGCGCAGACGCCGACGACCCTGGCAATCGCCTCGAGCCGGCCATCGCGCTCTACAAGCGCATCATCGCCGAATTCCCCAAATACCGCGAGCTACCCGGCGTTTACTACTACCTCGGTCACTCGCTGAACGACTCGAACCGTATGGCCGAAGCGCAGCAGGTGTGGCGTTCGCTCGTCTGCCACAACACGTATCCGTACCCGGTTGCGCCCGATCCGAAAGACGCGACGCATGACATGGTGAGCGGTCTCCCTCAGGATCACGACCCCGAATACTGGCGCGGCTGGGAAGCTCGGCATCCTGAGCCGATGAAGGGCCCGAAGGGTAAGAAGCCGATTGCGAAAGCTCTTCCGCCGAGGCCCACCGGCAAGCCGGGCAAGAACAAGCCAGCCGATCTCACCGATGAGACGACGTTCTCGAATCCCTATCCCGACACTTGCGTCGCGATGCCGCAGAAGGCCGTCGACGGTAAAGACCCGCGGTACGTCGCCGAGGTTTGGTGGCTCCTCGGCGACTACCACTTCAACGAGGTCGACCCGGGCGGCGGGGCCTTCACGCTGAACCGCGCACAGGCTGCCTACACGCAGTCGATGAAGTTCAAGAAGCCTCCGGTCTTCGGAGTCGCGATGTACAAGCTCGCTTGGACGTACTTCAAGCAGCAGCGGTACAAGCCCAGCGTCCTTCAATTCATCGACTTGCTCCGCTATGCCGACGAGCAAGAGAAGCTCACGGGCGACCCGGGCTCGGACTTTCGCGCAGAAGCGTTCACGTACATCGCCGGATCGCTCACGTACTTCGACTTCGACGGGCCCGACGTCGACGAGCCGTACATCCCGCGCAACGACATCCTCGATACCGAGACCGATCCCAAGAAGGCGGAGCAGAAAATGCACATCGCCATCGATCGGGTCCAAGATCCGACGCTCATTCCTCAGAACGAGAAATGGACCGTCGACATCTACAAGGCCCTCGCGCAAGAGTTCCGCGAGCTCAATCAGTATCGCAACACCATCGAGATGAGCGAGCTCATCCTCTCGAAGTGGCCGATGGATCGCGACGCGCCCATCGTGCAAAATCAGATCGCCGAGATCTACGACACGCTGATGCGTCAGTCCCGCGAGGGAACTCCCGAGTATGCGGAGTATTCGCAGAAGGCGCTCGAGGCTCGAACGAAGCTCGCGAAATACATCGGCAACACGCCGTGGGTCGACAAGAACAAAGACGATCCGGAGGCCCTGCAAACCGCCGAGCGGTTGGTGCGCGGCGGTCTTCGTCGGGCAGCAGCCGACCACACGAACCAAGGGCGCGCTCTCGTCGAGCAGGCGCTCGGCATGGGCGAGAAATCCGAACGTGATCCAGTCTTCGAGCGCGCGCTCAAGGAGTACCAGCTCGCTGCACAAGGCTGGGAGGGCTACCTCCTTCAAGACCAGAATTCGTCCGATGCATACGAGAGCCGCTACTGGCTCGCCGACGCGAACCACATGGCGGTCGTCATCACCGTCGCGCTCGATCGGTCTCCGTCCGAGCAACAAGTCGACGTGGCGCGCAAGGCGGCAGTCGCGGTGCGCGACTCGAACGAAGACAACAAATACCTGCAACCCTCGGCCGTGTTCGTGGTCGACATCGCGCATCAGCAACTGCTCGATCAATACAAGCAGTTCAAGACGTCGGGCGGCTCGCAAGGCATCGAAGAGCGCGACGGCGTCAAGCTCTCCGGCGAGGGCAAAGACACGAAGGTCGTGAAAGACCCCGTGCCGCCCATGGTTCTCGCGGCGGTCAAAGCGCGCGACGAATACGTCCAACGTGTTCCTCGCGATGCCGATCCCAAGCACAACCAGGACCAGTACGCGTTCGACGCTGCCAACTATTTCTTCGTCTACGGTCAGTTCGACGAAGCGCGGAAGCGGTTCCAACCCATCTACGATCAGCAATGTGGCAAGACCGAGTTCGGCTACAAAGCGTGGGATCGTCTTCAATCGATGGCCAACCTCGACAACAACGTCGACGAGAGCCGCAAGCTCGCCGAAGCTGCCGACAAGCGCAGCTGCGCCATCACCGACGACGAGAAGAAGACCGAGCAGAAGTTCTCGAAGGACACGATGGCGCGCGGCTATTACGTCGACGCCGCTCGCGCCTACGAGAAGGCCGAAAAAATGGCGCCCGGTCCCGAGCGCGACAAGGCTTGGCGTGAAGCCGCTGCGCTCTACAAGACTGCGCTCGAAAAGGCTCCGGGCCGCGACGAGGCTCCCGAAGCTGCCATTTACGGAGCGAAGGCTTTCAAGCAGGTCGGCGAGTACGACGAAGCCATCGCGATGTACGAGCTCTTCATCAAGGAGTACGGCAACGAAGACAACCTCGCGAAGCTCGAGAAGGGCGATCCAGCGGCCACGCCGCCGAAGCCTGCCGACCCCGCGAATTACAAGAAGCGCGTCGAGAATCTGAAGGTCGCGTACGACGCTCTTTCGGCGGCTTACGTCCTCTTCTTCAACTACCGATCCGCTGCCGAGAAGTACGACACGATCTCGAAGAACAAGCGCTTCACCGAAGCCGATCGCCGCGAGGCTGCCCGCAACGCGGTGCTCCTCTACGCGAACATCGGCGACGACGACAAGATGCTCGCGTCGCGGCAGACGCTCTACGCGCTCAACCCCACGACCAAGCAGCGCGCGGAGATCGATTTCCTCGTCGCTGGCGCCGACTACAAACGTTGGGACGAGCACGGCGACAACAGTGGCGCCAACGGCCAAGCGCGGTTGAAGGCGACCACGAGCATGGACGCCTACTACTCGAAGAACAAGGGCACGAAAGAGGCTGCGCCGTTCGTCGTCGAGGCCGCGTTCAACTCGGCCAAGATGCGCAAGGCCGGCAACGACCAGTCGGGTGCCAAGACGTGGTGCCAAAACACGACGAAGGCCTTCGACAACTACAAGGCGGGCGCCAACGGAGCCGACGGGAAGAACACTGCATTGGGCTCGTTCTACGCCGACATGGCGGCCGAGTGCGCCTACGACGATCTCGACGAACAGCTCAAGGCGAAGTTCGACTACGACACGAACCATCATCGCTACACGGGCGTCATCGACAAGGTGAAGACTGCGTTCGACAAGGACGTCAAGGAGGCGAACGACAACTGGTTCCCCAAGCTCGACGCGGTCATCAGCAGCTACGCCTCCAAGCAGTGGAGCGTCGCGGCGCGAGCCCGCCAAGGCTCGCTCTACGACTCATGTCGAACGGGTCTCTACAACGCCGTCCCGCCGGGACTGAAGCTCTATTCGGACAAGGAAGAGGCTCTCCTCAAAAAGGCCGAGACGAGCGACAACGATCAACTCCTCGAGACGGCCGATGCGCTTCGCCAAAAGCGTCGTGAAGATTGGCGAGCCGCACGCGAGCGCATGCTGAACGATGCCGACAAAGCGATGGTGAAGTTCTACTCCGAGTCGGTCGTCATGGCGAAGGCTTACAAGGTTCGCAACCCTGCGGTCGAAACTGCCATCCGACGTCTCGCGTTCTTCACCGACATCCTCGGCAACGACAAGATTCGCGATTACTCGCAAGGCGTGGTCGACCCCGAGACGAAGTCGCCCTTCGTCTACACCGACAACTTCTTCCTCCGTACGCGGCCGGGAATCTCTGCGCCGCTCACCCCGAACGGACTGCCCACTCCGTTGCCCGCGACTCCGTGAGCGCGAAGAACATGAAACGAACCACCCAACTCACGTCGCAGCTGACAACTAGCCTTCGCGCAGGCTTTTTCGCGCTCGGGCTGGCCGCGTTGGCTCCACTGACTGGCTGCGGCGACGAGACGCCTGCGGCGAAGGTCCCCGTTCCGGGCGGCGGTGCCGTCGGAACGGGTGACTTAGCTCAGCAGAAGCCAGGCCAGCAGTGGGGGATGAGCGATGCGCCCAGCTCCTCCGGCATGACCGGCGAGCGCCCGAAGATGAACGACTCGGCGCTCAAGAGTTACCAACAGGGCATGCAAGCGTTCAGCGCCGGCGACCTCGCGACCGCCAAGAAGTTCTTCCAAGAGGCCACCAGCGCCGACTCGAAGGCCTATCAAGCTTACTATTCGCTCGGCGTCGTTCAGGAGCGTCTGAAAGACGACGGCGCGGGCGCGAGCTATCGGCAGTCGTACACGATTCTCGCCGACTACGAGCCTGCCATCGTCGCCTACGGAATGTTCAAGGCGCGCAAGGGTCAGATGAGCGAAGCCGATTCGTTCCTGACGCAGAAGCGTGGTGAGATCCCGAAGAGCGCTGCGGTCACCGCGGCTCTTGCAGAGGTCAAATCGCTCGCCAAAGACACTGGCAACGCGCAGAAGCTCGCTCAAGAGGCGCTCAAGCTCAACCCCGACTACCGGCCCGCGATGGTGGTCATCGCGCGCGATCACTATCGCAACCGTCGGCTCGATCTCGCGCTCTACGCATTGCAGGCCATCCTCGACGGCTTCGAGCCCGTCGCCGACAACCCGCCTCGCGACAAGGACAACGCCGAGGCGCTTCTCCTGCGCGCGCTCATCTACAAAGAACAGGGCAACAGGCCTGGCGCGATCGACCAGTTCCAGAAGGCTCTCGCGAGGCGCCCCGACCTCGTCGAAGCCCGCGTCCAGCTCGCCACCTTCCTTCTCGAAGCCGGAGACTCGACGCAGGCCCAACCGCTGCTCGAAGGCGCGTTGCGGTTCGATGCCGACAACGTTCCCGCTCATCTGCTTCTCGGCGACTGCTATCGGCTTCAAGCCAAGTACGCCGAAGCGAAGCAACGCTTCGACTACGTCGTCGGCAAAGATGCGAGCTTGCCGATGGTCCATTACGACCTCGGGCTTCTCTATCTATTTGCTCCGAGCGTCCCGGGCATGACGCCGATGCAACAGATCGACTCTGCGACCGCCGAGCTCAAGAAGTACCAAACGCTTCGCGACAAGGGACTCTCGGACGACTCCGACGAGCTGCTAAACCGCGCCAAGCTCAAGAAAGGCGAGCTCGAAGCCGCGTCTGCTCCTGTCTCTGCGCCCGCTGGGGGGAAGGGGGGAGCCGCCGATCCGAAAGCCGCCGACCCGAAGGCCGCCGATCCGAAGGCCGCCGATCCGAAAGCCGCCGACCCGAAAGCTGGCACTCCGGCTCCTGCCGGTCAGACTCCCAAGAAGTAGGCTCCGCGCTGGAGTCGCTCCTCACGCCGTTCAACCGATGGAGACACCATGAAAAAGCTCGCAATGTCGACGATGTTTCTGGCGTCCCTGCTTCTTGTCGGCGTCGCCTCGGCCGAAGACGGCTCCACCGGCAAGCTGGTCGAAGGGCGCACCCCCGCGACGCTTCGCGGCGTGATCGACCTTCCCTCCATCGAGATCACCAGCCCTCCGATGCGTCCGCTCGCGACGATCGACGTGGCCCGTATCGAACCGCGCCTCACCCTGTTCGTCCTCCGCCAGGCCTTCATCGGCCGGATCGAGGAGACTGTTTTCACCGACCGCTTCTGAGCGCTGCCGCTTTTCGCCCGACGAGAGACCCCGATGAAGAAGCTTCCGATAGCTGCGCTGGTTTTCGCGCTGGTCACCACGGCCGGCATGGCCTCCGCACAAGACAAAGGCGCGACGGGGCGCGGCGTGATCACCCTCGCCGAGGTGACAATCACAGGCCGTATCCAAAAACCCATTGCGGCAGTCGATGTGAGCCGGATTCAGCCGAAGCTCACCCTCGCCGAGCTGCGGCAACCGTTCTTGGAGCGCATCGAAAAAGCGATCTACTCCGACCCGTTCTGACGTCCAACGGGCGCCTTGCTCCTCATCGCTCTCAGTATCGCGGTCGCCATCGGAGCCACCACGCTCTCGATCCTCCATCTTCGTGCGATGTCGAGAGCGTTGCACCCCCATACCGCCGCGCTCGTCCTCCGGCTGAAGCGCGTTCCCAGAGGTGAACGGCTCGGTGCTCTACGAGAAGCCGTGCCGGTCTCGAGCTGGGAAGGCCAGCTCGGAGACGCTCTCGAGACCTCGACCTCCCCCGAGCTGAAGGCTGCGGCGACCAACGAGTCGTTGGGTGACTTGGCTCTGATATTCGTCGCTCACGGACGCTGGGCGCCGAGCGCCATTCGGATCGACCTTCTCGGAGGGCTTCTCTTTGGTGCGTTGTCGCTGATTCAGGGCGAGCGGCTTCAGGCCATCATCGCGGTGGCCGTCTGCGCGGTGGGAGCAGCGGCGTGTGCGTACCTGTCTTCCAAAGCCAGCGACACGGAGAAAGCTCAACGAAAGATCGCCGACGATCTCGTCGAAGTGCTCGTCCCAGGCGTGCCGCGAACCGAGTCGGTCGGTCGTCGCTTCCGGAACGCGTGGTGACGGGGTTGGCAGTTGTGGACCCCTTTCGAAAATTTCGTGTACCCTTCCGGGAACCTTCACCCCGGCCGGACGTCAGACGTTCCAACAATCCCATCATCCCCGCATTTCGGGCCGGGTATGCTCCCCTCACGGAGGCTTCCAGTATGACGCAGCCGCAGATGATGTCTCCTCAGCGTCCTGGGCAAATGACCGCAGTGATGCGCGCCATGCCTCAGGCGACCGGTCCGAAGGTTCTCCGAATCGGCCTAGTCCAAGGGGGCAAGGTCATCGAAGAGCGCGTCATCAAGCAGCGCACGCACGTCACGGTTGGTCCCAGCGAGAAGAGCATGTTCGTGCTCCCGACCAAGAACGTGCCGCCAAACTTCAAGCTCTTCGAGCTGGTCGGCAACGAGTACTGTCTGAACTTCCTCGAAGGAATGACTGGCCGTGTCGCACTCAAGACCGGCATCAGCGATCTCTCCGCGCTCCGTGGTCAGGCGCGGCGCGTCCAGCAGGGCGCGGTCCAGGCCTTCCAGATCACGCTCAACGAAGAGGCCCGTGGCAAGGTCGTGGTCGGCGAGACCACGTTTCTTTTCCAGTTCGTCGCACCACCGCCGATCCAGCCTCGTCCCCAGCTTCCGATGTCGGTCAAGTCGGGTGTCGACATCGATTGGACGACGACGATCATCGCGGCCTTCTCGTTTCTCTTTCATTTTGGTCTCATCGGTTCGATTTACTCCGACTGGATGGACCCGGTCGTCGACGACAAGATCAACGTCGACCAGCTGATCGAGTCGGTGAAGCAGCTTCCCGCGCCACCGCCGGTCGAAGATCAGAAAGAGGCCGTCGACGCCAACGCCACCGCGACGGCAGCGGCGACCGTGGCAGCCGAAGCACCGAAGGCGGCGTCCGGAGCCAAATCTCCGAGCGGCAGCAGCGGTGCAAAAATGAGTGACGCGAAGGCTTCGCAAGTCGCCAACGAGCTCGCTGCGCTCGACGTCGCGATGCTCTCCACTTTGAACTCGAACGGTGCATCGACTGACCGCGTCCTCAGTGGCTCCGAGATGCCCTTGAATTTGCTCGACGAGGCAGCCGCCTCCAACGCGGCTGCCGGTCGTGGCGGAAACGAAGGCCTCCACCTCGGAAGCGGTAACGGTTACGCGGGTCGCCCCGGCGAAGCTGGCTCCGGCGGCCTTGCTGGGCTGGCGAACACCGGCAAAGGCGAAGGCGGACCGAAGGGTGGCGAAGCTGCGAAGGTCAAAGGACCGACCGGTAGCGTCGGCGTCGGCGGAGCGAACGTCTCCGGCGGCAGCGTGGCGAACGCTGGCGCGGTCGTCGCTGGAATGGCGGCGGGCTTCCGTCGTTGTTACAACAAAGGCCTGCAAGAGAACCCCGACATGAAGGGCACCGTCCGTATCACCGCGAAGATCGGACCCAACGGTGAAGTTCTCGGCGCGAGCCCCTCGGGAGGCGGAAACCTCTCCGGGACCGTCATCTCCTGCGTCGCTTCGCGTGTATCGAGCGCTCAGTTCGCCGCACCCGAAGGCGGCGGCGCGACGATCGTCATCCCGGTCTCGTTCCAGCCACAGTGATTCGAGCCCTGTGATCAGCGAGCGGTGAGCAATCGAAATCTTCAGGCAAACGAGGGCCCCGAGAGGGGCCTCGTTCACTTTGTCGAAATGTCCCTCGCGAGCGCGTGACCACGGGCGACAATGTGTCTGATGCGATCGCATAGAGGATATGATTGGTAACTGAGTAGCAATTCACCGATCCAGGGAACCTCGACGAGCTCGGCGACTGTGAGCTCCTCATGGACGCCTCCTCGGCGTCCTCCGGAGGCAGTCATGGAGCCGCATCCTCGGTCGGGGGGCGAGGCGGTTGCGAAACGAGAGGGGGCAATCAGCAAACGCTCGGGCCAGCCGAAGCGTCTCCTCCGAGTCGCCATCGTGCGTGACGCCCGAATCCGAATCATGGAGGAGCCGGGACCCTTTCCGGTGGCGTGGTCGGATGTGCGCAAAACGCTGCAGTGGGCGCGTAGTTTCAGCGCGGAACCGAGGGGCTCGGGGGAGTCTTGCGGGTACCCATCAGCTTTCAGCCGCAGTGAAGGTCAGACGCGCACCCTTTCTGCCGTTCAGCTCCATGAGGTCGTGAATGTGTCCGTCCCCCTGGGCATCGGAACGGTTGGCTCTCCAGGCTGACCTGGAAGCAGCTTCGTCCGACTCTCGATTCGGACACCATGGAGACGGGAGCGGACCATCAAACCGCACCCCGCAGCGTTGACACCCCGCGCGCCCAGCTTCTATAGTCGGCGCTGTCCCCGAGGGAAGGTCTGAATGACTCGCGAAAAGCTGATTCGATTCGTGGCTGCTGCGGTGCTCACGGTGGGCTTGGGCCATGGTGTAGCGATTGCTCAGGGTCAGCCGGCTGCGCCTGCTCCGGCTGATCCGGCTAAGGGCCAACCGGGCGCTGTCCCCACGGGTGCTGGCCCCACGGGTGCTGCCCCCACGGGTGCCAGTCCAAGCGGCACGCCGGCCTCAGGAGGAATCGACGCGTCCGGCGGACTCTCGCGCCAGGTGAATATCCCGCCGGCCGAGCAGGTCACCCAAGCCGACGCCGATCTGGGTCGCATGGAAGCAGCTCGCGACACCGTCCGGCGGCAGCTGATGGATGCGCGCGCCCAGCGCGACGTCGTGAAAACCCTCTGCTTGAACGACAAGCTTTCGCAGCTCAACGTAGCGATTTCGTCAGCACAAGAGCGTCACGACGCGCTTCAGGCGGCGGCAAAGCGGGGCGACACCGATTTGGCGACGCACGAATTCACCATCATGTCGGTCCTTCGGCAGCGCTCCGATCAGCTCATGGCCGAGGCCAACCAGTGCCTCGGTGAAGAAATCGGAACGCCAGGCAACAGCTCGGTGATCACGACGATCGACAAGAATCTCCCTGTCGAAGACCCGTCGCAGTACCCGAACTTCTCGCTTTCGACCGATCCCCCGAGCTGCGCCAGCTGTTTCTTGTGACCCAGTGAGCTGGCTGGATGGCGCTCTTGAGCGACGGTCTTGCAGGCGACCCATCAAGCGAGTAACGGTACCGTGAGCTTGGGTGAGGCTCCACGCGAGAGCGGCTGAGCTCTGTCTCGGCCGAAACTTCAGGCATCAGTTTCTCGGGCATCAGTTCTCAGGCATCAGTTCTCAGGCATCAGTTTCTCAGGCATCAGTTTCTCAGGCATCAGTTCTCAGACACAGTTTGACTCGGGAAGTCGACGGGTCTCTCAGTTCCTCCTTCATCCTGAACGGAGGCGCAACGCAGTGCCCTTCTCTGGGCCGATCACCGTATTCCGAAGATGCGCGTCTTTGGAGATCCGCTGGTCACGAAACTCCGTTCTTCGAGCAGGCGCTGAGCAGGCATGAGTCGATCCGTCATCCTTAGAACTCTTCTCGCCGTGTTCGGCATGCTCGTCGCGAGCTTGCTGCTGCCGAGCGTGGCGTCCGCGCAAACCCAGGTCTGGCTCTCCGACCGCAAGTACACGGAGGGCGCAGGCATCCGTGTGGGCGACTTCGAGTTGCATCCCGGAGTGGCGGCTGAGTTCGGATACGATTCGAACTACTTCCACCGCGCGAACAACCCCGACGAAGATCCCATCGGGAGCTTGCGCTTCCGATTGACCCCGTCGTTCTCGTTGTCGACGCTCGGTGCACAACGCCGCGAAGCGGGCGGCGGCAGTCCTCCGATCCTCAACTTCCGCGCTGGCGTTCACGCCACCTACGACGAGTTCATCCCTGTCAGTGGCAGCCAAGCTGGCAAAGACGTGATGAAGAAGCAGAGGAACATCGGTGGTCTCCTCGACTTCAATCTCGACATTCTTCCGGGCCGTGTAGTCGGAGGAAATCTTCATGGCTCGCTCGCTCGAAGCATCGAGGCGAGCAACCCTGGCGACACGTCACGCAGCTTCAACCGTGTTGCGCCCAACGGCGGCGGTGAGATCATCTTCACGCCGGGTCAGGGAACCTTCGACTGGCGCTTTGGATACGACTTCACCGGCACGGTGTTCGAGTCTAGCAGCCTTTCGAACCTGACGAATTTCAACCATGAGGTGAAGACCCGCGGTCGTTGGCGCTTCTTCCCCCGAACGTCGCTCACCTTCGACGGTCGCTTCGGGTTCATCAACTACCCTTCGGCGACGACGAAGACCGGATCGCACCCCTTGCGGGCACGCGTCGGCTTCAACGGTCTCATCACGAACTCGGTTGCGTTTCTCTTGATGGGCGGTTGGGGCTCCAGCTTCTACACTCCCAAAGGCCAAGAAGACTTCGACAGCTTCATCGGTCAAGCCGAGCTCAAGCTGCTCCTGACTCCCACGCCGGCGAGCGACCCCGCAGCGGCGAGCCTGTCGCTATCGGCGTTGTCGGTGGGCTTCACTCGCGACTTCACCGACTCGTTCATCACGACGTTCGTCGAGAGCGATCGCGGCTACGCGAAGTTCTCTTACTTCTTCGCAGGGCGCTTCCTACTTGTGCTCGATGCGGGCGTCGCCGCGCTGAGATTTCCGAAGATCGCTGCCCCCTCGACCCAGGCCCCCTGGACCGATGTGCGGGTCGATGGCTCGGCTTTCGGCGAGTACCGCTTCGCGAAGTACTTCGGTGTGAATGCTACCGTTCGGTACAGCAACAACATCAGCAGCACCACGATCGGCCCCAACGCCGGCGGGTTCGAGTCGCTGCAGTGGCAGGACCTCGAGGCCTTCCTCGGTGTTCGCTGGATGATGTAGCAAACGGTCGCCTGCGACCCTCACTGGGCCGAGACATCGAGTGCGCCTGACCTCCTAAAGTGCCGAAGCCCTCGAGGCTTCGGCGAACACTCCTCTCGTCCGCGAAGGAGCTGGCTCGCCGGCACACTCGGATAGATGGGAAACTGGCCTGACTCTCGAGAGGTGGGTCGCCATGCGTTGGGTCGGTGACATGAAACGTTCTGTTGTTGAGAAGATGAAGCGATTGCGCGCGCTGGCGCTAACGTTCAGCACGTGGCTGTGGGTCTTCCTCGCGGGCATGACCCTCGCGGGATGTGGCGGCGCTCCGCACCCGCTGAACCTTCCACCGCCCGTCGAATCGACCACACTTGGCGTGGGCGACGAGCTCGAGGTCAGGCTCGCTGGCGAAGACAAGCTGCCCACGACCTTCGTGGTGGCCCCAGATGGAACCATCGATTTCCCCTTCATCAATCGGGTGAAGATCGATGGAATGGAGCCGCAAGAAGTGGCTGCCGCCGTCCGCGAACAGCTGATCACGAAGGAGTTCTACAAGAACCCCAGCGTCTCGGTGATCATCAAGTCGTACAACTCGAAGCGCATCGAGATCATCGGCGAAGTGAAGAAGCCCGGTTCACTCCCCCTCGAGCCGGGGATGACGTTGCTCCGCGCGCTCTCGCTCGCCGGTGGTTTCACGTCGATCGCCGACAAAGGGAACGTGACGATTCGCCGCAAGGTGAAAGGCGTCGTGAAGATCGCCACGGTGAACGTGAATCAGATCATCGACAATCGCGTCGACGATCCGCCGCTGCAGTCGGGTGACACCATCAACGTCGACCAGACGATCCTTTGATCGTCTGAGCGCGACGTTCGAGTCAGGGCGCTGGCAAGTGCGCCGGACCCACGAGAAAAATCAGTTCTTGCGCGACAGCTCCCAGTGTTTGCGGCCGTCTTCGAGGATGGTCGGTGTCTCGATACGCAGCATACTGAGGGCGACTTCGCGTACGCGGCCCTCGGGCTCTTGTTGGAGTCGGATGCGCTCGCCATCGGAGAAGGTGACGACGCAGCGGCCGAACGCGAAGTGCGTCACGACGTCGCGTTCTTCGGGGTAGATCTCGGCTGATTCGACGCGACGGAGCTTGGGCGGAAGAGGGACGCCGCTCGATGGCGTCGACGGCGAGGGGGGGCGCGGGGCCTCGACCTCGCGCACCGGCGTGGGCGCGAGAATCGGGATCGTGGGAGCGGATGGCTCGGCCCGGGGTGGCGCAGGCGCAGCCGGGACCGACGGCGGTGCGGGAGCGGCAGCACTCGGGACCGAACGCCGTAGTGCGGCGCCCGCCTGCGGAGCTCGAACGAGCGCGCGAAGCTCGACCGAAACGACGGTCGCCTTTATGAGCAGACCGCCGACCGTACTCGCTCCCGATTCGGTTTCTCTGGAAAGGCTGGCTCGGAGCTCTAGCCCAGCTTCGCCAAAGTTTCCGCTCAGAGCGATGAGGTCGCAGGCTCCGGCCAGCTTGCGATGGATCCGAGCTCCTCCGGAAGCAGACAATGAGAGGACCTCCGCATCCTCGATCTCGCCCGAGCCGACGACGAAAGCATTGTCGTAGCCTCCGTCGGCGAGCGCGCGCTTGATCGATTCGACGAGCTCATCACCGGGCTCGAGCGAGACTTCCACGACAGACGACGGCTGCGACGCTACGACCTGCACTCCTCACTCCTCCTTCTGGCTGTTCGGTACTTCGGGGGTGCGGCGGACCTCGACGGTCACGTCGACCAAGGGAGCGCCACTCGGGCGCTTGGCCGCTGGATCGCCTGCTGCAGCGGTGATTCGGCTGACGGGGATTCCTGCGGCGACGAACACGTCTCTCGCTGTGCTCGCACGCGCTGCGGCGAGGTCGAGCGCGCGAGACGACGCGTCGCCGTCACGATCAGGGTAGGCCTCGATCACGATGGTTGCGTCCGGGCCGCGACCCTTGACGAGCTGTGCGAGCATCACGAGCTCTTTGGCGAAGGCAGCTGTCGGTTTGGCACGGCCGGGCTCGAACCGTCCGGAGCCTTTGGTCTTCGCTGGTTCGAGCTCGGCGCGATTCCCGTTCCATCGGACCAA
The DNA here is from genome assembly GCA_043755175.1 of Polyangiaceae bacterium. Classification (GTDB taxonomy): domain Bacteria; phylum Myxococcota_A; class Polyangia; order Polyangiales; family Polyangiaceae; genus CAYYKK01. The sequence continues at coordinate 31,721 of JAYUUB010000242.1, read as the reverse complement.
GCTCTTGGCGCCTGGCTCCGGGCATCCATCGTCATCCTCGACGCCGTCGAGCGTCTCCGGCTCGTTCGGGCACTTGTCGCGGGCGTCGACGATTCCGTCCTGGTCGTTGTCGGGGTCGGGACAGCCGTCTCGGTCTTGGAAGCCGTCTCTGTCTTCAGGCTCGTCCGGGCATGGGTCGCGAACGTCCGGGATTCCGTCTTTGTCGTTGTCAGGGTCGGGACAGCCGTCTTCGTCCTGAAAGCCGTCTTTGTCCTCGGCTGCGTTCGGACACTGGTCGAGCTTGTCGGGGATGCCGTCCTTGTCGTTGTCGGGATCAGGACAGCCGTCTTCATCTTCGAAGCCGTCTCTGTCTTCGGGTTCCATGCGACACGCGTCGTCGGTGTCGAGGATGCCGTCGTTGTCGTCGTCGAGGTCGGGACACCCGTCGTCGTCCTGGAATCCATCTTTGTCTTCTGCTTCATCGCGACACCGATCGCGCTTGTCCGGGATCCCGTCTTGGTCGTTGTCCGGGTCGGGACACCCGTCGTCGTCTTGGAAGCCGTCGCGATCTTCTGGCTGATCGAGACAGAGGTCGTTGCGATCGAGCACCCCATCGCCGTCACGGTCGGTACCGCGCGGGGCGTAGCGAATGCCCCCAGTGAAACGAAAACGGGGCTCAGTGAGCGTCGACGCCGTGAAGGGGATACCACCACCACCGGCGACGGTGAACGAGAGGTCGCCCGCGAGAATGGGAGCGATGCTCGACTCGAGCATCCACTCGCTCGGGACGAGCCCGGGAACGTCTTTCTGAGCGACGAGAGAGGGGAGCGCGAAAGCTTCGGCGCCGACGGTCAGGTGATTTTTCTCCCAAACGACGACGGAGGTCGCGACCGCGACCGACAGCTGTGTCCCCCACGTCGCGGTTCCGAGCGTGCTCTCACCGCGGATGCGTGCGCCGGCCTCGAGCGATGCTTCGAATCGTCCGAGCTTGAATTGGCCGGTGACCGCCGGGACCGCCGTCGCGGTGCGCGCGCCGCCGAATGCGGTGCCGTCACCGAGGGGAGCGCCGACCTCGAATCGACCCAACACACTCAGCCCATCACCCGTTCCCACTCGCTTGCGCGGAAGGAAGGCGTAAACGAATCCAAAGCGCGGATCGCGGAGCGCGCTGCGAGAGAGCGTCACGCTCGAGCCCGTGAGCGTGCCGAGCCCGGCGCCGTCTTGAAAGAACGTGACAGGCGACGAGAGCGTCAGCTCGAAGCGGTCGGTCACGCCGACGGCGAGGACAAAGCTGCCGTCGAGCATGTTGTCGAGCACACGAATGTCGCGTTTCAACGGGTCGGGCGAAGGAGCTTTCAACCTCACGGGTCGAGAGAGGTACGAAGCGAAGACCCCGAAGGAGACTTCTCCGACCGGGGTGGTCGATCCCGATCCGAGGGAGAGGTGGTCCGACGACCCGGCACGCAGCCAGAGGTTGTCGGCATCGATGCAGCCCGAGAGCGGCGCGAGGCAGGGATCGGCGTGGGCTACACCCGCCGTCGACGATGCGAGGCAAACGCTTGCGATCGACACGCGGGTGAACGAAGAGAAGCGGGTGCGGCTCATCTCACGCCCCCGACGTCTCCGTCCCTGCGAAGGTCGGGGGCAAGATGCCCAAATCCGGTTCGGACGCGGTCGGATCGCGAGGAAACCAGCCAAAGGTGTGCGCGGGAACTTGGTTCTGCGCGTCCCATCGGGCCTCGGTCCATCGTTCCCCGTTGTCTAGCAAAGCCAGGTTCCGTGAGCTATCAGCAAAAGCGTTCGGCCACCGTGATCGTTCCCCCCGTCGTCTCCTCAGGTCGGCCGCTGCTTCTCGCGTCGGGCTCGCCCCGCCGTCGGGAGCTACTCGAGGCGGTGGGATTACCCTTGATCGTGCGCGCTTTCGCCGTCGACGAGACTCGTCTCGCTGCCGAAGGCGTCGACGCATATTTGGAGCGAGTCGCGCGCGCGAAGCTGTTCGCTGCGCTCTCGGGCGCCGCAGAAGAGGCCGCGTCGAGTGTGGCCTTGGCCGCAGACACCGTCGTCGTCCTCGATGGGGAAGCTCTGGGCAAGCCCACCGATCCTCGGGATGCGGTCGATATGCTCTCCGCGCTCTCCGGACGCTCTCACGTGGTCAAGACACGCTTTGCGATTGGCGTCGTCGGGCGAGCCCTCGAAGAGCTCGATGCACGCACGGTGACGACGACGGTCCATTTTCGCGGCCTGTCGACCGACGCGATCGAGCGCTACGTCGCCACCGGCGAAGGCGTCGACAAGGCCGGGGGCTACGCCATCCAGGGAATCGGGGGATTCGCCGTTCGCCGGATCGAAGGCTCGTATTCGAACGTCGTCGGTTTGCCGGTGTCTGAAGTGATCGAAGCGCTCGAGTCGCTTCAGCTACTCGAAGCGTTTCCTTTCGAGACGACGTCTCGATGAGCGAGCCCTCGGCGGCGGTGAAGCCGGCTGCACCGCTCGTCGACGGTGTTGCCGCGGCCTCGCTCGGGCTCGCTCTCCGCGTCCTCGTCGTGGTCTGGGCGTGGGCTCGAATACCGCCGGCCGCAGACGGCACGTTCTACGACACGATCGCTCGGCGCATCGCCGATGGGAAGGGCTACACGTGGCTCTGGCCAGACGGCACGGTGACTTACGCGGCACACTATCCCGTCGGCTATCCCGCGTTCGTGGCGTTCAGCTATCGATTGTTTGGTGCGACGCCCGGCTCGGCGATGGTGCTCGCGGCGGTGCTCGGAGCGCTCAGTGTTTTGGCCGTTCATCGTGTCGTTGCGCGCGGTGGGACGCGGAGACAGGCCCTCGCCGCCGCCTTGCTCATGGCAGCGCATCCCGGCCTACTCAGCTACACGCCGGCCCTCATGACCGAGGGCGTGACTGCTTCGTTGGTCTCGTTCGCGATACTGGCGTTCGTTCGGGCGCGTGAGGTGAGCGGGACGGACCGCGTGAAGCGCGCGTTGGTGCTCGGGCTCGTCGTCGGGCTCGCGACGTACGTGCGTCCGCAGAGCCTCGTTCTGGCGCCGCTCCTCGTGCTTCTCCTGCCTGCGCGAGGGATCCGGCAGTGGATGACCCGCGCGCTCGCACCGGCCTTGGCGGCGACCGCCGTCGTCTTCGCGATGCTGGCACCTTGGACTGTTCGGAACTGCGAGAAAATGGGGCGTTGTGCGCTCGTGAGCGTCAATGGCGGTTGGAACCTGCTCATCGGCACCGACCCCGAGGCGAAGGGGTCGTGGGCCGAAGTGAAGGTGCCGGAGGCGTGTCGATCGGAGTTCGACGAAGCGAAGAAGGACAGCTGCTTCAATCGAGAGGCGCAGCGTGAAATCGCTGCTCACCCAGGGCTCTGGCTCTCGCTGGTCCCACAGAAGCTGGCCGCCACCTTCGACTACGCCGGCGCTGGACCCTGGTACCTGCATGCAGCGAACCCGAGCGCGTTCACCGACCAGGCCAAGCTCACGGTGGCTGCGATCGAGCTCGTCTTCGAGCGGTTGGTCCTCATCGCAGGCATCGGCGCCGTTTTCCGCGCGCTGAGACGCAAGGGGACCCGCGTCTCGCGCTGGGTCTCTTGGGGCGTCCTCGCTTCGGCCGCTTCTTTGCTCACGATTCATGCGTTTTGGGCCGTCCTCGGAATGTCGGTGGGGCTATCGGCCCTCCGCTGGGGGCGAGGGCATCCGCCGACCGATTCCTCGGACGCGCCGCCGGTATTTGGGGCTGCCTTGGCCGTCGTTGGGTCCACGATCGTGATTCACGCCGTGTTCTTCGGGGCAGGGCGTTACTCGCTCGTCGCCTTTCCAGCGTTCGTCAGCTTGGCTGGGTTTGCCTTCGGACCCGCGGGATCTCGGGTTTCCGAGGCCGAGGCGTGCGGCCCTTTTGACAGCCATGCCGCCCCTCGGGCATCCTAGCGCCCATGCCGCTCATCGAGACCGAAGAAGCCGCTCGTCGCCTTGCCCGCGCCATCGCGAGCGATCTGTCACTCTACAACGAGGAAAAGATCGTCCAGGGCATCACGAACGACGACCTCTTCAACACGCTCGCCGAAGAGATCGAAGAAGGGCGGGCCCTCTACAAGAGCCGCGTTTCAGCCGATCTCTACCACAAGAACTTTTATGATCGCGCGCTGGTCGACATCCTCGTGAAGTCGAAGGGGCACGTGAAGTCGAAGGTCTGGTAGCAGTCCGCGCAGGGTCGCTCACCGAGCGAATCGCATCTGAGTTGCTTCGGTGACTCAGCTGCCCAACCGGAGGCTTTCGACGGCTCGAGCCACGTCTTCGGGCAGCTCGCTCTCGAATCTCAATCGCTCGCCCGTGACCGGATGGACGAATCCGAGAAGACGTGCGTGGAGCGCCTGGTGGCCCAGCTCTTCTCCGAGCCGGGCCAGGCGAGCCTCCCTGGGTCGCGCTCCGTAGACCGGATCTCCGAGGATCGGGGTCTTCATCTGCTCTGCGAGATGAACGCGGATTTGGTGCGTCCGGCCCGTTTCGAGCCGGCAGGCGACGAGCGACGCGCCCTCGAGGCGCTCGATGACCGTAACGTGGGTGACGGCGTGCTTTCCGCTCGAGACACCGCCCACCGAGGTGAAGCGAAGGCGGTCGGTCGGGTGGCGCCCGTGGAGCGTCGAGAAGGTCCGGCTTTCAGCACGTCCGACGACGAGCGCCGCGTATTCGCGCTCGATGTCGTGCGTCTGGAACAGCGCCTTCAGCCCCTCGCGCGTTCGAGCATTCTTGGCGACGACGAGGAGGCCGCTCGTGCCCTTGTCGAGGCGATGAACGATCCCTGGGCGCACGTGGCCGGCAGGATCGTTCTCGTCGCTGACGGCCACGAAACCGCTTCGCGCCAGGAGTGCGTTGACCAGCGTTCCCGAGGCGTGACCGCGCGCGGGGTGGACGACCAGCCCTGCCGGCTTGTCGACGACGAGGAGGTGCTCGTCTTCGAACACGACGACCAACTCGATACTCGGATCGGGGGTCGCCTCGCTGAGCGCGGGAGGCATCGGGAGGACCACGATCCTGGCGCCGAGGGCAACGGATGAAGCCGCGGAGGCCGACCGCCCATCGACCTGGACCCGCTCATCGGCGATCCACCTCTGGACCTCGGCGCGGGATGGCTTGTCCGGGCGCGCGGCGAAGAGCGCGACGACACACTTGTCGAGACGATCACGGGGCACCGAGGAGGTCACCTCGAACGCGAGCGCCGTGCTGATCGCATCCAAGGGCCCTCGCGCTGGCAATGAAGCCCGCAGCGCGGCCGTACCGACGGGAGGCCTGGCTTTCACCGAAGATGCGCTACCGGCTCGGGGTGGCCCGTTTCGCCCGTGAACCACGCTTCGCCCGTGAACCACGCTTCGCCCGTGAACGGAGCGCGCCACCCAGCCCTCTCAATAGTCGCTGTCGTTGTCGTCCTGATCTTCGTGCGAGCTGAGCTCGGGATTCAGGGCTAGGTGCGATTCGAGGTCTTCGAGCCGTTGGGCGTCGGAGAGCTCGAGGAGCTGCGATTGCTCGGCCAAGTAGAGATCGAACGCCGTGTATCGCGGGTAGACGCGAACATTCGTCTCGTCGTGATCGATGCCCAAGATGGGCAGCTCACCGTCACGGCGCGCTTCGCCGAGGTAGAGGGCATTCCACGGATGCTTGGGTCGATTCGGCAGGCGTAGGAGCTTCGTCCGAATGCGCGAGTCGGTCCAGCCGAGGTCGGTGCGCGCCTCGGCGAGCTTTCGGACGCTCGTGAGCCGCGGCTTCGGGCTCAGCGGGTTCGTCCCGAAGCGACAGCGACCGTGCCACTTGATGGGCACCCCGGCGCGCGTGTTGAGCGTGAGGAAGGTCGCGAATGTGAAGTCGAACGACAGAAAAGCTCGCAGCGTGGGCGGAAGCTCCACCATGAGCCTCGACTCGAGCCCGTCGAGCGCAGCGCGGCTCGCGCCGACGGGAGCACCCTCGCCTTGCTTGGGGGCGCGAGCACGCAGTTGTTCGATGACGTGCTGGACGAGCGGAAGACCGCGTTCGATGGTCGGCATATGACTCTTGCTAAGGCCTTCGAGCGGGCTAGCATGAGCCGCGCTCTCGTATCAAGATTTATCGCGGAAACCGCCATCTGGAGGTGGGACCGGAGTCGGCTTGGGAGAGCCGCTCAGGAGGTTGGGATACCGCAACCGGAGGGCTGCTAGTGCGAGGAATCCGACGAGGACCGCAAACCAGAGGGTCGCGAGCCGCCCGAGGAGCATCGTGGCGGTGGCGATCGCACCGGGGACGTGTCCGAGCCGAACCATCGACTGTTCCAGGACTTTTTCGGTGACGCCCAGTCCTCCGGGGACCGGAACGAGCGCGCCGGCGAGGGTCGCCGTCGCGTAGAAAAATGTCGTCTGCGTCAGCGGATGGTTCTCGCCGAAACCTCGGAGAATGAACCAGATGCCCACTCCCTCGATGGCCCATCCGACGATCGAGAGCAGCGAAGGGTAGATGAGGCGCGCCGGGGTGGTGAGCTCTCGCAATTGGACGAGGCCTTGCTCGACCTTCGGGACCATGCGCGCGCACACCCGGCCGACGGCTCCTGGCAACCTCGGCAGGGGCCGGAGGAAGGCGCGGGTGAGGTTGGGGAAGCTGACGAGCACGAGCAGCGTGAAGACCACCGCCGCGCCGATGGCGGCCCAGACGAGGCCCCCAGAAAAGCTCGCGCTCCCGATCGTGATCAGCACGATGATCCCCAGCAGGTCGGTCAGACGCTCGGCGACGACGATGGGGGCCGTTCGAACCATGGGAACGCCGCGCGTCTCGAAGAGCACGAGCGATTTGAAGACCTCGCCGACCTTGCCGGGCGTGATGGTCAGCACGAACCCCGACAGGAATGTGAGGAAGCTCTCGAGCTTCGGAACTCCTCGGATCCCGAGGACCTTGAGGTAGTACTCCCACTTGAGGAAGCGGATCCCGTAGTTCGTGAGCGACAAGGCGCACGCGATGGCGAACGTGCTCCACGCGAAGTGCGAAAGCTCGGCCGCGATCTTGTTGGTGCCGCCGATGATCACGATCGCGCCGTACACGATGACCCCGATCAGAACGCCTGTGACGAGCTTCTTTCCAAGGCCGCTCGGCGCCGGCGCATGAGCGACCGTCGGGAGCGAGATGGTCGCATCGGCCCCCACCGACCGCTCGCCGGGTTGCTCGGGTTCGTCGGAGGAGCCCGTCGTGGATTGGGTCGAGGAGATCACGTCGGTCATCGGGGGGGTGGACGGAGCGAGCCTGGACGGCGCGAGGAAATGGGCCCTTGGTCGGCCCCGCGCCGCGCGCGAACCGCAGCACGGACGCGCAGCCAGAGGAACACGACCGCGAGGAGCAACGTGACGCCGGCGATACCGAGAATCAAAACGGGCGATCCAGCCCATTTGCCCTTGCCGAGATCGTCGGCAGGTCGGTCGAAAGCAGGCTCGAGAAGCATCCCCCAGGCTCCCTACACCCGAAGCCCGTCCTACGCCAGTCGCCGACAGGTCCCCGGTCTCGCGACGCCCCGATCCGATACATTTTGAGGTTCGAAGAGGGCCGTTTGCTCGTTCACCGCGAAGCATCGTCAGGTAGAGTCGCCCACCGCCACCCCTTCGAGGATGCCCATGTCTTTGCAAACCTTCTCGTCTCGCGCCGGCCTCGTGCGCGCTGCACTCGTCTCGGTCGTCCTCGTAGCGTGCGGACGTGCAGGGCTCGACCAGTACGACGGCCCTGGCTCGGGGGCAGCCGGCGGGTCTGGGGGAGCTACGTCGTCGAGCACCAAGTCGTCGACCCACGCGTCGTCGGTCTCGTCGGGCACGTCCGACGGTGGAGGCGGGGGCTCCGGGCCTTGCGTCGTCGCGCAGGATTGCGAGGACAACAACCCCTGCACCAGCAACAAGTGTGAAGGTGGGCAGTGCACGTTCCCGGAACGCGACGACGACGGCGACGGGCAAGCACCCGTGGCCTGCCTAGGCTTCGACTGCAACGACCTGAACCCGAACGTCTTTCAGGGTCATCCCGAAGACTGCCACGATGGCGCCGACAACGACTGCAACGGCGTCGCCGACTGCATGGATCCGGCTTGCCTCGCCGTCCCCGACTGCGGCTGCGTCGTCACGCCGGGCGGCGAAAACTGCACGAACGGAAAAGACGACGACTGCGACACCAAGGTCGACTGCAACGATCCCGATTGCCAAGGCACGCCGGCCTGCGGCTGTCTGGCGAACGAGACGGGCCACTGCCAGAACGGCTTCGACGACGATTGCGACGGGCAGCTCGATTGCTCCGACAGCGACTGTTCGAGCACGCCGCAGTGCCAATGCCAGATCCAGCCCGAGGTCTGCAGCGATGGGGTCGACAACAACTGCGACGGGCTCGTCGATTGCGCCGAGTCGAGCTGCCAGGGCGTGTTCCCGTGCGCGTGCGTGCCGCCCGGCTTCCCCGAAGTCTGCAACGACGGCGTCGACAACGACTGCGACGGCATGCCCGATTGCCAAGATCCAGACTGCAACCTCTCACCCTCGTGCCAGCAGTGCTCTGCCGAGATTTGCACCGATGGCATCGACAACAACTGCAACGGCAAGATCGATTGCGCCGACGTCGTCTGTTTTGGAGCTCCGAACTGCGCGCCTTCTGCGGAGGTCTGCAACAACGGTCTCGATGACGACCACGATGGGCTCATCGACTGCCTCGATCCCGATTGCGCGAACAACCCGTTCTGTCAGCAGCAGCAGGCGAACTGCCTATCGCCGAAGCTCATCCCCGGCTCTGGCACTTACTTCGGTGACACCACCGGCCACGTGAACGAGACCCACGGATCGTGCGGCGGCGGCGCTGGTGAAGCCGTGTTCTTCATGGTCATCACCGACCCGTCGTTCGTACAGCTCGATTCGATCGGGACGAGCTTCGACTCGGTGATTTACGTGCGGACCGGGGTCTGCAACACCGGCAAGGAGCTCGGCTGCGACGACGACTCGGCGAACAGCGCGAACGCCGCCAAGCTCACGTTCAACATCATCTACCCGGGCACGTACTACGTGTTCCTCGACGGCTTCACGGTCGATCCGAACTTTGGGGCGAACGAGGGGCCGTTCCAGCTCAACGTGACGATCACGCCGAACCCACCCGAGAAGTGCCACGACGGGATCGACAACGACGGCGATGTGCTCATCGATTGTGCCGACCCCGATTGCAAGTTCGACGGCTCGTGCTTCAAGTGCAACGGTGGCAATGATCCGGAGCCGGAGTTCGCGCCGGGCCGCTGCACCGACGGCCTCGACAACGACTGCGACGGGAAGATCGATTGTGGCGACTCCGACTGCCACGCGAGCGACGTCTACGTCAGTGAGTGCTGCGACGGAGTCGATCAGAACCAGAACAACATCATCGACGACTTCGCGTGTCGCTGCGGCACCACTGCCGATTGCGCGAACAACCAGATCTGCTTTACCGACACGGTTCATGCGTGTGGGCCGCCCTGCAATCAGATCTTCGGGATGATCTGCCCGTTCGTCGCACCTGGATCGTTCTGCAACATGGCGACCGGTCAGTGCGAGTTCCCGTGAGGAGCTGAGCGGCGGCGCTCCTGCCGCCGCCTTCTTCGTGGGAGGACGAGACGCGCCTTCAGCTCGGGACGATGGGCGTTCCGGGCGAAGAAGGCGCAACCGCGTCCGAGCTTGGCACGAGCTCGAGGTGAAGGTTGCGAGCGGCTTCTTCTACGCCCTCGGCGTAGCTCGCGCTCTCGAGCTTCTCTTTGAGCGCGGCGGAGACCGGAAGCACCATGCGCATGGGCGTGTAGACGACAGGCTCGCCAGTCCGCACGTCGACGACCTCTCCTTTCTCGATGCCCCGTGAAGCCTCGAAGATTCCGAGCGGGCCGGTGGCGCTCGCCAGCGCCAGAAAGAGAGCTTCGTCTATCGGATCGAGGACTTTGAGCAGTCTCCGCGCCCGCGCAGCCAAGTGAAAGTGCGCCGGAACGAACGTGAGCCCGTCGAAGCCGAGACGCTCGCAGGCCATGATGAGCATTCCGACGACGGTGTTCAGCGCACCGAGCCCGGGGTGCTTCTGGCCGGGAAGGAGGTGCTCGCCCGGGGTCGGCTTGCGTCGCGGATCTTGCAGCATGAGCCACTCGATGCAGAGGAGCTTGAAAGGCGAGACGCCATAGAACTCCGACACGACCAGCTCGAGCAAAATCTCGCGTCGCGAGGCGTCGGCGTAGATGCGCATTCCCTGACCGCTGGTCGGCGTCGAGTCCATCGCGACCTCGAAGTCGGGGTAGCCTCTGGCCCTTATTTGATCGGCGAGGCCGTACCGCTCGAGTGCCAGCTCGAGACCGTAGTCGGAATAGAAACCGAGCAGCCGCGGCTCGCGCTCTCTTCCGAACAAGCCGCCGGTGAGATCGTCGTCGGTCAGCGACCAGGATTCGTCTGTATCGACGGCGTCGTCATTCTTGGTCGAGAGGGTGGTTTGCGCGATCCCGCGTCGGATGCGGCGGAAGTGCATGAGCGCCAGCTCGTCGCGCGTCGGGATTGGATGGTCTTCTCCAGAAAGCAGCCACAAGAGCGTTCGCGCCGAATATCGCCAAGCGTCGGGCCCATAGCCGCCCGCGAGCACCATGACGGTCGGAAGACCGCCTGAGAGCTCGAAGACGTAGCGATCACGCGCGAAGATCGCGTCTTCGGTCAAGCGGTACGCGCCGAGCCGGTCATCGTGAGCGACGTCGACGCCGGCGACGAAGAACACCAGTTGGGGGGCGGCTTCTGAGAAGAAGTCGGGCAACGTCGAGCGAAGCGCCCGCAGGTACGTCTCGTTTCCGACCGCCGGACCGAGCTCCACGTCGAGCGCAGCCACCGCCGGGCTCGAGTCCCATGTCGCGGCGTGAAGCGAGTAAGTGTGGACGAGCGGATCTCTCGCAAAGAATGCGCGCGTCCCGTCTCCGTGATGGAGATCGAGATCGATCACGAGCACGCGCCCCTCGAAGCCCTCGTTGCGAAGCTCGCCGATCGCGACGGCGATGTCGTTGAACGCACAGAACCCAGCGCCGCGACCAGGATGGGCATGGTGCAATCCGCCACCGAGATTGACGATGCGTCCGCCCGACGCGTTGCGGCGCTTCCGAGATTCGAAGCGAATCGGCGTGCCTCTTCGCGTCGACAGCCCCATGGCCAACCGCGCCGCGTGAACGGTACCCGAGGTCGCCCACCGCTGCGACCGAAGCAGCGCTGCGGCGTGGTCGTGGCGGAGGCTCATGTCGCCGAAGACGGCGCGAAGCACTCGAGGATCGTCGAGTGCCTCGAGGTAGCCACGCTCGTGCACGCGAAGGAGCTGGCGCATCGTCAGCGGCGGAGGGGCCGAAACGAGCTCTTTGCCGAGCCAGCCGCGCATGTCGAGGTGATCGAGGACTTTCTGCGGACGCGCGGGGTCGGCGAGCTCGTTGTCGGGCACGCGGTAGCGGGGATCGAAGACGAACCGTACGCCTCTTGGCGCGAGGCGGCTGCGGATGCGGGCCGATTCGCGTGCGACGGCGCGTCGGACGCTCCGCCCGAGACGGACTGCCCCTTTGACGAGGTCGTCGATTCGTCCCATCAATCCATTCCGATCACCGCGCGTTGGCCTGGTTCAAGAGGTCGAAGCCTTCCTTCTGAGCGTCGACCGCCGCCAGGGTGCCGAACGCGCGCTCGGCCGTCCAGTGTCGATCGGAGACGCGCTCCACGCGCACGCCGATGAGCCCCGTGGCGCTCACGATCGCGCGAACTTCGGCCACGGTGAGCGCCGCACGGAGCGAATCGAAGAAGAGCCCTCGCTGCTTTTCCGAATCGTTCGGCGCGACGCGATCGACGATTTCACGAGCGTCTTCGACCGTCAGGGGTCGGAAGAGGTCGCGGACCAGAATCGCGCCGCGTGGCGTGACCAAGCGACGAATCTCCCGAAAGAGATCGGCGGGCTCTGGAATATGATGGGCGACCGAGTTCGACATCACGAGGTCGAACGACGCGGGCGTGAGGTCGAGCGCCTTTCCATCCATCTTCGACAGCTCGATTCGACTCCCGAGACCGAGTGAGGCGACGTGCCGCGCAGCCACTCGAAGCATGCTCTCCGACAAGTCCACGGCGACGACCGTGAGCTCTGGATGGCGCTCTAGCATGAGCAGGGGAATACGCGCCGTCCCGGTCCCGAGATCGAGCACGCGCGGACGCTCGACGGATGCGACGAGCCGAAGCGCGTCCTCGGCGAAGCGAGTGTTCGGCTCGGAGAAGTCCATGGCGTCGTACTCCTCGGCTTCGTCTTCGGTATCCATCACTTCGGGCTCGAGAATGCGCGTCGACATGAGACCGAGCATACCAGCCGAGGTGGAGCGCCGGCGTCGGTGATTGGCGAAGACCGGTGTCCGGGAGAGCCGATGAAAGGCGAGGTCATTCCGCGCGTGAGCGTCGTGCGATGGCCTCTCGAACAGGCTCGGGCAAGAGCGCTAGGGCTCTCGTCGCCGCCGCGAGCGCGCGCGGGTAGACGATCTTTCGAGGCGCGTTCGGCAAGGCATCGGCCAAAAGGCGCGCGACGACATCGGGCGCGCAGAGCTGGGGCATCGGGTGCGTGCTCTCGCGAACCATCTCGGTCTCGACGAAGCCGAGCTCGACCTTCGTGACGGCGACGCCCGTCCCGACGAGATCGAGTCTCAAGCAATCGAGGAGCATCGAGAGCCCCGCCTTCGGCGCGCAATACGACGCCGACATCGGAAGCGCTCCGTACGACGAGAGCGAGCCGATCCCGACGAGGTGTCCTCGACCCCTGCGGACCATTCGGGGAAGAACCGCCGTGAGGGTCGCTGCGGCACCGCAGAAGTTCGTGTGCAGAGCGTCGCGCATCGTCTCCCACGCGTACGCAGGCTGGTCTCGCCGCGCACCCACTCCGGCGTTTGCGACGATGAGATCGAGGCCGCCGAGCTCGTCGTCGATCGCACGAATCGAAGCGACCGTAGCTTCGGTGTCGCTCACGTCCATCGTTCTCACGTGTGCGGTTCCGCCGCTCCGCAAGATCTCGTTCGCGACCTCGATGAGCGCCTGGTGACGTCGGGCGGCGAGGATCACCGGGACTCCACGCCTTCCGAGCTCGAGAGCGAGCGCGCGGCCGATCCCGCTGGATGCGCCGGTGACGAGCGCGTTCGCATAGCGCGTTCGCGTGCTCACTTCGACGGCTTGCTGGCGACGATCAGCGTGCGGTTCTTGGCGATCGTCAGTGGGGAACCATCGTAGCCGCCGTAGACCGCGTCGACCGAGAACCCGATCATCTTGAGGAGTGTTCGGATCTCGGTATAGCCGTAGAGCCGCACCGAAAATGTGACCGAGCGAACCTGTCCCGCGCGCACGAACGTGCGCTTGTCGACCAAACGACCGCTCTCGATGTCGAACGCGACGCGATCGATCATCATGTCTCCGTTGCCTTTGTCGTGGACCGATACCGGCGGAATCCGCGTCATCCACTCGCGGGTGCGCAGGTCCAAGAGAAGCTTGCCCCCGGGAGCGAGGGCCGAGAGCGTATTGTGCAGAATGAGCTCGTGATCCTCGTCGGCGAAGAAACCGATTACGTCGAACAGGCAGAGCGCGCGGTCGAAGACCTCCTCGGAGCGAAAGCTTCGCAGGTCGGCTTGGACGAACTGCGGAGACAGCCCTTCGGCCTCCGCGTCTTTCTTCGCGACGTCGAGAAAGCCATCGATGAGATCGATTCCGACCGGCTTGTATCCACGACGTGCCAGCTCGTTCGTGTGTCGACCGTGGCCGCAACCGAGGTCGAGCACGCGCATCGGTGGCGACATCTCGAGAGCCCGTTCGATGAAGTCGATTTGGAAAGGGGTGTTCTCTTCCTTGAGAGTCTCTTCCAGGAAGTAGAGGTATTCGTCTGCGTGGAAGAGATCCTCGAAGGCGAACTGCGTCACGTCGGCCATGGGGCGAATCCTACACGTCGAAGGCTCGATCTCGGCTCCTCTCGGAGCGTGGCGTTCGTCAGACATCTCGACGCTCCCCGTCGGAAGCGCTAAGAGCGAAGCTTCCTCGTTCGGCCTGCGTGACGCGCCGACCGAATTGCCCCCGTAGCTCAGTGGACAGAGCAGCGGTTTCCTAAACCGAAGGCCACAAGTTCGAGTCTTGTCGGGGGCGCCAGAATTCCTCAACGGCGATGGTGCCATCGCTGTCGCAGCCGAGCCTGAGCCGTCGCGGTCGCTCTTCGGCCTCCGACGTTTCGGTCTACCGAATCCCGATCCCGCAAATGCTCTTTTGCTGGCTCGACAGCCCCCGCAAACTGCGGTCACTCGAGCGCGCAGATGAAGCAACTTTCACGGTGCGTCGCGCCGCGTTTCACGACGCGCGACTCGGTGCCTCAGCCTCGAAAACATGCGCGAGATTGTACGGTCGCTCTGAGCGTGCGCGCCGTGTCATGGTACGATTCGCGCCTCCTGAGAAGCTCGTCCGAGAGCAACCTCGCGTTGCGACCCAACGTGCGATGTTAGGTTGCAACGGTCTTGACCGTCTTGACCGTCTTGCCGGTCTTGCCCCACTAGCTCAACCTCGCAGGCCTCAGCGTGAAGTGAAGATCCCCGTCGGCGGGACGAAGACGGTCGACATCAAGCTCTTTTGCGATGCACCGACCGGGGCGACTCCACCGTCGAGGCACTCGACGCCTCGATCTTCCAGAGCGGCGGTCAGACCCTCGATTTGAGCTTCGACCAAGATCATGGGCAGAATGGCCCGACGCTGCATCTGTCGATCAACGTGATCTCGGCGACGCGATACAAGGCAGAGATCTTCATGTTCGTCTCGTCGATGAACGGACAGAAGAACACCTGGGTCGGAATCGTAGGGAACTCACGGCTGTCTTCGGAACTGGCCGCATACACGTTCGTGACGCGGCCTCACTTCACGGGCTCGGCGCGCCACCCGACGAGGAGGTGCCCGACGAGGTGCTGGCCGGCGCCCACTCGAAGTCGTAGGTACCCGCGCTAGACCTCAATCCCAGAAACAGGTTCGTGCTCGGTTGGTCGTCGGAGGCGTCGTGAAAGCGGAAGACGTCGCCGACCTTCTCGAGGCGGGAAAAGTCGACGTTCGCGAACCATCCTCGAGGGCTCACCCGCACGACGAGCTTGCCGCCGACCGTCGGGGTGATCGACGTTTCGATCGGGCTCACGACGCGCTCTTTGCAAATGGGCTTCGCGCCGGGGAGCGCGGGGTCCGTGACCTCAGCGACTCGGTTCTCACCGATCGTCAACGCGCCTTCGAACGGGTAGTCGATTCCGTCGCGGGAGGCTATGCCGGCCACGTCGAGAATGACCGTCGGGTCGGCGACCGAATTGACGTCGCCACCCGAGAGCCAGATTTCGCCGGTCGGCGCGAAGTCGGTCGTCGCCCGGCCCTTGACCGAGAATGGTTGGAGACGCGGATCGAGCACGTCGACGTCGACGGGGCCGGGAACCTCCGCGACGTAGATGCCCGCGAGAGTGCACACCGTTTCGCTCGAGACCGACGTGGGTCTCGAGCGATTCAGATAGACCGCCCCGATGTGGAGCTTCGCGCGCATGAGCGTGACCTGGAAGCCGCGGCCCGATACGAAGACGTACGGCGAGCCCGAGACCGCGTCGCGTGGGCCCGCTGCGAACGCCTGGAGGTCGAGGAGATCGCCTCCGGTCGAACCGACGCATGAGAGAGGCACGAGCATGCTGCCGAGCGCGACACCGAGCATCGCCAGCGAGGAACGGCGCGAGAGCATCACGAGCCTCCGACGTTGCCCGACAGCGAGAACAAGACCGTTCTCGGTGCGCCGGCGATGAAGTGGCGCCCGGCCACGAGGGTCGGCGCGGGTTGGCTGCGGAAATCGGATACGTAGTTGTATTCGGCCTGTCGGTATTGTGAGCCGAGGATGTTCTGCATCTCGGCCTCGAACGTCAGGTACTTCCAAGAAATGCCTGCCTGACCGTCGAGCGTGAAGATCGTGTCGCTGCGTTGTCCGAACGGAAGGGCGCGCCGGCCGATGAAGTTCACACCGAGGCCGACGGTGCCCTTGAAATGACTGTTGAGCAGCGTCGGCAGGGGTAGCTCGTGGAAGAGGGCCGAGTCTGAACGAACGACGACGTCGGGCACGTAGGGGACGAGCAGACCGGTGTCGTCGAACGACGATTTCACCAGCGTGACGCTCGCCAGGGTGTCGAAGAAGTCGCCCGTGAGGCGCGTCGAGCCCGCCCAACCGCTTCGGGTCGTCCCGCCGCCGACGATGGCTCGGCCCTCGGTCTCGCTGAAGACTTGATCGTGATCGACGTGCGTCCCGAAGAAGATCGATCGCGCCTCGACGCTCATGAACGAGAACGAGTGCAGATACGTCGCGCCCCCCTCGAACGCAGTGATCGATGCGAACGGCGTCGCTACGTCTTGGGTGACGTAGCTCGGGTCGACCGAGCGAACACCGAGTCCGGCGCTCGCAGAGACGGAGAAGCCTGCGAATGGGCCGACGATGGCCGTCCCGCGAGGCATGAGCTTCATGCTGGCGGTGCTGTTGTGCTCGTCGGGCTCGCGGTGCGTTCCGAAGCGCTGCTGATCGAGGCAGCTCGCGTCTCCCGGTGGGTTCTGCGCATCGGGTCGCGAGACCGTCCGAACGGCGCAGTTGTTGCGAACGTCGTAGGTGAACGCATCGGCGCGCAGACCGCCTCTGAAGGTGAGCCAGCGAAGCGGCTTCAGCTGCGCGTCGGCGAAGAGCCCGAAGTCACCCAACTCCGACGTGTAGTCGGCGTCTTTAGCATAGGGGACGTTCGTCCCGTCGAGCAGTCTCTGGCGCACTGCATTCACATGATCGCCGCGCGCCGAATAGCCGAGCTCGAGCTCTTGCTTCTGACCGAGCACGGTCGTCGAGAAGCGGGCCGAGCCCTTGGCGCCGTAGGTGATGAACGAGTTTTGGAGATCGTAGAGATCGCCTCGTTGCCCGTGCGGGCTCTGCTGTGGCTCTTGTACATCGAGCAGAAAACCAGTCAGATTCTCTCGTAGCCCGAAGGTCGTTCGCGACACGAAGAGCTGTTGCTGGACCTGCATGCTGCCGATTTTGTAGTCGATGTCACCCGCGATCCCGAACCGCGTGGCGCTCCCGCCCTGCCTGGGATCGTAGGTGTCGTAGAAGCCCTTCTTCCCGGACTTCACGTCGTCTTCTCGAAGGGGACCTGCTTGGTGGTATTGAACGCCGTAGCCGGTGGCGTTGATTCGATACGACCCTTTGTCGCCGATCGCGCCTTCGTATTGCGCCATCGCCGTCGCGCGTTTCGCGTCGCGGTTCTGGCCATAGCCGTCGGTCGTGAAGAGCTCGGCGCCGGCGAACGTGCCGTTGCTCGCTTCGGCCGGTCCCCAAAGAAAGAGCAGGCGCGCGGTGTTGAAGCTTCCGTAGCTCGCCTTGGCGGTCATTCCACGTTGGGCGAGCCCGAGATGGTAATTGGCACTCCCCGCTACTGCATAGTTGCCTTGCCGCGGATCGAATGGGCCTTCGGTGACCCGGACCGAATCGACGAGCTCCGGAATGATGAAGCCGGTGTCGGCGAGCCCATTGCCGTGATAATTCCCGCTCTGATTGAGAGGGACTCCGTCGAGCGAAAGCTCCACGTCTTGGCCCTCGCGCGCGTCGAATCCGCGGAGGTAGATTCGCTCGGCGTGACCTACGCCTCCTTCGTTCTGCAGAAAGAATCCTGGCGCCATGGTCAAATAGGCATTGGCGTTCTTTCGAGGGACGACGCGCAGCTGACCCACCTGAATCGGAATGTCGGACGCGCCGCGGGTGGGAGGTTGCCGCTTCTCTTTCACCGAGACGTCGATGGGGGAGGGGGGCTCGGCTAAAGATGCGGCGCTCGCGTCAGCGGGTGGCTCCTTCGAGGGCGCCTTGACGGACCGAGCGGACGCCGCGCCCGTCGCCGCAGGGGGAGTGGGAAGAGGTGCGGCCGGCGGGGCGGCGTCGGGAGACGCAGACACGTCGATCGGCTCGAGCGCTTTGTCATCCGACTTGGGAGCGTCGGGGGGCGGGGGATCTTTCGCGGGTTGCGCGAGCACCGTACGGGCCAGCGCCAACATCGCGATTCCGATCGCACCCGAGGTGAGACGTCGGTTGCACCAAGGTGCGCGTCTCGCTCGTGACATCATTGCTCGTGATTCGCAGAACGACCGTCGGACCTCAAGTAACCGATGGCGTCGAAGCGACGAATTGCTCTCTCGCTCATGGCTCATTCGCTTCATTGCGAAAGTGTGTAGTCGTCAGCTGCTTCGAGATGCCCGTGAAACAGGCGCGAATGCGAACGCTTCACCATTTACAAGACGAGAAGAGCGTCAGTTCTTTACTTCTAAAAGTGTCAGCCAGCGTCGACGTCGCTTCGCCGCAGCACGCGCTCGATCTACGGGCGCTCGAAATGTCGATACCCGCGGAGCCCGACGTGCGTCGCCTCAGCTCGAACGCGGAAGATCTTTGTCGGCGAACCACTTCTCGCTCCCGCGCCCTCGCAGGCACGATGCGAAGAGACAATCGCGCAGCGCGTGCTCTTCGAACGGCGCCGTTCCGTGAGTGGCGTGGCCTTCGAGAAACACGGCTCGGCCCCGCGTCAGCTCGGCGCGCGAGAGACGCGTGCCGTTCGACTCGCGGTGAACCTCGACACCCTTCGCCTCGAGCTCGCTCGCGAGCCGGAGACTGAGCTCACGCGGCTTTCCGCCGACGTAGTACGCGATGATCTTTCGTCGCTTTGGCGCAGCGGCGATCCAATCGCGAAACGTCTCGACCTCGTCGTAGAGGGCATCGAAGAGAAACACTTCGCGCACGTCGGCCTTCTCGTCGCGCAAACAGGCTGCGGTCGCACGGTAACCGCCCGAGTGAGCCGACAAGAGCTTGCGACCTCCGCGGTCGGCACCGTCGAGACTCGCGTCACCGAGAGCGTCGGAGGCCT
Source organism: Polyangiaceae bacterium (assembly GCA_043755175.1). GTDB lineage: Bacteria > Myxococcota_A > Polyangia > Polyangiales > Polyangiaceae > CAYYKK01. The sequence continues at coordinate 12,806 of JAYUUB010000242.1, read as the reverse complement.
TCGTGGTCGCGAGCACCGCGCGCAGCTCGGTGAGCATTCGGTCGAGCCCACCCCTCGCCATGAGCTTTCCGAAGTCGCCGTCGGCGGCGTTCACCGGCCCCTGAGGGACGACGAGCACGGCATTCTGTCGACTCTCGCGGAGCTGCTCACGAAGCTTGTGCTGCACGATCGCCGTTTTCGCCGTCGTCGTGTGACCGTGAAAGTGGACCACGACGTCGACCCCGCGGCTCTTCGGAAGTCGGTAGTGCTTCGGAACGAAAGCCAGCACGGTGTCGTCGGTGTAGACGCCCGCCGGGCTCGGGAATGGCGCGTGCTGGAGCGAGAGGTCGAACGTGGTCCCGAGCGCGGTCGTCTCCACATTTCGGATCTTCGACGGAAGCGCCGCGGCAGCCGATCGCTCGAACAACGTCGTCGAGAGCGCGGACGCGGCACCCAGAAGGAAGGTTCGCCGACGGAGACTCTGCATTCGACAGACGCGCTAGCACGGGGGGCTTCGTCGGGCCAAAAGCGGAGACGACGGTGAGCGGGGTCCGAGAGGATTGGTTGCACCGCGACAGAGGTGCATTAAGACGCTTGAAGCGTGAAACAGGACACCCTCGTCGTCCATGAGATTTATCGAAGCGTGCAGGGCGAATCGACATTCGTCGGCGTTCCGTGCACCTTCGTGCGCCTGACCGGGTGCAACCTCCGCTGCTCGTGGTGCGACACGCCGCAGGCGTTCTACAAAGGCACGCGAATGGCGCGCAGCGACGTTCTTCGCGACGCCCTCGCGCTCGGAACCTCTCTCGTCGAGCTCACGGGGGGCGAGCCGCTGCTCCAGCCGGGCGTGTTCCCTTTGTGCCGCGAGCTCTGTGATGCGGGCCGCACGGTCCTCGTCGAGACCAGCGGTGAAGCCGATGTCTCGCGGGTCGATGAGCGCGTTCACAAGATCATGGATCTGAAAGCGCCGGGCTCGGGAGAGTCGGGGAGAAACCGGTACGGAAACCTGGCTCACCTCACGAAGCGCGACGAGATCAAGTTCGTCTTGAAAGACCGCCTCGATTACGAGTGGATGCGCGCGACGATCGACGAGCGCAAGCTGTCGGCGCTAGGACCGGCCCTGCTCGCCTCACCCGTTTGGGGACAGCTCGACCCCAAGCATTTGGTCGACTGGGTGCTCGAAGACGGTCTTCCGGTTCGCGTCCAGATCCAGATGCACAAGGTCATCTGGGGACGCGACGCCGTCGGCGTCTGACGCGGTCCGAGCGGCGCTCGGCGACCGAAGTCCGAGAGCTCGATCGTTCGAGCTCAGCGCTCGCCACGCATGAACGTGCCGTAAGCGTTCACGTCGTCGTTCGAGCCGAGAACGAGGCCTGTGCGCTGATGAAGCGTCGTCGGCAGAATGTCGAGGATTGGGTTCGTACCGTCGGTCGCCATTCCGCCAGCTGCCTCGAACAAGAAAGCGAAAGGCGCAGCCTCGTAGAGGAGACGGAGCTTGCCGCCGGGGCTCTTCTTGTCGGCCGGGTAGGCGAAGATGCCGCCGCGAAGCAGCGTGCGATGAGCGTCGGCGACGAGCGTGCCGACGTACCGCGCTCCATAGGGGCGTCCTTCTTCCTTGTTCTCTTCTTTCACCCACGCGTTCCACTTCTTGACCGGATCGGTCCAGCTCGAACAGTTGCCGTCGTTGATCGAGAAGGTGTTTCCGCGCTCCGGGATCCGGATGTTCTCGTGCGAGAGAAAGAAGTCGCCCACGGTCGGATCGAGCGTGAATCCGTGGACCCCTCCTTCTTTGCCGGTGGAGAGGACGAGCATCGTCGACGAGCCGTAAATGATGTAGCCGGCTGCCGCGAGCTCACGACCTTTGCGCATGAAGTCCTTCTCGGTGACGGCGCCTTCGGTCTCTCGCCGCCATACCGCGAAGATCGTTCCGATCGAGATGTTCACGTCGATGTTGCTCGAGCCGTCGAGCGGATCGAAGGCCACGACGTAGCGCGCCTTCGGATTGTCGGAGAAGACGACGATGTCGTCGAGCTCTTCGCTGGCGACCGCAGCGCAGTGCCCGCGGCGCCTCAACGTCGAGATGAGCGTCGTGTTCGCTTCCTCGTCGAGCTTCATCACGCGCTCGCCTTGGATGTTCGTGTCGCCCGTGTAGCCGAGAACGTCGACGAGCCCGGCAGCGCGCACCTTGCTCGTGACGACCTTGGCCGCGAACTGGATTTGGTTCAGCAACGAGGTGAAGCCACCTGTTGCGGCCGGAAACCCCATCATCCCCTCGAGAATGAAGGTTTCGAGAGTGATCCCGTGCCTGGAGTCGACGGAGGGCGGTGCGAAGCTCGGAGTGTGGAGGCCGGTGCTCATGCGCCGTCGCTACCACGGCCCCGACACCGCGCGGAGAGGCGACGACGAACGATCGGCGCGTCTTCCCCCGCGGAGAGCTGCATGAGAGTCTCCCGGTCGAGTCCGCGTCCGGCCTTCACGCGGAGGAGAGAAGCCATGCAAAGCGATCGACTCGAGCAAATCCTCTCTTTTTACCCTTCGGACAATCCGGGGACGCTCACGAACCTTTACCGGCTCCTCTCGAGTGGCGCCTTGGCGGGAACGGGCAAGCTCGTCATTCTGCCCGTCGATCAAGGATTCGAGCACGGGCCGGTCCGATCGTTCGGCCCGAATCCACTCGGCAACGATCCCGAGTACCACGTAGCCTTGGCGATCGACGCTGGATGCAACGCGTACGCGGCACCGCTCGGAGCGCTCGAGGCCGTCGCGGGCAAATATGCAGGACGGCTCCCACTCATTCTCAAGCTCAACAACTCCGACACGCTCGCGAAAATCGGCGAGCCGTGCTCCGCCATCACCGGCTCGGTCGAGGACGCGCTTCGGTTGGGTTGCGTGGCCATCGGTTACACGATCTATCCTGGCTCGGGACAGCGCAACCGAATGTACGAAGACCTTCGCGAGCTCACGCTCGAGGCCAAGAAGAAAGGGCTCGCGGTCGTAGTCTGGAGCTACCCGCGCGGAGCCGGGCTGTCGAAGGCGGGGGAGACCGCGGTCGACGTCTGCGCGTACGCCGCCCACGTCGCCGCGCAGCTCGGTGCGCACATCGTCAAGGTGAAGCCGCCCACCGCCCACATCGAGCTCGAGGAGTCGAAGAAGGTCTACGAGAAGTATCCGGTCAAGCTCGACACCCTAGCCGACCGTGCGCGTCACGTGATCGCCAGCACCTTCGGCGGCAAGCGCATCGTCATCTTCTCAGGGGGCGATGCGAAAGGCACCGACGCCGTTCTCGAAGAGGTTCGTGAGTTGGCAAAGGGTGGATCGTTCGGTTCGATCATGGGGCGCAACGCGTTCCAAAGGACGCGGAGCGACGCCCTCGAGCTCCTGGGTGACGTGATGGCGATCTACAAGACCGCCTCCTAGAGAACCGGTCGGCGGCTCCCGTGCGACGTTGCTCGTCACGACTGCATTCGAGTCTCAGCTGGGTCTTCGGGAGCCCCGAAAAACTGGTTGGCGCGTCGCTCGTCTTGATCGACGCGCTCCTTTTCTCGTGCTTAAGATGCGGTCCCCCAACGCGTCCCTTCGCCTTGGTTGTGTTCCCTCAGGAGAATCATGTCGCTGAAAATCACGCTCTCCGCCGCCGACCCCCTCAGCGTCTCCTCAGAGCTGGCTGTCATCGGCGTCGTCGAAGGTGCCTCGCCCAAGGCGGGGGCGCTCGGAACGCTTCAAAAGTCGCTCGGCCCCGTGGTCGCCAGGACCCTGAAGCGCGAAGAGTTCACCGGCAAGCGTGATCAACAGGTCGAGATCGCGACCAACGGCGCGCTGAAGCCCAATCGCGTGGTCGTCGTCGGCCTCGGCGGGGGCGTGCCGAGCGAGGCTCAGGTCCGTACGATGGCCGCGCGCGCCGCTCGCCTCGCGCAACAGAGCCGAGCGACGTCGCTGACGTTCGAGATTCCGTTCGGCGTCGCCGGCGCAGAACGCGCGGCGGCGGAGGGCGTGGTTCTCGGAGCCTACCGCTTCTCGCGCTACCTCACCGGTGACCGTCTGCCGAAGAGCGCCCTCGAGAAGGTCGTTCTCGTCACCACGAGCAAAGTGACCAAGGAGCTACGAGCCCAGGTCGAAATCGGGCAAGGCGTCGGCGAAGCGATCTGCATCGCGCGCGACCTCATCAACGAGCCCCCCAACGAGCTCTATCCCGAAGCTTTCGCGAAGTTCTGCGTCGAGCTTTCCAAGACCCACGGGCTCAAGTGCACCGTGATGGACAAAGCGGCGTTGACCAAGAAAGGGATGAAGCTCCTCTTGGCGGTCGGACAAGGCAGCGCGCGCGAGTCGCGCGTGATCCACATGGTTTACACGCCCGAGAAAAAGGCGAAGAAGAAGCTCGTCTTCGTGGGCAAAGGGCTCACGTTCGATTCCGGCGGCCTCTGCATCAAGCCTGCTCCCGGCATGGAAGAGATGAAGGGCGACATGGGCGGCGCCGCCAACGTCGCCGCGCTCATGGCGGCGGTCGCGATCACCAAGCCGAACGTCGAGGTTCACGGAATCATCGGCTCGGTCGAGAACATGCCCGACGGCAACGCGTACCGACCCGGAGACATCTTCGGCTCGCTCGACGGAAAGTTCGTAGAGATCATCAACACCGACGCCGAAGGACGCCTCGTTCTGGCAGACGTTCTCGCTTACGCGCGCGAGCTGAAGCCCGACCTCATCCTCGACAACGCGACGCTCACCGGTGCATGCATCGTCGCGCTCGGACCCACCGTCTCCGGCTTCTTCGCGAACCGCGACGAGCTAGCGGAGTCGATGAAGGTCGCCTCGAAGGCTGCCGGCGAAGCGATGTGGCACATGCCGCTCGTCGAGGAGCTGCGCGAAGGTCTCAAGAGCGATTGGGCCGACCTCAAGCACACTGCCGATCGGTGGGGCGGGTCGATCACGGCCGCGCTCTTCTTGCGCGAGTTCGTCGGCGACTCGCCTTGGGTCCACGTCGATGTCGCCGGACCGTCGATGTACCACCGGGCGAGCGGCATCTATCCGAAGGGAGGGACGGGACACGGCGTTCTCACCTTCTTGAAGCTCATCGACGGCTACGTCGAAGCCGACGTGGCTGCGGACGCGAAGCCTTCCTGATTTTCCTGCGCCACGAGACAACGCCATGACGCTGCGTGCATCACTAAGTGGCGAATCCGAGGAGCTCACCCCCAAGGCGCGCTTCGATTCGCTGAAGCGGCGGCTCGTCCGTGCCATGGGCGCCGCGGTCCGTGATTTCGACATGCTGTCGGAGGGTGACCGCGTGCTCGTCGCCGTATCGGGCGGCAAAGACAGCTACACGATGCACGATCTCATGGTCGAGCTCGCCCGGCGCTCTCCCGTGCGCTTCACGCTCGTCGCCGTGAACATCGACCAGGGGCATCCGGGGTATCCGGGCCACCTCTTGACCGAATACATGGCTCGCGAGGGCCATGATTTTCGGATGGTCGCCGAAGACACGTACTCGATCGTCACCGACAAGATCCCCGCAGGGAAGACCTACTGCTCACTCTGCTCGCGCTTGCGCCGAGGCATTCTCTACGGTCTCGCGAAAGAGATGGGCTGTACGAAGATCGCGCTCGGTCATCATCGCGACGACGCACTGGCCACCTTGATGCTGAACCTCTTCTTCTCGGGGCAGCTGAAAGCCATGCCTCCGAAGCTTCTCGCCGATGATGGCGAGAACGTCGTGATCAGGCCGCTCATCTTCGCGACCGAGGCCGACATCACCGAATACGCCGCGGCGCGCGCGTTCCCGATCTTGCCGTGCGATCTCTGTGGCTCGCAGGAGAATCTTCAGCGCAAGCAGATGCAGAGCATGCTCGCCGACATCGAGCGAAAGAACCCAGGCGCACGCACCAGCATGTTGGCAGCGCTGCGCAACGTCAGGCCCAGCCACTTGTTCGACAAGAAGCTTTGGGCCGCGCTCGATCTCGGCGTGTCGAAGGGGCTGCCCGAAGAAGACGTCGACGCCGCCGCGAGCGACGACGAGGTCGATCAGCACGTGGTCTCCAATCGAGCGAGCGCTGCTGGCGCTGACCTCGTCCCGGCCTCTCGGTTGGTTCGGTCGGGTCCACCCACGCCATGAGCGACGACGAGGCGCGCCGCGCGGCCGAAGCCGTCGATCATCGAGGTCCCTCGGGCGCCACGAATCCGAGCTCGGCGCTGCTCGGACCCGCCGACGCCGTCGAATCGTCGGCGACGACCAACGCCATCGAGCGCGCGCTGCGCGAGCCCGGAACGCTCCAGCGCGTGCTCTGTGCATCGTTGGCTTGGAGTGTCACCGTAGCCCCTGCCGCTTTTTCACGAGCGGGGGGAGGCTTCGCGCGAGCTGCGGCGGTCGCGTCGATTTTGGCCGCTCTGTTTGGGCCGGCCATCGCGACGCAGCACCGCCGTATCGGGCGCCACGTCGGCATCTCGCTGTTTCTCCTGTTCTCGCTGGGGACCTGGTTGCTCACGCCCGCGGCGATCGATCCGACCCGTCTCGACTCCGTCCGCGCGGCGATCGGTGCGATCGCTTGGGGGGTCTTCGCTTTTTCGTGGGGCGAGCCGTGGACGGGGCTCGGCGCTCCGGTGCAGAGGGGAGACGTCGACCCGTTCGCGGCTCCGCTCCGTGCGCGAGCGACTCTCGCGCCGTTCGCCGTTCCGATCGCCGGAATCGGTGTCGTCACTGCGCTCGCCATCCTCATCGGTGTCTGGCAAGTTCACGAGACGTCGCGCGCGCTCATCGCGCAGGCTGCCGCGATCGGGCTCAGTGTCGCCTTGGTCAGTGCGGGCGCCACCGTGGCGGTCTCGCGCGGCAAAGACCGGCCCAAGGCGGAGCGCCCCGTCAGCTCGTCGGTCGTCCGCTCGCTCGTGCTCCTCGGCATCGTGGCGATCGCGGGGGCAGTCCTCCTCGCGATCCGGCCTTAGAGCAGGCTGCTAGAGCTCGCGACCGTCGAGCTTCAGACCGTCTCCCTGAACGGATGCACGGAGCCCAAGAGCTGCGCTATGCTCGCGCCCTTGGCACGCGCGGTCGACATCCTGGCGGTAGTCCTCTTCGCCGCAGCCTCGCTGGCGTTCGCCTTCGGGCTGTTCGCGTTGGGGCACCAAGAAGATTTTCGTGCGCTCTACTTGCTCATCGTCGGGGGGCTTTCGCTCCGGGCGTCCACCGAGCTGCTTCGCCCCAAGGGCGGGACGGGGTGAGCACGTGGAACTGCGCTCGCTTTCGCCTTGGCTCTTCTTCGCAGCTGTCTGCCTCGTGGCTTGTGACAAGCGTTCCGACCCACCGCACGTTGCCGTAGCGACGCTGAGTGGCGACAGCGTCGCCCGCGTCAGCGGGGCAGGAAGCGAGCCCATCGACGTGTCGGCCGCTACCGTGCTCGCCATCGCGCGGGCGCAACGTCTCCCGCTGGCCGAGGCACGAGATCGCGCGATCGGCGACGCCTTGTTCGCGCTCGAGGCGAGAAGGCAGAAGCTAGACCTCGGCCGTTCGTTCGAGGTCGATTCGGCCCTCGCGCGCCGCCTCGCCGAGAGCTTCGTCGTCGACGCCAAAGCCCTCGGCCCGGTGACCGACGAGGAGGTCGAGGCGGCCACCCTGAAGCATTGGTACGACGTCGCGCGCCCGGAGTCGTTCATGACGGTTCATGCGGCGGTGCTGCTCGCTCCCGACGCGAGCCCCGACCAAGTGAAGCGTGCCGAAGCCGTCGCGAGCGCCGCGCGCGACGCGGTTCTGCCCCTGTCGCCGGAGGGCAAGACCATCCCCGCCCTCCCGCCACCGCTGAACGAGCGCATTCCGAACGATGGGTTGTCGAAACGTTTTCGAGAGGCGCTCGCAAACATCCCGAAAGATGGTTTCGACCTTCGCATCGAGCAGCTCGTTCCCATCGCTCGCGACAGCCTCTCGGTCCTGCCGAACGGTCGAATTGGCTACGCGCCAGAATTCGCTGCGGCAGCGACGGCCCTCAAGGAGCGCGGGGACGTCTCCCCCGTCGTTCGCTCTCCGTTCGGCTTTCATGTAATCATGCTGCTCGCCCGCTACCCCGGCAAAGAGGTCGACTTGGCCGAGCGACGGAGCCGCTTCGTCCCGGAGATCTACGACGCGCGCGCCCGAGCGATGGTGACCGACCTGCTCGCGAAGCTCCACAAAGACACCAACGTCGAGCTCGAGCGCAACCTCGATGCCCAGCTCGCCGAGATTCGCGTTCGTGATCCGAAGGACATATTGGCCGGGGGACCCAAGCCCACCGCGCCACCTTCGACGCCCGAGGGAGCACCCGCCCCGCCCGCATCGAGCCAAGAATGAGCGCGAAGCTAGCGGTCGTCGCGACAGATCGCCGGAGAGGCGGAAAGCGAGCTCGGGCGCGCGCCCACTCCGCTCGCGACCAGGTCGAGAGCGCGTTCAGCGCCATCTTGAGCGCCTTGGTCGAGGCCGTGCCTCTCGCTGCCGGGGCCGCGTTGGTCGACGCAGAGGGTGAGACCGTCGACTACGCGGGTTACCTCGATCCGTTCGACCTCAAGGTGGCGGCTGCCCATTTCGGTGTCGTTCTCCACGACATTCGAAGCTTTCGACCGATGAAGGAGGTCAAAGAGATTCGCGTCCGAGCGAAGAAGAGAGCGTATCTGTTGCGCGTCTTGGACTCGGATTACAGCTTGATACTGGTGCTACACAAGTACAGTGGATTCTCGGTCTCACGACGAGCGCTGCGCGAAACCGAGAGTCGCCTGTGCATCGAGGCCGGCCTCGAGCAGACCGATCTCGATCCGATTTGGTACCGGGTCGAAGTCGAGACCGCTCTCGGTCGACCCTTGAGGCTTCGAGCCCCGTCGCAGTATGCCGAGCTGAAGCTACCGGTTTCGGCGCGGGCGCCGAGCACGATCCGTCCACTCACCGAGATGCGAGATCCGCTCACGTGGGTCGACGTCGAGGTCATCGGTGCTCTCATGGGGACGCCGTCCAAGGAGCGAGGCTTCCGCGTTCGTCTCGCGAACGGAGCAGAGATGACCCTCATTCGAGAGCCCAACCGCCTTTGGTTCGTCGACGAGCCGCTCTGACCGACGCTCGTCGACCCTTGCCAGGCGGTGCGACGATCGCTGCCGCTCAGGCCGGAAAGTACTTCCCGATGAGCGGCGCGAGAGCGGTCCGCGTCTCCTTCGGAATCGCTTCGGGCGAAGTCATCACGGCGCCGGCGAGTGCCACGAAAGCGGGGCTCTTCGTTGGGTCTGGCAAAGATCCGGCGACAAGCCGGATGGCTTCGGCGGCGAGCGCGACGTTGTTCCGCATGACCTCGACGACGTGCTCCACTTCGACGGCGGCTTCGCTCGGATGCCAACAATCGTAGTCGGTGACGAGGCAGATCGCGGCGTAAGGGAGCTCGGCCTCTCGCGCGAGCTTCGCCTCCGGCATCTGGGTCATCCCGATCACGCTCACGCCTTCGCGACGGTAGCTCTCCGACTCTGCACGCGTCGAGAACTGTGGTCCTTCGATGCACACGTAAGTCCCGCCATCGTGCACGGTGCCTCCAGCTTGCCGCACTGCCTCGGTGACGACGGCCCGTAACGCAGCATCGACGGGGCGAGCGATGCTCACGTGCCCGACGATCCCGCGACCCTCGAAGAAAGTGCTCGCTCGTGAGCGGGTGCGATCGATGTACTGGTCAGCCGTCACGATCGTCCCCGGTGCGATCTCCTCCTTCATCGAACCGACCGCAGATGCACTCACGATCTGCTGTGCTCCGAGCATTTTCAACGCGAACACGTTGGCTCGGTAGTTGACCTCGTGCGGCGGAACGCGATGTCCTCGGCCATGACGCGGTAGAAACAAGACACGGGTCGCGCCGACGAGAGCCTCGATGATCGCATCGGATGGGTCTCCGTAAGGAGTCGAGACGCGGTGCTCGCGAATCGTCTCGACCCCGGGGATGGCGTAGAGGCCACTTCCTCCGATGACGCCCAAGGTGCTTCGTCCGGAAGTCTCGTGCTCGCTCATGTCCTCACTTGGCTCCTGGAATTTCCGGTCAGGAGCCCGAGAGCTCCGTTTCGATCGACGCGCGTGGGGTCGTGGCTGCCGAGAGGCACGACCCGCCCGGCGCCATCGTGGCTCGACTCGGGGGCCGAGAAAAGCAAGGACTACGAGAAGGTGACGACCGTGCGGATCGAGGTGCCGTCGTGCATGAGGTCGAACGCTTCGTTGATGCGCTCGAGCGGCAAAACGTGAGTGATGAGGCTGTCGATGTCGATCTTCTGGTCCATGTACCAGTCGACGATCTTGGGGACATCGGTGCGACCTCGCGCTCCGCCGAAGGCGCTCCCTTTCCAGACGCGCCCCGTGACGAGTTGGAAGGGACGCGTCGCAATCTCTTTGCCTGCGCCCGCGACACCGATGATGACGCTCACGCCCCAGCCTCGATGGCAACACTCGAGGGCCTGTCGCATGAGCTCGACCGAGCCGACGCATTCGAAGCTGTAATCTGCTCCGCCTCCCGTCAGCTCGACGAGGTGGCCGACCAAATCACCCTTCACCTCCTTCGGGTTGACGAAGTGGGTGAGTCCGAACTGGCGCGCGAGCGCTTCGCGCGCCGGATTGAGATCGACGCCCACGATCATGTCGGCACCAGCGAGCTTGGCGCCCTGGACGACGTTGAGGCCGATTCCACCGAGCCCGAAGACCACGACGTTCGCGCCGGGCTCGACCTTCGCCGTGTTGATGACGGCTCCGATCCCGGTCGTGACCCCGCAGCCGATGTAGCAAACCTTCTCGAACGGCGCGTCAGTCCGAATCTTGGCGAGCGCGATCTCGGGGAGCACGGTGTAGTTCGAGAAAGTCGAACACCCCATGTAGTGATGGATCTTCTTGCCCCGGATCGAAAACCGGCTCGTTCCGTCCGGCATCACACCCTTTCCTTGCGTCGCGCGAATCGCCGTACAGAGGTTGGTCTTTCGGCTCAGGCACGATTTGCAGCCTCGGCACTCCGGCGTGTAGAGCGGAATCACGTGATCGCCTGGAGCCAAGCTCGTCACGCCTTGGCCGACCTCTACGACTACGCCCGCTCCTTCGTGGCCGAAGACCGCAGGAAACAGCCCTTCGGGGTCTTGCCCCGAGCGAGTGAACTCGTCGGTGTGGCAGACGCCGGTTGCTTTGATCTCGACCAGCACCTCTCCCGAACGAGGGCCCTCAAGGTCGATCTCCTCGATGACTAGGGGTTTTCCAGCTTCGAAAGCCACCGCCGCGCGCGTCTTCATTCCGTCGCTCCTTTCGGGGAGCCCACATCCTAACAGTCCGTCGAAACACTCTGCGCCAGGGTTTTCGACGCGCGGTGGCTTCGATCGCTCGGCGCGAGCTGCTCGGCATGCTCGATGAGCTACCTCCCGAAGGGAGCAGCGGTGCCAGCTCAGGGCAGCGTTTGGATACGATAGTCTTTTCGATAAGCAGGACGCCAGGCGTCGTGACAGCCCTTGCAAGCGGCGCGGACGCCGACGATATCGTTCTTTCGGGCCGCCGCTGCGCCGGCGCTCGCGAAGGTTCCCCAGCTGGTCCAGCCCTGATCCGGCTGCATCGTAGCGGCTCGATCGAGCCCGGCGGCGAGCGCTGTCATGTCTTTTTGCGCGAGCGGGGCAGCGATCTTGTTGCGCATGAAGCTTTGGAGCGGGCAGGGAGGGAGACCCGGCTCCCCACAGGTGGCCGCGAGGGCCAAACGAGGTGGCTGAAAGAGCGCCCATCCGCCAGCACCGACCGCCACCGCGAGCGCCGCTCCGAGAATTGCCCTGGGCAAGGGCCAGCACCAATTCAGCTTCATCGAGATCTCCTTCAACACCAGTCTGACGTAGAGCGAGCCCATTTAAAGCAACCATCCGAAAAATCACCCTGTCCAAACCGGCCACACATTTTTCGTTGACAGCCTTCATCGCCTGAGTAGATTGCGCACTCCCAGCCGGCGACGCCGACCGGGAAGGTCCCCGAGGCGCCTCGACAGGTCGGTTCTTTCTTCGGAGAACCCTGTCCAGCTTTCCTCCTTGACCCTCCGTCCCACTCGCTTTCCTTGTCCCGAGATCGTCTCTTTCGCGAGAAACCCTCTCCCGGCACCGGAAGCAGCATCCCCAAAAGAGTCTTCAAAAGAGTTTTCTGAAGACGCCTCGAAAGAGGACTCCTCTAGGGAAGCAGAAGTGGCACGAGGAACGCGCTTCGGATGAGCCGCTTCGCAAGAAGGGCTTCCTCCAGGGCGGCTGCAGTCGGCAACCCCGATGCAACCTTCGCAGAAGCCGGTCCGAAGAGACGACCATCGAAAAAACAAGGAGCGGAACAAAGCTCCTTGACAATCGAAAGGCCGCCGACTAAAGTCCTTCCTCCGTCGATGACGAATCCCGCGGCAACGCGCTCCGTCACTATCGGAAAAGATAGCACCCGCAGGCCACAGGTTGTCCACAACCTCTGACGCTCCGGCCCCTTCGTCCTTGGAATCTTCGGATATCTTTGGGATAATGGTTCGGAAACCGCGGCTCGGTCCTTGAAAACTGAACTCTATGACTCGGTTGCTCTTCTAGCAGGAGTGATCGAGAGACTTGGGCCTCTTCCTTTCGGAGCAATTCGAAAGAAGAGACGGAGCGCATGTCACTGGGTGAAAGCCTGATGAGTGCAGCTCCAAAAAGTCCACCCGTTTATCTTTGAGCGGGTGGCAGCTCGAGCCATCACATCACCCCTTAGCCGGTGGTGAAGTGACGGACTCACCAGATTTAACTGGAGAGTTTGATCCTGGCTCAGAACGAACGTTAGCGGCGCGCCTAACACATGCAAGTCGCACGAGAAAGGGATTCGTCCCCGGTACAGTGGC
>JAYUUB010000241.1:0-9364 GCA_043755175.1 Polyangiaceae bacterium | reverse complement strand
TCTATGCGCTCTACGATCCGGCAAGGCACGATGCAGGGTCCTTCGAGATCCAATTCACCGCGGCGCAAGCCGAGCGCTATCGACCCCAGGCGCGGGTCGTCGTTCGCTGCGAAGAGAACGGACGCGCGTGCTACATGCCCGACTCGGTCTACATCGACGACGGGAACCGAAGCTTCGATCTCGGCCTCCTCGTGATCGAGCTGTCGGGGCTCACTCTATGCTTCGTCGCGCTCGGCCGACGCCGCGCCGCGTGGCATGCTGCTCTGCGCGGAACCGAAATTCGCAAGCGGAGCTGACCGGCTGTCGTGTAGTGCGAAGGTCTCACCTTCTAGCGCAGCGAGCGCTCATGCTGACGCCTTGTCGTCTTCCGGGAAGGCCTTTTCAACGAGGTAGTGGACGGGGCAAAAGCCAGAGAACGCGCTCTGGAGCATGATGGCGCCAGTGGCGATCGTCAGCCAGACGAAGCGCGGATCGACGAGCACGGCGCTCACCGAGAGCAGCACGCCGATGATACCATCGTGAATCTTGATCTTCTTCGTCATGGGGAGACGACGGTACGGCTTCGCTCGCTCGTCTCCATTCGCGAAATCTGCGAGCCTCATTCGCAAAGATAGGAACCGACGCGTGGGCATCGCTCAGCCATCCGAGGCTGCGACGGACCCACTTGGGCGCTCGGTGATTGCTTCGAGCGGTTCACGCCCATCCGATGGGAACCGTCGCGCGCCGTCAGCCTGCGAGACAATTCGCGTGAGCCACTTCGACCGTAGACACGGTAAATTCAAGCCGAAATGCCTGGAACGGGCCCTGGTGGCGACAAGCCTCGCTGTTCTGCTTGCTCGCGATCCAACAAGTGTCATCGCACGGAAGTCATGCGCTCCGCGCGTGGCAGCGCGACCGCTCGTTCGACGCTCCGTCGTTCGGGACCCTCTTGGTGATGCCTATGAAGGTCGCGCTGCTCATCGCGGACGCGCGGCGTCGGAGAAGGGGATGACACCGCGCGCGCGCTCGTTCCCAGAGCGCTCGCTCACAGGCAGATGCGGGTCGGCAGCACGAGCGGATCGATGGGGGTCTGATTGAAGTCGAAAGCGTTCATCAGGTCGTTCGCTTGCCCGTCTTGTGCAGCAGCATCGAGCGTCGAGAGCGCCGGGGCGCCGAAGACCTTCTCGATGAAGCGTGGAATGCTCGCCTGCTCGGAGACCTCGCTGAAGATGCTGCCCGGCTTGGCATAGGGTGAAATCACGATGAGCGGCAATCGGAAGCCGAGACCATAGGGGTGAGCCGCGTCTCCACCGTATTGCCGCGGTGGCGCGACGTGATCTGCCCAGCCGCCGAAGTCGTCCATCGTGAAGAGAATGGCGCTCTTCTTCCAATAGTCGCTTTGCATCAGGGCATTGATGTTGTCGACCGTCCAGTTCTCGCCCGCGCACACGCCGCCGACCGCCGGGTGCTCGTCGGCGAGATCTTGATTGACGAGCCAGACCACGTTGGGGAGCGTGTGATTCTGGATGTCGGTCTTGAACTGCGAGGTATTGACGACGTTCGCCCAGCCCGGGCCGTTGCGGATGGGATCGATGGCGTCGAACATCGACCAGATTTCCGGCAAGATGTAGAAGTTCGATCCGTAGAACTTCCAAGTCGTTCCAGTCGGCAGCACATCGGGAACCGACGGGATGTTGAAGCACGGGAACACGTCTTTCTCCGTCGCCGTTCCCTGGTCGAGAATCGTGACGACCGTGCCCGAGGCTTGGTCACAGCCCCAATAGGGATGGAGAATGCTGGTCGTCGGATTGCCCAGCGCCCAGCCCGCTTGCGCCGCGAGCACGAAGGTGTGCCCTGGAAAGCTCGGACCCATCATGTTCGCGAAGAAGTGATCGGCAAGCGCGAAGTGCTGCGCGTAAGCCCAATAGTTCGGAATGTCGGCTTGGCCGTATTGTGCCCAAGCCAAGTGATCTCCGTTCTGATCCGACCCGGCATTGTCTTCCCAGCCGTTCATCTGGCCGGCATTCCAATCGTTGAGCGCACAACCGTGCTCGTGGCAGAGATCGCGGGGCGTGTGATCGGGGGCGTGCGGGCAAGGGAAGGCGGTTCCGTCTTTTTGGTGGCACGTGGTCGTTCCTTCGGCGCCCGGAAAGCTCCCGAAGTAGTTGTCGAACGTGTGGTTCTCTTTGACGATCACGATGACGTGCTCGATCGGGATCGGCACGCTGCCGCCCGCGCCACCGGATCCGCTCGTGCTCGACGCGACCGTCGTGGCACCTCCTGTCGTCGCGCTGCCGGTCGCGATCGTCGCGCTCTTGCTCGACGAGGTCGACGTTGTCGGCGCGGCGCCCGACCCACCTCCGCCGGTACCGTCTTTGGCGTCACCCGAGCAAGCAGCGACGAACGCCGCGACACCACAACCCAGCGTGAGCTTCGAGAGCAGCTGCATGCCTCGATTCTAGGCACAGCTCGGTCGGCGAGCCCACGGTGTTTCCCGCGGGTGCCGCAAAGAAAGACGATGGCGCCGGCGGCGACACTGCGTTCAGCTCTGCTAAAGTCATGGCTCTTGGAAGGCGGGGAATGTCGTCGCAGGTCGATTCGAGATAGTGAAGCTTGCAAAGAGCGCTCGGTCGGGGCGCCTGGGAGGTGTTCCTCGGACCGTTCTTCACCGACCGTGGTATTGAAGCCTTGCTCGCCCGGTCGACGCTGACTCGACGCGCACGAACGAAACGAGCCGACTCCGCTGCCAGCCCCAGGAACGACGAATGACGACGACGACGACGAACCCGACGAACGACCCCGACGAGCTCACTTCCGACCAGATCGCCGAGCTCAAAGCGCTCCTGCTCGCCAAGCAGCACGATCTGAAGCGGGTGCGCTCGCTCCGCCAAGACGAGCCGCGCGAGCACAAGGCCGACGGTATGGACGCCGCGAGCGACGCGACGGCCGAGGCCGAGATGGGTCTCATCTCGGAGCACGACCAACGCCTACGCGTCGCGGTCAATGCAGCGCTCGCGAAGATCGAAGCCGGCACCTATGGTGTCAGCGAAGATTCGGGAGAGCCCATCGGTTTTCGTCGCCTCCGAGCCGTGCCCTGGGCGCGCCTGACCGTCGAAGAAGAAGAAGACAACGAGCGCCGCATCCGCGAGACCGCTCGCTGAAACGCCTGTCCGGCTTCGCTCATCGAGCGAGGCCACCGGTCGGTCGCCCGCGCGCGGGGGCCCGTTCAGGATGCAACGCCAAAGCCTCCGACGCGGTCCTCGAGGTCGAACACTGCACGATGAGCTTCGACGACGGTGCCCGCGTGATACGAGGCAAGCACCATGGCGAGCAGGTCGCGAGCTGCAACCACGACGCGGATTGCTGCGAAGGCCAACGCATCGGGGCGGCCTGCAAGAAGCCAACACCCGCTTCGAGCACGACCGAGCGCTAGAGGGAGAAACAGGAAGATCGAAAGACGGGAAGATCCCACATCGAACCTCCTGTCTTACTGTTGCATCTCCAAGTTGCCCCGAAACCGTCTCGACGCTCAGGCATAGAC
Source organism: Polyangiaceae bacterium (assembly GCA_043755175.1). Classification (GTDB taxonomy): domain Bacteria; phylum Myxococcota_A; class Polyangia; order Polyangiales; family Polyangiaceae; genus CAYYKK01. Next base: position 5,844 of record JAYUUB010000241.1, on the reverse strand, counting down.
GCTGAGCGAATGTCCTCCACGGGGTGGCGGCGCGGCCGCACCTTGAATGAGCTGGACGGCGTTCTGGCCGTCTTGCTTTTGTTGATTCAGGCCCTTCTTGGCCATGAGGACGCTTTCGGGAACCGATGCATCGACCGATCCCGTGCCACCAACCGACGACATGTTCATCGCGCTTCTCCTGTGCATGGAAGCGGCACGAATTCACAAGAACTTGAGGGTCGAACGCCAAAGTTTTGACGATGACCCCCCCAGGCTCGGGTCACTTCTTCAGAAATGCGTCGAGGCTCGGGCCGAGCGCCTTCTTCTCTGCGATGCAGAGGTCGATCGATTCGACGACCTGAGCGAGCTTTCGCGGCCCGCCGGTCACCTTGGCCATGCGCTCTCCGAAGAAGGCCTCGAGGTCGCCGCGGTGCGCCTCGTCGCAAAAGCGACGACCAGTCGAAGCCATCTCGGGCTTGAGCTCGTTCGGAATCTTCGCGAGCAGGGTGTCGTAGTTCTTCTTCACGAATGCGAAGCGCGCATCATCGCTTCGATGATCTCCGCCGAAGAGCAGCCCAAATGCCTCTCGAATGTCGAAATCGTCGCTCAACAAGAGCTTCATCGATTCGGTGGCGATCTCGGGGTCGCGAAAGTCGGCGAGCGCCTCGAGAATCAATCCGCGTCGATGGTCGTCTTTGGCTTTCTTGGCTTCGAGGACCATTCGATCGAAGAGCTTTCGATCGCCGTGTTGAGCGGCGACGCCGAGGATGGCGGCCACCGATTCTTGCTCGAGCGTCTTCTCGTCGTCGAGCCAGGCGTTGGTGAGCACGAGCGCCTGTTTCACGAGCTCGGGATCGTCGGCGCGATTCGCGAGCCAGGAGACGAGATCGCCGCGCTGCAATCGATCTTCGGCGGTGTCTCGGGCGCGAGGGCGAAAGCCGAGCGCTCGCGCCTTCGCGCCATAGGCTCTCTCGAGCACCTTCGCGAATGCGGGTCGCGTGGCGTCGGTCAAGAAAGGATCTCGCACGAGATTCGCCAGCGCCACACCGGTGCCTGCGACGTGGATGTCGGTGTCTCGCGAGAGCTCTGGAACATGGGCGAGCGCATCTGCGATGGGGAGCTTTCCGGCGCGCACGAGTGCTGCCATGTCGAGCGCGACGCTCATTCGCTCGATCGCCGAGATGGGAGACTTCGCGCCGAGAAGCAGGCGGAGATCACTCGCCGAGTACGCCACTCGGTAATAGCCAGTCCCCGCCGCGTTCGGCATGACCCACTTGGGGCACGTGCTCCCGAGTTTGATGCTTCCGCCCCCCGGTCCGACCGTGCCGCACGAGGTGACTTCGCTCTCGTCGGAGACGAAGCGCGCTGTTTCCGCCGAATGCCTGTCGACCTCGGCGCGCTGCTCGTAGGTGACGCAGACCGGAATGCGCCAGCTCGCATCGCTCGATCCCTTCGACCCGATGGGCAGATATCGCTCCTGCGTGATCTCGAGCTTCGGCCCGTCTTTGCAATCGATCTTCGTATGAAGAAGAGGGACTCCGGGTCGGTCGAGAAAGGTCGAAAACGCTTCGCTCAGGCTCGCTCCCGAGCCTCGGCTCACGTCGCCGAGAAAGTCGGCCGACGTCGACAATCCGAAGGCGTGAGCGGCGAGGTAGGTCTGAATCCCTTTTTGGAACGCTGCCTCGCCGACCGAGTGTTCGAACATGCCGAGGATGGTGGCGCCTTTTTCGTAGGTGATGCCATCGAACGCATTCTGGATGTCGTCTTCCGACTGGATCTCTTGGCGGATCTTGCGCGCGCTGATGAGCGAATCTTGCTCCATCGCCGATGATGCGTCGTGGAGACGAGAAAAGTCGAAATGCCATTCCGGATGGAGTCGCCGAACGATTTTGTTGCCCATCCACGTCGCGAAGCCTTCGTTGAGCCAGATGTCGTCCCACCAAGCCGTCGTGACCAGATCGCCAAACCATTGATGCGCCAGCTCGTGCGCCATGACGTCGGTGTAGAGGCGCTGGAAATGAAGCGTGTCGTCGCCGTGCTTCGCAAGCGAATAGGCCATTCCGATCGTGATCATGCCTGCGTTCTCCATCGCGCCGAACGAGACGAGATGCGGAATGGTCACGATGTCCATCTTCTCGTAGGGGTATCGAATGCCGAAGTAGCCCTCGAGCTCGTCGATGATCGGCGCCGTGGTCTTCGCGGCATACTCGGCTTCGGTCTCGCGCCCGCCGGGCGTGACGATGCGAACCTGGGTTCCCGCCTTTGTCTTTCCGGCATCGACGAACGCGAAAGGCCCGACCGCGAATGCGACGAGATACGCAGGGATCGGCTTGGTTTCGGCGAAATGGATGACCGTACGTGCGCCGGTCTTGGTCTCCGTCTCGATGGGCGTGTTGGAGACCGCGACGTCACCAGCCTCGACCGAAATCGAGATCTTCCACGGATGCTTGAATCCGGGCTCGTCGAAGCACGGGAAGGCTCGCCGCGCTTCGATGTTCTCGAATTGGCTGAACAAGTACGGGTGACCGTCTTCGGTTTCGCGGAAGACACCGCGATCGTCTTTGGGGCTCACTTTGCCGTCGTAACGAATGCGAAGGTGGGCGACGCCAGGCGAGAGCTCGGTGTCGAATGCGAAGCCGACATAGCCTTCGTTGCCACGAACGACTCGAACTGGAAGCGGCGCGGACTTGGGATCACCGACGACGAGCGCCGCTTCGCGAATCTCGAGATCGGTCGCATTGAGCCACAAGAAGCGCGAGCGCTCGACCACTCGAAGCTCGAGATCGACCGAGCCTCGGAACCCATCTTCGGAGGGCGTCAGCACGAGGTCGACCGATTCGCGAATGGGCATGATCCCGGTCGGCAACCGAAGCTTCGGCGAAGGCGGATCGAGCTTCGCCGCCTCATCGTTCGAGGCGACCGAGCCTCGTGCGCCTCTTTCTCTCGGTGCGTCCGCTGAACATCCGGCCGCTACGACCATCGCCAACGTCACCCCTGTGAGCCCGCTCCGCATCGCCTCTCGTTAGCACCGCCCTGGGCGCGACGAGAACCGGAGATTGCCCGGAGTCGAAGTCGGACGGAACGCTACGATTTTCCGATGGGGCGCCGGCCCCGATCAGATCCCGAGCTCGGCGGTCACTCGGCTTGCCGGCATCGCACCGCTCAATCGCTGGGCTTCTTTTCCGCCGCGGAACAGGATCATCGTCGGAATGCTTCGAATGCCGTACCGCGAGGCGATCGCGGGAAGCGCTTCGGTATCGACCTTGGCCACGACGACACGACCCTTTCGGTCTTTCGCGATCTTCGCCATTTCGGGCGCGACGGCTCGGCAGGGCCCGCACCATGCCGCCCAGAAGTCGACCAGGACCGGCGCTTCGGCGTCACGAACGAGCTCGTCGAAGTCTTCGGCGCTGGAGACACTGACAGGCTCTTCCAACGGCAAAAGCGGCGATTTGCATGCAGCGCACTTCGCCTTATCGAGTAGCCGCTTGGCAGGGACACGATTCGCCTTCGAGCAGGAGGGGCATGCAGCGATCACGATGAAACCTCGTCCCTCAATCTGCGGCTTGGATGCGTGGCGTCAACCGCTCGAGCGTGAGCAGACCTTCGTTGGTGCATCGAGCACGCGTCGCTTCGTACTGGCGACCTCCGACGACGTGGAGCTCGCGCTGCTCGGCCCGCTGGGCGACCGCTTCACGCAAGAGCTACCGCAATCGAGCCTTTGCATCGCCCACGTGCACTCGACGGCGCTCGCCCAAGGCCTCGGAACCGGCGAGATCGATGCGGTCGTGGGAATGGTCCAATCGGTCCCTGCGGGGCTCGGCGGCCGAAGAGCTCTACGAAGACGACATCGCCGTCGTCGTGCGAGCCAAACATCCCCTCGTGGGCGGCAGAGTCGACGCAGCGCGCCTCGCTCGGTATTCGCGGATCATCGTCGAATCGAGCCTCGGTGTTGCGCGCTCTCTCGATGCTGCGCTCGAGGCGCCCGGCGCGACGATCGCTTCGCCGCTCGTCGTCGCGAGCTTCGTCGCTGGGGCGATGGCGCTCGAGAAGAGCGACTCGTTCCTCGTTGCGCCACTGCGGGCGGTCGAAGCGCTCGGTACGCTGTTTCCGCTTCGTTCGCTCAGCTTCGAAGGCGGTCGCGAGAGACTCTCGGTGAGCCTCATCTGGCATGCGCGCACCGACTCCGACGCCGGAGGAGCCTTCTTCCGAGACGTCCTGAGACCGGCGGTGAAAGCCAACCCCTCCGGCCGGCACGCTGGTCCCTCCTGCCACGGCGAAGGTCCTCTCCGAGGCCGATACTTTCGAAGTGCTCGCGCTCGATTCCAACGTGGAGCCGCCTTCCGACGCGGTGTCCTCGTCGCAGTCATTTCACGGAATGAAGGTCGTCGGCAGAGCACGCGTTCCGAGCCGAGAGGCGCAAGCGCGCATCGTCGGTATCGTCGACGACGGCATGCGCTCGGGCGGAACGCGTTCCAAGTGCTCCAATCCGCGTCACGGTGTGCATGCCGTGAAGAGCGGTCACGTCGTCGACCTCGTGATTTGCTACGAATGCGGCGAGGTCGACGTTCACGACGGGAGCTCGACAAGAGACTTCCACACCGCCCGAGCCTCGACCGCGAAATGGCGGTCGTCGGCGTCACCGCTCTGCCTGATTGAGGGCCGTCAGCACTGCCAGGCGCGAACGCGGATTCAGCTCGTCGGCTGCACAACGAAACTCAAATCGTAGTGATCCAAGAAGAAGCGTTCGTGCTCGTTGGCCGGGACCGCGAGCTCGGCCTGGAGCGACTCACTCACTCTGTCTGCAAAAGCCTGGAGCTCGGCGAGCGAGCTGCAACTTACCGGCACAGAAACCGAAACGATGCCGCGCCGCAAACGGGCCAAGATCGACTGTCGGGCTGAGTCGGGCCAGAGCCGTTCCCTTGCTTCGCGCTCCACGCTCTCGATGTGCCAGCTCCGGATCTGTTCGACCGCCTCGGTGATGCTCTTCACCTTCAGCTCGCAGAGGGTGCCACTGATGTCGATAAACGTCAGGAGCTTGAAGGAAGGTTCACGGTGCATGATGAGGCTACCGCGGAGGATAGCGCCTCGACCGCGTTTTCTCACCCGACTTCGCGGGGCAGATCAACCGACGGGTGCCGCAGCGTGCGGCGGCGTCGGCACGGCCCTTACTCCAGAAGCTTCGCTCTTCCGGGCCGCCGGTCCGTCCAGCCCCGGTGTCATAGCGAGAAAGGGCGGGCACGTGTTTCGGCAGTCAGCGGTCTGGCGAGGCAAGGTGACGGTGCCGGACCCTCCGGGCCCTCGTAGGTGAAGACTCTCGCCACTGGGAGGTCGCCACCATCCTGCGCACCGTCGAGAGCTCATTGCTGGGAGGTCGCCACCCTCGGATGTACTGTCGAATGCCCATGACTAGCGGGTTGAGGGCGCTCTGGCCTGTCGTGTGTTCGCTAGTGGGAAGTCGATGTTCGCCACTGGGAGGTCGAGCGCCATTCACTAAGGGCCCGCGTATAAACAACTCGATCGATTGTGTTCAGCAGGGATCGACAAGACCGCCTCGGCATGATCTACGTTTTCGGTGGATGCCGAAGAGATCGTTCGTCGAAAGTAGCTTCAGCTGAAGGCGTCGTGAACGAGCGCGTCAGACGGCTGTGGGCCGGAGCCGAGGCCATCGGTCTCCGACACGGAGACCGCACCGCGCGAACATCTCCGCGGCAAGGGCTCGCAACGAAGCTCGGTCTCTCCATTCATGTCAGCCATTTTCCACCGGGCACAAGCAAATGGAACAAGATCGAACACCGCCTGTTCTCTTTCATCACGATGAACTGGCGGGGTCGCCCGCTTCGCACTTTCGAGACGGTGGTGAAC
>JAYUUB010000240.1:0-3206 GCA_043755175.1 Polyangiaceae bacterium | reverse complement strand
CGCCGATCATCGGGTCGACATCTGGGCGGTGTGCGTCGCGCTCTACGAAATGACCGCGGGCTCGACTCCGTTACCGACGACCGGTGATCAGAGCTTCGAGCGCGATATCGCGAAGCCCGATGGAGCGCGCGACGCGAAAAACACCGAGGTCGACGCGACCAAGAAGAATTGTTCCAGTCGACACGTCGGCGACCGACCCGATACCGCTCGGTGACGATCGGGGCGTCGACCAGACGCTCTGGAAGATCATCGCGCGCGGCCTTTCACGTGCGCCCGCGAAGCGATGGCGCAGGATGCGAGAGCTCGGAGAGGCGCTCGCCGAATGGCTCTTCGCGCGCGGCATCGAGGAAGACGTTCGCGGCATCTCGCTGAAGGCTCGCTGGCTCTACGATCCCGCCACGCGCCAATCGCTCGTGACACCGACGCCCGCGCCCGTTGCCGTTTCGGCTCCGACGGCCGCGTCGGTCCCGACGAGCGATCCGATCCGACAAGAGAGCGGAACCGTCGTTCGCGATGAAACCGGGGACATCGCGAAAGACGAAGAGGCGATGCCCAGCGCACCATCGCTGACGCCGTCCGCGGCTGACCGCGAGCTTCGACCTTCGTCGAAGCCGAGCGCCGAATCGAAGCGTGCGCCGCGCATCTCGCGCTGGGTCGCGATTGCGAGCCTCGGGCTCGCTGCAGCCCTCGGCGCTCTCGTGCTGAAGGCGATCCAGACCGCACCCGCTCCGAAGCTCGAGCGATCGGTCGGCCGCTCGGTCGATCTGCTCCTCCTCGAAGCGCTTCGGTCGACGCATTCGTCCGCCTCCTCGCAGGCGACGAGCCCAAGCGCGCGATCGACACCCGAGCCACGACCGTCGAAGCGCGACCGCATCCGTGATAGGCCTCGCGAGCCGTCTCCGGCACCGCCTTCGTCATCGCCGTCTGCCGGCGCCTCGGCCGCGCCGCCAACAACACCGACCACCGCACCGTCAGCAGACCCCGCCACGCAGATCTACCCCGACTCACTTTGAGGAAACCCATGGAGCTCGATCCCGATGTGGAGGCCTTCAAGAAGTCGAACCGAAGACCTTTGTGGTTAGGGCTCGGGGTGGTCGTCGCCACGCTGGGTCTCGCAGGAGGCTACAGCGTGAGCCAAGGCGGCGCCGTTCGAAGGGACCTCGAACGCGACGGCTACACCAACGTCACGATCAAGGTCAAAGGGCCTTTCGAGTACGAGTTCAGCGGAACGAAAGCGTCATCGCAATGCTCGGGTCACGTGACGCGGATGCCATTCTCGAGCTCGAGCAACGAGCTCTGCGCGAGCACGGCCCCGCCTGCTCCACCGAAGCCGCCCCCGCGTCCGCAAGCCGAAGTGCTCGCCGAGAACCTCAAGAAGCTGTTCTCGGATCGGGGCCTTCCGGTCACGGCGCATTGCCCCGAGGTCGCAAAAGACGCCGTCAAGCTCACATGCAGCGTCGCCATGGAGAGCGGTACGCCGCTCGATCTCGAGCTCGGGAAAGACGGCGGCGATTGGTCGGTGAAGCGACCGACGCAAATCATCAGTCGGGCCCGGATGTCAGGCGACATTTCGAAAGAGCTCGAAGGCAAATTTAAATCGCCTGTCGCCGTCGACTGCGGCGCGGGCCTTCTCGGCTACGAGGCCAACGACCATCTGACCTGTACGGGGAAGAAGAAGGGCGCTTCGAAAGAAGCCCACATCGAGGTGACGTTCAACGCCACCGGCGGCTACACCTGGAAGGCCGATATCTAAATCAGGGAGCGCGATCTGGATCGCCGAGTTGACTGAGCATCACGCTCGCTGATTTAGCAGGCTAGAGCGATAGTCGGCCGGAGCGACTCAAGGTTTGTGGCGCTTGGAGAGAATGTCGATCTCTCCCCGCCTTCGAACGATCCGTCTTTCTTGTACCAGGCGTAATCGGTGACGTCGCCTGGCTCCACGTCGAGATGGGCACCGGCGCGAAGGCGCTTGATGGCTGTCGGGTCGTTGTTCAGCGTGCCGTGAATCTTCGCTGCGTCCCATGAATCGACGACGACCCACGTGCGCTCGCGGCCGCCACCTCCGTCGATCTCGAAGGGCACTTTGACCGATAGTTGCTCGCCCGGCGGAACACCCCGAGAGAATCGATCGCGGAGCTGTGCGAGACCGGCGCGTCCGAGGAGCACCACGGGCTCCTCATGAGGTCAAGTGCTCCGAGTTTGGCACCGAGATCGTCAAGCACATGTGAGTCATGGTGGCGCTCGGCCCAGGCAGAAACCCTGCCTGGGTCGGAGCCACGCCCTCAGTCGCGTAGGGAGGGCCGAGCCCGGTCCTTGCTGCCGGTCGAAGACAAGGGGGGCTGGTGCGGGGCGGGTCCTGGCCATGGCACGCCAGAACGTCACTGGCACTGACTGACCCCAGGGACGACCTCGACGCATGTCTTGCTCTCGCAGTCGACCTTGTGGGTGAACCCGCCCGTGCACTGGACGGTGCTGTTGCCGTCGCAGACCGGGGCGGGGTTGGTGGGGCCACACTCGGTGGCGCCGGGTTGCACACACGTAGCATCGTCCTCGAACGAGGAGGTGGCACACGTGTAGTTAGCGCCGTACACCGTGCAGTCGACCTGCTTCTCTCCCTGAGGACCCGAGCAGTAATGGAGCACGTTGCCCGAGCACGTATTGTGCTCTTGACAGGCGGCTTCCTGGCAGACCCCGTGGTCGGGCTCCGATGTCGACTGGACGCACGTCGCATCGCCTGAACACGCGTAGTATTTGCCGTACGGCGCCGGGTCCTGTGCGCTACACACGTCGCTGTACGAGTACTCGAGTCCGTTGACGAACAAGCACAGCGGCAGTTCTGGGTCGCACTGCCCATTGGGCGTCGCCGCACAGCCGAACGTCTGGGGGTGGTTTTCGGACGCCAGGGACATCTGGACGCAGTGCAAGTTTGGCGCATGACACGCGGTCATTTCCGTGCTGCCTGACATGCACTCCACAAAGGTCTCGCCCACGCAGCAGCTGGTCTTGCCCACGCCGCAGAGCGCCTCGGCCTGCCCGCAGCCACTTCCGCCCCCGTCGCCGTTGGCGCCTCCTGCACCGTTCGTCCCGCCGGTCGCACCGCTGCCGCTGCTTCCGGCGGTGTCACCGCCCGCCCCACCCGAGCCGCTCGTTGCGGCCATGCCGCCGGTGCCTCCATCCCCCGCATGGGTGCCACCTTCGCCCGCACC
>JAYUUB010000239.1:0-26143 GCA_043755175.1 Polyangiaceae bacterium | reverse complement strand
CGCCGAGCTCTTTGCGCGAGTGGGCAACATGACGCCATCCAAGAGCACGATCGACCGGCTGCCGAAACTTCTCGCGGAGCGTTGGGAGATGGATCGCGGGGGCCGACGCACCCGGGAGTCTTGCGCTGCTTGGCTCGCATGGCCCACGGCGCCGACCTCAGCCGACTTCGCGTCGTCGAGAGCGCCGAGCCGTCGGAGCTCGTCGACGTGGCAAACCTCCCCGATCTCGCGAAGCCCAAACCGGCGTTCGTGGTCTCAGGGCGAAAGAGCGTCGATGAGAAGACCCACGCGATCGAGCTCGGCTCGACGTCTGTGGACGAGGCACTGCCTGCCGTGCGCGAAATCGTTCGGGCATGGTCCGATCTCGTGGAGCTAGGAGCCTTCCGCGGCCACCACGCTCCTTGGTCGACGGGCTTTCTCGTTGAGGTCGCACGCGCTGGCCGCGAATCGATCGCGGCAACATTCGAGTACCTCAACCTTCACGCCACCGGTTTCGATCCGTTGATTCTCGCTCTGTCGCAGATGCCTGGCACATCCACGATTCGCTCGTTGGAGCTGAGTTGACCCCGGTCTGAAGCGGCGGTCGATTCACGGCCCAATCAGGTCCGTTGGCTCTTGGTGGGGGCAGAGGAACGCTACGGACCAAACCCACCCTCGTTGTTCAGGAAATAGCCGTCGGACTCGAACCGTCCACGCAAACGATACTGATCGGCACAATTAGCGCCGATTGTCAGTACGACCCGCCCGCCTTGATCGATGTAGTCAGCGATGAGATTACCAGCGGCTACCGTTCATTTGGCCAGTTGCTCGCGCGACCCGAACATCACTGTATCTTTAATTCTGGTGCAACTACGTTGCCTTTTACGTCGCGCACTTCGGAGAGCGCCGAGAACGCGGTGTGCCAAGGGCCAGCGTCGACCTCGGTGCGCCCCATGACCCAGAGATAGGCGAGCGAGGTCGCGCCATTTCCAGAGGGCAGACGCGCTAGCGTCGTATTCGGTAGCGTCGCGCTCCCCGACGCGGCCGGGAACATGCACGTCAGAGACGCAATCGAGCCATCGCTCCGCTGGACTCCGGTCACGAACAGAACGTCGCCTGCCGCTCCACCCGTCCAAGCGAAGGCCAGGTCTTTCGTGCGGTCGATGACGATGGGCTTGGTCGGATCGGGCGCGGTCAACACCACGGCAGTCGGCGCCACGATGCTCGCGGAATGAGGTGGAACGTCACCACCGCCCTCGACCACGAACGAGATCGTTTCGCCCCCTTGGAAGAGGGCGGGTTGTGGATTTTTGGGTGCCGGATACTCGCCAGCCGAGGTCGGTGTGACGGTGATCTCGCGCCCATTCACCGTCATCGTGATGCGACCGGCCGAAACGGCGAGACCCTGGGGTTGGCTGCGCGTGCATTCGCGGACGATGCACGCTCCCACGATCTCGGCGGTGCAATACTCGTCGCCTGCAGGGTGGTTGTAGCTCGCCACGAGCGTGAAGCGATCTTTGGGCGGCCCATAGGAGTAGACGCTGACGGCAGCCTCTCCCCCCGAGACTCCTCCCGACGAGGTGCTCCCGCCCATTCCGATCGGCGCACCCGATTCGACCCCGCTGCAAGCGGCGAGGAGAGTCGAGAGCGCGAGCAAAATTCGCCTTCGGTTCGGCGAGCAAGCGAATGAACGAACCATGAGTCGACTCCGCTTCTCGGTGAACGGCGTGAGGTCTCTGCGTGGCGACGAAGCAGGAAAAGTTTATCAAAGTCGGGCGCAGGCGATACCCCTTTGGCGCACGCCGCGCCGGCTAGAGGGTTTTCGTAGCCAACGACCGGTGGGTCTCGAGCAGTATGCTCGATGACGATCACGACGAAGCGCGCGGCGGCAATCCAACGTTCTGCAAAGACGGCCTCACTTGCATTCCCGACGACGCCGCGATGATGACCGGTCGGGAATGTCGGCTCAGGGCTCGGGGATGACTTCGGCGCGCACGGTCGCGATGTCGGGGCTCGCGTCGAGCCAGGTCACGTAGAGCTTTCCGTTGATCGTCGCGGCCTGGACAACGGCGATCGGGATCGTGGAGTAGCGCTTGATGGCGGCCACCTGGGTCGCGTGAGCGTTGCTGGCGTCGACCGAGTAGACGAGGATCTCGGGAGCGGCGATGTCGGTTCCCGGAGTGACGAGGAGCGAGGGCTTGCCTTCACGCTTGAGCCAGACCGGGCGCGGCGTGTCTCGAATGCCTGGTAGATCGCCGACTTTTTTCGGGGCCTGAGGGTTCTTGGCGGCGTCGAGCGTGACTGACCAGAGGCTCGCAGGCCCTTGCACCGGATCGTCGGGGAGCCCATTGCCTGCCCGCGCCGACGGCTGGAGCAAGAGGAGCGTGTCGGCCGTGGCGTCGACCGGAACCGCGAGCCTCGGTAGCACGCCGTCGGCGAACGTCGTCGGTGTTCCGGCGGTCTCTCGCACGAAGCTCGGACGCTTGTCGTCGACGACCCACCACGTGTTGGTGTCTCGGACGAACGCGTCGGTCACGCTGACGGCGACCGACGTCCCCGCGCGCGTGGTCTTGCAATCGTTGGCTTGGCAGCACGAGGAGTCGGCGCAAGCCGGCGGGCTCTTTCGCGACCCGTCGGTTCCGAGCTGAAAAACGGCCAAATCGCCGACCGTGTCGGTGGCCGTCGTCAAGCTCTCGAAGTACGACAGGGCAATGCCTTGAGGCGTGCGCGCGAGCCTGGGCTCTGAGACGGCGCCATAGCCGATGGTCCGCATTCGAAGCTCCCAGAGCTCGTCGCTCTTCGAGCCTTTGGCTTCTTGCCCGAGTGGCGGCAAATGCACGGCGAACTGCGTGAGCCTAGGCTCGGGTGCATCGTCGGCGGGAGCCGCGCCCATCGTCATGAGCAGCTCGCCTTCGCTCGGCGAGAGGACATCGAAGTAAGGCTCGAGGTAGTTGGCGTTGGCAGGGTATTGCGAGACCAACGTCATCGCAGCGCTGGCGTTCCCGTCGGGTGTGATCCGCGCTGCGGCGAAATCGTGGAGCTCGATGTCGTAGCGATAGATCTGCCAGACGACGAGGGCGCTGTCGCTCTGAGGCACGATCCGCAAATCGGTCGAGCGAAGGTATTGCAAGGTCGTCAGCGTGATCGGGATCGGCGTCCCGGGCTTCGCGCAGACGTTGTGAATGCACGAGTAGCCGTCGGGACAAGACTGCGTCCCGGGCGAGATCGTACATCGCGCCGGCATGTCTCCGAGGTCGACGCTGCACGAAAACGAGAGCGCAGCGACGAGCGACGCGGCGACGAGCTTCATCGCCGCCCTCACGGGACGCCCGTCAGCGGAGAGACGCCGATCCAGAGGTCCATCAGCTGGTCGTGAAAGCTCGTCCAGGCGATGTACGCCTTGCCTTCAGTGGCGAATGCGCGGGCCGTGTAGAGCCCGTCGTTGCCGGGACGTTCGACGCTCGCGACGCGTGCGAAGCTACCATCGGGACCGACGTAGGCGACGTCCATGGTGGGAAAGCTCGGGTCGGTCGAGAGCGGCGCGACGAGCGCACCGGCGCCGTACGCGACGGCGGTGTAGGGCTCGAGGCCGTCGGTGAAGGGCTCGGCTGGGCTCGACGAAATCATCAAACCATTGAGATCGCGCAAGACGTAGGTCACTTGGGAGTTGTCGGCGTTGGGCTCGAGATACACGACTGATCCGCCGAAGCCGAAGAGAGGCGTTCCTCCGGAGGCGGCCACCGGCGTTGCCGTACCCTGATCGATATCGAGCGAGAAGACCCGCATCACGTCGAGACCGACGCGCATCATCAATCGGTTGTCGGCGTTTCTCCAGATGATGCAATCACCCGAGAGCGGCAAGACACCCGCTGGGAGCGGGGTCCGAAACTGACTCACGAGCGTCCCGTCTTTCTTGAGACGTGTGACGACGACCGATCCGCCGGCGCCTGGATCGGTGAACGCGAACACCACGTCGTCGCCGCGCACCACGCCACCGACGTAGGCAGGCTCGTAGCCACCGAGGTACGGATAGGTGTCGGAGTGGAGAATCACGTCGTTCGGTGGAGCGCTCCCGTCGCGCGGGAGCGAATGAAGCGCGAGGACGAGCCCGTCTTCGAGGGCGCCCGGAAAGCTCATCGTGACGACGCCGTAGTGGGTCTCGTCGAGCGCGACGACCGCCGATGAAACCGTCTGCTCGGCTGGGAAGGCCAAGAGCTTCACGGTGGGCGAGATGTGCCCGTCGGCCGAGACGTGGACCTCGTAGATTCCGCGCGCGCCGGGCGAAAATCCGTCGTTCACGACGAGCGTGGCTCCGCCCTTCGGAGAGGCGAACCAATACATCTCGGATCGATTGATGTACGTGACACGGAGCGGCCTCGTGACGTTCGGGACGTCGCCATCGACGACGCAAACCGATGCCTGACACGAGTACCCCGTCGGGCAGGTCTTTCCGTCGGCGCAACCGAAGGGTTCTTTGCCGAGCTCTACCGAGCACGAAGCCGAAACGAGCACTCCCCCAATCACCAACGCGAGGCCCGCGACCGCTGGCGCAATGGTATGGCTCGAGCCCCCTCCACGGCCAAAACGAAACAGCCGTTCGAAGCCGGCCAACACGCCACGCACCATGGCTTCGATGATACGCGATCCGAGCGGGGAGCGCTCGAAGCCGCAAAAGAGAGAACCCCGAAGAGGTAGCCCTTCGGGGTTCCGCGCCTTTCGGCGCAGCTCACACGCCGTGACTACTTCTTGGTGACCGTGACCTTGACCTTGGTGGGCTTCCACACGTTGTCGAGCTCGCCGTCGACGACACGGAGCGCATCGGCGCCGACCTCGGTAGCGGGCGAACCGTTTGCCATGATCGTCAGCAGGTCTTTGTAGCCCTGGTTCTTGCCGCTGATGAGCGCGCCGACGAAGCGACCGATCGAAGGACCCGAGCCGTAGACCGGGCTCTCGAGGCCGTTGGTGATCATGTCGAGGGCCTTGGTGCCGCCCTTCATCTTGAAGAAGTCTTTCTCGTAGTAGTTGAAGCTCACGCAGCTGTTGAAGAGAAAGAGCTGGTACGTCGAGGGGAAGTCGGTCGCGTCGTAGCGGGTCGGATCGAGCGGGCCGTAGCCGATGTACGAGTGGCCGTTGTAGATGACGACGTCGCTGCCAGCGAGGGCCTTGCGGTGTGGCGTGTCGTCGGTCTCGGCGCCGTAGTAGGTGTTGACGACGACATTGAGGGGCTTGGCTGCGGCCGTGCCGATCTTCACGCTGACGGGCATCTCGAACCGGAGCCAATGCTTCGCGAGCTTGTCGGCGACCGCCTTTTTCAGCGCGTCGTGATCCGAATAGGTGATGTTGGCGGGCCAGCCCGAGTTGTTGAGCTCCCAATTCTCGAGATCGGCCCACGTCACGTTGCTCACGGTCTTGCCGTTCGCGGTGAACGTAGTGAGGTCGGTGCCCTCGGCCGAGACGAGCTTGAAGGTCGGGTTCGCCTTCTCGATCTCCTGAATCTGCTGGTAGAACATGTGATAGCCGATGTCGGTGTAGAGCTCGGGCTTCTCGTTCGCAGCCCAATCGGCCATCACGCCGCTGACGATGCTGATGACGAGCTCACCCTGGCTGACGCCCTTGCCCGACCAGAGCTTGTCGTACTCGGGGTAGGTCTTCGCGTTGCTCGTCTTGGTCGCCTCGAGCTTGACCGTGATCGGCACGTAGAGACGCGTGTACTCCTCTTTGGTGATCTGGTCGGCGGCGAGACCGGTGTGCGCATTGTCGATCGCGGCCTGCTCGGCGTTGATCGCGTCTTGGCAGCTCGACAGGCTCGGGTTGAAGACGTACCAAATGGCGTTTTCGAACTCGAGGTCTTCTTTCGAGCTCTCGGTGCACTCGGAGAGAATGCGCTTCGACTGAGCCTGGTAATCGCCCTCCATGAGAGCGAGGCTGATGGCCCCGCGCGTTGCCATCGAGATGGGAACGAGCGCGCGGTCGGTGTAACGGTAACGAACCCGTAGCGCCGGGGTCTTCACGGTCGGCTTCGAGGGGTCGACGATCGTGACGGGCTCCTTCACGAACGAAGCCGCATCGATCTCGGCGAGCTCGCGGTTGTTCGCGCCAATCTTGGCGTTGCGAAGGGCTCCGAAGACAGACTTGTTCTGACGCTTCACCGCCGCGAGGATCGTGTAGTCGCTCGCGTTGGGCGCGACGTAGACGTAACCCTCGAACTGCAGCTGCCGCTCGCGAGCCGTTTTGCTCGTGAGATCTTCTTCATCTCCCGTCGCCGAGTCGGAGACGTCACAGGCGACGACGCTGCCACCGAGGGCGGACGTGAGAAGTGCAGTGAGTGCGAAGCGTTGGAAGTCGGTCACGGAGGGCTCCTTGTCGCGGGTTGCGAGCCCGTAAGCAGGATTCAGGCCAACGGAACCGTCGTGATGATCTCTTCAGAATCCGTCCAGAAATGTGAGCACTGAGGGTCGATGTGGGACCTTGTGTGACCCAGTCGGGATCCACCCTTGGAGCTTTTCAGATCCACCCGTAGGCGTGAAAGCCCAACCAACGCGACCCCTATCCGTCCGATCAAAGCTGGCCTTTCGGCCCAACTCTCAGGCGAGCCGCTTCACCAGCTGCTCCATCGTATTCTTCGCGGCGCCGATGTTGTTCGCGACCCCGGTCGCCATGGGCGCCTCGGTCGCGCCCGCATAGACGGCCCACGACCAACGGCCATCGCCCTTGGGGATGGCCTTGAGGGTGAAGCGGGCGTCAGGATCGATTC
This sequence comes from Polyangiaceae bacterium, assembly GCA_043755175.1. GTDB lineage: Bacteria > Myxococcota_A > Polyangia > Polyangiales > Polyangiaceae > CAYYKK01. The sequence goes on along the minus strand of JAYUUB010000239.1, from coordinate 19,410 downwards.
GAGAGATCCACGTACCGCCCGCGTCTTTCTTCCAGCTGAGGCTCACGCCGGTGGCCTAACACGACCTGGTGAGCGCTCGTCGAATCATGCACCGGCTCTTCGGCGGAACAGCGGGGTCGAGGTTGCCGCGCGGATCTGCCTCGCGAGCTTCTCGGCGGGCTGCGCTGTACGGCCAGGCACGTTGGCTCCCGCGGAGCCGGCGTCGCCGGTCGCTTCTTTCTCCTGCTCGGCCGCTTCGGCGGCTTCGCGATCGGCGGTTGCTTTGCGCTCCGCTGCCTGCGCGGCAAATTCGGCCGAGCGCGTGGCCTCGTCGGCAGCCAGATGGCACTTCTTGTATTTCTGTCCCGAACCGCAGTGGCAGGGGTCGTTTCGTCCGAGCTTCATCAGATGGTCTCCGTCTCGCGCGCTCGTGGTTTCGACCGGTGGAACGCACCGCTCTTGCCCGGCCCGTCATCGGGGCCCACGCGACGATCGGCGCACTGTAGCAGGCCGGCGCGATGGCTGGGGCTGCTACGGCGCGGAATGTCGATGAGCGTTCGGCGACGGCTGCTACGGTGACCCATGGCGAACGAGACTTGCGGCATCTGTGGTGGGGATGGGCGCATCGCCAACTCCTTCGGGAACACGACGACGTGTCCCAGCTGCCGGGGCTCGGGCCGACGGTCCGACGACGGCGGCCTGCGCGACGTCACGAAGACGAAGCCTTCGCATCATCGGCAGCCCAACAAAGTCGAGGTGGCCGCGAAACAGACCTGGCCCTCGACCTACGAAGGCGGCCAGCTCGCGAACGAGATCAAAGACTCGCCTGTGTCGAACGAGACGAAGGCCAAGCTCACCGTCGAGATCATCGAATACGAAGCCAGTCATGGCCAGTGCACGCAGACCTTCATCAAAAAAGTGCGCAAACAGATCCGCTCGATCGCTTCTTGATCCCGGGCGCAGAATGGAGCCCACGGTGGACTTCGCGGCCCGAGCCCATCAACGTGAGGCATCTCGATGTTCAGTTGGCGTAAGAATTTTGGCTGGGGCACGCTCGACAGCGGGATCTTCGTGATGGTCCACGACAAGACCGCGCCCGCTGGAGAAAATTGGGATGCGTGCATGGCCGACTTGGCGAGCTTCGCCGAAGGCCACAACCCCATGGCCATAGTGTTCACCGACGGTGGCGCCCCGACGGGCCCGCAACGCGCGGCTCTCAATCGATTGGTCGGAAAATCGCCTCCGACCGCGGTCGTGTCGGACGCGGTGATCACCCGTTTCGTCGTCTCGTCGCTGGCCTTGATGAACGCGTCGATCGCGACCTTCTCCTCCAAGGAGATTGGGCAGGCGTGGCTGCACCTTGGTCTCTCTGGAAACGTCGCGAAGAACGTCGCGAGCGAGCTCGCACAGCAGAAGCGACACCTCGCACCGTTCCAGACGCTGCGACGCGCGCTGAATATTCCCGACGCCGCCGTCTGAGGTCGACCGAACCGACTCGACGCCGACCTGACGGCGGACGAAGCCCTTCGGCTGAGGTCGGTCTCGACACGTCGAACCCATGGCCAATGCCCATGGGAGATTGGACATTCGCGTTCAATCACCGCTGATGCGATGCATCAGCTGGTGCATTGCGATTCAATTCAGGAGCAATTCGACAATTCTCACTTTGACAGCAGAATAAAACTTTAGAGCTGGACGTCGAGTATTCGAGGCGGCCGACGCATTTCGGTGAGTCAACCCGAGATCGCGAGCCCAAGACACCCACGTCTGAAATTCGGAGGAGCATGGGCGCTTTTCATTTTTCCGTCGTCGGCCCAAACGCGGATCCCTCGCTGATTCGCTCGTTTCACGAGCATCAATCGGCTTGTTATGCGCGATACGGCGCCATCAACGCGATGACGGTGCCCGTAGCTGACGACGAAGTCGGCTATCTCGTCGTCACGCGAGAGCACCAGATGGTGGCGGGCATTCGAATACACGTTCGACGCCCGAATCGATTGCTTCCGTTCGAGCACTACTTCGTCGGAGACGACTTCGTCCGAGGCGAAGTCGAATCGCGCTCGAGAGAAGGCCTCGCCGAGCTCGCAGGCCTTTGGTCTGCGCCCGTCGTCGCACGAACCGGAATCGGCGGATTCATCGTCGGCGCGGCTGTCGCGATAGCACCGTATTTCGGTCTTCGTCACCTGTGTAGCTTCGCGCATCAATTCAACCGATTCACTCGGCTCGTCGGGTTCGAGCCCGATGCGCGCATCGGGGAGCACGCCTATCCCGACGAACGCTATCGATCGACCGTGAACTGGTGCGACGCGGTGGGCTTTCCCACCGCCGACCCAGAGGTCCGACAGCGCATTCTCACGCTTCGCAAGCTCTCGACCGGGGCAGCTCTCGGTCGACCCATCGCACTAGGATTCCAGGAGCCGACTCGCGTCGTACCCATTTCTTCACCCTCGAGGAGACTCATGAAGACAGCATCGAGCAAGACGAGACCGTTTCGACATGCAGAAGACGACCAACGACGAGCCCAACGACTCGGCCCCGACCTCGTCAGCGTCGAGACCCGTGAGGCTCCTCCCGACGTCCGCGAGCTCTTGGCGTCGTGGCCATCCATTCTCGCCCCCATCGCCGAGAGCGCTCCGGGTAGAAGCACGGTCAGCATCAGGACCGACGCCGGTGAGCTCCTCGCGACCGTATCCTCGTGCCCGGCATCCCATAGCCCTCTCGAGTCGTCGCATTCACCGTCGGCGCTGCGCAAGACTCGGTACCTCGGCGATCTGGCCTGGTCCGACGGATCGGTACGATTCGCTCCTCATGCACTCTACTTGGGCGTTCGGCGCGCGCGAATCGACGGAGCGACGACCATCGCAGGCCACGTGAAAGACGCTTCGGGCGCCCTCGAAAAGACCCTCGGACTCTTGCCGCTCGGCGGTCCGCTCTTGCTCGACGGCCGCGAGGCGCGCGCACAACGGGTCGACTTGGCGATGCATCGTGCCTACGAGGTCGTTCGCGAGGCCGGAGAAGGCGACCTCGACAACACTCTATTCGGTGACGAGGTGGTCGAGACGTTCGAGCGATGGCTGACCGATCTCTATGGTCGTGGCTTCTTCCAATCGGTCAAAGATGGAACACTGAGCCGAGAGCAGTACGTCTACACCATCAGCAACATGCATCAGTTCGTTCGCTGGACGACTCGGCTCCTCGGACATGCCGTCGCCCATTCTCACGACCGATCGCTGCGCGACCACTTCCTTTCCCACCTTCAAGGTGAAGTGAATCACGAGATCATCATCGAGCGCGACCTCGCCCATCTCGGACAAGACGTCGATTTCGTCGTCGATCGAATGGCCGCTAGCCCAGGAACGCGTCAGTTCATGTCGGTCCAAGAGAGCTTGGCCGGGATGCATCACGACCTCATCTCGTTCTTGGCTTCACCGCTCGCAGCCGAAGGCGTGGCGTCGCATCTCACGCCTGCGTTTCTGACGTCGATGGAGCAGACCATCGCGAGCTGGGGCGTCGTGGATCCCAAGCGCGCGATGACCTTCTTCTCGTCTCACGTGAGCACCGACGGGGGCGACGACGGACACTGGGAGCTCGTCATGAAGGTCGTGCGAGACCATCTTCACGACGAGAACGACCTGCGACGTTTCCTCGGAATCCTCCAGGCGAGCATGGGCGCTCTCACGATCGCGTACGACGAGTTCGTCGACGACGTCGCATTGTTCGCCGGGCAACCTTTCCGTGTTCGAGCGGATCACACCCCTGTGGCGGCCGAGGAATAGACGATCGTCGAGGGTTGCCCGGGCGCTCGGCTCGAAAGCCGAGGCGCGGTGCACACCGATCTCGCCCGTGAGGACGTGCTCGGCTTACCATCGGGGTCGCCCTCCGAGCGAGGCCCCCTCCGTGACCGACGAATCCCACAATCAGCGTGCCGAACAGCTGATCGGCCGCGTCCTCTCGGATCGCTATCGAGTCGACGAGCTCATCGCCGCTGGATCGATGGCTGCGGTCTACCTCGGTCTCCACCTGAACATGCGCAAGCAGGTGGCGATCAAGATCCTGCACCCTCAGACCGAGAACTTTCCCGAGTTGGTCACTCGCTTCGAACGAGAAGCGGTCGCCGGAGCGCACGTCAGCCATCCGAACGTTGCCGCGGCGAGCGACATGGGGACCTTCGACGATGGTTCCTATTTCTTGGTGCTCGAATACGTGCGCGGCCGAACTCTTCGCGAGGTCGTTGCAGAGACAGGTCCGATGCCTCCCGCGCGCGCGATTCATCTCGGCCGCCAATTGGCCGCCGCGCTCAGCGCGATTCACGCCAAAGGCATCATCCATCGCGATCTGAAGCCGCGGAACGTGATGGTCGCCGACGGCGCAGACGAGGTCGTGAAGCTCATCGACTTCGGTCTGGCTCGGGTCGAAGTGCAGCACCTAGCCCCTCTCAGCGACGACACTGAAGGCGGAAAGAAGGCGCTCAGCGCCGCTGGTGTCGTCTTCGGGACCGTGGGCTACATGGCTCCCGAGACGGCGCTCGGGATGACCGCCGTCGACGAGCGCTCCGACCTCTATTCGCTCGGTGTGATCTTGTACGAAATGCTCACCGGTCTGCCGCCGTTCTTGGCAACCGATCCGAAAGATCTGTTCGCCCAGCATCGGTACGAGAAGCCGGTTGCACCGTCGAAGCGAAGTCCACCGATCGTGGTTCCGGCGCAGCTCGAGACGCTCGTGATGAGCCTCCTCGAGAAAGATCCGGCCGCGCGTCCTCCGAACGCGGATTCGGTCGTCGCCGATCTCGACGAGGTGTCTCTCTGCGCCGACGAATCGAGCGAGCATGTCGTCACCGCTCCTGCGCACCGCATCTCAGCGGCGAGAAACGTCGCGCTCGGAGGCGTCTTCATCGCTCTGCTCGCCGTCTTCGTCTACTGGATCGGTTGGGGCAGAACACCAAAAAGCGATTCGTCGAAAGCCGTCACCGCGGCCCCCTCTGCGCCGCAGGCAGCACCGTCGGCTTCGGCGAGCGTCGTTGCCGTCGACCCCACGACATACGGGGCGAAATCGGCAGAAGACGCGGCGCTTGCAGCGAAGCTTCGTGGCGAGCTGCTCGGTTCGAAAGACCCGGCAGACGCGCTCGCGATTCTCGTCGAGCTCGCCGACGTGGCCCCAGGGGCGCTCCACGATCCCGACACGCGTTCGGCGGCGCTGAAGGTCGCCGAGCAAGCTGGCGACCGAGCCAGGCCTGAGTCCGACCGTGTCTATTACGTTCTATCGTACAAGTTCGGTACCGACGGGCTCGACGTTCTCTACGAGCTTCGTTCCTCTTTGGCGTCGCCCAAAGCGGCGTTGCGTGCCGCCGCGATCCTCGATCACGGTGGGACGTCGGACCGCGCGTCTCCCGCCCTCCGAATGACGCTCGCCATCGTGAAGAGCCCGTGCCGGAACAAGCAATTCTTGTTCACGCGAGCTCAGTCCGATGGCGACGCGAGGACGCTCGCAGTCCTCGAAGCGCTCCAACCGCCGGGCTGTGATCCGCTGGCGTCGCCGTGCTGCTATCGCAGGAACGTCGAGCTCGAACGATCGATTGCTGCGCTGAAAGACCGAACCCGACCTCGGTAGCGTTCGTTCACGAATTGCTCCGACATGCCGCCGGGCCGGTCGTCGTCCAATCAGTCGACGGCGGCGCCGGGAATCGACACGCGGAAGGTCGTGCCCTCGCCTGAGCGGCTTTCGCAGACGATGGTGGCGCCGTGCGCATCGAGAATGCGGCGAACGAGCCAAAGCCCGAGCCCCGTCCCGACGCCGTCGGGTCGTGTCGTGAAGAATGGATCGAAGATTCGCGCCATGTTCTCGGGAGCAATCCCGACGCCGTTGTCTGTAATCTCGACGACGACCCGCGTTCCTTCTTCGAACACGTGAATACCAATCTTGCCGCTGGGGAGAGCGGTCACCGCGAACGACGCATTCGCGAGGAGGTTCACCAAGACTTGACCCAGACGAGCCTCTGGAATCCGGGCTCGGACGCTGCTAGAGCCTTCGACGCTCACGACCGCGCCCGATAAACCGCCTTCGGCAAAGCGGAGCACTCGCTGGAGAGTCTCGGTCACATCTGAATCGGCGGATGAGTCATCGGAACGCACGAGCATGCGAAAATCACGCGCGATCTCGGCAAGCCGTCGGGCTCCTTCGCGGGCCGTCGTCGCCAGCTCCGACGACTCGCTCTTTTCGTCGAGACGCAGACAGAGTGTGTCGAGCGACGTCAGAATGTAGGAAATCGGGGTAGCGATCTCGTGGAGCAGCGATCCCGCGAGCGCGGCCGCCGCGCGCTGACGATCGGCAATCACGAGGTGCGCCAAAAGCCGTCGCATGTCGGTCACGTCGTTCACCGTGACGATGGCGCGCTCCGAGGTGGCGACCGCGCGTGCCTCGTAGACATGCTCGCCATCGGCATGTTTCAGCGAGTATTCGATGCTCGAAATCTGATCGGTATCGAATGCGCGTCCGAGCAGGTCGTCGAGCGCCTCGACGAGCTGTGGGAATGCGACGAGCGCCTCGGTGTAGCGTGCTCCGATCAGCTGCTCACGCGACGCGACGAGCTCGACTTCTCCGCCGTGAACGTCGACGAATCGACCGTCGCGATCGATCTCGAAGATCGCCTCGGGAAGGACGCGAAGCATCGCGTCGACCCGGGCTTCTCGAAGGGAGATGGTCTCCGCTGGAATGACCATGGCTGTTCTTACGCCATCTCCTCCACCTTGGCGAGGTCGGGCAGCGCGATTGACCCTCTCAGGCGCACGCTTCGAGCGGAGCCGCCGTCACTCGGCGAATGATGCATTCGGATGCGAAGACACCATGGACTCGGCGCGATCCACGAGCGCTTCGATGTCGAACACGGGGCGTGGCTCCAACCCCGTCAACTTGGATCAATGCGACCACGCTGGAACAACGTCGGTCGGATTCGGGAGGGGTTCTGCGGTCAAGCCGCAACCGTAATGCCTTCGCGACGTCGCTCGCTCCACCGAACGACTCTTCGAAAGGTCGCTCCGATCTCTTCGGGACGAAAGAAGAGCACGTAAAAGCTGACGGCGATGAGAGAGAACTCTCCGACGTTCATCGCGAGAAAGATTCCGAGATGGAGGACGATCCCGATGGCCAGGAAAGGGATTCGCAGGTCGAACCGCGTGAGCAACCTGCGGAGCGTCCCGGAGCGCTCACGGGTTCTACGAAAGTGGAGCACGAGGAGCATGAGAGGTGAAAAGACCTCCCAGTTCCAGGTGATCGCCGTCGCGATCTGGGTGAGCGGGAAGACCTTCGCGGTCCACCGAAAATCGTATCGTCGCCAATCGGGATCTTGGAGGACCCAATAGAGCGCGGAGTAGCCCTCGGCTGGAGTCCAGACGGGGCTCAGCTTCTGGAGGCCGGTCGTGACGTAAACGACGAGGATCTGGAGGATACCAATGTAACGAGGCCAGGCCGGAATCGTCTCGTCGCTCGTGAACCGACCGTCGCGAAGACGACAATCGACCGACAGCGTTCGTGTGGTGTCGCCGAGCACGCAGAGCCAAAGGGCATTGGTGAGGAGGACGTCGTAGCCGTGCGAGGTGAGGCCGTTGTTCGAATAGAGCGCCTGATAGCTCTGAAGAGCGATGAATGCGGCGATTCGCCCGCTGAGGCCGACGGTGAACGCGACACCCGAGACGAGCGCGATCCAGAACAGCATCCACACATTGGCGTGGGTCGGTCCGCCGAGCGCCGATAGGAGCGCATTGCCCGCACCCAGATGGACCATTCCACCTTCTTTGAAGTCGACCCAGATGACGTCGACGAGACCGACGCGCGCCACCGAGAGGAGCGACCAGAGATAGGCGATTCCGACGAGACACCGGAAGACCGCGAGGCTTGCACCGGTTTCGCGTTCGCTCGTCAGTCCGACCCAAAATCGCCACATTCGGGTGAATCGCGAGGGAGACGAGTGTGGAGACTTGGATTCGAGCGAATCTCCTGCGGTCACTTCAGCTCTCCTTTCGAGAGCTCGCGAACCGTCTCGTAGGTTCCGGTCGGAACCCGGCCGGCTCGCACGTCGACAGGCGATAGAAGATCGTATTGATAGAGCGAGACGCGGACGGCTTTGGCGTCGGGAAACTCGGAGAATGCTTGAACGGCGACCCAATGGCTCAAGTCGTCGAACGCAGCCCCCGCGACTCCTTTTCCGAAGCGGCTCGAGAGCTTGCGTAGGCGGTCGTGGTCGAATTGAGCTCGGCGCCAATCGAGCGCGTCGGACCGCGGTCGATAGAGTGGTCGGACGCGTCCCGATTCTTCGACGAGATCGATGTGAATCTCGCGCGGGTGGCGCTGAGGGCTCGAGAACATGACCCATCCTTGGTGGGTCCCGGCGAATCGTGCGTAGGATTCGAACGGCGAAGCCACGTGACCGCGAGCGTTCGCATAGAGCGATGCAACGCGGAAGAGCTTGTCGTCGAGCTCCCTCGAAGTGACTCCGAGTCCGATTCCACGGATTCGGGTCGCCCATTGAGCCAGGTCGGCCTGATTGTCTTTGGTATCCCATCGCCTTCGATCGACGACGTAGGAACCAGGCAGCGACAGAATGATCAGCGTCGCGACATGCAACGAGATCAGAATCGCTCGCAGGTGCGGCCACGCTGCCGAGGCCGCTGCACACCGAGCACGCGTCGTCGCGGTCATCGGATCAGGCGACGCGAAGGGTGGCGCGGCCCCAATTCTGGCCTCGCACCTCGCGGATCTCGATCAAGTACTCGCCGCGGGCCGAGACGACGAACTCGACCGGTGGCTCGCTCTGCGGAAGCCCCGTCGGGAGCTCGCGCACCAAGCGATCGAGGAGCGTGGCTCCGCTCGGCGCCCGGATCTTGAGTGAGAAAGGGCCGCGCGTGTCGTCGCTGGCCCCGAAACACAGCGAAACGCGATCGCCGACGGCGATGTCTTCGAAGGAGAGAGTGCTGCGCCGGCTGACCGGCGCGTCGGCCCGCTGGCAGAAGGCTTCGATCGCACCCGTGGAGTCCATCGGTCCGGCCATGTCTTTCGATGACGACATCAGCGCGGGGGCCCTGATGTCAACTCTCGCGCGCACGATCGGGCCGCTCCTGGATCACCGCCGAGATCTTCTCAGCAGGTAAATCAACGCGAAGAGCAACCACAGGGAGGGGCCGGTTGCGGCGGTGCGGGCCTCACGCAGCCGCCAAGCAGCGTCGCGCCGAGGAAGAGAGCGAGAAGAGCGCGCATTGCCTCATCGGAACGCGACCACGCACTCGGGTCAATCCGCGCGAGCGCGCGGCGATTTCGAACGACTTGAAGCCCGAGGATGCAACAGGAAGACCTGAGGGGGCGGGCGCCCGTCGAGAGAGAGCCGCCACACGACGCGTGAGGTAGGCTCTCTCTCGACAATGTCGCCCCCGCCGCTCGTTTGGACGCTCCCGAAGACGTGTGATTTTCAGGCCTTCGAGCGAGCGATGATCGCCATTCGCGAAGCGCTTGGCTTCACGCTCGCCTTCGAAGAGACCGAGGGGGACGCTCGCTATGCCGTCGTCACCACACCGGTCGCCGACATGAAGACGCTCGTTCGCGAGCTCGACGAGGATGCTGCGGTCGTCGATCCGCCCCTCGACGAAGAGCGTGGCTATCAGCTCGTGATCGGGCTGGCGCCCCCGAACGAAGATTGGGGCGTCTCGCGCATCGAGATTCATCCGAGCTCGGGCGACAACTGGGCCGCATGGGGAATCGCCGGCCGCATCGGGAGCAAGCTCGCTCGGATGCTCCACGGAACCGACGTGACGGGCGATCCGCCACCTTGGGTACTCGCCGCTCTCGACGAAGTCGAGCCGCCCCTTCCCTGCGAGCTCCCCTTCATCGCCATGAGGAGCGTCCCGCCACTTCCGGGCTTCATTCAAGTCGCTCCTCTCGCTCGCGCGCGCGGACGCGAGGTGATCGCCAAGCTCATGGCGCACGCGGCTGACGACGAGACCGAGCCACGCCCGCTCTTTCTCGCTTGTCTCCAGCGCGATCCGACGCTCAATCTTCCCCATTTGGTGGAGCATTTCGAGCCCATTGCGATGGTCGTTCGCGTCTTGCGTGCGTTCACTCAGCCCTCGGGAGAAATCACGCTGGTGCTGAAGGGCGTGGCGCGCGCTCGAATCGCGGAGCTTCACGATGACGAACCGATCCCTCGAGCCGAAATCGAGGCGGCGGTCGAGCAAGGGATCCCAGAGGCCATGCCGCGGTCCTTGGTCCGCATCGCGCGTTACTATTCTGTATTGCTCGAGCCGAGCGCTGGGCCGAGCGTGATGTCGCGCGCCATGACCGCGGGCCCGGGGGTCCTCGCAGACTTCATCGCTCACTATGGTCACAAAGACGATCTTCGTGCGCCCGTGCTGCGCGCGCTCGACGTCGGCCATCGCGTGGTCTTGATCTGCGAAGCCCACGTGAATGCGCTCGCTGCCCCCGATTTGCATTGAGCGACGACGAACCGGCTGGCGACCGAGCGCTCAATCGAGGCCACAGCCATGAAACGACCGCCGAGACATCGTGTCTGGGCGGTCGTCGCAATCAGCGGTCTGTCGAAGAGGACTACTTTGCGAGCTCGTAGAGACCGGCGGCGCCCATGCCGCCACCGATGCACATGCTCACGATGGCGTATCTGCCACCGCGACGCTTGAGCTCGTAGAGCGCGGAAGCGGTAAGCTTCGCGCCCGTGCACCCGAGGGGGTGACCGAGGGCAATGGCGCCACCATTGACGTTCAGCTTCTCGTCAGGAATACCCAGCTGACGCTGAACATAGACGCACTGGCTCGCGAAGGCCTCGTTGATCTCGAAAAGATCGATATCGGCGATCGTGAGATTGTTCTTCGCGAGCAGCTTCTTGATCGCGGGGAGCGGCCCGATCCCCATGATGGCCGGATCGACGCCCACCGTGACGTAGCTACGAAAGTAACCGAGTCGCGGAAGTCCGAGCGCGTCGGCCTTTGCACGGCTCGCGACGAGAACCGCTGCGGCCCCGTCGGAGAGCGGCGACGCATTGCCTGCCGTCACCGAGCCGGTCGTGGAGAACACAGGCTTGAGACCTGCGAGCCCCTCTAGGGTCGTCTCGGCACGAACGAGCTCGTCGGTCTTGAACTCTTTCGCGACGCGTTGGTTGTTCTCGTAGCGAAGGCTCGTGACAGGCACGATTTCTTGGTCGAACTTGCCCGCCTTCTGAGCCGCTGCTGCCTTCTGCTGCGAGCCAAAGGCGAACTTGTCTTGGTCGGCGCGCGCGATCTCGAAGCGCTTGGCGACGTTCTCGGCCGTGATGCCCATGGGCGTGTACACGGTCGGGAACTTCTCCATCGCCTCGGACGATGCCGAGATCTTGTTGCCGGTCATCGGCACCATGCTCATCGACTCGACGCCGCCCGCGAGGACGATGTCGTTGGACCCGATTGCGATGGCACCTGCCGCCAGCGCGACGGCTTGGAGGCCGCTCGAGCAGAAGCGATTGATGGTCATGGCGCTCGTGCCTTCGGGCAATCCGCCGAGGAACCCGGCGACGCGCGCGACATTGAGACCTTGCTCGCCTTCGGGCATGGCGCAGCCCAAGACGAGGTCTTCGATTTCTGCTGGATCGAGCTTCACCCGCGCGAGCAGACCGCGGATGACCTCACCTGCGAGCTCGTCGGGACGACGCAAGGCGAGTGATCCCTTGAGCGCCCTCCCCACCGCCGAACGAACGGCTTCGACAATGACGATGTCTTGCATGGCTAGTTCCTCAACGGCTTGTTGTTCATGAGCATGTACTGCATGCGCTCTTGGCTCTTGGGCTCGCCACAAAGGCTGACGAAAGCCTCGCGCTCGAGCTCGAGAATCTCTTCTTCGGTGACGGCTCGCTGGGCGCCGCCGCGGCCGCCACAGAGGACCTCCGCGAGCTTGCGCGCGATCTTCGCGTCGTGCTCGCTCGCGTATCCACCGGCGACGAGGGTGTCGACCATCATCGACAAGGTCGCAATGCCGCTCTCACCGGGGAGAACGTACGAGCGGGGCGCTGCCGGGTGATAGCCCGATTCGGCCATCCCGATGACGCGAGCCTTCGCGTCGCTCACCTGGCGGGCCTTGTCGAACGACACGCCGTCGGTCTTGCGGAAGTATCCGAACGACTTGCCCTCATCTGCGCTCGTCGCGACCTTCACCATGGCGATGTTCTTGAATGTCTGCACGACGAACTCTTGCGTGATCGCGTTCGTCCCGTCGGGGATCGACTCGAGCGCACGCCAGAGCATGTTCATCGTCCCTGCGCCGCCGGGAATCAGACCGACGCCGACCTCGACGAGACCCGAATAGGTCTCGGCCGCGGCCTGCACCGAGTCGCAGGCGAAACAGAGCTCGAGACCACCGCCGAGCGTCATTCCGTACGGGGCCGCCACGACGGGCACGGTCGCGTACTTCAGGCGCTGGGTCGCGTCTTGGTAGCCCTTCACCATGTCACGAATCTGCCCCCACTCTTTTTGGCCTGCTGCCATGACCACGAGAAAGAGGTTCGCTCCGACACAGAAATGCTCACCGTTGTTCGCGATGACGAGACCGCGGAAGTTCTTTTCCGCCTCGGCCGCCGCGTCGCCGAGCATCTTGATGACGTCGGGATCGATGCTGTTCGCCTTGCTCTTGAAGGTGAGCCCGAGGACGCCGTCGCCCAGGTCCCACGCTTCGGCGCCGTCGTTCGAGAGGACCGGGTTCGAGCCTCTGCGAAGCTCGCGGACCGTGGCGATGCGGGGGTCGCGAGCGACCTTCTTGTATTGACCGAGGCCGAGATCCCAGACGCCTTCGGCGCTGTAGAAGCCGGTCGCGCCGCGCTCCTTCATTCGCAAGATGCTCTCTGGCAACTGAATGCCGTCGCGCTGCATGCGAGCGACGGTCTCGTTGAAGCCGATGGCGTCCCACGTCTCGAACGGTCCGAGCTCCCAGTTGTAGCCCCACTTCATCGCGTCATCGATCGCGTTGATGTCGTCGGCGATCTCTCCGACGCGGCGCGCCGAGTAGGCGAGCGACTTCGAGAGGACCTTCCACGCGTATTCGCCGGCCTTGCCGCCGTCGGCGAGGATCTTTCGGAGACGCTCGGCGGGGTCTTCGATCTTCGAGATGCCCTTGGTGAGCTTCGCGATGGCCTCGTCGCCGCCCTTCGGACGATATTCGCCGGTCTTCGGATCGAGCGTGTCGACGCTCTTGTCTTTGTTGCGTCGGTAGAAGCCTCCTTTGGTCTTGTCGCCGAGAATCTTTCTCTCGATCATCGACCGGATGTAGTCGGGGAGCTTGAACACATCGCGGTCTTCGTCGTCGACGAGCGAGTCGTAGCAATTCTGAGCGACGTGGCCGAACGTATCGAGGCCGACGAGATCGGCCGTTCTGAAGCTCGCGCTCTTCGGGTGGCCCATCGGGACGCCGGTGATGGCGTCGACGTCTTCGGGAGCGAGACCGTCGGTGAGCATCTGATGAATCGACGTCATCATCGCGTGCGCGCCGATGCGGTTACCGACGAAATTTGGCGTGTCTTTGCCGAACACGATGCCCTTGCCGAGCTTGTCGGCGCCGAACTTCGCGATGCGGTCGAGCGTCTCGGGTGCGGTGTCGGGCCCGCCCACGAGCTCGAGGAGCTTCATGTAGCGAACGGGATTGAAGAAGTGCATCACGCAGAAGCGCGCTTTGAACTCGGCCGGGAGCCCTTCCATCATCGACGCGATTCGGATGCCCGAGGTGTTCGACGCGACGATCGTGTGCGGCGGGACGATCTTCTCGAGCTTGGCGAAGAGCGCGCGCTTCGGCTCGAGCTTCTCGATGATGGCTTCGACGACGAGGTCGACGTCGGCACACTGCGCGAGATCGTCTTCGACGTTGCCGACCGATACGAGGCCGGCGAACCCAGCTTGGAAGAAAGCCGCCGGGCGGGCTTTCACCGCCTTGTCGAGGCCACCTTGCGCGAACCTATCGCGGGCTTTCTTGTCGCTCTTCTCGTTGTCTTTGAGGTCGGGCGGGACGATGTCGAGGAGAAGCACCCGCACACCGGCGTTCGCCAGATGTGCTGCGATGCCACTCCCCATCACGCCTCCGCCGATGACGGCTGCGCGCCGGATCGGGGTGGTCATGGGACGCTGGCTCCTTCGCGGAATGGAGCCGGGACCTTAGCACCGGGTTTCGGCCTCGTCTCCCGCTCGCTGACTTGTGATCGGCGCTGCCGCGCCATCCCCGCTGCGCGGAGGCCAAGCGCGCAAAATCTTCGCGGTTCAGTGCACTTTTCGAGTGACGGCGCGACGCTCGTCGGGCTCAGGTCTCGACCGCGGGATCGACAAGGGGGACGCGGCAGCAGTCTCGGCGCCAGCCTTTTCGATCGGCGGAGTCTCGTCGGCGCCGGGCTCACGCAGACGCCACCTGATGCGGCGATAGAACTCGACGCCGAGAACGATGAACACCCCGTCCCACGGGACGCGGTAGCGCACTTCGCCGGTGGCGAGGAAGAGGGCGAAGCAGAGCCCGAGAATGGGGGAGAAGACCGCGAGCTCCATGGAGCGCAAGAACCCCATGACGCCTCTCGCTCTGAAGACGTCGACGAGGAGGATGAGCGACGGCGCGATCATCAAAAACAAGAACCCATAGTGAAACGCGTAGCTCCACACCCACACACCGGTCACGTTGGGCGGCCAGGGGTACGATCCGCCGAATGCGTCCCACAGGTGCTCGACGGAGAGCACGAGCGCCTCGAACGGGTGCTTTCCGATCCAACCCCACGCCTCGTGGTTGTTGCTCTTCTGATCGGTGATGGCAAAAGGGACGATCTCACTCGTGCGGTAGTTGTGCTGAGAGGCCGCCGGACTACCGAATCCGAGAACGACGCCCGACGTCTTGTCGCGCCATTCGATGCCCCCGATTCTCCCATAGTGACCGAGGAGAAAATCGGCGGCGCTCTTGTTGGATCCGGAGCAGAAGTGGCCATCGTTCGCTCTGGTGCAGCGCGCTGCGACGAAGCCCGTGAGAGGCAATGCAGAGACCACGAAGACCCCGAGCACGAAGACCCGCTGGAGGCGCCTCTTGCACTGCGTGAACACCAAGTGGAGGAGGCAAAAGCCTCCAATGGCCAAGAGGGCCACCATCTTGAGCGTCATGGCGAGCGAGAAGAAGACGCCGCCGAGCGCTGCAGCGACCACGAATCCGACCGTGCGCTTGGCGCTCGGGGGTCGATCGGCGAGCTTGGCCGCGTAGAGGTAGAGCGCGATGCTGAGCGTGGCGACCAAGGTCATGTGGACCTCGGCCAGAAAGTACGCGCCGAAATCGATGAACGCGAAGTACGTGCTGGCGACGATGACCGAGGCCTCGCCGGCGCGTCTGCCGAACGCCACCCATCCGAGCGCGCCCACAGCGAGCGGCACGAGCGCGCACACGACGAAGTTGAAGTAGACGTGTTGCAAGAGGGTCGGATCGCGACCCAAGAAATACATCACGATCCAGACGTTTCCCGGCGGGTGCGTGACTTGCCAGCTCGTGAGAACGAAGCCCGGCCGCGACATCTGCTTAGCCAGACTGACGTACATCTCCATATCGGAGTAGACGTACTTCCGCGGATCGTGCCACTGGCGGATGTAGAACCACCGCAAGACGACGCCGAGCGCGAACACCACCCAGGTGACGATCGTGAAGAGGTTTCGACTTCGGGCGACGGGTTTCAGGGTAAAGGCCCGGTCATGGCGGATGGGGCGCGTGCATGAAGGCCCGTTGAACGACTCTCTCACGACGCTGACGGCGTCGAGGCCCTACTTGGTGATTTCGATGAGCTCGACGTCGAACGTGAGCTGACCCGAAGGACGCCCGCCGCCCGCCTTGTCGCCGTACGCGAGCTCGGCTGGGATCCAGAACCGGGTCTTTTCACCGACCGACATGAGCTGCAGGCCCTCGGTCCAGCCCTTGATCACTTGGGTCACGCCGAAGGTCGCCGGTTGACCGCGCTGAACGGAGCTGTCGAAGAGCTTTCCGTCTTGGGTCCACCCCGAATAGTGCACGCGAACGTGATCGCTCGGGACGGGGCGGTTCGTGTTGTCGCCAGGCTTGAGCACGCGATACGCGAGGCCGGACGCCGTCTTCTTCGCGTCGGCTGGGGGTGCAGCCACATCGGGTGGCGCAGCGGTCGGGTCGCCGTTCGCTCCTGCGGGCGCGCCCGCCGACGCCGAGCCTGCGGCCTGACCCGAGGCGTTCCCCTTGCGGGCGGCATAGTAAAAAAGCCCACCCAGCAGCGCGCCGGCGAGGCAAACGACGAGCACCATTCCCAACGGGTTCGTCGGCGCTGGAGGCGGCGGCAGGGCCGGCACCGCGATCGCAGGACCGCTGCCTCCCGTCTTGGGGAGCGGCTTCTTCTTCTTCTTTTTCTTGGGGGCAGCTTCTTCCATTGAGCTTCGCAACATCGCCAAAAACAGTCGACATTGCAAAACCTACGTGCGCTCCCAGAAAACCACGCGGCTTTCGACAGGCGAGGTCACAGCTCGGAGGCGCGTCGGCTCTCGAAGCGTTGGCTCGCATCGCGTCGGCTCTCGGAGCGTCGGCCTCGAAGTGTCGGCTCTCGAAGCGATCAGATGTCGAGCTCACCATCCATGATGAACCAGTTGCCCGGATCGGTGATTTCTCGCCGCATGTTCTCCGGGAGCGACGGGTCGAGGTAGACGACCATCACGCGCTCACCGGGTCTCTTGAAGAATCCGAGGCGCTTCAATCGATCGCCGAAGATCTCGCTGCCGAGGTAGCTGACGACGAGCGACCAGACGCCCTTTTCTCGCAAATGGCGAGCGAGCGCGATCAGCAGGGCATCGGCCGTTCGTTCGAAGTCTTCGCAGAAGAGATCTTGCAGGGTCGCTCGATTCTCCTCGATCGAATAGACGGCGTAGCCACGAATGTCGCGTCCACCATTCTTCGTAATGCAGAAGAAGTCGTGTTGCAACGTAGGGTAATCGGCATAGCGCCAATTGAGGTAGGCGTGGCTTCGTTCGGCGGCGATCCCGCGCCTCGGCCTCGCGCGCTCCCAGAGCGCGTCAAATCGCTCGTCGGCGCGCGTGAGCTCTTCGGCGCCGTCTTTGTTTCCGACGAACACCGAGATCGCGCGGTCGAGGACGGCCAGGCCGGCGTCGACGACGGCGCTCGCAGGTCGAACCACGAAGGGTGCCGGCGTGAAGCTTCGGACTTTGTAGCCGCTCTTCAGTGGCTTCACCCAGGTCGTCGTGCTCGCGACCGGCTTGTATCCGACCCGTTTGCAGACGGCGACGCTGGCCTCGTTCGGGAAGCCGTAGAGAAAGGTGTAACCCGACGGACGGGCGCTCTTCGCGAGCCCGCGTTGCATGGTGATCGCGGCGCCTGCGATTCGGTGATTCTTGTGAACCGCGAAATCGCAGAGGACCCCCGCTCGTACCGACTCGCCTTGAACGAAGACCTCCCGAGGGAAGTACGAAGCGCACCCGATGGGATCGGTCGACTCGTCGGTCAGGCCGATGAAAGTCGTCGCGGGGCCGCGAGGATTTTCGGCGTAGAGCCAGCGCATCCGTACATCGACGTGATGCTCGCGGATGTGCGGCACGAAGTCGTCTCTCCAGAACGAGAGAAGCGCACTTTCGTGGCTGTTCGGCTGGTATGGCGTCGCATTGTAGGCCATGGCGCCGGCTAACATAGCAGGCTGGTAGCGACCAGCGCGCCGCTCGACGCGCGGCCTCGGTGATCGTTCCGAGTTGCGCTATCGTCGCGGTCGCATGAGCTCGCCCAAGATCGTCGAGGTGGTCGGTTCTCTGGCTGTCGGTGGCGCCGAGCGGGTGGCGCTCGAAGTGGCCGCAGGCGTCCAGAAACTCGGTTTCCGAAGCGAGGTCGTGTGCGCAGGAGCGGTCTCCGAGCCGCAAACGGCTTTCGAGCGAGGCCTTCGGGCCGAAGCCGAGAGCCGAGGGGTGAAAGTGAGCTACGTCGTCTTCGAAAGCTTCTTCGATCGGGCGGCGCAGCGACGCTTCAGCGCGCTTCTCGAAGAGCGCGGCGCCGATCTCGTCCACGTCCACAACCGCCCCCAAGACTGGCAGACCGTGGCGCTCTGCCAGCTCCTCGGCATCCCGGTCCTCTACACGGTGCACCTGACGTACTCGCCCGGCACTTGGAAGCAGCAGGCACTCTACGTCGCCTGCGGGCGCTCGGTCCCGAAGGTCGTCTGCGTCTCGAAAGCCGTCGCGCGATACGCGGCCGACTACGAGAAGGTGCCTGCAAACAAGCTGCAGGTCATTTACAACGGCATTCGAATGGACGTTTACGAGCCGGTCTCGGAAGAGGCACGCCGGGCGAAGCGCGCCGAGATGGTCTGGGGCGACGACGACTTCGTCTTCTTCTGCGCGGCTCGTTTGTCGGATCAGAAGGGCTACTCGTTCTTGATCGACGGCTTCTCTCTCCTGCCAGCAGGGTCTGGCGCGAAGCTCGCCATCGCAGGTGAAGGCCCGAAGAAGGCCGATTTGGAGGCGCAGATCGCGAGGCTCGGCCTCCGTGAACGGGTGAAGCTCCTCGGTGCACGCCGCGACATCCCGATGCTGCTGGGCGCGGCCGATGCTTACGCGACGTCGTCCCTTCAAGAGGGGCATCCCTTGTCGCTGCTCGAAGCGATGGCCGTCGAGCTCCCGGTGGTCGCGCCTCGTCTGCCGAGCATCGAAGAGATCGCCATGGACGGAACTCCGCTCCTCTACGGCCCGAAAAAAGATGGCTCACCGAGCTCGCACGACCCGAAGCACATCGCGCCCGCACTCCTCGAAGCGATGCGCTGCGCGCCGGAGCTCCGCGAGAAGGCGAAGAAGGCCCGGGCTGCGGTCGCCGTTCGGTACTCGCTCGAGGCGATGAACCAGCAGCACGCCGATCTCTACCGAAGCGTTCTCGCAGAGGCCCGCAAGTCTCCGTTTCGCAAGCTCTCGTGGCGTGCCCTCGCCTGATCGGGCGACGCCGCGCCGTCGGGTTCCGAGGAGGTCGCTCGCGACGCGTCGAACCTTCGGGCTCCAGGCAAACGGTGTGGCATGATTCGGCGCCCCACGAACCGTGGCAGAGGTCTCCTTGCTCAAGATTGCTCTCCCCAACAAAGGTCGCCTGTGCGACGACGTGAAAAGCGCCCTCTCCGACGCCGGGCTCGAGGTTCGATCGGCTGGAGAACGAGCGCTCACGGCGCAGCTCGGTGACGAGTTCGCGGCGTTGTTCGTGCGCGCGCAAGACATTCCAGAGTTCGTCGCCGATGGCGCCGCCGACGCCGGTGTGACCGGCTGGGACTGCGTCGCGGAGTCGGGCCGAGAGCTCGACTCGTTGCTCGATCTCGGTTTCGGAAAGTGTCGTCTGGTCATCGCGGCGCGCGCGCGCGAAGGCGAGATGCAACAGCTCGGCGGGGCCGGGCGGCTTCCGTTCGATCGCGTC
>JAYUUB010000238.1:0-9390 GCA_043755175.1 Polyangiaceae bacterium | reverse complement strand
CCGAGCTCTGCCGACCCGAGCTCTGCTGACCCGAGCTCTGCTTACCCGAGCTCTGCCTACCCGAGCTCTGCAGTCCCGAGCTCTGCTGGCCCGAGCTCTGCTGACCCGAGCTCTGCTGGCCCGAGCTCTGCTGACCCGAGCTCTGCTGACCCGTCTGTTGGAGCGTGGAACCAACAGCAACCGGGATACAATAACGGAGGCGTGTCCGCACATGGGACGCAGGCAGGTTACGTCGAAGGCCAGCTCTCGAGCTTGCCTGAGCCGCACTTTCCCCAGCAGGGCATTCCCCAGCACCCGCAGGGGAATGCCGCTGAAGGGCTCCCGCAGCAGGTAAAGGGATTCTCGCAGGCGCAACAGCAAAGCTATCCGCAGGGGTATGCCGAGCAACAGGGTTACACCGAGCAGCACCCCTATCCGCAGCCGGGTCACTCCGAGCACCCGAAGTCAGCCTATCCGGAGCAGTCCGGCTACTCGCAGCAACAGGCTTACCCGCAGCAAGCTGGCTACCCCGAGCAGCAGGGCCACCCGCAGCAGGGTTACCCGCAGCAGGGTCATCCCGAGCAGCAGGGTTACCCGCAGCAGGGCTACCCCGAGCAGCAGGGTTACCCGCAGCAGCAGGGATACCCGCAGCAGGGTTACCCCGAGCAGCAGGGTTACCCGCAGCAAGGATATCCGCAGCAGGGTTACTCCGAGCAGCAGGGTCACCCGCAACAGGGTCACCCGCAACAGGGATACCCGCAGCAGGGTTACCCTCAGCAGCAAGTCGGCGGACCGGCCGATCTCTCACACGGCAGCCAACCAATGGTTCCCCAACACCCGAGCGGACGCCCGGTCAAGGCTCCGCACGCCGGCGACGAAGAGATCGAGGACGTCGATGACGCCGAGCTCATCGAAGAAGACGATCACCCCTCGAAGTAGCAAGCTCGCGTGATCGTCCCGCGCGCGCTTCGGCCGGGCGACACGATCGCGGTGATTGCCCCGTCGAGCCCGTTCGACGCCGTGCTCGTCTGGCGCGGGCTAGGCTATCTGTCGACCCGATACCGGGTGCGATTCGACCGCCAGATCTTCACACGCAACGGCTACCTGGCAGGAAGTGATCTGCGCCGCGAGCGGGAGCTCAGGGAGGCCCTCGAAGATCCGAGCGTCTCGGCGATCCTCGCTGCGCGAGGTGGCTATGGTGCGTCTCGGTTCGTCCACGAGCTCGACTGGACTCTGCTTCGCGATCATCCCAAGTGGATTGTCGGCTTCTCCGACATCACCGCCATCCACGTCGAAGCTGCGCGCGTAGGAGTGGCCTCTCTCCACGGCTCGCACGTCGCCAGTCTCGGTCGGAGCGACGCCGTAACCAGGAACGCGCTCGTCGACATGCTGGAGGATCCATTAGCGTCACGGACCTTCTCGGGATTGCGTGTGGTCACTTGCGGCGACGCGACCGGACCTCTGTTCGGCGGCAATCTGTCGCTGATCCATGCGTGCGCAGCCGCGGGCCGTCTGCAGATCCCCGATGAGGCCATTCTCTTCATCGAAGACGTCACCGAGCGGCCCTACCGCATCGATCGGATGCTCGCTACGCTCGCCGTCGGCGGTCACTTCCGTCGCTTGTCGGGCGTGGTCTTGGGTGAGTTCACGAGCTGCCACCCGGGACCAGACGGAGTCACGGCTCGCGCCGTGCTCGAAGAGCGATTCGGCAGTCTCGGGATCCCCGTCGTCGATGACCTTCCATCGGGCCACGGCCTTCGCAATGAGCCCCTCGTCCTCGGTGGTCCTGCGAGAATCGTCGCCACGAGCGCCGGTGGCGAGCTGCGCACGGGGTGAACCTCGTCGTCGTTCAGGGCCTTCGACGTGTCGCGAGTCGGCTCAGCGATAGCCATGGGGAGCGAGCGGTCTCGACTGCCCAGCTTCGAGCTCGGCATCGAGCTCGGCTTCGGCCTCTTCTTCAAGCGTTCGCTGAAGGGGCACGTCGGGGCGAAGCGAGTCGGGGTAGGGCGAGTCGGGGTAGGGCGAGTCGGGGTAGGGCGAGTCGGGGTAGGGTGAGTCGGGGTAGGGTGATGCGACGCGAATTTGGTCCGCCGCTTGCGTTGACGCCGCGGGCGTCGCCGGATGATGCAACGGCTCGATGGGACTCGCGTGACCGATCGCGGAGAGGTCGGTTTCGCTGCCGTGTTGGAAGGCCGACAGCAGCCCCGGCGAGATCGACATCATCCACTGCTTCGCGTTCGCGGTCTTCTCAATTTCTTCACCGAGACGAGCGACCTCGCCGAGCCCCGCGGATTCGGGGGAGACGACGGCTCGAGCGAGATCAGCAAGGAGCTCTTCGCGCACGCTGAGCGGCAGCTCGAGCGCTTGAGTCTCTGCATACGAAGAAGCCTCGGGCAAGCGACCCATTTGGATGAGCTCGACGAGTCGCACACGAAAGACGGCGCGTTCGTGGTGTGGGTAGGTCGCGCCGAGCCATCGGAGCGCGGCTTCGGCATCGGCGTATCGGCCGAGACAAGCCAACGAGAACGCGCGAAGACTGTGGAGATCAGGATAGAGAATGTCGGCCCGCTGTCGTTCGTTCGGGGCCCAAAGGCGCGCGATTGCCTTGTCGCAGTGCTCGAGCACGCTCATCCATTCGCCACGCGTCTCGGCCCCACCGGCGATGAGCATGTGCCCCTGCGCGGCGAGCACGTCGTCGGGGCCGTCGATGAGCGCAGAAAAATCGGGCTGCGCCGAGACCTGCGATCCATTCGGATCGACCTGCACGGCCACACGCGCCATCGGGTGGAGCTGCTCACGCTGGAGCTTGCGTCGGTAGCCGCGCTTGACGCCGGCATAGACGGCTCCTCCGAGCGCAAGGCTGCCGAGAATGAGCGCCACGAGTGGTCCGCTGAACGTCGGCGCTTCGTAGCCCACCGTCGGAAGCGTCGGCGGCGTGGAGAAGTAGTCGCTCGCCCAAGACACCCCGACGAGGAGCGCGACGAGCCCGACTCCGCCGAGGGCGATGAGGCCGTTGCGCTGAGAGGTCCACTTGGAGTTGCGAAGATTGCCAGCGTTGTAGGTTGGCGTGCTTCGGCCCGGGTAGTGCCCCTGGGCCATCATCTGCTGCTGGACGAGGCTCTGAGCAGCCGCTTGCTGGCGGTCGACATAGCTCGACTGATGCACGTTGAGCTGCGCTCGGTCTTTCTTTCCCTTGCGGACGAACTGCGCCGCACCGGGCGCGATCTTCGCGACCCAGTCATCGAGCTCGGGCTCGTCTCCGCGCGCGGGTTGCTCGAGCGGCGCTTGGACGCGGTAGACCGACTTCTGAGTCACCTTCAGCATGCGCTGGAAAGCGCGTACGATGGCGCGCTCGCGAGGGTGGGTGTGCTCCAGCAGCAACACGCGCTCGCGCTCGATGAGCTCGCGAAGAGCATCACGCTCACCCGTACGCTCGAGCAAGATGGCCTCGGCGAGCGCCACGCGAGCCAGTGCTTCGGGGCTCGGGCGCGCGAGCGCGCGGATCCAAGCAATGTCGGCGAGAGCCGCGTCGCGGTCGCCGAGCCCGGCGCTGACGAACGCTCGCATGGCGTGCGCGCCTTCGACTTGGTAAGAGCTGTTGGCCTTGAATTTCCCGTCGGTTGGAATCGCCAACGCCTCGTCGAGGACACCGCGGGCTTCGGCGAGATTGCCGCGTCGGAGCGCCAGCAGCGCGCGCTGGATCAGCGTGAGACGGCGCGACCAACGCGATCTCGAAAAACCATAGACGGTATCGAGTAGCGCTTCGGCCTCGACCAATCGGCCGAGCGCGATGCACCGGTACGCGGCGTTCAGCCCGAGCGTTGCTGCGCGAAGCGAGCGCTTCTGCTGATTTCGCCAGATCGGAGCGGCGACCATGGTGATCGAGGCGATGAGCCCGAGCCACGCGGACTCGAAGAAGCCGTACGACATGCCGAGCGAAATCGGCAGTCCGAGGAACAGCGTTCCGATGATCGACAGCGCGATCACCTCACCGCGACCTCGGACATACTCTCTGTGCAGCTCGATCGGCGTCAGCATGAAAGAATCAGAGGGGCTCTCACCGGATAAGGATACGCGCTCTCCGGCGCGGTCGTCGTGTCGTTGTCGTGGGGAGTCGTCGTCGTGGGTCCTTGGCGATTTTCAGGGCGCAATCCCCCGTCGACATCAGACGCTGGGGATTCGTTCGATCACTTCGAAGGGCTCCGGGAATCGGCCTGTCTTCCCTTTGGAGAAGATCAAGTCGCCATCGACGTCGACATCGAATTGTCCGACGCTTCCGGGCTTGAGCTCGGCGTCGTGACCGGTCGACTCCAAGATCATTGCCGCGAGACCCGCAGCTTTGGGCTTGTAGTTTCAGGCCTGGCAGTACTTGATGGTGATCTTCATGATGGCGTCCTCGAAGGCCTCCAAGCTAGCACGAGCAAACGCTGCGCGCTCCGGCCCCAGTGTCGATGACGCCCATCGGAACATGAGAGTTTTCGAACGATGATCGCAGCATCGTCATCGACGCCAAGCTCGTTCGGTACCCCGCGCGGAGCCGCCTTCGGGCTCATCGTCGCGATACTCCTGGGTTGCCACGCAGAAGGGCAGTCGCAGCCGCCGTCGACGAGCGCATCAGGGCCAACTCTCTCGCCCTCTTCTTCGGTGCCCGCTCTGGTCGGCGTCGGCGAGCCCGACGCCGAGTCGTCCCGAAGCCTCCTCAGGGATCGCCTCTTCATCCAAGCGAGCGCCTCTCACGATCCTGTCGATTTCGCAGCGGTCGGTGAGAAAGCTGGAGCAAGCGTGCTGCTGCGGCTACTCGCCGATCCGAAGTCGCGAGCCACCGCGCTCTCGGCCATTCCGTATTGTCGTGACTCCGATCTTGCCATCCGACCGCTCGCCAGCAGCGCCCGCGCGAGCGCATCGGCCGACGACGCCGAAGTCCTCCTCGATACGATCGCCTTCGCCCTCGAGAGGCCACATGCGATGGGCGAGCTCCTCGATCCCGATGGCATTCGCTCTGCGGTGGCCGATCTCGTCGCCATCGCCAAGAGCTCGAGCCTTTCGGAGCGCGTGCGCGGGCTCGCCGTCACCATTCTCGGCCGTCTCGCCGATCGCGGGTTCGTCTCGCGCGCAGAGATCCCTTCGCTCTAGCCTCCCGCGAAAAAAGCCTCGAAAAAGGCTCACCGGATGGCTACGCTCCGCCGCGTGTCGACCCCGTACGCTTCGGAGCAGTTCCTCCATCAGCTCCTAGGCAAGGCACTCGCCGCCAACGCGAGCGACGTCCACATCAAGGTGGGGCAGCCGCCTGGCGCACGCGTTCGCGGCGACCTCGTCTACTTCCGAGTCGACAAGATCCGTCCCGAAGACACCGAAGCGCTCGCGCGGCTCTTGGCCCGCCAACGAGGCGTCGAAGACATCTCTGAGCTCCGCGAGCTCGACCTCGCGTACGACGCCATCGGGCTCGGCCGCTTCCGCGTGAACATCTACCGACAGCGCGGCTCGCTCGCGATCGTCATGCGGTCGATCCCTCTGAAGATCCCGACGTACGACGATCTCGGGCTTCCGCCGGCCGTGCGTTCGCTCGCCGATCTCCCGCGGGGCCTCGTTCTCATCGCGGGCGCCACGGGGCAGGGAAAGAGCACCACGCTCGCTTCGATGATAGGTCACATCAACCAGAGCTATCCGAAGCACATCGTCACCATCGAAGACCCCATCGAGTTCGTTCACACCGACAGTCGGTCGGGCGTCAGTCAGCGCGAGATCGGTGCCGATACACAGAGCTTCGGCACCGCGTTGCGTTCAGCGCTCCGACAAGATCCCGATGTGGTTCTCGTGGGTGAGATCCGCGACGCCGAAACCCTCGAGACAGCGCTCCAGGCGGCCGAAACCGGGCATCTCGTGCTCACGACGATGCACACGCCCGACGTGTCGCTCACCGTCAACCGCATGATGTCGCTCGTCACCAACCCGACCGATCTCCGAGAGCGTTTGGGCGACGCCCTTCAAGGGATCGTCGCACAGCGCCTCGTGCTGAAGCG
The DNA here is from genome assembly GCA_043755175.1 of Polyangiaceae bacterium. Taxonomy (GTDB): domain Bacteria; phylum Myxococcota_A; class Polyangia; order Polyangiales; family Polyangiaceae; genus CAYYKK01. The sequence continues at coordinate 3,391 of JAYUUB010000238.1, read as the reverse complement.
CGACGGAAGCGGTCTTCAGCTCGCTCTCGAAATCCTCATCGCGAGCGGCACGGCGCGCGAAGCCATCAGGCATCCGACGCAGAGCCCGCCGCTGAAAGAGGTCATGGAGAAGGGTGTCACTCCCTACGGGATGCAGACGTTCGAGATGCACCTACGCCAGCTAGCCCAGGCAGGGATCATCTCCAAAGAGCTGGCTCGCTGAGCTCACGCCATCTCGCTCGCGCAGCTCGCGAGCGAGGAAGGAGCGAAGCTCGCCTTCCCACACCCGAGAGCTACCGAGATCGCCGGCTCAGCCTGCGAGACGTTCGATGATGGCGTCGGTGAAGGCGTCGGTGCCGAGATCTCCGCCGAGATCACGGGTCTTCTGGCCATCGGCGAGCGCGCGCTCGTAGGCGTTCCGGATCGTCGAGGCGATCTTGGAGAGCGACGGATCGTTTTTCTCTTCTGCCAAGTGATCGAACATCATGACGGCGCTCATCAGGAGCGCGAGTGGGTTTGCGATCCCCTTGCCGACGATGTCTGGAGCCGAGCCGTGGACCGCCTCGAACACCGCAGCGTGGTCGCCGATGTTCGCGCCGGGAACCACGCCGAGACCACCGACGAGCCCTGCGCAAAGGTCGCTCATCACGTCGCCGTAAAGATTCTCGAGCAAGAGGATGTCGAACTTGGTCGGGTCTTGAACGATCTTCATGCACCCGGCGTCGATGATCATCTGGTCGTACTCGATGTTCGGGTACTGCGTTCGGTGCACGTCTTGGGCACATCGAATGAAGAGACCGTCGGTCAGCTTCATGATGTTCGCCTTGTGCATCGCCGTGATCTTGTGGCGGCGCCGGAGCGTCGCGAATCGAAACGCCCAATGGGCTATGCGTGAGCACGCGAGCTCGCTCGCCACCTTCATGCTCATCACGACCCCCGGGATCACTTCGTTCTCGACGCCGCTGTAAAGCCCTTCGGTGTTTTCGCGAATGATGATGATGTCGACGTCTTCGAAGCGCGTTTTCACGCCAGGCATCGACTTGACCGGCCTGACGGCGGCGTAGAGGTTGAGGCGTTTTCGGAGCGAGACGTTGACGCTCTTGAATCCTTCGCCGACAGGAGTCGAGCAGGGGCCCTTCAAAGCGACCTTGAAGTGCTCGATGGCCTCGAGGGTCTCGGGCGGCATGACGTCTTTGCCTTTGGCGAGCGCTGCGACGCCTGCGACGTGTTCGTGCCACTCGATTTCGGCTCCCGCCTTCGCGAGAACCTTCTTGACGGATTCGGCGATGCCAGGACCGATTCCGTCGCCGGGAATGAGAACCACGTGATGAGCCATAGGCGCGAGAGCTTAGCAAAACGAAAGCGCGGCGCAGCGCTCGCCGCACGTCGTTCCGTCGAGTAACCTCCTACGTTCCTCGCGACCGGATTTTCACCGAGGCACTTCGGCCGAAAGCACCATGAACGAGCCCCACATCGTCACCGCCGGGCACCCGGTCTTGCGCGGTCGCGCCGCCGACGTCACGGCCGAAGAGCTTGGATCGTCGGAGCTCGCCGCGCTGGTGCGCCAGATGGTCGAAGCGATGCGCAAGGCACCCGGTGTCGGGTTGGCGGCCCCCCAAATCGGCGTTTCGAAGCGTGTTTTGGTGGTCGAAGACCATGAGCGCCTCATGTCGAAGCTCACCCCGAAAGAGCGCGCCGAGCGGGGAAGGGTGCCGATTCCTCTCACCGTCGTCGTGAACCCGACGTTGACGATCGTCGGCGACGACGGTGCGACGTTCTTTGAAGGATGCCTCAGCGTGCCTGGCTACATGGCGCTCGTACGTCGCGCCGTCGAGGTCGAGGTCACCGGGGTCACCGAACGCGGCGACCCCTTCTCGCGACGTGTCTCGGGTTGGCCCGCGCGCATCTTCCAACACGAAATCGACCACCTCGATGGGAAGCTCTACGTCGACAGAATGCTGACACGATCGTTCGGCACCAACCAAGAGATCGCCGCGAGGTACCTTTCGCTCCCGCTCGACGAGATCAAGGAGAAGCTCGGGACGTGATCGCCGGAGACGAAGACGATGATCCCGATCGACGCATCGATCGCGACGACGAGGAGCCCGAGTCGGGGCCGCGGCTCGGGCGTGAGATGCTCGATCGCCTCCCCGACGTCCGTGATGGGCTCACGCGGATCGAGCGCATCGTCTTGTGGCAGCTCTACGAGGCGCAGCGCGAGTTTCCGGGTCGCAACGTGCCGACCGCGACGCTCTACGGTCGGGTCGTCGAGCACGTGAGCTTGTCCGAGCGCGACTTCTCGAGGGTACTGCAGCGGCTGATCGGCACACGCGTCTGAGCCGATTGCACCCGCGCTCGACCGGGCGATCTCGACCGCGCAAGAGCGACCGATCACTTCTTCGTCAAGAAGAAGAAGTCGCGATGCGAGGGCTCTTTCCAATATTCGGTCGTCGAGAACTTGAGCTTCGACAGGAGCGGTGAGCTCGCCGATGGCTCGCCTGCGCTCGTTCTGCCGTAAAGCACGAAGCGTGTGAAGGAGTAGTTGATGTCGAATTGCACCGCAGTCTCGATGGAGGCGGCGACCATTGCGTCGGCCAGGGTCTCGGGGTTGATCCAATCGCCGATGGCGAAGAAGAGGGTCTCGCCATCTTTTGAGAGCGCGAGCGCGCTCCGCCTGATCTCCCGGTCACCGGTCTCGGAAGCCCCCCACTTCTTCACCGTCCATTGTCCGGCCGTCTCCTCGTTCTTCGCCCCGTCTTCGACGAGGCACGGAGGGCCCTGACGATAGAACGTGAAGTCCGAATCGGCCGCCGAGAGACGCGACCAAGTGCCGATGCGGATCGCCCCGCTGGTGGTGCGGGCAAGCGTGCAGCTCTCGTCTTTGGGCGGGACGAAGAGGTTGGTGCAGACGCGCATCCCATGTTGACCGTGACGGCGCTTGAACCCGCCGTTCATCACGGCGAGGAGCGCGCCGAGTTGGTCGTTCGCGATAAGCCCCGATCGATGATCGGCGGGAACGTCGTCACTGAGCGGCTCTTCGACCCCGGCGACCAGGCCGAGCGACACGCGCGACAGATCGATCGCGACGAGCGCGACGATCACGAACGGCTTGATCTTGTGTGGATGGAGGATCGTCGTCGCGAAGGGCGATGGATCCATTCCAGCGACGACGAGCGGCGTCCAGACGCCGTCTCCCGGTTTCGCCGTTCGTTCGACGGGCGGCGCGACCGACGCGGGCGGAAACGGCGATTTGCGCACCGCCGTTCCCGTGAGGGGGGCGGCGGAAGGCGGCGCTGATGACGGCGCGACCCGCGGCTCCGGTGCCGTGAAAGCGCTCGGCGAAGCCACCGACTCGTAGCGGAGGTTGTCTCCGACGTGCGTGGCCGGTTTCGGCCCGGTGCAGCCGAGCAGA
>JAYUUB010000237.1:0-65804 GCA_043755175.1 Polyangiaceae bacterium | reverse complement strand
ACCCTCCGAAGAGATCATGCGTGGATCTCCATGTCGATCCCCCTTCGCGTATGATCACGTAGGGCCACGACGACCATCAGCCCGGTGAACGGGTACGTGTATCCGCTGATGTCGCTGCCCCAGAACGGAATGCCCGATAGACCGGCGTTGATTCCGGCGCGGATCTGCGCGGGGAGGCCTTTGGCGTCGTCGAAGCTCGCGTCGGGATCGCCAGACCAATGCACGGGAACGTACGCCTGCGTGCCGGTGTAACCTGCACGCGCGAAATACATGAAGTCGTCGCCACGCGCCTTCGTCATGTAGTCCCAAGTGGCCTTCTGGTAGTCGACCGGAAAGGCGTTGTGCGCCTCCCACCCCGAGCGACCGTCGAACATCTTCGCGTTGGGCGGAATGTATTCGCCGAAATCAAGCATGAAGCCGTCGTACCCGAGGTCGAGGGAGCGCCCGAGGAGGCCGCCGAACCAACTCACGGCGTCGGGATTCGTCATGTCGATCGTGGCGACGGTCTGGGGCCCCGCGCTGATCATGAAGGTATTGAACTCGGTGCCATCGTCGAGCTTTACGAAGTACCCCTTATCGTGGCCTTCGATGTAATCGGCGGCGGCCCTCGGATCGAAGACCGACACATAGGAATTGTAGTAGGCGATTCCTTTGTATCCGAGCTCGTGAAGGTCTTTTGTCCATTGCGCGATCTCTGGCTCGTTGCCTACCTGCGACCCGATCGGCAGGAAATGGGTGGCATCGTCGATCGCCGTGCAAGGCACGCCTTGGGTCCGCTGGAGCTCGATCTCCGGCACGCCGCCGACCAGGGCGTTGCGGTCGACGCGGCGGCGCGGCCCGAAGACCCAAGGCGCCGGCAACCGAGCGCGCCCGGTCTTTTCGGTGAAGTCGGCGAGCGCGTCTTTGGGGTTCTGGCGCACGAAGACGTGCAGATGCATCGCAGGCTCGAATGCCCATAGCCGCGACGCATCGGATCTCTCGCCGCCGAACGAGGTGCCAGTTCGATACGTGGTATCCAGCCAAGCCCCATAGCCTTTGGTCGAGACGAAGAACGGAATGGGCGCGTGAGACATCGAAGGCCCGTTCGGCGACGGATTGCCCGGTCCGATGGGGACGTTCTCGCCGAGCCCGACTCCGCCCTCTTCGGTCCACGATTGGTAGGTTTGACCGCGGTGGTCGACCGTGATGAGGCGCTCACCGAGCCCGAAGAAATGTTCGTCCGACGGAAGATGAAACGCCATCGATACGAGGTTCAGACCTCGAGGGGCATGATCTTCCGAAGCTCCCGTGGCCAGGGCCGCGACCTTCGCGTCGATCCGGACCTCGGTTCCGTCGATCGTGACTTCGACGTGCGCGCTCTCGAAGCCGACCGCTCCATCGGTGAGGTCGAGCGAAGCGCTGGTCGCGGTGTGCGTCTCGCGAACGATCTCGCCGAACACGGCCGGCTTTCCATCGGTCGCGCTCTGATAGTCCCATCCTTCGAGGACGTGAGGCGTGTATTCGACGGCACGATGCGCGGCCGAGAGCGGCGTGTAGTTTCCTTTGTCGTCGATCGACGAGAGAATCACCGCGCCCTCGCTGTTCTTGATCTCGATCGAGAAGCGCGGCGACCCGATCGTCACGGTCATCGCGTCGGTCGTGAGGACGATCGGGTGAGACTTCTGCGAGGCTTCTTTCACGCAGCTCCCGAACAACAGTGGCAGGAGAGCCAACCCGACGACGCGCGGAGCGAGCAAGTGAAAGGAGGGAGTCGCGGTGAAAAGAGCGAAGCGAGATCTCATCGAGGCTCGATGTTAGAGCGCCGACCGGATCGAAACCACGAGAGATTCACTCGGATTTTGCGAAGCTCGCGCCCATCGACCGGCGCTTCGAACTGCGCGGCGATCGGGCGAGCTACTTCGATTGCAACTCGGATAGCCAGCGGACGATCGCGGTCGCGGAGGTATTCGCCGCGATCTTCTCAAGCGAAATGGTCGCCCCAGAAGCGCTCGTGGGGCTGCCCTTTCGCGCCAGGAACCTGTCTCTGGAGCGGCTCGTCGCCGAGCCCGAGAATCGGATCGTTGTTTCCGAAGAGGGTCCGTTGGCGATCGCGATCCAGCGCGAACCTTTCGTCGTTCTCCCCGGCGAGACGGAGGCCGATGAGTGAGCCTCGACCCTGGGCCACGAGCGTGATGCCGCGAAGATCGAGCGCGTCGAGAAAGCGCCGCACCCAGGCGACGTGGCGTGCATAAGTGTAGTCGCTCTCGCGTGCCGGCTTGGCGGAGCGACCGAACCCGATGAGATCGGGGGCCATCGCGCGAAAGCCCGCGCGGCCGAAGATCGGGATCATCTTTCGATAGAGAAACCACCACGACGGCTCGCCGTGGAGCGTCAGCACGACGCGACCGTCGCGTGGGCCTTCGTCGACGGAATGCATTCGAAGCGAGCCATCGATGTCGACGTCATGCGGCTCGAATGAAAAGTCGGGGAGATCGGCGAAGCGAGCGTCGGGGGTTCTCAGGACATGAATCGGCGCTCTCTCTGCCGTTCCGAAGAGGACGAATGGGGCATGGCGGCGAGCCCACATCGGAGGTGCGGGTGACTCGGCCATTGGTCACTCGAGCAGGGCGCTCATGAATGGCTCGTGTTCGCGGCACCCGACTCGAGCGCCTGCTCGTTTCGCACTACTTACCGCCGAGCTGTGCGACGAGACGCTCCCACACCACCCGGACACGCGGAACATCGCGGAGCGCGCGGTGCGAGACCAGGAAGAGCTCGTTCTGGGGCCATTCGAGTGCGCTCTCTCGGAGGGCCGGCCCGATGGTGATCGGTGTCAGCCCGTAATGCGCGACGCTCGGCGAGGGAATGAGCGCGACGCCGACCCCCGCCTTCAGAACGGAGATCTGCACCATGAGGCTGTCGGACCGCACGACCGGATCGACCTCGCGCGCGTGCTCCGCGAGCCACCTCGACGGCCCGATCTGCGCGAGCCGCTCACCCCAACCAATCCAAGGAGCGTCGCTCCACGAGCGGAGCTTACCGAGCTTGCGCGCGAGCACCGCCGAGCCGGCGAGCACCCATGTGACGCGCGCGAGACGGGTGACCACGAGATCGCCGCGCACCGGTCGCACGGTGCGAAGCGCGAGATCTGCTTCGCGCCGAGAGAGATCGACCACGGCCTCGCCCACCTCGAGCGCCACGCGAAGCGCGGGGTGACGCGTGAGGAGATCTCCGAGGACCGGGACGACGACGGCGTCGGCCACGTCGGGGGGACACGCGATTCGGACGAGCCCGGAGACCTCGCGCTCGAGCCCGTCGGCTGCGTTCGCGAAACGCGCAATCACCGCTTCGGTCTCTTCGGCAACGGTCATCAGGTCTTCGGCGGCCTTGGTCTTCGCGATGCCGTCACGCCCGCGATCGAAGAGGGTGACGCCCATCGCCTGCTCGAGCGTGGCCAAACGCCGTGACACGGTCGATGGGTCGACCGCGATCTTGGCGGCCGCTTCACCCACCGTCCGTGATCGGCAGAGCGCGAGAAACAGGCGGACGTCGTCCCAACTCGACCCCTCGCGCAGTCGCTGCGTTCGTTGCATCAATGCACAGTAGCATTGCCCAATCACGCCTAGCAATGCATCAGCGCATGAGACATTCTTTCTGGAGTCGGCAGTCGTGATGAGCAGCGACCGGATGCGTCCACACATGGGCGCCTCTGGGGAGCGTTCTTCGCAACGCTGGACTTTGCTCGAACCAAGGAGAACCCCGTGCTCGACCGCGCCATTCTCACGCTCACGTTTCTGACGACGATCGGCTCCGGGCTCGTCGCAGGCGTCTTTCTGGCATTCTCGTCGGTGATCATGCGCGCATTGGCGCGGCTCCCCGCTCCGCAGGGGATCGCGGCGATGCAATCGATCAACGCCACCGTGCTGACGTCTTCTTTTCTCGCGGCGCTCTTTCTGACCGCGGTCGGGGCGACGGTGATCGGTGTCGCTGCGCTCGGTTCGTTCGAGAGGCCGGGGTCACTCTTCATCGTCGCCGGGAGCGCGATGCTTCTCGTCGGCGTGATGGTCGTGACGGGCGTGTTCAACGTGCCGCGAAACGTCGCATTGGCCGCGGTAGACCCGGCAAGCGTCGAGGGCGCCGCCACGTGGGGACAGTACCTCTCGACGTGGACGGCCTGGAATCACGTGCGCACGGCAGCGTCGATCGGCTCGACGGCGGCCTTCGTCATAGCGCTTGTTCTTCGTCGCGGGGCGTGAGGTAGCTCGAGAGTCACGGCAAGGCTCTCTTGGGAGAGCTCTCGCGGCCTCGGTGAAGGCGCGGTCGTTTGACCGAGACACCAAGGAAACCCGGGCGTGAGGTAGCAATCGTCGGGGATCTTGTGCGCGATTTCGGCGTGGAGAGCCGGCAACTTCGACCAATGCACACCTGGGCGATAATGATGGGCCGTGTGATAGCCGAGGTTCCCGGTCAATACGTTGTAGCCGCGGTGGACGATGTTGTTGCACGCCACGAAATGGTCGGAAGTCGGCTTGCCCGAATGATGCGAATGGGTCGCCCAAGCCGTGAGCACGAGCGAGATCATCATCGGAAGAATGAACACGAACAGCGCAGGAATCGGCCGCCAGAACGAGAGCGCGGCGACCGTTACCAGCGTCAGCGCCGCCATTCCGAGGAACGTACGCCGATAGCGGGAAAAACGCCGGCTCACTCGCAGCGCGCGCGGATAGGCAGTCAACGCAACGGTGAGCGAGTATTCGAGCGCGCCCATCGGTGTTCCGTCGGCGCGCATCCAACGTGATTCGTCGACCCGTTGGTCGAGGTAATTCACGTGGTGACCGATGGCATGATGGAGCACCCAGGTGTGGCTCGATACGCCGGTCTGCAGGGCGTACACGAGCTCGAGCGCGCGATTGAGCAGCGTGGGCTCGAACGTGGCGACGTGCTGGTGGTGGTGGTTCCAAGCGCAGACGTGGCCTTTGATGACGGCGCCGACGACGGTCCAAGCACACAGCCATGCGATCTGGTCGACCGCGGCGTACACCCCGACGTCGAAGAGAAATAGCAGCGAAATGAGGGCAACAGGGACGCGATCTTCGCGATGTCGGAACAGGCGCACGGCGCAAGTATGCACGCGCGCCGCGCTGAGTTCGTCAGGAGCTGGTCACGAAAACGGGTGAACGTACCGGAGTCGGAGCGTCTCTACCCTCGACCCAGGCGAGCTCGGGCGATGCCGCGGGGGGTCCGACGTCGACCCTTCATGCGCTGGATCATGTGCGAAGAGCGTGTGATGGTGGGGGTCATGTCCATCGAGGCGCCCCCCGCCCTCCCACGCACACACTCGAAGAACCAGATCTTCCTCGTCGTTCTGGTGGCCGCGCTCGGCTACTTCGTCGACATCTACGATCTGATTCTCTTCAGCGTGGTGCGAAAGAAGAGCCTCGTCGATCTAGGCATCGTCGGCGACGACGCGCTCACCAACAGCGGCGTCACGCTCATCAACATGCAGATGACCGGAATGCTCATCGGCGGCGTGCTCTGGGGGATGCTCGGCGACAAGCGTGGTCGCCTTTCGGTGCTATTCGGATCCATTCTGCTCTATTCGCTCGCGAACATCGCCAATGGGATGGTTCACGACCTCACGAGCTACGCGGTGCTTCGATTCGTCGCCGGGGTCGGCCTCGCCGGAGAGCTCGGTGCGGGCGTCACGCTCGTGAGCGAGCTTCTCAGCAAGTCGACGCGTGGTTACGGAACGACGATCGTCGCCGGCGTCGGCGTCCTCGGCGCGGTGTTCGCGGTCATCGTCGGCAAGAACACCGATTGGCGCGTGGCCTACTACGTCGGGGGCGGTCTCGGGCTCGGGCTCCTCGCCCTCCGCGTCGGCGTCACCGAATCGGGTCTCTTCGAAGGCGTGAAGAAGCTCGACAGCGTCAGCCGCGGTAACTTCTTCGCGCTCTTCACGAATCGACGCCGAGCCATTCGGTATCTCTGTCTCATCTTGACCGGAGTGCCCATTTGGTATTGCGTAGGCATCCTCTTCACGTTTGCGCCGGAGATCGGAACGTCGCTCGGGCTGGCGCCAGCGCCGAGCCCCGCCGACGCCGTGCTCTACGGGTACATCGGGCTCGCCATCGGTGACATCTCGAGCGGCGTCTTGAGCCAGCTCCTGCGCAGTCGTCGCAAAGCCGTGCTCCTCTTCATTCTTCTGTGCGCGGCTTCGGTCACTGGTTACTTCACGCTGGGCCGAGCGAGCGTCGGAACGTTCTATTGGATGTGCTTCGCGCTCGGCGTCGCCAATGGGTATTGGGCGGTGTTCGTCACGATATCGAGCGAGCAGTTCGGGACGAATCTGCGGGCGACCGCGACCACGACTGCGCCGAACTTCGTCCGAGGCTTCGTGGTCCCGTTGTCGCTCGCCTTCCGCGCACTCAAAGACGGGCGCGGAGCGGCCCAGGCCGCCATGATCGTCGGCGCGATCACCATCGTTTCGGCGCTGCTCGCGCTCGTCCCGCTCGACGAGACCTACGGCAAAGACCTCGACTTCGTGGAGGAGTGAAGCGCGCAGGAGCCGACGACGCCAGAGCCTGGATGGTGTACGCCACCCGGCGTCGCTGCCCAGGAGGACTCATGCGCGTGCTCGAAAAATCGGTCGGTTCGGTGTCTAGGTGGGTCCTCGTGCTCGCGCTGGGTGCGTCGGTCTTCGCGTGTGAAGAAAAGAAGCCATCGCCCCCTGTCGCGTCGGCGAGCGCCGAGGCCGCGAAGCCCCCGGAGCCGATCGCGAAGCACGCTCTCGCCGATCTCGTTTCACCGCCCGACGTCGTGCTCTTCGGGGGCATTGAAAGCCTCGCGAAGGTCGGTGATCCGATCTCCGACATGGCCGCCGTCGTGAACCCGGGAGGTCCGAAGCTGTCGAGCCAGATCCCGAAGATCGCGGCCGAGACGCTCGGGCTCGGCGCCGCCGACGGCCTCGATTTGGACAAGCCCATCCGCATCGCGATCCTCGATCCGAAGAAGCACAATCGCGGCTTCGGAGTCTTTCTGTTTCACGTGAAGAGCGAGACGACGCTCCTCGAGACCGCTCCCCCGAACAAGGCGATCAACGACCAAGGCAATGGTTACGGCTGGGACATTCCGGGGGGCCGCGTCTATCTGAACCTCGTCGGTGACGTCGCGGTGTTCACGATGGAGCCTGCGACGTTCACCCAGAACCAGGCGTTCTTGAAAGAGCTCTCGGTCGCGACCGGGCCAGCCGGAGCGACGTTCATCGCGCGCGCGGCGAACATCGTCGCACTCTACGGAGGCGACATGGAGCAGGCGTTGGCGTCGATGAAGACGCAACAGAGCGCCCAATCGGGTCCTGCCGCGCAGGCCCTCGGGAATGTCATTCGGCTCGACGAAGGAGCGCTCGCCGCATTGAAGGAGCTCGACACCGTCACTATTTCGCTCCGCCCCAGCGACGACGGTCTCATCATGTCGTATGGGCTCAAGCCCCGCTCGGGGACACCTCTCGAATCGACCTTCAAGAGCCTGAAGCCGAAGCCCGCGAATGCATTGCTCGCGCGCTTCCCGAAAGACACCCCGGCTTACTTCGCCGCTTCGCTGAGCCCCGATTCGATGCAATCGATGAAGAGCGCGATGAAGTGGATGCTTTCGCTCAGCCTTCCGCCCGAGCAGGCCGAGCGCTTCACCGCGAGCTGGTCGGATCTCGTCGCGGCATCGACGGGCGACTTCGTCGTAGGCGGCTTCAAAGGCAAAGACGGATTCTCGTTCGGTGGCATGTCGGGAATCACCGACGCCGCGAAGGCGCATAGCGCCCAGTCGGCGATGCTCAAGATGTACGACGATCCGGCATTGAAGACTGCGCTCGAGACGGCTGGCGTGAAGGCCACGGTCAAAGAGAAGGCTTACAAGATTGGTGAATTCGACGTGTCGACCACCAAGTCCGAATTGAAGAACATGCCTCCGGGGGCGGCCGCTGCGCTGAGCACGTTCCTCGAGACGCACATGATGATCACCCAAGACGCCGCGTTGGTCGCCTCCGGCCCCAACGGCAAAACCACGCTCGAGATGCTCTACGGCGCCTCCGATGCCAAGTCGGCGATTGAGCTCGGACTCGACCGCGGACCGGGGGCTCTTCGTGCCAAGAAGAATGGGGCCGCCGATTCGTTCATGCAGGTCTACGTCGTTCCGAGCGCGCTGAGCGGCGGTGGAATCGGCGACGGGGCTGGCATCGTGATGACGGTAGGTGCGAAAGACGGTCTTCTCGAGATCTCGCTCGACGTGCCCACCTCGCAGATCGCTCCGACCATGATGGCGCTGCGAAGCTTCGGTGGGACGCTCGCCGGACCACCTCCCGGCGGTCCGACGCCGATGGTGGCCCCTGGCCCGACTGGCGCGCCGAAAAGGCCCGCGCACTGAGCTCTCCGAGGGGGGCCGCTCGATGACACGTCGCGAGGAACACCAAGCGTGCGACTTGCCAATCGTCGTTCGTCACGTTGGCCGCGTGGTCTTCGGCAGCAAAGTCCTCGTCTCGTAATACGATGTTGTATTCGGCGCGAATCGCTCTGCTCGCCTCGGCGAGGCGCCCTGCGCGAACCCTCTCCATGGCTCGTTTCCAGGCGGCAGCATCGACGCGATCTTCGCAAGCCGCGATGGCGCGGGCGTCTTCGTCCAATAGGTAATCGGTGGTGGTGGCCTTGAAGGTCAGTTTTCCGTCGCCACGCTCGAACGAGAGATCGCGGTTCCCGAAATAGGCATCGAGGGTGAACGCGATGCCATAACGAGCGATGAGGTAAGGAATCACGCCGTTCTCGGCTGCAACGCGGAGCAGCATGCCCACACCCATGAAATCGATTTCGCCGGCGCCGGTCTCGACGAGACGCACCAGCGCTGCGATCTGCAGCCGGAGCTTTTCATCGGAGTCCTTCTTCCCGGCTGAGAGATCTGCGGCGCAGCTCTTCGAAAAGCGACCCGGACGAAGCTCCCACGCGGCCATGAGCCCCGCGAACGTCCCGTCTCCGACCGCATGTCGTTCGCCGACGTACCGCTCCTCGAGCACGTAGCCGCCCCGGGCGACGACGGCGGAATCGGCCGTTGGTGGAGCTTCTTGCGATCGCACTGCGGTTAATTACCACCAAGGCATAGCCCTTCTTGGTCTTCTCTCTCACGAGCTCGTCGTGCTCCGCGATGGCCATTGCGTCGCTCGAGAGCTCCTTCAACTGCGTCTGACCGGCGGTGCCGATCTTTCCGAACGTGACGCGCAGCGAGCTGACTTCGCGCGCGATCTGCCGGAACTTGTTCGAAGACCCGTCGGAGAGCTCAAAGCGTTGCATACGTATCTTTCCGGGAGCGGAATTACGCGCCTCGTGCCGGAATCCCCCTCGGCAGCGCGCGGCAACCGCCACGGATCGACTAGTCGGGGCTTGCGCCATGGGATACGAGGAATCCTCCGTGGCCGCCCCCCTCCGAATCCAGCTGCTCGCCATCGTCGGGATCTTCGCCTTCACGGCCTTCGTCGGCGGCGCCATCTTCGGTACGAAGGCTCTCCTCGGGGCTCTCTGGGTCGATGCGACCTGCGAAGATGCTTGCCACCGCCACGAGAGCAAGCTCGTCGAGGTCGACTACCAAAACGGCCGGCAGGGGAATCATTCGGCTTGCGTGTGCGCGAATGGTGAGCGTATCGCGAGCTCCCAAGCGAACACGGCCGCCGACCTGTCGATTCTCTTCTCGATCGTGATCTCGGTTGCGCTGCCCCTCGCCATTCTCTGGCTCGTGCTTCGACGGAGGTCACTAAGACGACCGCCTCCACCCGCCTGACTCGAGCGCGGCTCGAGCGACCAGCCGCACGGTCCGTCCCCTCGCTCTCCGTCTTTCGATCAATGGCAGGTCGGAGGCGACCAGTTGCGATCGGCGACGCGGCCGATCTCGGAGGTCGGAGAGGCACCTCCATAGTTCTCCTTCGTGCTCGGGGCGCCGAATCGGTGGTCGAACCACCCCACAGCCTCTTCGTGGTGCTCGGGTCCGGGCTGGTCGTCGAGGAGCAGCGCGAAGGCTGCGTCGGCGCGCTCGACCTCGCCTTCGCGCGCCGCCTTTTGCGCGACGAGCAGCATGCGGTCAGCCGACTGATCGATGCCGGGAACGACGCCGAGAGTGTGCGAGCGTATCGCAAACACCGTTGCCTCCTTCGCCGTCTTGAACGGCGAGGTGGGGACGTCGCAGCCAGTCAGCGGTCGTTCGACCGACGCCACCTCTCCCGTACCATTGAATGGGAAGGTCTCGGCACCCACGGTGACGCTTCCTTCATATCCCCATCGTTCATAGTGCACGGTCGCAATCGCGAATTGCTGCCCACAGCGAAAAGTCTTCTCGTCGGCGCGGCTCGGCAACGGACCACAGTGCGATAGCTCGATTCGGACTGGGGTCTGGGTGAGCGCGAACGTCGTGTCGGCCATCATGGGAAAGCTCGTGCGCACGTCATCGCATTCGACGGGACCGCGCACTTCGACCGTCAGTCCGAAGGGATTGCTGAGCGCCGCCGTCAATGATGGCGACCAAGCCTCCGACGATCGGCAGCCCTCGCCGTAATGGCTGCACCGGTGGTATTGTGCAGCCACAGGAAAAGTCGCGTCTGCGCGCTTCGCTTCCGAGGCGTGAAAATCGAGCGCTCGCTGATAGGCCGCGCTCAACTCGGCAGGAATGGTTGCTTGGAGGTCGAGGCTCGATAGGGCGCGTGCCACGTAGGTCGCACGCCGCGCGGCGAGATCGACCCGCCCCTCTTTCGTGACCCGATCGATGTCGCGTTCGACGGCCGGGAGGAGGGCGAGCAGCGCCGCGCGGAGGGCCTGAATGGAGTCGGAGCTCGCCGGCGCGCAGTGAATGCGGAGGGCGGTCTCGGCGAGATCGTCGAACCGCTGCTCCGGCGGTCGTCGTCTGGCGAGCTGTCGGGAGCGATCGATGGCGCAGAGGATCGAGTCGGAGTGCATTTGCTCGAGGCAAGCCGTGTCGCTCCCGGAGCAGCTCTGGGTGCCGGTGCAACGACCCTCGGCCGCACCGACCTCGGGCGCCACCCAATGTGCTGGACCAGCGCAGCCTGCGAGGTAAAGAAGAGCCGGCCAAGCACGTTTCATCGGAGGCTCAACGCACCCAAGGCATAAAGCTTACATCGGCTGCGGATCGGACCACGGAGTAGGGAAGCGACGCGGCAGGACCCGAGGCCGCATCGCAGGTGCGGACACGCGTACGAGCGGAGATGCTAGGCTGCGCGCCCAATCCCGAAGGAGGCCCCCGATGACGATGAAGATTTTTGGACACCCGATGAGCACCTGTACGCGCAAGGTTCTCATGACGCTCGCCGAGACGAATACGCCTTACGAGCTTTCGGTCGTCGACTTCGCCAAGGGTGAGCACAAGCAGCCGGCGCACATGGCTCACCAGCCCTTCGGTCAGATGCCCGCCCTCGACGACGACGGCTTCGCGCTCTTCGAGTCGCGCGCGATGTGCCGATACATCAACGAGAAGATGAGCGGAAAGCTCGTCCCGTCCGATCTTCAGGGTCGCGCCGTGATGGAGCAATGGATCAGCATCGAGAGCGCGAACTTCACTCCGCACGTGATGAAGTTCGTTTACGAGCACGTCTTTCATCGTCCGCAGGAGGAAGCCGTCATGGAGGCAGCGACCAAAGGTCTCGAGACCGCATTGACGATCATGGACGCGCACCTCGCGAAGGCCTCTTACTTCACTGGAACCGACTTCAGCCTCGCCGACGTCTGTTTCATGCCTTATTTCGAGTACGCGATGGCGACGCCCGCCAAAGCCCACATTGCGAAACACGTGAACGTCCAGGCTTGGTGGAACCGAGTGAGCGAGCGCGCGACTTGGCACAAGACCGCCGGCCGTGCGTGATCGGTGCTCGTGGCGATCGCTCGCGATCCGCGTGGGCGATCGCTATCTGTTCGAGTGCTTTCGGTCATGGGCGAGAGCCGCGGACACGTTGCTCAGGGCCGCTCGCCGTCGGTGATCTCGTCGCTGAGCGGGCCAGGATCGATCCCCGCATCGAGCGCGAGTCGGAGCACGGCGGCGAGACGCTCGGAAGGTCGCTGACCCATCGCGGTGACCAGCGATGAAGAGAGTGCGTCGATCTCGCGCAGGGTCTCGGCATCGGTGAAGCGACGCTTGCCGTCGGCGTCGGGCACCGACTTGGTATTCGGCGTCGCGATGCCGAGACTCCCGATGACGTGCGCGCCTTGCCAGCTCAGTGTTCGTACGAGGTCTCTCCGAGCGAGGACGCCACCGCTGGTGCCGGCGCTGAGGAGCGCCAGCGGCTTGCCGTAGAGCTCGCCGGACCCGACGATCCAATCGAGGGCATTCTTGACGACACCGGCGAGACCGCCCGCATATTCGGGTGCCGCGATGAGTATCCCATCGACGGAGCCGAGCGCGGCGCGAAGACGGACCACGTCTTCGCCGGGCGCGTCGGAATGGTCGGAGTTCATGGGTGGGATCGACGCGAGGCCATCGAATGACACCACGTCGACGCCCCGCGCGGTCAGCGCCGCGCAAGCGACTTCGAGCGCCGCGCGATTCGCCGAGGCGCGTTGGAGGCTGCCGCAGAAGAGGAGCGCTCGCGTCATTCGTAGAGCCTATTCACGGCACGCTCGACGAGCAATGTTTTCAAAAAGTCACGACGGCGCAGAACGGCACCTGTTCACGAGCAATCGCCCCCACCATGACGACCCCCTCGAGGACCATCGTCGTCGCTACTTCGCTTTCCGGACGATGATGCCGTAATACCGCGTGCATGAGACGGCCGAGCGTTCCCGCATCGTAGCTCGTGTTGTTGGGACCAGCGTAGGTCGTGAGACTTCCACTCTCGGACCAAACCAAGGAACTGTTCGAGACGGCGACTGCCACGGGTGTATCGAGGGTCGTCGCCAGCGTGTCGACTTGTTGGTTGGCGAGCGAGATGCGGCTCAACGTTCCGTCGGGGTGGCCCGGAAAAGTCGTGGTTCCTCGCGGCGTGTCGACACTCGCCCAGCCGACACGTCGATGGACCCCGCGGCCAGGAGCGAAGCGACGGCGGGCGCGCGCCTCGCAGCCGTCGGCAGGATCGCCATTGCAATCAGCGAACCCAGCCAGGCATGCGAGCTTGCAATGCCCAGCGTCGCAGGTGGACGTGGCATGGTTCGATGAGCAAAGCGCACCGCAGTCGGGAGCGCGCCCCAAGGTGCACCCCCCCCCCGAGCGGAGGAACCTGTGTAACCAGGCCCAGGAGGTCGAGCGGACCCTCTCGAAGCGTCTGTGGGCAGTCGTCGATGAAGTAGACCCCAAGGCGGGAGAGCGTCGTATACGCTGCCGCAATGTGCGAATTGAGGGATGCCGAGGCGAAGGCCGACGGCGAAAGGCATCGGGCCGAGAGCGCGCGATCCGAAGTGGGTGCGCCCGTCGATTCGCTGGCGACAGGGCTAGCGCCGCAGAAGCGCAGGAGGCCATGGCTTCGCGTCGGCGGCAAAGTCGTCTTCGGGCTCGTTCTCGGGCTCGCGCTCACCGAGGTCGCGTTCTCGGTCCGCGACCACGGAGCGTTCCCCCACCTCAACGTGTACGAGCCTGATCCGCTCCTCGCGGTGAAGCTTCGACCCGGTGCGTCCGAGCGAATCGCGGTCGGCAAGAATCCCATCACGTCGGTTCGAATCGACGCGCAAGGGTTTCGAGGCGCAGATCTCCCGACGCCGAAGGGTGGCGAAATCATCGTCGTCGGCGACTCGCAGGTCTTCGGTCTCGGTGTCGAAGAAAATGAAACGGCGAGCGCCGTGCTCTCGAGCCTGTCGGGAGCGACCGTCATCAATGCGGGTATTCCGACGTATGGCCCCGCCGAATACAATGCTGTCACGAAAGATTTGCTCAATCGATACCGGCCGAGCACTGTCGTCTATGTCGTGAATTTCGCGAACGACCTCTTCGAGGCTGCGCACCCCAACACGACGAGACATGCCGTGTGGGACGGTTGGGCGGTACGCAAAGAGACCGAGCCCGATCACGTCACGCTCTTTCCGGGCAGAGAGCTTCTCTATCGCGACTCGCATGCGTTCCACGCCTTGCGATCGTTTCTCTATGCGCACGGAGAGCAGCTCGACGAAGGCCGATTCCCGTCCGAAGGCACCGTCGGCGATCTCGTCGGACGCTCCCACGCGGAGCACGCGCGCGCCGAGGAGGCGACCCGATCGCTCGCCGACCAACGAGAGCGAGACATCTTGACGACCAGCGCGAAAGAGGTCGAATCAGAGGTGAAGCTCGAGAACGACGCGCTCGATGCATTCGAGCTCAGAGGCGACCTCCTCGGCTCTGCCTATCAGCAGTCACGCAACAACCCTGGCGACATCGTCATTCGCCCGAGTCTCGCTGTCGAAAGCGAGGGCCCCGCGCCGCTGGTCGGAAAGGCGATCTTCAATGGCACCCAAGTTCGCAAAGAGATGGAAGATCGTATTCGCGCGGTCGCCGACAAGAAGATCGCCATCGAAGAATCGAAGGCCGCGAAGCTCACGCTTTCGCTCGAAGAGCGAGACGCGCTGAAGAAGCGCTTGGCCGATCTCCGCGCTGCCCCGAGCGAAATCGTGCGCGCTTGGTCACCGATGACCCCTTTTCTGAAAGAGGTCAAAGCGACGTGCGACGCACGCGGCGCGCGTCTACTCGTGGTGGCTTTGCCCATGGATATTCAGGTGTCGCCAAACGAATGGGGCAAATACGATTCGGGTGACGCACCGATCGACATGACCTCGAGTCAGATTCTGATCGACGATCTGGTCGCCTCGGCCGAAGCCCTCGGCGCGCTCGGCCTCGACGCGACCCCGGCCCTGAGAGACGCCGAGCCCGGAGCGTTCTTGGACGGCGACATCCACATGACGCCCAAAGGACAGCGCGCCTTCGCCGAAGCCATCGCCGCGAAGCTCAAAGGCTCGAGCTCGAGCGGATCTTCGCTCTAGGCACTACTTCGCAGCAGCTTGCTTGCAGGTGTTGAAGCCAAATGCGTCGAGCCCACGAGCTTGTTTTCGAGCTCCTCGGTGGTCAAAACCCGAGCGGGCTGCACCGAGCCGCCTCTCGGTTCACCTTCGGCGATCGCGATCCTGATGTCTCGGCGCGCATCGGGACTCGGACACCACGACTGGTCCGCTCCTCGTAGACGGTCGCGAGATTGCTCCCAACGTCGAAGGGCCCACCTTGCCTTCACCGCGATGGGCTTTCGTCCGCGCTCGGTTCGTGCGACGCGTGCACGCGATGACGGAGACCACCCTCGGCGCAGGCGCCACTGCCCCCCAGACATCGTCGAGGACGACGAAGAAGGCCGATACAGCGCATTTCGGCGGCCCGTTCGGCGCGAAGCTCTTCATCGTCGGGCTGCCGACGTTGACGATGTATCTGTGGATCTGCATCCACAAGCACGGTGGATCGCTCGTGCTCCCGTCGCTGTCGGTCGTGCGCGAGATCCCCTCGCCCACCGTCCGCGCGTTGGTCTACTTCGTCGTCTGGCTCACGTTTCAGATCGCGCTCCAGGTGCTCTTGCCCGCCAAGACCGTCACCGGCCTGGCGCAGCGGGACGGAGTGAAGATCGCTTATCGACTCAACGGCCTTCTCTCGCTCGTGGTCTCGCTCGGGGCGCTCGCGGGCCTCTACGCGGGCCGAATGATCCGAGGAACCGCGGTGCTCGCCGAGCTCGGACCGCTCTTGTCGCTCTCGATCGTCTTCGCCTTCGGCCTCTCGCTCTTTCTCTACCTCTACGGATTCACGTCGACGCGCGACGAGGTGCGAAGCGGCAACGTCGTCTACGACTATTTCATGGGCAGCGCGCTCAATCCGCGCATCGGCGACTTCGACCTGAAGCTCTTCTTCGAATCGAAGATCGGCATGACGACCTGGATCGCCATCACGCTCGCCATGGCCGCGGCCCAATGGGAGCTCTACGGAGCGGTTTCGGTCTCGATGATTCTCGTGTGCATCTTCCAGCTCTTTTACGTGGCTGACTTCTATTTCTTCGAATCGGCCATGCTCTCGACCTGGGACATCAACTATGAGAACTACGGCTTCATGCTGGCGTTCGGCTTCGTCGTTTGGATGCCGTTCACCTTCTCGCTCCAATCGCAATACCTCGTCACGCACAGCCCCGCGCTCCCCACCTGGAGCATTCCGCTGATCGTTCTATTGAACTTCGCGGGCTATTACGTCTTTCGAACGTCGAACCTCCAGAAGCACAGCTTTCGGACCAACCCCGACGCGCTCATTTGGGGGAAAAAGCCGACGTTCATCGCGACCAAGCGTGGAACGAAGCTCCTCACCTCGGGCTTCTGGGGGCTCTCGCGCCATTCGAACTACCTCGGCGATCTGATGATGGCTCTCGCCTGGTGTCTGCCGACCGGAGCGAGCCACATCCCGCCCTACTTTTATTTCATCTACTTCGCGCCGCTGCTCGTCGATCGTGAGCGCCGCGATCACCGCGAATGCAAGAAGAAGTATGGCGACGACTGGGACACGTATTGCGCGAAAGTGAAGTACCGCATCATCCCGTTTCTGTATTGACCGAACCCTCGGCGGTCAGAGGGAGCTTTCACGTTGCCGGAATTGGCTACTCCTGTCGCTTCGTGATGAGGACGAGCGGTTCGAACGGCACGGAGCGCCGAGCTCGCACACCGTGGTCTCGGGCGGGAGAGCCTTCTGGGTGCACGTGCCGGTCGTCGCCTTCTCGCAGATGGACTCGCTGTGGGCTGCCAGCGCGTCGAGCTTGGTCAGCGATTCTTTGATGTGGCTGGCTCGTCGACTACGCCCACGTCGTCAGCTGCCCCACGAAGTAGCGCTCGAGCCAAATCCGCTTGGGTGGGCAGTGGACCTTCGTATGCTGCACCTCGGATGAGATTCTCCTGTCCGCTTCGCTCCACTTAGTTCGTTTTCGCGCTCGCTGCGTTTGGATGCGGCGGCGACGACACCGGCACGGGCGGCCCGACGACAGCGACCATTTCGAGCGTCAGATCTCGGAGATCAGGGGCTCGCGACGGGGCAACTCGCCGAAGGAGTAGGCGGCGAGGAGCCCTTCCAGAGCACCGCACCGAACGTCGAGCCACGGAGATCGATCGCGTCGGCGGGTGAAGTACCGAGCACTTGCGCGGTGCCGCGCAAGGTTCCGCAGAAGGTGCTTTTGGTGGGCAACGTGCCACGAAACTCGAGGTGTCGGAGCTCGAGGAACGGATCGGCGAACGCCGGAAACGCAGCCTCGGGCGGATACTCGGACGGAAAGGTAAAAGCGAATCGGCCACGATCGTCGATGGCTGCATCGACCGGTTCGAACGCCGATCCGGCGGGAGCGAGGGTCGCGGCATCGAGCGGCTGCAACGCGAGGTGAAGCTTCTCGTTCTCCACAGTGACCACCGCCTGAAACGAAAGATGTTTTTCGGGAAAGATGATCGGCGCCACGGTCAAGAGAAAGGTGCCGTTCGAGGCATTGTCGAGATCACCGTCGGGAAGTGTAGCTTCTTCGCATGGCTCCTTCATCGGCGGCGGATGACAAGTCGACGCATTCTTACGAAGGTCGAGATCGGCGAGCCAGATGTCGCTCGGACCGAATTGGCCGACGAGCCACGGCACGTCACCTTTTTTCGGAATGACACTCGAATACCAAGACATCAGGTACCGGTCGTTCCCGAGCGGCGCGAGCGCGGTGTAAGCCGTGTCTCCGGCGCTCGAGAGCTCTTGGACTTCGCAGACCTCGATCTTCGCGCTGGGGTTCGCGAGATCGCCGCGCAACTCGTAGACGGCCGTGCGCTTGAAGGTGCAGGGCAAATGCTTTCGCGCGACCACGTAGTTCTTGCGCACGCCGTCGATCACAGGCGAAATCCAGGTCGGACCGTCGAGGCGCTGCTCGATGCGGCGACCGCACTCCCAATTCGTGAACGGCGCCTGGGCCGTGCAAATCGCGCTCTGCCCATCTTGCAGAATGCCTTGGTTGTCGAGTCTGACGATCGCGACGGCGGTCTCTTGATTGTCGCCGAAGAACTGAAGCTCCGCTTCGCTCGGGACGTCGTCGTAAGAGCTGACGACGGTCGAGCGTTTCTCCCAGTTGATCCCGTCGTCTGACGCGAACATTCCGACGTCGACGTCACCGTCGCCGTAGCCGAGCGCGTAGAGGGTCTGCTTGGTCGCGCCCCCCTCGAAATGGGTCCGCTTCGTGAATCTCCAGAATCCCCAGAAGCTCTCTTTTCCGTTGGCGTCGAGATCCGTGAACGCCTTGACCGGATCGGTCCATGTCACGCCGTGGTCCGACGACTCGGCGCGCACCGTCCACGCCTCACCGAAGAGATCGCGGTAGTGCCCGCCCGGAAGCCTACTTATCGCGTAGAGGTAGAGCTTGCCGTTCATCTCGACGAGCTTGGGGTCGCGAATGTCGCGCATCCCCGGGAGCGCGGCGCCGCTCACCTCGCTCTGCTTCACGAATGTCTTGCCCTGGTCGGTCGAGGCGTACACGTTGATGTGCGCGAGATTCGACCCGATCTGCGCAGTCTCACCGCCGCGAAAAATCAGCACGATGCGATCGTCGAGCGCGATCATCTCGGTGTTCTCGTTGTGCAGCCCGTCCGAATAGATGACTCGCTGATCGGTCACGAAGCCGTCCGGCGGCACATAGGCGACCGCGCTCACGGTCTCGCTCCCGCACGCGAGACACACGGGAAGCAAAAGCGAAGGAACGAGGGCTCGGATCGATTGCATAATTTCTCGAGCGCCGAACATTCTCGTGGTCGGAGCCTGTCGTGACGGGGTGGGACGTGCGAGGCGGATGTTACCTTGCCATTTGCCGGCGTGCCACGCGCCGCCGTCGCGCGGATTTCGCCCTGTGCTCGGCCGGAGTCCAGTCGGGCCGGCTATTTGTCCGGCTCGAAAGAGGCGGTGTACCGTTGCGCCCATGGTGGCTCCGGGAATGCCAAAGATGTCGGCGCGTCACGCGATCGCCGGTGGCGGCGATGGGCCATCGTAAAAGAGCGGCGGCCTTCGCGATGTTCCTCGCCGAAGGCTGTACCAGCCGAGGCGCCGGACCAGCACGCGTCGCAAATGAGAGCGCGCCTGCTGTCGAAATCGCGGTCGTGGTCGCCTCTGTACCGCTTCGCCGACTGACGCGCGAAGAGTACAACAACACGGTTCGCGATCTGCTCGGTGACACGACGCGACCCGCCAGCTCACTTCCTCCCGACGAAGCGGTAGGTGGCTTCGAGAGCAACAACCTCGCGCCCGTGACGCCCGTGATTGTCGAGCGCTACATGGATGCGGCCGAAGCCCTCGCCGCAACGGCCGTGAAGCGTCTCGACACCCTCGCCCCGTGCGCCGCGAGCGAGCCGCACGCGAAATGCGCGGAGACCTTCATCGAGTCATTCGGGCGGCAAGTCTTCCGGCGCCCGCTCGAAGACAGCGAGCGCTCGGCATTCTTCGCCGTTTACACCGAGAAAGAGAAGCGTTCGGGTTATGCCGGAGGGATCCAGCTCGTCCTCGAGGCGATGCTGCAATCACCGCAATTCTTGTATCGGGTCGAGCCCGCCGATGGCCCGGGACCCGGATCGCGCAAGCTCACGGGATACGAGGTCGCGACGCGTCTGTCCTTCTTCATCTGGGCGTCGACGCCGGACAAAGATCTCCTCGACGAGGCGGCCCGAGGCAAGCTCGACGGGACCGCCGACATCGATCGAGCCGCGCGCAAAATGCTGAAAGACCAGCGGGCGCTGGCAGGCATTAGAAGCTTTCATCGTCAATGGCTCGGCCTCCGCGAGCTCGAGACCGAATCGAAAGACGCTCTGTTCTCTCCTCTCTTCACGCCTCAGCTCAAAGACGCGATGGTCGAAGAGACGCTCCGCTTCACTGCCAATGCGGTGCTCTCGGGTGGCGACACCGTCAAGACGTTGCTGACTTCGAATAGGTCGTTCGTCAATGCGCCATTGGCCAAGCTCTATGGCGTGCCGGCTCCGACGGGCGACGGCTTTGCCTTGGTCTCGCTGCCACCTCGCCAGCGCGCCGGATTGCTGACGCAGGCGAGCGTGATGACCGTTCTCGCCAATGCCGACCAGACCTCGCCGATCTTGAGAGGCCGATTCGTGCGCGAGAAGCTCCTCTGCCACGCGATTCCCCCACCTCCTCCGAACGTGGCCATCACGCCGCCCAAAGTGGACCCCAAGCTCACGACCAAGCAGAGGTTCATGCAGCATCGAAGAGATCCGAGCTGCGCTGCGTGTCACCAATTGATGGATCCGATTGGCTTCGGATTCGAGCACTACGACGCGGTCGGCGCCTGGCGCGCGGTCGACGGGGCGTTTGCCGTCGACGCGACCGGCGACCTTTGGATGACCGACGACGTCGACGGAGCCTTCGATGGCGCGGTCGAGCTCGGGGCCCGTCTCGCCGCAAGCAAGCAAGTACGCCGATGCGTGGCGACGCAATGGTTCCGCTACGCGCTCGGGCGCGGTGAGCGAGACGAGGACGCCGCATCGCTCGAACGCGCGTACCAGGCCTTCGCGCACGCAGGATTCGACGTCCGCGAGCTCATCGTCGCCATCGCGACGAGCCCGGCTTTCAGCCATGCACGAGTCGAAGGAATCACGCCTTGAGAAATTCGCAGTGGGGTCGGCGTCGTTTCCTGCAAACTTTGGGGCTCGGCGCTTCGATGTTCCCGTTCGTCCCGCTCTTCGACGCGCACGCGGCTGACTCGGGAGCGCACCCGAAGCGGCTCTTGTTGTTCTTCAGCTCGAACGGGACGATTCCCGAGGCCTGGTCGCCCACGATGGCCTCGGGCAAGCTCGTGCTCAGTCCGATCTTGTCGCCGCTCGAGAGGCACAAATCGAAGCTGCTCGTCGTCGAAGGATTGAGCCACACCGTCGTCATCGAGAAGGGCGAGCGGAGCGGGCACTCGGCGGGCATGAACACTGCGCTGACGGGTCGAAAAGCCAAGTCGATCGACACGGCCAATCCCCTGCGTAGTCTGGCGACCGGGATCTCGGTCGACCAATACCTCGCTCAGCGCATCGGCGGCGACACGAAGCTACGTTCCGTCGAAGCGGGCATCCACGTTCAACCCTACTCCTCCGACAATGCGGCGCTCTCTTACATGGGCTCGCTCCAGCCGGTGTTGGCCGAGAACAGCCCGTATGCGATCTTCGATCGCCTCTTCCGAGGGTTCTCCGAGCCGAGCGCGATTCAGAGCCCTGCAGCGGTCGACAGTCTCGCCGATCGAAAGAGCGTACTGGCAGCGGTGTCGAAGAACCTCGAAGGCGTGAGGCGCCGTCTTCCGCAAGACGATCGCATCAAGATGGAGGCGCATCTCGGCGCGCTCCGCGGCATCGAGCACAGCCTGACGACGAGCGTCAGCAGCTCCGCCGCGAACGTCTGCGCGAAGCCCAACTTGGGCGCGCCGATCGACATCTGGAAGAACGACAACATCCCTGCCCTCGCCAAGATTCAAATGGACTTGATGGTGATGGCGCTCGCCTGCGATTTGACCCGTATCGGAACCATTCAATTCGGTCGCGCAGGCGCAGCGCACAGATTCAATTGGCTCGGCCCGGAGTTCGCGACTGATCCAGCGCTCGCGGCGGCCGATCAGGCCAAAGGCTTTCATGCGCTCGCCCACAAGGAGGCCGAGCCGGCATCAAGAGCGAAGCTCGTGAAGATCCATACTTGGTATGCCGGTCAGCTCGCCTACCTCCTCGACAAGCTCGAATCGATTCCCGAAGGCGGGGGCACGATGCTCGACAACACCGTGGTCGTCTGGTTCAACGAGCTCGGCTCGGGTGGTACGCATACCCACGAAAAGACGCCTTGGGTCATCGCAGGCAACGTGAACAAGCTCTTCAAGACGGGCCAGGTCGTGTCGTTCCCGAATCAACCCCACAACCGAATGCTGATGACGCTATGCCACGCCCTAGGTGTCCCCGACGACACGTTCGGTGATCCAGACTACTGCAAAGAGGGTCCTCTCACGGGGATCACCTCCTGATCCGGCGCCGCTGCAGACGCCAAAGTCGGCGACCAACACGACGCGCCGAACCGGCTACGCTGCGCCGCATGCACAAATGGTTTCTGACGGCCTCACTCCTGACCGGCTGCGTCCGCGGTCAGCAACACGTCGTCGAAGCACCGAGCGACCCCAACGATCCGATGCTCACGGCGCTGACATCAGGAGCGATCGGCTGCAGACCGAGCGAGGTGCGGATTGCCGAGCACCGCGCCGTCCTCCGTGACGTCTCGGCCAACGACATCGAAGAGGTCGACACCTGGTCGGCCACGTGTCGCAATCGAAAGTTCCATTGCACTGCCGCGCGCGTCACTCAATGTCACGAAGAGCTGACGCAGGCTCCGGCGCCGGCCATGGCCGATACGGCTTCCGTCAAACCGTGACGCCGAAGGAGAGTCTCGGCGGCACCGACTCGTCACGGAACCGGCGAGAGACCCTTGCCCCACTGCATTCGCATCACTGCACCAGCGCGGGTGGGCATGAAGGTGTAGGCGGCTTTCGTTGGCCGGTGATCTCCAAAATCGTCTCAGAGCTTATCGCGATCGACCGAATGTAGCGTTCAGCCATTTGAGGCCATTCGGTGATGCGCAGCTCGGCAGAGCTCTCTCCGAGCCATGCGGCCTGGAGCTTCCCCCAGTTGCGCGACTTCGAATACATCATCGAAGCGCGGGTCAGGAGCGTGTCGGGGCTCGCGAATCGTAGCAACACCTTCCACACGCCGCGGTAGGTGAGCTGCGCGTTCCGGCGAACGCTCTCGTCGTAGACGGTATCGGGATCGCGCCAAGCAGCGAGCGCCGCGGCCTCGACGAGCTTGTAATACGTCTGCATTCGAATCCAAGAGATCGCCTGCGCGTCGGTGATCTCCTGACGATCTTCGAGTGACAACGAAGCGAGGCCTTTCGCGTAGGCCTCGAGACCGACGATGCCTTGGAGCGCCGTCCAGAGGTTCAAGAGCATCGCCCTCGGGCCTTGCCTTCTCGCGCCCTGGCCGCACGTCCCCCATCGCGACCAACGAGATCCCGATCCCGCCGATGAGGAGATTAGAGAGGAGCAGCGGCACGCCGATCGCCGGCTTGGGTGCGATCTCGGTATGTTCCTCCGATCGAAGGCGGGCCGGGTCGTCCAAGAGCTGATGTCGGGGCCACGCAATTCGCTTCTACGAATGCCCGACATGTGGAAGATCACCGACCCGGCATCGCGCGTCACGCGCAAAGTCCATCGAGGAGCGGGCCATTCGGTAGGAAGTGAATGGATTCCCTGCATGGATCGATTGCGACCTCATCGGCACCCTCGAACAGGTCGTGCTTCACTATCGCGTGGAGCCCACCCTCGAGGTCGACCTTCGAGGCTCCATAAAACGGCTCATTCATCGTGCGTTGATTGGAGCTCGCGCCGAGCGAGAGCAATCGACGATCGAGCGCTTCTCCCTCACGATGAGGCGCGGCGCGAGCGCCATCGGGCAGCCTCGGAACGGTCGGCGCTCTCAACGAACCCACGAGGGAAAGTAGCCGAGCGCACGCTGAACGGCGCCGTCGTGCGCCGGAATGACGACGAGGTCTGGGTGGCTTGCGCCGAGGTCGCGAAGCTGCCCGAGGACTCGCTCCGCCGCGACGGGATCTTCGTCGGCAATCGAGCGGGCGAGGCGCGGTCGCGGTCTCGCCTCCGCGATCGCCGCGGCGTTCCAGACGGCATCGCCGCAGAAGAAGAAGCGCTTTCCGGAGTCTACGGTCAGGAACATTCCCATGGCCCCCGGCGTGTGGCCATGAAGCGGAACGAAGACCACGCTGCCGTCACCGAAGAGATCGTGGCTATGGTCGAAGCCTTCGTATTCGCCGCCGTCGAGATCGAGCGTGCGCCATTTGATTGCGTCCGACCCCACCTGCGATTGCCATGCGCCGCCAGGCCGATGAATCAGGTCGAGCTCTGGCTTCGTCACCCAAACGTCGGCTTCGGGAAAGTCCTCGACCGCCGCGACGTGATCCCAATGCGAATGGCTCACGAAGACCCGATCGATTCGAATGCCGACTTCGTCGAGCTGGTCGCGCGCCGGCGAGACAGGTGGCTCGTATTTGAATGACATCCTCTTCCAAACGGCCATGTCTTTTCGGTATTGCGCCTCGATGTTACGCCCGAGCCCCGTGTCGAAGAGAAAGTAGCTGTCGTCGTGCTTGACCAAGAACGCCGAAAAGTCGTTCTCGAGGACCTTCTCGAAGTCGCCGCCGTCGAATACGAAGCCTTGACGGACGTACATACGCGCCGTCTTCACGATGGCGAACCCGACGTGCGTAGGCTGCACTCGCTGCGCCGGGGCGACCGGCGGATCTGGCAGAAGCGCCTCAGGCGGATAGAACGTCCAACGTCCGCAAAAGAGCAGGAGCACCACGAGCGCTGCGCCGGCGCTCGCCCATCGAAGACGCTTGGAGGATGTCGTGGGCGGGCCCGGGGAATCGTTCGTCATCGCCATGTCCGAAGACTTACGCTCGACATTGCGTGAGTACAGTCGATAGATCTCATCTCACCCATGAGCAAAATCGATGTGAGGTCGATCAACCTGAACCTCCTGCCGGCCCTCGAGGCGTTGCTCGTCGAGGGGAGTGTCGGCGGCGCCGCGCGGCGCGTACACATCAGTCAATCGGCGATGAGCCACTCCCTGGCCAAGCTCCGCGAGGTGTTCGGCGACCCGCTCTTCGTCGCGTCGGGGCGCGCGATGGTGCGAACTGCAGTCGCGGAGCGGCTGGCGGTGGAGCTCCCCGCGGCGCTCGATCGATTGGGCGATGCGGTCACCCCGCCCGCCCCATTCTCTGCGAAGACCTCGCGGCGCGTGTTTCGCGTGGCGACGTTCGACTATTTCGAGCTCACCGTCATGCCCGACTTACTCGCTCACTTCTCGCGTCACGCGCCCAATGTCGGCTTGGAGGTAGAGCGCTTTTCGGCGGCGCACCTCCCGTCGCTCGCGACCGGGGAGATCGATCTGGCGCTCCTCGGAGAATCGTCGCTCCCCATGACGGGACTCAGAAAGGTGCCGCTCTTCGAAGAGCCATTCGCCGTGATCGTCAGGCCCGATCATCCGCGTGTCCGAAGGAAGCTCGACCTCGAGACGTACCTCGAGCTCGGGCACGTCCTCGTCAGCATCGAAGGACGTCGCGACGCCGCGGTCGATCGAGCGCTTCAGAAGATCGGTCGCACCCGCAACGTGGTCGTGCGGGTCCCCCACTTCACTGCGGCTCCGCTCGCCGTCCTCCGCTCCGATCACGTCTCGACCATCGCCCGGAGCGTCGCGCTGAGAGCGAAGGAGCTCTTCGGCCTGCGTGTTCTCCCGGTCCCCCTCCCGGTCCCGGCGCCGCTCGTCGTCGCGTATTGGTCGCGCCGAACCGACGGCGACGAAGGAGCGCTTTGGTTCCGCAATCTATTGATCGCGAACCACGCGCCTGAATTCTTCGACGGACTGCTAAGGGCCGGCGTATGAACAAGTCGATCGATATTCCGTCGAGACCGAAGGGAGCCTTTGGCCCGAGGAACGAGCACCGGAAGCCTACTTGGGTAGGCTGAGGAGCGGAGAGACGAGGCCGCCTGTGTCACGAAGGTATCGGCGGAATAGCACCGAGTTGTTTATACGCAGGCCCCTAAAGGAGCGGAGAGACGAAGCCGCCTGTCTTGTGATGGTATCGGCGGAATAGCGCCGACTTATTTGGACGCGGGCCCTAAGCTCCGCGCGTGACCGACATACACTACGTCCTCGCTTCCACGGTGCTCACTTGGCTCATGGTCCTCACCGCGCCCACGATCCGCAATCGCGAGTGGACCGCCGCTGGGCTCGTCATCGGTTTCGGAAACCGTGACGTGCTTCCCGAGCCGACGCCGCTCGCGGGCCGCGCCGACCGCGCCGCGAGGAACATGATGGAGAACATGGTCCTCTTCTTCGGCGCGTTCGTGGCATGTCACGCCGCCGGAAAGAGCCAGACTTCGGGAGCGGCGACCTTCTTCATCGCACGCCTCGCCTATTGGTTCGTCTACTTGATCGGGATCCCCTATCTCCGCACCGCGCTCTGGGTGGTCGGCCTCTTCGGAATTGGCTGGATCGGGGTGACTGCGCTGGGATGACGCCCCGTCGAGCGTCTATTGCTCGTCGACATCGGTCGAGCCCAAAAGGCCTTCCCGTCTGTCGGCCTTGCTGTTCAATCTCCCCTGGCTTCCGCCCAAACGTTCCAATCCACTGCGTCGCGGTATTAGGATGCCGGTGTGACCACACGCCCCCGAATCCTCACCGGCGACACACCGACCGGGCGCCTCCACCTCGGCCATTGGGTTGGCTCGCTCGAGAACCGCGTTGCTCTGCAAGACGATTACGACTGTTT
This sequence comes from Polyangiaceae bacterium, assembly GCA_043755175.1. GTDB lineage: Bacteria > Myxococcota_A > Polyangia > Polyangiales > Polyangiaceae > CAYYKK01. The sequence continues at coordinate 39,449 of JAYUUB010000237.1, read as the reverse complement.
CTTCCTGCTCGCGAACATGCACGCGTTCACCACGCGGGCCGATCATCCGGCCGACATTCGTCGCGACACGATCGAGATCGTGAAAGACTGGCTCGCCGCGGGGATTGATCCGGAGCGCTCGACGCTCGTCGTCCAGACCGAAGCGCCCGCCATCGCCGAGCTGTCGTGGTACTTCGCGATGCTTCTGCCATTCAACCGCGTGATGCGAAACCCCACGCTGAAAGCCGAAATCGAGCAGAAAGATCTAGGTGACCACTACAGCTTCGGCTTCCCGCTCTATGCGGTGGGTCAGTGTGCCGACATCCTCGCCTTCCGCGCCGATCTCGTACCCGTCGGCGAAGATCAGGCGGCCCACATCGAGATGTGTCGCGAGGTGGCGCGTCGCTTCAACTTCACCTACGCAGGCGTCGATCCGCACGCCCCAGACGAAGAGCACCTCGCTCAGGGAGGGCTGTTCCCCATTCCGCGGGCGCTCGTAGGTCGTGTCGGTCGGCTCGTGGGTACCGATGGCAAGAACAAGATGTCGAAGAGCCTCCAGAACGCCATCTTCCTCACCGACTCGGCCAAAGAGATCAAAAAGAAGATGGGCACGCTCTACACCGGCCGGCAGAGCATGACCGAGCCGGGTGACGTGAACAACTCGCTCTTTCAATACGTCCGTGCCTTCATCAAAGACCCGGCGAAGCGGAGTGAGCTCGAAGACCGGTATTCGCGCGGCGACAACATCGGTGATGGCCACGTGAAGGCCGACATCGCGGCGGCGCTCGACGAGCTGCTCGGACCGATGCGCGAGCGGCGCGCGGCGCTCGAAGGCGAAAAGGGCGACGCGACGGTGCTCGAGATCCTTCGCGCGCATTCGCGGAAGGCGAACGCGCTGGCCGAAGAAACACTCTATCGGGCCAAACAAGCGATGAAGCTCGACTATGGGCCGCGCTCGCTCCTCTTTCCTTGAACGAACTGGGTGCGGCGCCACTCGCTGACGTCGCACCCCGGCGTCGCTCGAGCTGTCCGAGTCATGATCGGTGACCTCTTGGGTGACGATCACTTCGCTCGTCGCAACGCGAGCTGCTAGAGAGCACTGACGGCGGGCATTGGGAAAACCTCGGCGCGATTGGCTCCGAGGGCTGAACGCCCGATGCCAATGGCGCGGAGCTGGTCTCCGGCGGTCAGGTCTGAGGATGCAGCCCCGATGCGTGCACCGTCCCGCCCGACGCCGGCGGAGGAGCGGGCGGCGCAGCGCCCTGAATGGCGACGTAGAGCGCCGTCGCGTCTCTTTCTTCGAACCTCGGCCCTACGGCCCCTCATTGCGGCGACCGCTCACTGGCTTCTCGAGCGCGTCGACGACGATCTTTCCGTCTTCGACTCGCACGAGCGCCACACCGCCGTCGACCAATTCACCGCGCAACAAGAGCTCCGCGATCGGGGCCTCCACGAGGCGCGCAATCGTGCGTCGCATGGGCCGCGCACCGAGCTCGGGATCGAATCCGCCCGCGTCGCAAAGCGCATCGACCGCGAGATCGTCGACCTCGAGCGCGATGCCGCGATCGAAGAGCACCTCTCGCAAATGCCCGAGCATGCCGTTGGCGATGCGCGCGACCTCCGCCCTCTCGAGCGGCGCGAAGAACAGCACCTCGTCGAGCCGATTGTAGAGCTCCGGCGGCAATGCCTTCTTGGCGGCCCTCTGCGCGACCACTTCGAGCTCGTACGACGCGACAGGCGCCGAGCCCGCGAATCCGACCGATCGTTGACTGCGCGCTTGCTCGACCTCGCGCGCACCGAGATTCGAGGTCAGCACGATGAGCGCGCTCGTGAAGTCGACGCGCCGACCACGACCATCGGTGAGATGGCCCTCGTCGAATACCTGGAGAAACGCCTCGAGGACGTCGCGATGCGCTTTCTCGATCTCGTCGAGCAGAATCACCTGATAGGGGCGGCGCCGGAGGGCTTCGGTGAGCTGACCACCGGCTTCGAATCCGACGTAGCCCGGAGGCGCGCCGATGAGTCTGGCCACCGAGTGCGGCTCGGCATACTCGGACATGTCGATGCGTGTCATCGCCGTGTCGGATCCGAAGAGCGCCTCGGCGATCGCTTTGGCCGTCTCGGTCTTGCCGACGCCCGTCGGTCCGAGCAGCAAGAACGAGCCGATCGGACGCTTGCCGCGCAAACCTGCGGCGTTGCGTCTCACGTGCGTGGCGATGCGGCCGAGCGACGCGGTGTGTCCGATGACGCGGGCACCGAGCTCGGTCTCGAGCCCGAGCATGCGCTCGCGATCGGTCTGCAGAAGCCTCTCGGGCGGGACGTCGGCCGCATCGGCCACGACGCGGGCGACGTCTTCGATGCCGACCGACAAGCCGTCGTGCGCGAATCCGAAGCCGTCGCGACGTGCTCCGGCACGCCTGCGCGCGCGGGCGCCAGCGAGATCGAGGGCGCCCACCGCTTTGTCGGGCAGCGCGCGTCCGGGAAGATATCGAATCGTCCAGCTCACGGCGGCAGCGATGGCCTCGTCGCTGAACGTGAGGCCATGATGATCTTCGAGCGCCGCCGCTGCGCTACGCGCCATGAGGAAGGCGTCCTCCTCGTTCGGCTCGTCGACCTCGAGCGCCGCGAACCGCCGCGCGAGCGCCGGATCCGACTCGATTCCTTTCTTGAAGCCGTCGAGCGTCGTCGCGCCGATGAGAGGCAGATCGCCAGCGGTGAGCCCCGCTTTGATCTCGGCGGTCACCTCGTCGCCGAGCGCGAACAGCTCGTGAATCTCGTCGACGAAGAGGACGATCGATCCTTCTGAGGCGCGCACTTCGTCACGGATCGCCGAGATCTTTTCGGCCAATGCGCCGCGTTGCGCGGTGCCCACGACGAGCTGCGAGACGTTCACCTCGACCACGTGGCGACGATCGCCGAAATCGGACAAACGCTGCGCGACGCCGCGCGCGACGCTCGTCTTTCCAGAGCCGACCGGACCGACGAGGCAAGGGCTGTTGCCCGAACGCTTGCCGAGAACGTCGAGAACGCGCTCGATTTCGACATCTCGTCCCACCACGGGCGGAAGGGTCCCGGCGAACGCCAGGGCCGAGAGATCCTTTGCGACCGCAGACAGCGCGGGGCAGCTCGCGAGGACCGACGGCTCGATCTTCTGCGAACCACCCGACACTTTGCGCGCGGCGGGCTTTCGCACGAGCCCACGGCGACCTTCCGAGAATGGGGTCGCGACACGACCGGGTGGAGCGGGAGCGCTCGACGGACGAGGCGGGGTGACCACCATCGGAAGCGCCGATGGCGGAGTCGGTGACGGCGCGCTCGGGACCGGGGTCGGAGTCGGGTTTCGCGAGACGATCGACGGCTGCATCGGAACGACGCTCGCGCGCCCCGGCCGTGTCGGAGGCGGCTCGCTCGGGGGAAACGTAGGGATGCTCACGCCTTCGCGGCTGCGCGAAACGAGCTGGCTCGCGTTGGGTCGTGCGGCGACGATGCGCCGCGCCGCCACGAAGCCGATCGCGAGCTGGAGCGCTGCGGTTCGGAGGCGCGCGACGTCGACGCCGCATTGAAAGAGGGCGCGATGAGCCGCGGTTCGGCGATCGGAGAGGAGCGCCAAGAGCAGATGGAGCCCGGTCGCTTCGACATGCACGAGACGCGAATCGGGTGACAGCTTGGTGGTGCCGCGCTCGGCGTCGTCGGTCGACACGCGTCCACGCGAGCGCTTCGAGATCTCGCGCGCTTCGGCGATCGCACGGTTCAGCGAGTCGGGGCCGTCTTCGTCGAACGACCGGCCTGCTTTGAGGAGCGCCTCTTCGCCGAGCCCTCGCTCCGACAAGATCTCTCTCGCCACTCCCGGGCGAGACGCGATCGCGGCGAGCAGGTGCACGGTGGTCGTGCGCTCCTTGCGGGCTTGCGAAAGCTCGATGGCGACTTTGCGGAGCGAAACGAGCTCCGACTCCGCGCGCTCGTTCTTGGTCGGGCTCTCCGCGCGCATCAGCAGTGGTCCTCGTGCCGCATGGACCGCGATTCGCACATGGACGCACCGCCGGCCAAGTTTCGGCAGCGATTGGGCATGCCCTGCTCGGACGCCGTCAGCGGTTATCGGAGACGACGATCCCCGTACCGCTCGACCGAACCGAGAGCATGAGGGTGTTCATCAGCTCGAGTCGATCGATCAAAAGCGGCCGTCGAAGCACGACGAGCCCGTAGTCGAGCGTGAGCCACGACACGAAGCGTAGGCTCATCTCGCCGCGCACTTCGAGATCGATCCGCTCGAAACCTCGAAGGCCGTCAGCAACTCTCACCCGCGAGCTCGCGAACGGGACCCGAGCGCGCGTCTCGAACGCGTAGGCGAAGCGAGTCCCTTCGAAGTGTCCGGCCATCGCGAGAGCGATCTCGGGGCCGACCGAATGGGAAGTCTGCGTCTCGATCGTCTCGACTTCGCTCGTCGTCCCCTTGTCTTCGAGCGCGAGCTGGCCGTCGGCCACGACGTGCGCTGCGCCGAGCCCCCCGTCGACCCTCAGCGAGAAGACCGGCAAGCGGACCGGGCGAAACCGCGCGCCCACCGACTCTCGCACCCAGAGCGGACGAAAGGGTCCTGCGAGCGCGATTCGCTTGCCGAACGACTTCGAGATCGATCCATCAGGGCGAATCACGCTGAAGGTGGTGTCGCGTCCCCGCACCTCTTCGGTCGCGAAGAGAGGAGCGTCGAAAGCCACCTCGGTGAACGGACGGACGATGGGATGGATCACGAGCTCGTAGCCCGCCCGAAGCCGCATCTCGTCGACCATCTTCACGAGGGCGCCGGCGACCGGAGCGAAGCTCAACCCTTGCGAAGAGCTGAAAGCGAGCGTGAGCACGTGGGGACCGACAGCGCCGCGGTATCCGGCGTCGAATCGATAAGCGAGGGCGACGGCCGTCCCTTCGGTTTGTCCGACGGCGCCGCGATCATCACGAATCGTCAGCCCCGAAGCGAGGTCGAATTGCGCGCGCCCATGCCAGCGCGGAGGCTCGTCGGCCTGCGCAGCCGAGCTTTCGACCGACAGCGTCGCGAGCGATGCGACGACCGCCACGCCGAAAGCAGGCCACCATCGATGCGAACATGCGCTCGATTTGGAAGGTCTTCTCAAGCCAACCTCGGAGGACTACTCGCCGGGCATCCGGACCAGAGGCTGGTCGAGCGAAGGCTTCGATCGTTCTCTGAGGAGACTCACGCCGAAGAACCTACCACGGCCGATCGCCGGGACGTGCGTGCTGCCGATCATCGACGCGCATCGGCTCGAAGTCGGGCTAAATGCCGCCCTCGCGAAGGTGAGTGTGACTTCTTAACGAAGCTTGACCGCTGGAAGCGCTAACTCCGGATCAGCACCGTGAGCACGATCCCCAGCCCCGAAGCCAAAGCGCCACCGTCGCGCGCGCGAAAGCTCATCTTTCCCATCGTCGTTCTTCTACTCGGGGCCTCCGCGTTCCTCGGGTACCGACGCTGGAGCGCGACGCGCCCCTACGAGTGGAGCGGGACCGTCGAAGCGCGCACGATCGACGTGGGGTCGCGCGCCGGCGGCCGCGTGGAAGAGGTCCTCGTTCGCGAAGGCGATCACGTCGAAGCAGGTCAGGTGATGCTCGTGCTCGAGCCGGGCGATCTCGAAGCGCAGAAGCTCATGGCCGAAGCGCAGCTCGAGCAATCTCAAGCTGCGTTCGACAAGCTGAAGAGCGGATCACGTCCCGAAGAGATCGAGCAGGCCAAAGCCCGCGCGGGCACCGCCGCGGCGTCGCTCGCCGAAGCGCAACACGGCGCGCGCAAAGAAGAAATCGCTGGAGCCAAAGCCCGGCTCGCCGCGGCGCAATCCACCGTCGACAAAGCCCAGCTCGACACCGATCGAGCGCACCAGCTCTTCGCCGCGAATGCCATCTCTCGCGCCGAGGTCGACGTCGCCGAGTCGTCGCTGCGCGGCTCGACGGCACAACGCGATGCCGCCCAAGAAGCGTACAACCAGCTTCTTCACGGTGTCCGAAGCGAAGAAATCCTCCAGGCTCAGTCGCGCGCCCAAGAGGCGAGCGCGAGCGCGAAGCTCGTCGAAGCCGGAGCGCGCGTCGAAGATCTCCGCGCCGCCGCGGCCACCGTGAAGGCGGCTGAAGGCCGCCGCGATCAGGTCGCCGTCATGCTCGACGAGCTGACCATCAAGGCCGCGCGAGGGGCCCGCGTCGAGACGCTCGATCTCCGCCCAGGCGACATCATCGCTCCGAGCGCCACGGCCGCCACGCTGCTCGAAGACGACCAGTTGTTCGTGCGCATCTACGTTCCCGAGACCCAGGTCGGCCACATCCACGCCGGCGACGAGGTCCCCGTCTTCGTCGATTCGTTCCCCGATCGTCCGTTCAAGGGCACGGTCGAGCACATCGACATGCAGGGGCAATACTCGCCTCGCAACCTGCAGACGGCGGACGAACGAGCCAATCAGGTGTTCGCCGCGAGAATCGCCCTTCGCGACGACAAAGCCGGTCTGCGCGCCGGAATGGCCGCCATCATCCGGATACCCAAGTGACCGATCTCGCGATCGAGGTGCGTGACGTGACCCGGAAATTCGGGGAGTTCACGGCGCTCGATCGCGTGAATCTCGAGGTGAAAGTCGGCACGATTTACGGGCTCCTCGGCCCGAATGGCTCTGGCAAGTCGACGCTGATCCGCATTCTATGCGGGCTCCTCGCGCCCACCGCTGGGCACGCCTCGGTCATGGGCCTCGACGTCGCGACGCGCGGAGAAGAGATCCGCAAGCGCATCGGCTACATGAGCCAGAAGTTCGCGCTCTACGACGATCTCACTGTGCGCGAGAACCTCGATTTCTATGCGCGCATCTACGGTCTGTCGGGCGCACATTTGAAAGCTCGACGACAAGCCGCCATCGATCTGACGCACATCGGTCCATACCTCGAGCGACGCGCTGGCCTCTTGTCGGGCGGCTGGAAGCAACGTCTCGCGCTCGGAAGCGCGCTCATGCACGAGCCGCGTGTGGTGTTCCTCGACGAGCCCACCGCCGGCATCGATCCGGTCGCGCGGCGCGAGCTCTGGGATCTCCTCTTCCAGCTCGCGGCCGAGGGCATCACGCTGCTCGTCACGACCCATTACATGGATGAGGCCGAGCGATGCGGCGAGGTCGGTTACCTCTATCTCGCCAAGATGATCGTGAGCGGCACGCCCGACACGTTGAAGGCGCTCCCTTCGGTGAATCGCCCCGGAACGCGGCGCGTCGAGGTCGAAACCAACGCCGCGGCACGCGCCCTCGGCTATCTGCAGGTCCAAGAGTTCTGTCATGGCGCCACCATCTTCGGGCGCGCCGTCCACGCCGTCATCGACGCGAGCATCGACGATCGCGAGCTGGTCGAGCGACTGCACCGCGAAGGCTTCCCAGTCGCCGAGGCGCGGCCCATCGCTCCCTCGCTCGAAGACGTCTTCGTCACCTTGACCCAAGAAGAAGCGGCAGCGCGTGGCGACTCCCCCCCGAACGCCTCGAGCAATTCTTCGGAGACGCGCTGATGGGACCGATCTGGAGCTCTTTCATCGCGATCGTGCAGAAAGAATTCGTCCACATTCGTCGCGACAAGGGCACGCTCGTCATCGCGCTGACCATCCCGATTTTCCAACTCGTCCTCTTCGGGTTCATCGATCAGACGGTCACGAACGTGCCCACGGTCGTCGTCAACCAAGACGGCACGGCGCAGAGCCGCGAGCTCATGGACAAGCTGCGCGCCACGCACACGTTCGCCATCACCAAGGTGACGACCGACCCGCGCGACGCACGAACCGAGATCATTGCCGGGCGAGCGAAGGTCGGCATCGTCATCCCTCCCGACTACCACGACCGAAAGACTCACGAAGGCGGGGCGAAGGTGCTCGTTCTCATCGACGGTTCCGACTCCAACGTGAGCGCGCAGGCGCTCGGAGCGGTGAACGGCGTCGCTGCGAACGAAAACGTCGTGGCGCTGGCAGAGCGCATTTCGATCGCCGGAAGACCCCCCGGTCAGGCGCTCTCGGTCCAGCCCATCGTCCTCTTCAATCCCGACGGACGAACCGCGAACTTCATCATTCCCGGGCTCGTCGCGATTCTTCTCCAGATCGTCGCCATGCTCCTCACGGCCGTGAGCATCGTTCGCGAACGCGAAAAGGGCACGCTCGAACAGCTGCTCGTCACGCCCATTCATCCGCTCGGTCTGATGCTCGGCAAGCTCGCGCCCTATCTCTTCATCGGGCTCGCCGAGATGGTGATGATCCTGACCGCGATGCGTTGGGGCTTCGGCGTGCCCATTCGCGGCAGTCTGATTTTCTTGTTCGCGATGGCGCTGGTCTACCTGTTCGCGCTGCTCTCGATGGGCCTCTTCATCTCGACCCGGGCGCAAACGCAGGCTCAGGCGCAGCAGATGGCGCAGTTTTTTCTCCTGCCGTCGATCTTCCTCTCGGGCTACATCTTCCCGGTCGCCGGGCTGCCCTTCGTCTTGAAATGGATCGGACGCGTCCTGCCGGCGACCCACATGGTCGAGATCATGCGAGGCGTCGTCCTCCGCGACGCCGGACCGATGGAGCTGCTCCCGAACGTGCTCGCGCTCGTCGCCATCAGCACCGTGATGGTCGTAGCGAGCGTTCGTAACTTCAGAAAGTTCAGCGCCTGAGCCGAGCGCGCCTCGAGAGTCGCCACCTCGTTCGATCGCTGGAACCCAATCGACATCGGGCTCAGCCACGGCGTCGACCGGATCGACGGGCACCGAAAGTCTTCGCCTTGCCCAAGCTCGGAGCGGCAGCCCAAGCCCCCACGTTGATGGACTTCTTCGAGTAGCGATTTCGGCTGCGTTCCACGGCAATTCGCGACGTCGTTCGACCTCGACTCGTGGGCCGAGAGAGCTTTCCTTCGGACCGCACGGGCTTTCCGATGCGTGAGGTCGTGATGCCCGCTCGGCTGCGCTTCGCGCTTCGCAACGCGGCTTTCCTTAGAGAATCTTGGAGGAACCTTCCCCTTTCAGCCTCAGGGATTCTCGCGTAAGGGAGACGCTGTCGTAACCAGCACGCTTTACAGACCGCCCCCGCGAGCTTTCGAGAGGCCCCCCGTGTCCCAACGTCCCCGTACCGCCCTCGCCGTCTTGTCCGCCTTCGGCGTCATCGGTGCGCTCCTTCCTTCGAGCGCGTTCGCGCAGTCCAAAGACGCAGCTCCTGCGCCCCCCGCAGCGGCTCCGGCTGCTTCCCCGGCTCCGTCCGCGGGCGCCGAGAAAGCTTCGCCGGCTCCTCAAAAGGGAATCCAAGAGGTCGCGGCCAACGAGTACACGGCTGGCGCATCGGCCGGCTCGGCCGGTGCTTCAGGTGAAGCGACCGGAGCTTCGAACGGAACGGCTTCCGGCTACGTCGAGAAGTACGAAGACAAGTGGGTCCCCTGGAACAGCGGCGGCCCCGGCGCGAGCTTCGGTCTCGGCCTCTTCGCCCATCTCGGCGTCGGCCACCGCTTCAACCACTCTCCGGTTCCCGACGCTGGAACCAACAGCGGTGCGTCGTCGAACGGTCTGTTGATCGGCATCGACGCCATCGTTCGCATCAACCGCTACTTCGGCCTCGGCGTAGGCTACGAGCACGCCGACCTCGGTCACGACGTGATCAACTCCAGCCCGACGTTTTCGGACATTCGTCGCGGCCTCAACAACTTGTGGTTCCAGGCCCGCGTCTACCCACTCAGGTACGATCCCTTCGCTCTGTACATCGACTTCGCGGGTGGTCCGTCGTGGCAGAACATCGACACCAGCCGAACGACAATCGACATCAACAGTGCCAGCAATGGCACCACCACCAAGTGCGGAGCTCACTCGACCGCAGGCCTCGGTCTTCGCGGCGCCGTCGGCGGTGAGCTCTCGCTCGTCTCCGGCCTCACGTTCTTCGGCGAGCTCGGCCCCGACGGTTATCTCCTCAGCGAGAAAGATCTGGGCGGCTGCGGCCCGGGCTCAGGCGACGCAATCAACATCGCGTTCCGAGGCGGCTTCGCCTTCGGCATGGAGAAGACCCATCGCAAGGTCGTCCCCGGCGACACCGACAAAGACGGCATCACCGACGACAAAGACGCCTGTCCGAACGAGCCCGGCGTTCCCAACGCCGACCCCGCGAAGAACGGCTGCCCGGCACCGAAAGACAAAGACGCCGACGGCGTGCTCGACGACTTCGATGCCTGCCCCGACATCCCCGGCGTGCCCAACTCCGATCCCGCGAAGAACGGCTGCCCGCTTCCGCTCGATCGCGACAACGACGGCATCACCGACGACATCGACGCATGCCCCGACACGGCCGGCATCAAGACCGAAGATCCGCACACCAACGGCTGCCCCGACAAGGACGGCGACACGATCGTCGATCCGGTCGATGCATGCCCCGACGTCCCCGGCGTGAAGACCGAGGACCCGAAGACGAACGGCTGCCCCGCCGACACCGACGGCGACGGCATCAACGACGACAAGGACGCATGCCCCAAGGATCCGGGGAAGGCCGATCCCGATCCGGCGAAGAACGGCTGCCCGCTCGTCGTCGTTCGCGAAGGCGAGATCGTCATCGGCGAGCAGGTCCAGTTCGACACGGGCAAGGCGACCATCAAGCCGGTCAGCGATCTGCTGCTCGACACGGTCGCCAAGGTCATCAAAGACCATCCCGAAATCCTCAAGATCGAGGTCCAGGGCCACACCGACAGCAAGGGCTCGAAGGGGCTCAACACGCAGCTCTCGAAGGATCGCGCTGCATCCGTCGCCAAGGCGCTCGTGAAGCGCGGAGTCGAAGACAAGCGTCTCACCTCGCACGGCTACGGTCCCGACCAACCGATCGCGAGCAACGACACCGACGAGGGTCGTGCCAAGAACCGCCGTGTGCAGTTCAAGATCCTCGAGAAGAAGGGCCTCGACGGCGCCATCAAGACGATGGAGATGACGCCGCCCGCGTCCACCCCGACGTCCACGCCCGTGCACAAGTCGGAAACCGTTCCCGCGAAGCCGACGACGACGCCGACCACCGCGCCCGCGAAGCCTGCAACGCCTGCAACGCCCCCCGCGAAGCCGGCGATGAAGCCGACGACGACTCCGGCGGAGCCCGTCGCTCCCCCGGCCAAGGCGCCCGCACCGGCCGCTCCGAATCCGAAGAAGTAGTCGGGGAAGCCCGGTAGTGTAACGACGGCACCGCGAGGTGCCGTCGTCGTTTCGAGAGCTTGAAAGCGATCGAGAAAGCATTGCCCCCATGATCGACAAAACGACCACTCTCGGTGACCAGGTCGTCCACTACGTCGACTTCGGGGGTGAGGGACGCACCATCGTCCTCATTCACGGGCTTGGCGGCTCGCACGCCAACTGGCTCGCCGTCGCGCCAGCGCTCGCGAGCTTCGGACGCGTCGTGGCGATCGATCTCCCTGGATTCGGTCTCTCTCCACGCGACCCCCGAGGAACGAGCCTCGAGGTGATGGGAGAGGCACTGTCGAAGCTCATCGACGCGATGTCGCCCGAGCCGGTGCATCTGATTGGCAACTCGATGGGCGGTGCGCTCGCGATCCTCGAAGCGTCGCGACGCCCCTCGCGCATCAAGAGCGTCTTACTCGTCTGTCCCGCGCTTCCGATCGCGACCGGAACGAGACCGGATCCGAGGCTCCTCTCGACGCTGCTGCTCGCGTTCGTTCCCTTCGGTGACCGAGTCCTGGCGCGGCGAGCGGCCCATGCCGGGCCGAGACAGATGGTGCACGATTTGATGAAGCTCTGTTGCGTCGACCCATCGAAGGTTCCGTCTCGCGTCATCGAGGCCCACGTCGACCTCGCGACCTCGCGTCCGTCACGCCGGTGGGCCGATCGCTCGCTCATGGAGGCCACGCGTTCGCTCAGCGCCCTCCTCACGTTCGGAAGCGCTTACCGACGCGCGCTCCAAGGCCTCACCGTCCCCACTCTGATCGTCCACGGGCAGCTCGACCGGCTGGTCGACGTGCGCTCTGCTCGCGCGGCGGTGGCGATGGCTCCGCAAATCCAGCTCGTCGAGCTCCCCGGAGTAGGCCACACCCCGCAATTGGAAGCCGCCGACACCTTCATCGCGCTCGCCGAGCGGTTCTTCGCCCAAGCGGATTCGGGCCGGGAGCAACTGGGCGAAGGTCTTCGTCCCGAGGCCTCCTAGAGCGCCGACCCGCCCGAAATCACGGTAGATCGCCCGAGTTTGAAGCGAGGTGAGCGCCCGAGGGGGATCCGATGGCACTCGGCAGCGTACGGGGCTCAGCGGTTGCCCGACGCGTCCTTGCGCCGAGTGGTGTCCGCTTATCGACTTTCGGCCTCAGACCCGATATGCGTCCTGCCTCGGAGACGCTGCACGACGTGGGTGGGGGTCTCGAAAATCTCTCCGGTCGAGCGGCCTGGTCGCCAAACCGACCGACCAACGTGAGCGCGAGCTCACCGCGTCGGAAGCCGGGGGCCACAGTTTCGACCGCGGAAACGCGCTGATAAGAAGAGGGACAGATGTTGGGCGACCTCAGTCAACAGAACGCTTCGGGCCAAGGGCCCGGTGGGTACGATGGTGGTGGCGGTGGCTATGGACCGCCCCCAGGTGGCGGCGGCTATGGGCCCCCCCCTGGTGGTGGTGGCTATGGTCCCCCGCAGGGCGGTGCTCCTCCCGGAGGTGCTCCTCCCGGAGGTGCTCCTCCGGGCGGCTACGGTCCGCCTCCTGGCCCCACGGGCGGCGTAGCGGCTCAACCCACGCAGATGGCCGGGCCAGTGGCGGCTGGCGGCCCCAAGAAGAAGTCGCCGATCGGCCTCATCATCGGGGTCGTCCTCGGAATCTTCGCTCTCGGCGGCATCGCGTACGGCGCGTACTGGTATTTCGGGTCGACGGGCCCGGTCCTCGCCAAGTACGCCCCCAAAGACACCCAGGTCTACGTCGAAGTGCCGAGCATGGCGAAGGCACTCCTTCAGCTCGCCAACACCGACATCATCGACTCCAAAGAGCTCGAGCCCGAGGCGAAGGTCGACGACATGGTCGAAGGCCTGTCGAACGCGTTCGACATCTCGAAGGACGAAGCCAAAGAAATCGTCAAGGGCGTCTCGGGTGTCGCGGTCATCGCGCGCGACGTGAAGAAGAAGGGTGACGTCGCCGTCATCGTCTCGTTCTCCGCGAGCATCGAGAAGCTCCTGAAGTCGAAGCGCTTCACCAAAGGCGACGCCATGCACGGCGGCACGACCTACGAGGTCGAGCGCAAAGACATCGACTTCGACAAGATGAAGAAGATGACGCCCTACGAAAAGGCGTTCACGACCATGCAGATGAAGGGCGATCACTCCGCTCTCGTGTGGGTCGAAACGAAGAAACTCTTGGTCTTCGGTGAAAAAGACGTCGTCGAAGACACGACGCGCGTCATCAACGGCGACAAAGACGCGCTCACCACGAACGAGACCTTCAAGAAGGCGAAGTTCGAGAGCGGCTCGGCGATGATCGCTTACGTCGATCCCGAAATCGTCGACGACAAAGACGTCCAGAAGAACTACCTCGACGGCGTCGGTCCGTTCGTCGGCTCGATGCGCTTCACGTCGGCGGGCATGGTCACCACGCTCGCAGGTCAGCTCAAGGGCAAAAAGATGCCCGACGACAAGACCATCGAAGATGGCGCCAAGCTCACGCTTTTCGAGAAGCTTCCCGAAGACACGATCGCGTACATGGCCTTCTCGACCAAGTCGAAGCTGACTGGAAAAGAAGCCCAGGATCAGGTCATCAAGTCGCTGAAAGACACCGACAAAGACAAGGGCAAAGAGTTCGAGAAGCAGCTCGATCAGATCGAGAAAGACTACGGCATCTCGCTCGCGACCATGTTCGACGCGGTCGGTGACCAGGCCATCTTCGCCGTCACCGTCAGCCCCAAGATGAAGCTCGCTAAGGACAACCCGCCCAAGCCGGAAGACCTCCTCGAGAACCTCGGCGCCGTCTTCGCCGTCCAGGTGAAAAAGAAAGAGGCCGCCGACAAGCTCGTGAAGAGCCTGCGTGAAGACGTCGTCGAGAAGCTCGGCAAAGACTTCGTCGACGTGACCAAGAAAGAGGGCGGCTTCACTGCTACCCCGAAAGACGAGAAGTACCCGGCCGTGAAGGTCGTCTTCGCGGGCGACTACCTGCTTTTCGTCGTAGGCAAGAAAGAGCGCGCCAAAGAAATCGTCGACGCCTTCAACGGCGACGGCAAGACCCTGAAAGACGACAAGGGCCACAAGAAGGCCATGAGCGCCCTCAACACGCGCCCCCAGTTCTTGATGTGGGTCGACACCGGTCGCTTCATGAAAGAAGTGCTCGCCGACAAGGATCTGAAAGACATGCTCAAGGAGCAGAAGATCCCCTACAAGGCCCTCAAAGTCGACGGTGACGACCGCATGACGAGCGCACTCGCGATGGAAGTGAAGGCGAGCGACGGCGTGTGGACCTACAAGATTGAAGGCTTGAACATCGCGGGCGCCAGCGCGCTCGGTGGTCTCGCGGCGTTCGCGTCGATGCGCTCCAAGACCGACAGTTTCCCCACGCCCGATCCGGGTGGCGGCGACAGCGCTCCGAGCGGCGGTGACGTCGGCATCGCGGAGTGCGATCAGTACCTGACCAAGATGGAAGCGTGCGTCGGCAAGATGCCGTCGAGCGCACAAGACTCGATGCGCGACTCGCTCAAGCAGTCGCGGAAGGCTTGGATCGACGCGGCTGCCATCCCGGCCGCACGCGACGCGATCAAGCAGGGCTGCCAGAACGCGCTCGACTCGATCGCGAAGATGCCCATGTGCAACTGAGCTAATCGACGACGACGAAAGTCGACGTCGACTACCATCGGGTCCCGAGACGGCCCCCGCGATCCTCGAAGGAACGCGGGGGCTTTCTCTTTGCGGGTCCGCTCTCTTGAGCCTTTCGGTCTCGGCATGCGATGTTGGCGCCCTCGACGAAGATGGAACCGTTCATCAAGGCACTCGGCAGCGCGTCTTCGCAGACCATCGGTCTCGCGGTCGCGCTCGGACTCATCTTCACGACGTGGATGCTCCTGCCTGCCCACGAGCGAAAGCTCCTCCGGCAGCCATTCATCTATCTGGGTGCACACCTCGTGTTCCGCGCGATCGAGCTCTTCTTCCGAGGAGACTCGGCCCTCGGTCACATGATCGGCGTCGTCTCGCTGGGCGCCTTGCTCGCGACGATCGGGCGAAGCGCCGTCGTGCTCGTGTTCGAGGTCGTTCTGCACCGACGTCTCTCGACGCCCGTTCCGAAGATCATTCGCGACATCGTCCAAGGCCTCGTCTACGTCGTCGTGCTCCTCGCGATCTTGAGGACCGTGGGCTTCGAGCCAGGCCAGATTCTGACGACGAGCGCGCTCCTCACCGCGGTCGTCGGTCTCTCGCTCCAAGAGACCCTGGGCAACCTCGTCGCAGGCCTCGCCGTGCAGATACAGCGCCCCTTCGACGTCGGCGACTGGATCCAGTTCGACACCGAGCCCAAACACATCGGGCGCGTCCTCGAGATCAACTGGCGCGCTACCAAGCTCATCACGCTCGATGAGCTCGAGCTCGTGGTTCCGAACGGACTGCTCGCGAAAGCCCCTCTCAAGAACTACACGAAGCCCACGCCGGCGGTGCGCCGCTCCTTCATGCTGATGGTCGGCTACGACGTGTCGCCCGGCCGTGTTCACGAGCTGGTCTTGCAAGCAGTGAAGAGCGCTCCTGGCGTGATCCCGACCCCGGCCCCGACCATCGTCACCAACGACTTCAAAGACTCGGGCCTCGAGTACTGGGTTCGCTACTTCATCGAAGAGTTTCATCGCCGCGACGGCATCGACGGAGGCGTCCGCGACCGCGTTTGGTACGCGCTCCAGCGCGGCGGGATCGCGCTCGCCTACCCGCAGCGCCTGCTGCACATGAATCAGGTCTCCGAAGAGTCGCGGGCTGTCGAGGCCGAGCGGCGCACCAGCATCAAAGAGCGCGCCCTCGAGAAGGTCGACTTCCTCGAGGTCATCACCAAAGACCAACGCCACGAGCTCGCGGCTCGCGCAACCACGCGCGTCTTCATATCCGGCGAGATCATCGTTCGTCAAGGCGACGAGACGGCCGAGCTCTTCATCATTCTGCGCGGCGAGGTCGTCGTCGTGCTCGAGAACGAGAAGACGACCGCGTCGACCGAAGTGACGCGCCTCGTGCAGGGTCAATTCTTCGGCGAGATGGCCCTCGTCACGGGCGAGCGGCGCAAGGCCACCGTCAAGGCGGCCAACGACTGCGAGCTGCTCGTCATCGACCACGCGGCCTTTCAAGAGGTCCTGCACCGAAACCCCGCGGTCATCGACCAGCTGAGCGAGGTCTTGGCCGAGCGTCAGCTCAAGCTCGACGCGCACGTGGTCGAGCTCAGCTCGGGCGATCGGGCCAGCGCCAAGCTCGAGACGAGCAGCCAGCTCCTCGGTAAGATCAAAAAGTTCTTCGCGATCAATCGCTGACGGCCTGTCGACCAGCCGAGGCGACGTGCGCCTCGCTCGAGCTCGCAGGCCGCATTCCGTTCCAGAGCGCGCTGACGAAGCTCCGCACGTACTCATCGGGCTTCAGCGCCGCAGAAACGTTCCCGGGGTGCGGGCTCGTGATCATGAGCTCGAAAAAGACATACGCGTTCAGCCCCCCCAAGAAGGCGCGTGCGACGGCGCTGGGGTTGGTGACCGTCGCTCTTCCGAGCGCGACCTCGGCGTCGAGGTCATCGCGGAGCGAAACAGATCGGCCTTGGTCCCGAAGCGTTTGAAGAGCGTGCCCTCGGAGACACCGGCACGCTCGGCGACCTGCGCGGTCGTCGCCTGGGTGCCCTTTTTCAAAAAAACCTGACGCGCGGCTTCGAGCAGGTCGTCGGCCTTGATGGTGATGGGACGCGCCATCTTCTAGCAAGTAAGCCCTCACTTACTTTGAATTCAATCAAAAGTGAGTGCTCGCTGAGGGCCCGCGTGTAAACGAGTCGATCGATATTCCGTCGAGACCGAAGCGAGACAGGTGCCCGACGAACGAGCACCGGAAGCCTACTTTTGTAGGCTGAGGAGCACAGAGACGAGGCCGCCTGTCTCGTGAGGGTATCGGCAGAATAGCACCGACTTATTTATACGCGGGCCCTCACTATCCGAAGACCCCATCCGACGGCTATGCTCGCCCGCGTGAATCGCACCTTCGACCTCGCTACGTCGTATTTCTCGACCGTCCTCGAGCTCGGCAGAGGCTGGAGCGCGCAGACCAAGAGCCGCGAGCCGGCCGAGCCACTCGAGCTCTACGAGTTCGAGTCTTGCCCCTTCTGTCGAAAGGTTCGCGAGGCCCTCACCGAGCTCGACCTCTCGCCCGTCGTCTACCCCTGCCCGCCCGGCGGAGAGCGTTACCGCAAGGTCGTGAAAGAGATGGGCGGCAAGGCCCAATTCCCATTCTTGGTCGATCCGAACGAGAACCGTCAGATGTACGAGTCGGTCGAGATCGTTCGATACCTCGCGTCGACCTACGGCGATGCAACGACGCCGTCGGCCATCGCAGGTGGCCCCTTCGCGACGTGGCGTGCAGCGCTCGTGAGCCTCCCGCGAACGGGTCGGGTCAAGACCATCGCTTCACGTGCGCCCGAAAAGCCGCTCGAGCTCTACAGCTTCGAGACGTCTCCTTACTGCCGAATCGTTCGCGAAGCGCTCTGCAACCTCGAGCTGCCCTACCGACTCCACAACGTCGGCAGGCGCAGCAAGAACCGCGCGGCTTTCCAAGCGCTGAGCGGCAAGATGATGGTTCCGTACCTGGTCGATCCGAACACGGGTACGTCGATGTTCGAGTCGGCCGACATCGCGCGCTATCTCCACGACACGTACGCGGCGTGAAGCCACGCCCACGCGGTGGGATCAGAACGACCGCGTATCGATCGTTCGCACCGCCGCCTCTCCGAGAAGGCGAACGCCCATGATCATCATGGCGAAGCGCTCGTCTTTGGTGAGCCCTTTCTTGAAGCGCGCGTAGATCTGCTGCGCCACCACCGCGTTCTTGAAGAGCGCGAAGACGTAATAATAGACGAGCTTCGAAAGATCGCGCCCCGTGCGCTCGCCATAGAGCTCTGCGATTCGCTTGCGCGTGAGGCTCCCGGGAACGTGGGTCGGTCCGAACGCGAATGCCTTGATCGGCTCCGGGTCGGTCGCCTCCACCCAATAAGCCAGGGCCGTACCGAGATCGACCAAGGGGTCACCGATCGTCGACATCTCCCAATCGAGCACGCCGACGATGCGCGTGAGATCATCCGAATCGAGCACGAGATTGTCGTACTTGAAGTCGTTATGTATCAAAGTTGCAGAAGCAGATTCGGGCCGATTTTCGACGAGCCACGCGGCGGCACGCTCGATCTCCGGGACCTCATCGGTCTTGGCGTCGAGGTAGCGTTTGGCCCAACCACGCACTTGACGTTCGACGAAGCCCTCCGATTTGTCGAATTCGCCGAGGCCCATCTTTTTCCAATCGAGCCCGTGGAGCTCGACCAGCGCGTCGACGAACCGATCGGAGAGCTTCGCGGTCGTCTGTGAATCGAGTCGCGGATCAGCCACCGACTTGCGCCGGAGAATGACTCCGCGGAGCCGATTCATCACGTAAAACGGTGCGCCGATGACGGCGACGTCATCGCAATACACGAGCGGCTCCGGGGCCTTGTCGTAGGGCGCGCCGAGCTCGCGGCTCGAGAGGCGGGAGAGGATCCGGAACTCACGCCCCATGTCGTGGGCCGTCTTCACCACGTTGCCGAAGGGTGGTCGACGGAGCACGAGCTCTCGGTCGCCCCCACCTTCGGTCGTCGCACGGAGCAGGTAAGTCAGGTTCGAGTGGCCACTAGGAAATTGATCGATTTCGATCGACGTCACGGCGGCGCCGAACGCTGCCGCGAGCGGCTCCCTCAAAAAAGAGAGGAGTGAATCCCGATCGAGCTCTTCGCCGGCGCGCACCGCCTTCGCGGCGTCGATCTCGCTCACAACGTCACCCCATAGCCTCGCAAGATGCGCTTCGCGAGGCTCACTTTGTGGACCTCGTCGGCACCGTCGTAGATGTGGGCGCCCCGCTCGTGACGATAGAAATGCGACAAGACCGTCTGGTCGGTGAGCCCGAAGGCGCCGTGGGTCTGAATCGCTCGATCGAGCACCCGCGTGAGGACGTCGGCCACGTAGAACTTGATCCCGCTGACTGCATCTCGCGCGTTCTGCGCCCCCTCTTTTTCGATACGCCAAGCGGTGTGCATCACGTAGAGACGTGCGGCGTCGATCTCCGCGCGAGATTCGGCGATCCAAGCCTGGATGATTTGCTTGTGCGCGAGCTTCTTTCCGGGAGAAATATCCCGCGACGCGGCGCGACGACACATGAGATCGAATGCCCGCTCGGCGATCCCGATCCAGCGCATCGCGTGGTGGATGCGACCCGGCCCGAGGCGCTCTTGCGCGATGAAGAACCCGCCGTTCTCAGGCCCGAGGAGGTTCTCCACCGGAACGCGGCATCCTTCGTACGCGATCTCCGCGTGACTCGCCCACGAGTCTCCCTCGTCGCCCATCACGGCGATGTTGCGGACGAGGCGGAAGCCCTTGGTGTCGGTCGGCACGATGATCTGGCTCGCCCGAAGGTGGGGGGGTGCGTCGGGGTTCGTCACCGCCATGACGACGGCGAAAGCGGCGCCGTCGGCCGACGACGTGAACCACTTTTTGCCGTCGATGACGTATTCGCCGCCCTCTTTTCTGGCGGTCGTTCCGAGCCACGTCGGATTCGAGCCGGGGAGATCGGGCTCAGTCATTGAAAAGCAGCTTCGGATCTCACCGGCCGCGAGCGGCCGCAGCCACTGTGCCTTCTGAGCGTCGGAACCGAACTGCATCAGTATCTCCATGTTTCCTGCATCGGGCGCTTGGCAGTTGAACAAGAAGTGACCGAGCGGGCTCTTGCCGAGCTCCTCGCTGATCCGAGCGTGCTCGACGAGATTCAGACCCAAGCCACCCCATTCGGTGGGCAATTGGGGGGCCCAGAGGCCGAGCAACTTCACTTTTTTTCGAGCGACCTCGAGCTCGGGCAGCAGCGCGCCGAAGCTCTTCTTTTCGCCGAGGGCCTTCTCGAGCGGGATCACGTCGCTCTCGAAGAAGGCTCGGATTTTCTCGACGATCGGAGCGAGCTTGGGCGAAGGGCTGAAGTCCATGACGCGATTTGAGCCTGGTCCCCACCGATTGGCCAGCCCGAGGAGCCATCCAGGTAGGAAAGTTGACCCAATGTGCGATTCATGGTGACGCGTGGCGCATATGTCGGGTAAGCGGGTTTCGCTTTTACGAACCGACCGTCAGCTCGCTCGAGCAGGCGATCGACTGCCGTCACACCTCTGGAGGGGCCATGAACCGAATTTTCGCGTCTTCGCTGGTTGTCGTTTCGATGTTCGCCGCCGGCTGCGTCGGATCCGCTGGAGACCCCACCACGAGCGCCGCCGAGGAAGAGCTCACGGCCAAGAACACCGGCCTCTTCGTCGCACTGTCGAACGAGCCCTCTGGTGGTGACTTCGCCAACATCACGACCATCAAGCGCGCGAGCTCGTCGAAGACCAAGTGCGCCGACGGCTCGAGCGCCGCGAGCTGCACCGCGATCGGTCTCGACTTCAGCGCGCTCAACCTGAGCGCCACGAAAGAAGCGAAGCTCGACGCGGCGTTTCGCGCAGGCCACGCAGTTCTCCAAGGCAAGCTCCAGAACACCGCGGCTAGCCCGAGCTCGCACGTGAGCGTCCCCGAGATCGTCGTCACGGCAGCCTGGATCGGCGCGGGCGGCAACGACCTCGCCGACACCGACAAGCTCTACACCGTAGGCCACGTCATCCAGAACTGGATGTGCCTCGCCGCGCACCCCTGCCCGAACATCAACGAGGCGACGGCGAACCTCACGACGACCAAGCGCATCGAAGAGGTCGATTTCGATGGCGTCGGCGCGAGCAAGACCGAGCTCGACAAGGCCGAGAAGGCCATGCTCATCGGTGGTGGCGGTCTGCTCGTCGGTGGTGTGAACGAGAAGCAGAAGCTCCAGGGCGCCACGGTGACGAACCTCGCGGCGACCGACTTCTACCTTCCGTTCAACTGATACCGAGCCCCACGGACGCTTTCCCGCTCGGACGGGAGGGCACGATGGGTGACGATCGAGAGAGGGCGATCATCGATGATCGCCCTTTTGCTTTTTGTCGTCGGGCACACCGTCGCCCACCGACTTGCAGCAGCGGAATCCGAGGTGGTAGTTCGCGTGGCTGTCGTAAGACATGAGCTTCGTCGCGTGCCAATCGGGCGCGCGCCAACGACAGTCGTCTTCGTGGGGCTCGAATTGCTGGAAGATGAACCAGCTGCCCTTCATCTCGGTCTCACCGCTGCCTCCACGGCTCGCGAGCTCCGACGGCCTCAGCGGCATGTTCATGTGCTCAGCGACGTTACCGTGCTGGTCGTAGACCCCGAGCGGGCTCTTGCACGTAGGAAACGAGCCCGACGGATACGTGTTAGAGCCGCACTTCTTCCAGCCGCTCTTTTCGCACTTCTCGCTCTTCTTGCTGTCGGTCGCGCACTCCTTGTGATCTTTTTCCGCGCCGTAGGCCCAGATGATTTCGCGCTCGCGGTTGTGTTGAATCTTCATCTCCTTGCGCGGCTTACCCCAGGGGTACTCGAAATCGGGTGAGTGGAGCGCCCCCGCACAAGCCCCTTCCCATTCGTGTGCGTCGCAGATGCGCTTGCCGATCGCCTCGCAGAGCTCTGCAGACTCGCGCGACGAGACCCACGTGACCGGATAGTCGCAAGGCATGTCCGGGAACTCGTATTCGTCGATGCAAGCCTTGGCGTCGTCTTCGGTCTCACCAGCGCTCGGGTCGTAGAGGGGAGCCATGTACGGACCGCCACAGACGGGGTGCTCGTGCTCGACGACGTGCGCCACCTCGCGCCGTTCGCGGCAGGTTGCTCGGGTGATCGGGTATTCGACGATCGCGGGGTTCCCTTGCCCAGCAATCGTCGAGCGACCGAGGACCTTTCTCGCTCCGTCGACTTGGTCGTCAGAGAGCCTGACCATGCTCTTCATTCGCCGGAGCATGGCCTCGCGCTGCTCTACGAGACTCTTCGGATAGACGTCTTCTTCGGGCAAGACGCTCGAGAGAATTGGCAGCTCGACCGGCGCAGCCGAGGCAGACGGCCAGGCGCTCGACGCCGCAGCGAACGACGGCGCGGATGCGCTCGCCAGCGGCGGCGCCATGCTCGACGCCGAAGCGGCGGCCCCAGCGGGTCCACCATTCCCGTCTCCACATGAAAGAGCCAAGCCAGCGAAAACGAGCACGATCCACCGGCGCGACCGCACACTTCGACGAGCTTGCAGGAGCGCTTGCTCTGACGTTTCTCTCTTGCAGCGAAACACGCACCGGGGTTAGCACAGACTTCAGATCGTTGTTGCCGTCGGTGCGACTCATCTGATGGTCGAGAGCGAGCCGAACGACACACATGACGAGTGCCTCCCGGGAGAACACCAAGCGTCGCGTTCTCGTCATGGACGACGATCGTCTCGTGCGTGCTGCGTTCGTTCGTGGGCTCAGCAGGCACTACGAGCTCGTCGAAGCGAGCTCCGGCGAAGAGGCGCTCGACGTCCTGGTCGCGACGACGAAGTCGGGCCAAACCTTCGACGCTATCGTCGCCGACCTCACCCTTCCGGGGATGGACGGCGTCACGTTCTTCGACGAAGTGGCGGTCCGCTTTCCCCACTTCGTCGAGCGAATACTTTTCGTGACCGGTGGCTCGACGAGCCCGCGCGCCGAGCTCTTTCTCCAGAAGACTCAGAACGAGGTCTTGCTGAAGCCTATCTTGCACGAGCGACTGCGCCTCGCCATTGAGCGAGTGATCGATCGCGTTCCAGCAGGGCTTTCACGGTCGAGAGAGTCCTCCGGCGCGGCTTCCTAGGCTGTTACGGGGGCAACGCCCTCAGCGGTCCTCCCGGCGGGTGCCCCGTCACCCGGGCGCCGCCATCTCCCGAGTAAGAGGGGGCTCCTGTCGCGACTGGCGTGAAAATTCGACGTGGGTTGCTGAAGATCCTGCCCAAAGCGCGTCTCTCCTGGTCTTATCCATTGCCGTATCGTTTTGTTTTCGATTCGGCCCCGGGGGGAGAGAAGCCTGATGGCAGACGAATCCAGAGCATGTCCGAATTGCCGCCATCCATGCGTGCCCGAGGACAAATACTGCTCGGAGTGTGGCTTTCTGCTGTCGTCTGCGGGTGACGCGAACTCCGACACGCTGATCGGCAAGACGCTTCCGGGTGGATATCGGATCGTCGAGTTCATCGCCGAAGGCTCGATGGGTCGCGTGTACCGCGCCGAGCAGTCGACGCTCGGGCGAAGCGTCGCCGTCAAGATCATGAACTCGGCGCTGCTCGCGCATCCGAAAATGGTCGATCGCTTCCGCACCGAAGCGAAGGCTGCGAGCATGCTCAACCACCCGAATTGCATGCGCGTCTACGACTTCGGCGAGATGCCCGACGGACCGCCTTACCTCGTGATGGAGCTATTGCTCGGTCGCGACCTCGAGCTCGTCCTCCAAGACGAGCCGTTCTTGCCGGTGACACGCGTCCTCGACCTGACGTTGCAAGTCCTCCGGGCGCTCGAAGAGGCGCACGAGCAGGGGATCGTCCATCGCGATCTCAAGCCGGCCAACGTGTTCGTGTTGCCGCAGCGGGGCGGCGGCGATCTCGTCAAGGTCGTCGATTTCGGTCTCGCCAAGCTCAAGTCTGCGATCTCGGGATCGACGATGACCGGGCTCGTTTGCGGGACGCCACAATACATGGCCCCCGAGCAGGCGACGGCGAGCGAAACCGATCAACGCACCGATCTCTACGCGTGCGGCGTGATGCTCTTCGAAATGTTCGCGGGCAAGCCTCCGTTCATCGACGACGAGCCGAGTGACCTGCTTCGCAAGCAGGTCTACGACATCCCGCCGCGACTCTCGGAGACGACACCAGAGCGCGTGATCCCAGGCATCGAGGTCATCCTCGACACCGCACTCGCGAAGAAGAAAGAAGACCGCTACCAGTCGGCCACCCAGTTCGGCGAGGCGATTCAAGAGATGGTCGCCGTTCGAACGGGTGAGCGCTCCCACTCCTGGGTGCGTACGTCGCTCCGATCGTGCACCGAGTGCGGCGGGCTCTTCTCGTCGAGCGCGCGGTTCTGCGGCGAGTGCGGCGCATCAGTCCCGCGCGACAGCCTCCCGTTCCCCATGCCGGGGCCTCACTCGAGCATCCCCGCCGGAGCTCGCAAAGGCGTGAGCTCGAACGCTCCGACCGTTGCCGACGCGATGATCGACCGGCCCTCCGAGCGCGCGTCGGCGCCCGATGCCTCCGATATCGCATTGCATGAAGCGAGTCGAACTGCGTGGGACGATTCACGGGAGCGAATGACGCCGGCCCTCGGTCGAAAGATGGGTCCCGACCTCGATCTCCTCGCCGAATCGATCGGTCCGGAGCTCAAATCGAAAGCCCTCAAGCGCGAGATGCTTCCGCGCGAAGAGGCGCCCTCGGCGCGCGAAGGCCGTCGCCCGGTCGACTCACGCGTCGAAGGTGGGCACGCCGACGACGCCGGACGCACACGCAACGCTCGAAGCGAAAGGCCGAGTCCGCGTGCCCCCGACCCGCGTGCCCCCGACCCGCGTGCTTCCGACCCGCGTGCTTCCGACTCGCGTGCTTCCGATCCGGCTCGCTCCAATCCACGTGCCGCCGATCTGCGCAGCTCCGATCCGCGTGCGTCTGGTCCGCGAGACCCCGCGCGTGGCTACGATTCCCGTTCGTCCGCTGGTGGCCCGGATTCGCGTGCGTCGTCGCGGAGAGACCCCGAAGCGAGCGCGGCGACGGGCACGCGGCGTGACGCGCGAAGCGACGAAGACACCTCCGCGAGCGCATCGCGCGACCGCGCGTTCGACGAAGGCGCGCGTGGGAAGGTCCGCGATCGCGGCCTGCCGCGAGATCCTTCTCCTCAAAGCCACCGCACTCCGAGTCGACCGAGCCCCGAAGATCTCGCGGCGCGCAAGCGTGAAGAAGCGTGGAGCACCGGAAGTTACGAGGAGCCCGAGGCGACACCCGCTGCGCTCATGCTCATCGAGGCACGCGCCGCATCACGGCTCCGCGCAGGCGACTTGCGCAGCGCCATCGCCCTGTTGAGGCGCGCCATCGCGCTCGTTCGGGACGACGTCGATCGCGGAGACATCGATGATCCGATTGGAGCCATGGCGATGTTCACCGGCAAGCTCGGCGATGCGCTGATGACCTCCGGACAACACGAAGAGGCGCTCGCGACCCTCAGCGAGTCGCTGCATCTCACGGTCACCGGTTCGGAGCGCGTTCGTCTCCTGCTCCAGATGAGCCGAGCGGCTCGGAGCCTGCACCGCGATGCCGAGGTTACTCGCTATTTGGAAGACGCAGAGCGTGAAGCCCGCCGTCTCGAGAGGCGACGGAGTGACCACCCGCACGCCGACAACGGCGACGGGGGTCGCGATTCGGGAGTGAGCTTCAACCGTGATTCGCGCAGCTCCGTGGCGCCCGCACGCCCCGACCGAAACGATCCTCCTGCTGGCTATCGATCGACCAAGCGCTCGATCTGATCGCCACTCGCAGCAGATTAGCGTCTGCGCTCGGTGAGCCGCATCTTCACCTCGACCCGAGCGAGCGCCGTGTGGGCCTCGCGCTCGCGACGCAGCGAGCCGTCCGCAATCACCTCGCTCGTCGAGTCACTTGCACTTGTTGATGAATCCCGTCTTCTTGCACGGGGGTTTCAGGGGCCCCGGGCCGGTCGGCTTCACGACAGGTCCGGTCGAGACGGGCCTGGGCGCCTCGCTGAGAGTGTAGTTCTTTTCGAACGGCTCATTGGTCTTCACTTCGATCTTGTCGGTGATGCTCAGATACCCGGGTTTGCCTACGACGACGTCGTGCGATCCCGGCTTCAACCGAATCGGTTGTCGTGCGTTGGCCGCTTTCGAATCGATCGTGACCGTGTCGCATGAAGGGCTGCAGGTGATCTTCACTTCGAAGTCGTCGGGCACCTTCGTGCCTGCGCTCGCAGAGGTCGCAGGAGCGGTTGTCGTCGAGCTCGCGGCCGATGGCGCGGCAGTCTCGGTAGGCTTTGGATCGGGTGATTTCGACGCCGTCGTCGAGCCGGCCGGAACGGCAACGGGCCCGCTCGGAGGAGTCGGCGCGTTCTTGATCTTGACCGCCCAGATGGTCGCCACGGCGCCGAGCAATGCGACGGCGGTGAAACCGATCACGATCGGAACGACCTTGCTCTTCGAATGCCGACCAGCGCCCACGGCGCGCTGCCCCTGGGCTCCCATCGGAGGCGGCGGGTAGCCAGGGTCGCTCTGGCCCCCATAGCTCATCCCATTGCCGTGCTGGCCATAGCCGCCGGCCGGTCCGCCCATCGATCCAGCCGCGAGGGCCTGCTGATTGTTGGCATAGCCCCCCATGGGGTTGTTTCCCATGGGGCCATTCATCTGGCCGTCCATGGGATTGTTGGGGTTCTGGTACATCGCCCCGTTGCCCATCATGTTGTTCTGTTGCATTCCCATCTGGGATGCTTGTGCACCCATCATGGGGCCGGCGTTCGGCGGCGGCGGCGCCGGCGGAACGGCTTGGGTGCGCGCTCCACCATATTCGAGGGGCAGGCCAGGCGTTCCAGGAGGCATGAGCGCCGAGAGTGGTAGCGCCATGGTCGCCGTTCCGACGCCGGGAGGCGACGACTGCGGCTGGGGCTTGCCTCCGCCCGGGCGCATGTGCGGCGGGAGCGGCGACGGCGCGTCACCAATCGCGGGAAGCGCCATGGTGGCTGCTTGGCCGACCTGCTGACGCTGCAGGCTCTCTTCGAGGACGTTGGCGAACTCGCCGAGGCTGCGATATCGGTCTTTGGGATCGGCGGCGAGCGCCTTCCAGAACACGGCATCCATGGTCGGGCTCAGCGGAACGCCCATTTCGGTCGCACGCGAGGAGGCAGGCGCACGCGTCGAGCCGAGCTCTCGTTGCCAACCTGCGAGGTCGAGGGTCGGTCCTTGGCAAGAGCGCCAATAGCTGCGGCCAGTCAACGCGTAGAACGCGACGAGCGCAGCCGAGAAGACGTCTGCCGAAGCGGTGAGCGCGCCGCTCTGCGCTTGCTCGGGGGCGATCCATGGAGCGGAGAGCGAGTAGCCTTCTTGCGTCGGGATGGCCGCTTTCGGCAGGTTCGCTGCGAAGTCGGTGACGACCACGGGATTGGCGTTGGGACCCAGGAACACATTGGTCGGCTTCAAGGCGCCGTGGATGACTTGTCTCAAGTGCGCGAGATCGAGCGAGCGGGCGAGCCCCTTCAACAGCCCGACGACCTCTTCGGCACTGAAACGACGCTGCTGCGCTCCAAGCGATGGCAGCCTCAGCAGCTCGGTGACGCTGTAGGGCGCAACGGTCGGCGGATCGTAGCCAGCATCGATGATCGGTGCGGCCGAGTTCTGGGGAAGTGCGTTCGTCGCTGCATAAGCCTGCTCGAGGGCCTTCATGACGGCCGCGTGGCTAGCGACCGCTGGGTCGTAAAGCTTCACGGCGACGTCTTGGCCTTGCTGGCTCGAGCACTGGTAGGTGATGACCGCGCCGCCGTCGCCGAGCACACCACGAACGGTGTACTTACCTGCAATGAGGCCACCCGCCGAGAGGCGCGGCGCTGTCACTGGTAGCTCCCTGGACCGAATGTTTGGAGCGTCTTCATGATGACTTCGACCGTCTTGTCGTCGCCCTTGGGGGAGAACGCGAGACCAAAGATCTTCTTGCCGCCCGAGTCTCGCGTGAGAAACACGAGCACCAGACCGACTTTGTCGCCGAGCTTCGCGTCTTCGGCCTGCCAAAGCTCGAATTCGGTGTCACCGAACTTCTGCTTGTCGTCGGGCTTCTCCCAAATCGGGAGAAACGCCTTCTTCTTCTTTTCGGGCAAAGAGACGCCGATCGATTGTGCGAGCTTGGGCAAGAGCAGATTCCGCATCTTCGATTCTTCAGCGGGCGTTCCGAAATCGTAGCCCGTGACGGCGAGCGCGGCCGGTGCTTCTTTGGCTTTCGCGAGCGTCTGACCCGATTCCTGCGCGAATCCCCATCCGTTGGGTGGAATGAAGACGAAATCGCTCCCCGGAATCCTCGCCTGCGTGTCGCCCGAGGCGAGGCAGTCTTCGCTCATGGCCTCGCAAGGCTTCTTCTTTTCCTTCTTGCTCACGAGAGGCGGCTGGTCGTCCGTGGCCAAAGGCTCCGTGACGGGCGGCGGGGGCTTCGCCCCACAGCCAGAGGCCGCGAGGAGAACGACGCACAGCGGACGGACCCAGAAGCCGAAGAGAGACCCCGACGGGGGAGACACCTTCCTGAAGATCATCACGCATAGGGTTTCAGGAGAGCGCAATCATCGCAAGGGAACTGTGCGACATCGCACCGATCGTCGCCCCGACCTCGGCGTGTCGAGCGCTCTGAGACCCCGCTTCGGACCCGAGACTGGTAAGGAAGAGGCTCATGTCTTCCATCCGGTATCCCTTGGCCGAGCGCCTGGCTCAGCCAGGCTCCATGAGCGCAGACGATCTGCTCGAGCGGTTCCTCGGGTTCGTCGCCGACCGGGGGCTTCAGCTCTATCCCGCACAAGAAGAAGCGATCCTCGAGATCATGACGGGGCGCCACGTCATCCTCGCGACGCCGACCGGCTCGGGAAAATCGCTCGTGGCGACGGCCATGGTCTTCCGAACGCTCGCGAACGGGGGTCGGGCTTTCTACACCTGCCCCATCAAGGCGCTCGTTACCGAGAAGTTCTTCGCGCTGTGCGACGATCTCGGTCCCGACAAGGTCGGGATGATGACCGGCGACGCCACGATCAACCCCGACGCTCCGGTGATCGTGTGTACGGCCGAGATCGTCGCGAGCATGGCGCTTCGCGAGGGTGTGAGCTCGCCCGTCGACGGGCTCATCATGGACGAGTTCCACTACTACGCCGACAAGGAGCGCGGCGTCGCCTGGCACTTGCCGCTCCTGCTTCTCTCGCGGACGCGCTTTCTCCTGATGTCGGCCACGCTCGGTGACGCGAGCCCGTTCCTCGACCGATTGAAGGAGCTGACGGGTCGCGAGGCCGCCTTGGTCGAAAGCTCGGACCGCCCGGTTCCGCTCGACTTCACGTACAGCGAAGAGGCTCTCCACGAGACGGTTCGCGATCTCGTCGGGCTCCAGAAATCCCCCGTCTACATCGTCTGCTTCACCCAGAGGGCGTGCGCCGAAGAAGCGCAGAACCTCATGAGCGAAAACTACTGCAGCAAAGACGAGAAGCGCGCCATCAACGAGGCGCTCGACGGGGTTCGGTTCGACAGCCCCTACGGGAAAGACGTCTCGAAGTTCGTCCGCCACGGCATCGGCCTGCACCATGCCGGGCTCCTTCCGAAGTACCGCCTGCTCGTCGAGAAGCTCGCGCAAGAAGGACTCCTCAAAGTCATCTGCGGCACCGACACGCTCGGCGTCGGGGTGAACATCCCGATCCGAACGGTACTCTTCACGAAGCTCTGCAAGTTCGACGGCGAGAAGACCGGCCTCCTCACGGTGCGCGAGTTTCAGCAAATCGCAGGACGGGCAGGTCGCAAAGGCTTCGACGTCCAAGGCAGCGTGGTCGCGCAAGCCCCTGAGCATGCGATCGAGAACATCAAGATCGACGCCAAGCGCGCCTCGGATCCCAAGAAATACAAGAAGCTTCAGCGAGCCAAGCCGCCCAACAAAGGCTACGTCGCGTGGGACCGAGCGACTTTCGACAAGCTCGTCACGAGCAAGCCCGAAGAGCTCGTCTCGCGGTTCGCGCTGAGCCACGGCATGCTCATCGACCTTCTCGACAACCCCGACGCGGGAAAGCGCGGCGGCTACGGAATGTTGCTCGACCTCATCGAGAGGTCGCACATCTCGGCTCGCGACAAGCGCGTCCAACGAAAGCTTGCTCCGGTTCTCTTCCGATCGCTCCGGCGGGCGAACATCATCAAGCTCGTCCCCAGGTCCGAGGGCCGACGCGGAAAGCTCGCGATCCTCGAAGAGAACCTACAACACGACTTCTCGCTGATGCATGCGCTCTCGCTCTACCTCCTCGAGGTCTTGCCGATCCTGAAAGAGACGGCCGAGGAGCCGCAGACCTACGCGTTCGACGTCCTGAGCTTCGTCGAAGCCATTCTCGAGAACCCCCGCGCCATTCTCGAAAAGCAGCTCGACAAGGCGAAGACCGAGAAGATGAGCGAGATGAAGGCGGCGGGCGTCGATTACGACGAGCGCATCGCCGAGCTCGAGAAGGTCGAGTACCCGAAACCGAACGCAGAGACGATCTACGCGACGTTCAACGACTTTGCAGCGCGTCATCCCTGGGTCGGGCAAGAGAACGTGCGACCGAAATCGATCGCGCGTGACATGGTCGAGAGGCAAGCCACCTTCGACGAGCTCGTGCGCGAATACGATCTGCTCCGCGTCGAAGGCGTGCTGCTCCGCTACCTCTCCGAGGTGGTGAAGACGCTCGATCAGACGGTACCAGACAGCTTCAAGAGCGACGCGCTCGAAGAAATCACCGCGTTCTTGCGAGAAGAGGTGCGCGGCGTCGACTCGAGCCTACTCGACGAGTGGGAAGAGCGACGCGACGGCAAGCCGGCGCGCGAGAAAACGGCAGAGCGACCGAGACGTCGTCTCGCCGACGATCCGAAGGCGCTCCTCGTGCGCGTGCGTCGAGAGCTGCACCGCTTGGTCCGGCTCCTCGCGGCGAAAGACTGGATCGGCGCAGCCGCCGCGATTCGCGGAGACAGCGACCTCGACGCCGTGAGCCTCGAAGCCACGATGAAGAGCTACTTCGCGGAGCACGGAACGCTCATCGCCCACCACGAGGCTCGCCAGGCCGAATTCACGCTGATGAAGCCGACGTCGCCAGGCAGATTCGATCTCTGGCAGACCTTGGTCGACCCCGAAAGGGTGAACGACTGGTCGATCGAAGCGGAGGTCGACGTGAGCGACGAACGCCATGCCGACCTCGACGAAGACGACGCTGCCCCGCTCATTCGCGTTCGCAAGATCTCAGGCTGAGGCCCGTGCCCATAGGGACCGTGTGCTCATCGGGCGCGCTCATCGGGCGGGCTCATCGAGCCCGCTCGTCGAGCCCGCTCGTCGAGCCCGCTCATCGAGCCCGCTCGTCGAGCCCGCTCGTCGACGCAGTGGGCCGATCGCGAGATCGTTTAGAACTTGATGCCGTTCTTCGCGCGATGGGTCCACCATCGGTAGCCGAGCACGGCCGCAGGCACGGCAGCCACGACGGCGAGGTAGGGGCTGAGAAGCACGCCCACCACGACGGTCCCGGCGGCAGCTGCGCCCGCGGCGAGCCCCTTCTTGGATGACTCCTGCATCACCTGGTTTCGACCTTCGGACATGTCGGAATCATCGCATGGAAGAGTCGGCGCGCAATCCTTCGAGCGAGTCCGGTCGGGGTTTGCTTCGACCCAGCGGCGTGGTACGCGCTCTCTCGTCGAGGTTCCCCTTTCGAGGGCGGTGGGCGTCATCCCACCGGGGAAGCCAGTGTGAATCTGGCACGGAGCCGCCGCTGTAACCCAAGTCTCTCGTCACTAGAGACGTTCGATCAAAGAACCACGAGCGCGTGGGCCCAATCTCCGAGAAGCAGTCTCGGAAATGAAGCCCGCCGCTGGGAAGGTGATCGGACCGAGATTCGCAGCTCGCGACGCTCGGCTGGGGAGTCAGAAAATCGGACCACGACACCCGCTCACCGCGAGCGGGGTTACTCGAGGGCGCGCAGCTCGCCCGGAGGGTTCGATGCGTTGGTTCATTTACGTGGCGCTCGCGAGCGCCGTGTTCGGAATCGGTTGTGAGCAGGGTGAAGGCGCAGCATCGAGCGGTGGTAGCGGAGGCGCTTCGGGATCTGCCAAGACCGGCTCCATCGCTTCCGGCTCGGACCAGACCTCGAGCGCCGCCACAGGCCAAGCCGACTGCACGCCGGATCGTTGTTCCGCGTTCGTCGGGAGCATCGTCGACGTCAGCTACGGACCGGGGGCGGGCTTCGGACAAGACAAGCTCCCTTGCGTCGTGATGGGTCCACCCCACGGCGGCGGTGATCTCGAAGGCTCGCTCGATGTGTTGAGCCTCGGCAACGGTGGCTCGATCACCCTAGCGTTCGGGGCACAAACCATCGTCGATGGCCCAGGCGCCGACTTCATCGTCTTCGAAAATCCGTTCTATCCCGGCGGCGACGCGAGCGCCGTATTCGCCGAGCTCGCTACGGTCTCGGTGAGTGACGACGGAGTGACCTGGAAGAGCTTCCCCTGCACCGCGCTCGATGCGCCGTTCGGGAGCTGCGCCGGATGGCACCCCGTCCAAGCGAACCCCGAGAACGGCGTCGACCCGACCGACCCGAGCGTTGCCGGTGGCGACGCGTTCGATCTCGCCGACCTCGGCATGAGCACGGCTCGCTTCGTTCGAATCACCGATCGCGTCGATCAGCTCGGGTTCGCGGGTGCCTTCGATCTCGACGCCGTCGCGTTGGTGCACGCGACCTGCAAAAGCCCGTGAGCGCGGAGCGACGCGCGTTCTCGGTCCTCTTCTTCGCGACGATCTTGGGTGGAGCTGCGAGCGCGGGCGCGGAGGTGCCTGGTCTCGACGTCGACGTCCACGGCGAGCCTCTTCTTCCGTCGTCCGAGGACGCGACCGTCGCGTCGACGGTCATCGATGGAGATGCGCTCGCACGCCCTGGCGCCGCGGCGAGCGACGCCCTCGCTGCGGCGCCGAGCGTGCGCGTTTCACGGACCGGGAGTGGAACCGATCTCGCGACCGTCGGGCTGCGCGGAGCGACCAACGCCGAGACCCCTGTCTACCTAGCCGGTATCAAGCTCAACGATGAGCTCTCGGGAACCGCCGACCTCTCGACTGTTCCGCTCTTCTTTCTACGGCGCATCACCGTGTTTCGTGGCAACGCGCCGTTCGAGCTACCCGAGCTGGGCCTCGGTGGCGCCATTGTCCTCGAGCCCGATCTACCCAAGCGAACGCGCGCGGGGAGTGGCGTCGGAGTCGGTAGCTTCGGCGAGCGCTCGGCCTTCGTCACCGCTTCGGTCGGCAATCGAACCGCAGCGGCTGCTTTCGCCGTACGCGGGAACCGGGCCGACAACGACTATTTCTACCTCGACGATCGAGGCACACGCTTCGACGGGTCCGACGATCGCCTCGTGCGCCGCCGCAACGCCGACGCGACCTCGATCGACGCGTGGGCAGTCGCCCGAATCCGGCTCGGCGATCGAGGCAGCCTGACCGCCGTCACCAACGTGCTCTCGCGCGAACAAGGTCTCACGGGGCTCGGCGTGCTACCTGCGACCGCCGCTCGCGCGACGACGCGACGGAGTCTCTTCTCGGTCGAAGCACGCACACGCTGTGACGCGAACCCGGAGGACGACACGTGTGAGCTCACTGCGAGCGCCTACGGCAAGACGACGAGCTATCTCTACCGCGACCCTCGACTCGAGCTGCCTTTTGGCGCGGTGCGCGAAGCGGTCGACAGCGAAACCGCAGGCTACCGCGTGGCCCTACACGGAAGGCCTGCTCGCAGCGTTCGGGTAGGCGGAGGCATCGGCCAAGGCTTCGCTCTGCTCGGAATCGATCCCTCAGGTGGCGTCGACGTTCGCGCGCGTAGAGCCACGTCCCGCGTCTTCGCATCGGCCGAGCTCACCCCGACGTCGTGGCTCACGTTCGCTCTCGGCGCGAGCGCGGCATTCTCCCGCACCGCCGGCGCCGAGCGGACGGGCAGCTTGCTCGCCCCCGAAGCTCGCGTAGGAGCGAGCATCAAACCGCTGCCCGAGCTCGGCTTCTTCGCCGACCTCGCGCGATACGAGCGCGTGCCGACGCTCGGTGAGACGTACGGAATTTCGGCGAGCGTCCTCGGCAACGCCGACTTGAAACCCGAAAGAGGCCCGAGCTTCGAAGTCGGAAGCCGCTTCTCACGCAGCGTCTCGAGCGTTTCACGACTCGCAGCAGAGGGAGTTTTTTTCTACCGGTCGGCCAAGGATCTCATCGGCTACCGAAGGACCTCGCTCGGAATTCTTCGGCCCTACAACGTCGGCTCTGCGCACGTTCTCGGCGGCGAAATCTCGGTAGCTATCGAGCTGTTCGACGTTCTCCGCGTCGACTCCGCGCTCACGCTCACCGATGCGCGCGACGACACGCAAGGTCGCCTCCTCTTCAACGACGCGCTCCCGTTTCAAGCCTCCGTCGCAGATGCATCTAGGATACATTTTTACACAGATGACGTATGGCCTCGGATCGGCCTCGACCGCGTGACCGCGGGAACGACGTTCCTCTTTCGAAGCGCACGGGCCGCCGATCCAGCCGGGCTCGTAGAGCTTCCGCGACAGCTCTCCTGGGATGCAGACGTCTCGGTCGGGTTCGACCACGGCGTCCTCGTCGCGCGAGGCCGGGTGTCGAACTTGCTCGACGATCGCACCACCGACGCCGTCGGCTATCCGCTCCCGGGTCGAGCGGGGCATTTCACGCTCGAAGCTTGGTGGCCCTGAGCCGCGAGCCGATCAGGGGCTCTCCACGATGTCAGCCATCGTGTAGCGTCCGGGGCTTTTTTTGTGGAGAGCGATCGCGGCGCGCAGCGCTCCACGCGCGAACAGATCGCGGCTCGTCGCGCGATGGGTGAGCTCGATTCGTTCGCCTGCGCCGAGGAGATGCACGGTGTGGTCACCGACGACGTCGCCTCCACGAAGCGCCAGAATCGCGACCTCGTCATCGGTCCTCTTGCCGACGATCCCCTCACGTCCCGAGAGAGCACGCGAAGAGCTTCGCGCCTCTTTCACCGCTTCGAAGAGTCGCTTCGCAGTCCCACTCGGCGCATCGGTCTTCAGTCGATGATGGGACTCCACGATCTCGACGTCGAAGCCAGGGCCGAGCATCGCGATGGCCCGTTTGACCAGGTCTGCGAGGACGTGGACGCCGACGCTCATGTTCGGCGACCAGAGCACGGGGATGCTCTTCGCGGCAGCATCGAGCGCAGCCTCCGCCCCGGCATCGATTCCGGTGGTCCCAGAAACGAAGGCGATCTTGCGCTGCGACGCGACCTGGACGACCGTCGACAGCGCGCGCGGGCTCGAGAAATCGATGACGCAATCTGCGCCCAAGAGGGCCGAACCGAGATCGGGTGAGATCTCCACGCCGAGTGTTCCTGCCCCGGCGACTTCGCCTGCATCGCGCCCGAGCGCCTTCGACTCGCCATGCTCGACCGCGCCCACGAGGGTCACTCCCTCGAGCTCGAGCGAGCGGACGATCGCCTGGCCCATTCGGCCGGCGGCCCCGATGATCGCGACCCTCACGCTGCGTCACCGAGGCGAGCGAGGATGGTTGCGATCTTCTGCTCGAGCGCTTCTGTGCACGGCGCGAGCGGACCGCGAACCGCGCGGCTCATCATCTTCGAGAGAGCGACCGCTGCTTTGGCGGGTGCGGGGTTGGGCTCGACGAACAGCACGGCGTGCAGATCGAGCAACGCGAAGTGAGCACGTTGCGCGGCCTCCAGCTTGCCTTCGAGGAAGAGGCTCGTCACACGGCTGACGTCGCGTGGACGTACGTTCGAGGTCACGGAGATGACGCCTTTGGCGCCGACGGCCATCATCGCGAGCGTGAGCGCATCGTCGCCCGAGAGCACCATCAATCGATCACCGAGTCGCTTCACCAGCTCTTGGCAGCGGAGAACGTTGCCGGTCGCCTCTTTCATGCCGACGACGCGGGGCGCTTCGGCGCAAATCTGCTCGGTGGTTTCGGGCAGGAGATCGACCATGGTTCGTGCTGGGACGTTGTAAAGAACGATGGGGACATCGACCGCCGCAGCGACCTCGAGGACGTGACCGCGCAAACCGTCTTGCGAAGGCTTGCTGTAGTAGGGCATCACGACCATCACACCGTCGGCGCCCACCTCCACCGCAGCCTTCGACGCCGCCACGGTCTTCTTGGTCGAGAAGCTCCCCGTTCCGGCGAGGACGGGAACGCGACCGCGTGCGACCTCGACGACCCGGCGAACCACGTCGACCTGCTCGGCGTCGGTCAGCGTGGGCGACTCGCCCGTCGTCCCACAAGGAACGAGGCCCGAAACGCCTCCCGCGATCTGTGCTTCGACGAGAGCGTCGAGCGCCCGGTGATCGACCTTTTCGCCGTCGGGTGTGAAGGGCGTCACGATCGCCGTGAAGGTCCCTCGCAAGGAGAGCTTTTTCTTGGCGGACTCGGAAAGCGGGTGAGCCATCGGCTTGACCATCGTTCCATTTTTT
The DNA here is from genome assembly GCA_043755175.1 of Polyangiaceae bacterium. Taxonomy (GTDB): domain Bacteria; phylum Myxococcota_A; class Polyangia; order Polyangiales; family Polyangiaceae; genus CAYYKK01. Next base: position 3,162 of record JAYUUB010000237.1, on the reverse strand, counting down.
CGGCGCGGCAAGTTGCTGATGGCCTCGAACAGGCCGCGACTGCCGTGCGTGGAGGCGACGCGACGGAGAAGTGCAGTAGCATCGCCGCCGTGCCGCGCACGACGTGCTCCTCCGAGACTCCGGGTCGCCCCGATCCATCGTGGCTCGACGTCTACTGGCGGCTGTCTCCCCTGTGGCGGGCGATGTGGCCCGGGACGCTCGACGGGCTCGAGAATCTCCCCGACCACAATCGAGTGCTCCTCGTGGCGAATCACTCCGGTCTCGGAGTGGCCGAGTGCGTGACGCTGGTCGATGCGTGGATCACGACCTTTGGCGACGAGCGCCCGCTCGCCGCGATGGCCCACGCTGCGCTCTTTCGACTCCCCGGCATGGGACGGGCGTTGCGCGGATTCGGGACCGTCGAGGCAACGCGCGCAGGAGCCGCATGGGCCCGAACGCACGACGCTCCGTTGCTGCTCTTCCCTGGAGGCGACCACGAGTCGATGCGTCCGGTTTGGAAGGCGCGCGAGGTCGACTTCAACGGACGGAAGGGTTGGATTCGCCTCGCGCGGGAGCACGGCCTGACCATCGTTCCGCTCGCGATCACCGGAAGCCATCTGACCCTGCCGAACTTCGGTGGAACGAAGCTCTTGAGTTGGCTGACTGGCTCGCGCCTCATCGGGATGCGCCGCGGCCCACTTCCAGCGCTGTCGATGCTCGCCGCGGCGGCAGCGCTGTTGTCGACCCGCGGAGCACGCCCCTCGAAGCGTGCCTTGACTGCCATCGCCAGTTTCTGGGCGGTCGCGTTGGTGCCGTGGGTACCTTCCCGAATCGGGTTTCACCTGCTCGAGCCCATCCGCGACGAAGGCCGGAGCGAAGACGACCTTTACGACGAGGTCGTCGAGGCCCTCACGAACCGACTGAAAGAAGCGCCTCTGCGTCGCTCACGTCGCTCTGACTGAAGTGTCACGCTTGCCATCTCGAATATCGCGTCTACGCTCTCGAGATGATGATGACGCTCACAGAATCAAGGCTGTTGGGTTTCGTCGAGCTGACGGTTGGATCACTGCAGGTTCAGGTGCCGATCCGAGCCCAGGACGACGCGAACCAAGAGACTCCACTTGCTCGGTTCGAGGTCCAAGGTAAGGCCTTCGCGATCATGGTCGCCGAAGACACGAGGTCCGAGACCATGCGAAAAGCAGTCGAAGAAGCTGCCGAAGATGCGCTGAAACACCTCTCGAAGAAACTCCTCAACTAGAAGCGTGCGCAGCGTCTTTCTCGACACGGATTGATTGGTGCCCCGCGAAGTCTCCTGGTCGAAGTTCCGCGGGCGTCTCGCTGGGGCGCCGAGAGCCATCCTCGCTGAAAATCAGGGTCCTGGTCACACGCGGGCTACGTCGATGAGGGTCCGTTGATCAGGGTCGGCTGATCACGAAGTTGCCGAACAGGGTCGCGTTCAGTGACGCGGAGCTTCTTTATCAGGCAACGGCACCCAGATTTCGATCTCGCCGTCCTTCGTCTTCACGATTCGTGCGGCCGGCGGCACGCCGGTGCCCATGCTCGGTTTCGCGGACGACGACGGCTTTTTTGTCACCGAGGGGTCGACGGCTGCCGAGGAGGTCGTCGCCATGGGCTCGGTCTGTGTCGTCGACGACGAAGGGATCGTCGCGCTCGGCTCGACAGGCGGTTGACCCAGCGGTTGTCCTGCGTTCCGAGATTCGGTCGTGATCATCTGCGAACGAATGACGCTCACCGTGAGCGCGACGGCGCCGAGAGCGAAAGCGAGCGCGAAGAACCACATCACGCGTCGTTTGCCAGAACCGTCGAGCTCGGGCGGCGGAACGATGCTGGCGCCGGCGCTCGAAAGACCCGTGACCGTCGACCCTAAAGCGCGTCCGGAGCTCGGCGGTTGGCTCTTGGGCTGGCCGTTCTTTTGAAGCTCCCAGAGAGGTACGGCGCCCGCGTCTTGAGAGCGATTGGTCGACGGCGGCGGCCCGGGGCGTGAGGGAGCAGCCTTGCTCGGTGGCTTGGGCGCCGAGACCTGAGCCGTGTCGTTCATCGCTCCGGGATGAAGCGAGCCTTCGACGACTTCGATCTCGTGATCGGCGAGCGGCCTCTCGGCCGCAAGCGCTGCGAGCTTGGCTTGTTCTGCGCGACGACCAGGATGGGTGAAGGAGGAGTCCGGCCCCCAATCGAGCTCGACCCGACCGTCTTGTCGTGCGCTTGGACGCGGCTCGAAACCAGCCGATCGCGCCAGCGCTTCAGACAGCTCACGGGCCGACTGGTAGCGCTTCGCAGGATCTTTCGCGATCGCTTTCTCGAACCAATTGTCGAACGCCTCGGGCAATCCGGGCATCAATTCGGAGGGCTTCTTCGGGACCTCGAGCGAGATCTTGATGAGGAGATCTCCCACGCCTTCGCTGTCGAATGGGAGGTGACCAGTAGCGGCTTGGTATGCGATGACGGCGAGCGACCAAAGATCGGACCGGTAGTCGATCTCGCCAATGCCCTTCACCTGCTCGGGGCTCATGTAGTGGGGAGTCCCGATGAGCGTTCCCGCGCCGGTCTTCGTCATCTGCGACTTATGCGGCGTGGTGATCTTGGCGACGCCGAAGTCGAGCACCTTCACGATTTCTTCGTCTTCGTTCGGAGCGATGAAGACGTTCTCGGGCTTGAGATCGCGGTGAATGATCCCTTCGGCGTGCGCTCGCATCAGCGCACGGGCGACGTGGGTCACGATGCGTGAAACTTGGGGAAGGTTCAGATGACCTTCGCGATCGAGTCGCGAGAAGAGGTCTTCGCCTTCCAGGAGCTCCATCACGATGAACGGCTGATCGCCTTCGATGCCGTGATCGAGGATCTGGACGACGTGGGCGCTGCGAAGCTTCGCGGCGGCCGTGGCCTCGCGCCGGAAGCGCTCGCGCGCATCTTCCTGCTTGGCGAGCTCGGGATCGATCAGCTTGACGGCGACCTGGGAGCCGAGAGCGAGGTGATCTGCAACCCAAACGAACGCCTGCGAGCCCTGCCCAAGCGGGCGGACCAAGCGGTATCGTTGGTTGAGGACCTGCCCCTCTTTGATCACCACGGTTTCCGAGTCATCTGGGTGCCGAGTCTCGCCTTCACTGCCCCCCCGGACAGCCTCTGAATATAGCCCATCGAAAGGGGCGATCGGGAGCCGTTACC
>JAYUUB010000236.1:0-26216 GCA_043755175.1 Polyangiaceae bacterium | reverse complement strand
GTCGTCCCGTCCGGGAACATCGCCGCAATCAAGTGTCCGCGCGGATCGTACTCGTAGCGCGTCGGCCCAGCCTTCGTGTCCGTCAGCGACGCAATCTGATCGGGCGCGCCCCATTGATAACCCACGCGCGATACGTCGGTCGGCTCGCGCCCAGGGAAGGCCCCTGCAAGCACCTGGCGCTGCTGAGGTCGACCGAATGCATCGCGCTTCCACATCGCCACGACGCCTCCGGGCATGCGCCTCGCAATCTCGAGACCCAACGGGTCACGCGCAATCTTCATCTCCCACTCCGGCAGCGACAATACAGGGAGCCGCAGCGCTCTCACCTCCGGCGTCAGCACCTTCGGGCTGATGTCCGCCCGGAGCTCGGCCAGATCGCCGGCCTTGTCATAGTCGTAACGCGTCCGATGCCCGAAGCTCGTCTCACGCTCCACCCGCAATCCCGTCGGATCGTAGCGATTCTCGATTGTCCGCGTGACACCCCCCGACGTAGGATGCTCACGCACGACGCGCCCTACCGGGTCGCGCTCGAATGACACGCTCGCATCCTGGCGCCCTGCCGCCACGAGCCCACCGAGCGCATCGAAGGCGAACGACTCTTCGTCGGTACGCCCAGTCGGCAGACCACCACCATGCGGCCCTGGCGGCGCTTTCACCGTGCGTTTCACCACCCGCCCGAGGGCGTCGCGCTCGACAGTCGTCACCGTGTAATCAGGACCGAGCGTACGGCTCATTCGCCCCGCTTCATCGTAATAGTAGCTGTGCTTCTTTCCGTCGAACCCGAGCTCGTGCTTCACCCGCCCCGCCCTGTCGAGCTCGAAACGGTACCGCTCCCCCATCTGATTCTCCACCGCGATCAGATCTTCGTCCGAATCGTATTCGAGACGCACGCGGTGCTTCATCGGATCGATGTGCTCGACCAAGCGATTGAGGCCTGCGTACTTCATCTTCACGACGCGTCCGAGGGAGTCCACCTGCTCGGCGAGGTTACCTTCCGCATCGTAGCTCATCCGGAGCTTTTCTCCGTCTGCACGCTCCAGATACGTCACGCGCCCCATCACGTCCCGGATGGCTCGTGCGACCCGGCCGCCCGCATCCCGTGAGCCGAGCACGCGCCCGAGCGAGTCGTGCTCGAAGGTCGTGGTGTGATTCTCTCCGTCCGACACGCTCGCCAGATCGTGCTGCGCGGACCACGTTGCCCGCACGCGACGGCCCATCGGATCTTCGATCTCGAGGACCCGTCCCTGCTCGTCATACCGATAGCTCGTCGCCACGCCGAGCGGGTTCCGCACCCAAGACGGCTTGCCCTGACGTCCCCATTCGACGGCCCATTGGCCCGCCGCGGCATCGATCATCTCGACGAGCTGGTTCTCTCCGTCGTAGGTGCGCCGCGTCTCCTGCCCGAGGGGATCTTTCTCGGCAATGGAGTTGCCGCGGTCGTCGAAGACCCATTCGGTCTTGGCGCCCGAGCCGTCAGTCTCGCTCGTCTTCTGAGAGTACCCATTCCACGTGTACTCGGTCACCGACCCAGACGGGTCCATGAGTTTTTCGACGAGCCCAGTGGCATTGCCCCAATATTGAGTGATCCCTCCGCGGCCGTCTTCCACGGAGGTGAAGTGCCCGTGCTTGTCGTAGGTGATCTTCCGATCGTAGATGTGCTTCGGGACGCCGACGGGATCGCCCGGCTGCACCGCCGCAACGGGGTTGTCGCCCCACGTGCGCACGCACCAACCTTCGCGGTGGTACCAATCCCATTCGAAGCGGAACGTGAGCCCACCCTTGTGCGTCTCTTCCACCATGACGCCGCCCCGATACCCATAGCGAAGAGCGTGACCCAGAGGGTCGGTTGCGCCCGCAAGTCTTCCCTCCGCGTCATACGCATAACGAATGAGCGGTTGCGTCGCGAAGTAGACTCCTTCGATGCGTCCTTCGCGGGTCCAGCGTATTTCCAGCTCACGCCCGGCGGTATCACGAACCTGCGTCAGATAGCCTCGCTGATAGGCAAGCTCGAGCCGATTGCCCGCCTTGTCGATCACCTCGGTCAGGACGAAAACCCGCAAGCCATTTGTCTTCTGAAAGATGCGCCGGATCCCGTCCCAGCTCTTCACCGCATAGCCCGTCTCGGTGCGCGTCAGCGTGTACCTGTCTTCGCCATCCCAATGCGATGCACCGATCGCGAGCTTCGGATGCTTCTTGGGTCGACCGTCGGCGAGCCATAAAATGGCCCCCTCCGCGCTCTCTTCGACCAGCTCGTCGAAAGGGTGCGACCAGCCTGGGCCCAGCGAGCCCTCACGGGCTTGGCGACTCCGATAGTTGCGCTCCCAAACGATCGGAATGAGCCCCGGGACCTCGAAGTCGACAGCCTCTGCGATGAGCTCTCCCGTCATGACGTCGACGGGATGCCCCGTCAGAAAGCAAATGACCTTGCTTTTCCACGAGCCCTCCGCCGCACCAAGCAAGGCGTGCAGCTTTCCCGACATCCACTTGGTGCGGATCGCCTGCGTGGCGGCCGCCGCCCAATCGACGGCTTCGGGCCCGCCAATCAGCACCGGCGCTCCCATCGGCACCGCCATGCAGATGCTCGTCGGCAAGTTGATCGGGTAGCTACAGCTCATCACCACCGACAAGGTCCGGCTCTGACTCGAGCCAGCGAAGTCGACCGTCTTCGAACCGGTGATGAGTGTCCCCTCGTTTCCGGTCGGGAGATCGCTTGGATGCGGCGCAATCCCCGGAGGCGTCGGAAAGTGCGGCATCCCTTTCACGCCGGTGCCGGTGTTGCCCGTCGCCATTCCATTGACCAAGACCGGCCCGCCGCCGCCGAGAATGGCGCCCATGGCTGCCCCAATCGCAGCCCCCAGCGGATCGAACACGATTCCGACGAATGGGTGGGGCAGCGGCGCTGGCGCGGGTGGCGCAGGCGGCGGCAAAGTCACAGCGTGGATATCGATCCCGAGGACAGGATCGCCCATCTTCGCAGCAATCACAGTTGCGCCTCCGTCGGCTTCACTCGTTCGTCGCTCGCGCCGCGCACATCGGCCTCACCGAGGGCTGTGAGCCGGCCCTTGACGGATGCGGCGGCCGCCGACTGGCCCTGTTTGACCAAGGCGTCCATGAGGGCCCGACCCGCGTGCGCATACGACGTCCTCGCGCGCACTTCGGGAGGCAGCGCGGTGGCCACCTCGAGCGCCTCGCCGTAGGAAGCGATCGCATCCGGGAGCCTTTTTTCGTAGACGAAACAATCGCCCATCATGCGAAGAGCCTCGATGCCGAGAGCAGGGAGCTCGGTGGCGAGCCTGCGGACTTCGGCATAGGTCTCGCGCGCCTTGGGATAGTCAGCCGAAGCGAGGTGCACCGCCGCTACGCCGAGCTCGGCTTGCGCTGCGAGCGCCAGGTTGTTCTGCCCCAACGCAATCGCCTTGCCCTGCAGATAAGCCGCAATCGCGGCTCTTCTATCACCAGCGCCGAAGACTGCGCTTCCGAGCGCGACGGATATCGTGGCTTCCTCGTCGTGAAGCCCCGAACCATGACAAAGCATGCGCGCCGCACGAAATTTCTTCGTCGCTAGCTTGAAGTCCTGATTCTGTAGCGCGGCTGCTGCGTCGAGCAGGTAGGCTCGGAGGTCGAACCCCGTCGCCTCCGAGAGAATCGGCTTTCCGAGCTCGCGCTCGATCGCCGCCTTCTCCGTCGGCGTCAGCTGGACGGGCTTGGCCCCCGGCCCTCCCGACTTCTCGCGTCCCAGATCCTTGAGGTACTGGAGCAACGCCGGTTGATCGACCTGGAAGCGCGCCACTCCGGGAAACGTAGCTTCGAGCCCAGGCCGATCGACCAGAGCGATCCGGAGCACGCTGCCATCGGATACGGCCGCCAGCGCTGAAGCTATCTTCGCATAGAGAGGCGTTTCGTCGGGGCGCGCAGGGATCCACACGAAGACCAACCCATCGAGCACACCCGCAACCTGCCGCGCTGCGTTCCGCAGGGTCTTCGTGAGAGAGTCGAGATTCATCGGTGGGTCGGTCTTCGGCAATGGCGCCAGCGCGATACCGTCATCGAGGAGACCTTTCGCCAGCGCCGTATAGTCCGCCTCCACCTTCGCGGTGGCTCGGAGACAGATCTCCTCTTCGCCCGTTCCCTGTGCCTCGATCAAGACGAAAGGCCTCTTGTTCTCGGGCTGCCACTCGATCAGTCGAAGCGTCTTGAGCACTTCTTTTCGCTCGGACTGATCGAAAACGAGACGAAGCACACGTGGCCCCGGAACTTCGCAACCCGGCGGAGGATCCCAAAAGCAACTGAATTCCCGCTGAAACCGCTTCGCTGCAAGGGTGATCGGATCCACGTCAATTGACCTTCACGATGCTGCCGGTGAGATCGATCGTTCCGCCGGCGATCTTGATCGAGCCGCCCTCGAGGGAGATGCTGCCGCCCTTGATCTTGATGTTGCCACCGGAGATCACGACGTCTCCGCTCGCCGTGACCGTGACGGTCGCGCCTTGCACGGTCGCGGGTCCCGCGGCGATCGCAGCGAACACGGTGGTGTTGATGGAGGCGGAGGCCCCTGCACTCACGCTCCATGTGGTGGAGTTGTCAGCGATCAATGGGGCATTGGTCGTTGCGACCGGCGTATTGAGGGTGTGCGACGCACCGGCGTTGGTCGTCATCGCCGCCGCCACATTGAGGTCGAATGCCGCGCCCACGTTCTGAACCTTCGCAGCCGTGACGGTCGCCGTCTGAGCACCATTGACGGTATACGTCTCTGGACCGACGGTGACCCCGTGCGGGCCGGTCACGGTGAGATTGCGATCCGCTGTGACGGTCTGGTCTTGACCCGACGTAATGGTCAGCGTCTGACGTCCGCCAATGGTGACCTTCTCGTCGCCGTCGACGCTCTCCTCGTTCTTGGCGCCGACGTGCGTCGTCCGGTTGATCGTCGTCTCTTCGGTGCGATTGCCCTTCACAGTCGACGAGCTGTCGGCCTTCACCGTCTCGGTGCGGTTGTTTCCGACGTTCGAGTTCCAATCTTTGCCGGCGGTGAGGTTGACTTGCTCTTTGCCGGCTGTGTCGTCGAATTGAAATTCGTTGAACACCTTGCCGCCCGGACTCGAGAACGACTTGAGCGTAGTCACCGTGGCGGCGCCTTTGCCCAATGCCGCGGTGGGTTGGATTCCGTTGTAGACGCGGCCGACGACGAGGGGACGATCTGGATCGCCCTCCTCGTACGCAACAATCACCTCGGTGCCCACACGTGGGTGGGCCACGGCTCCGCCGCCGGCGCCTGCGAAGATCTGGCTCACGCGCACCCACGTGCTCGTGGGCTCTTTCTCATGCCGATCGCTCTCGATGTCCCAGTGAAACTTGAGGCGAACGCAGCCGTTCTCATTTCCCTCGGGGCCGCCCACGTGAATCTCCACTCCGCGGGTGCTGGGCTCGTCGACGACCGTTGCCGTTTGAGTGCCCAGAATGCGCGGCTTCGGAGTTCGATGCGCCGGTCGAAACTTCGAGTCTTCGACGCCATCGGCCGTCCCCCGTCGTGAGAGCTCGACGCGCGCGTTGAACGGTACGCCACCGGGGAGCTGCTCGGAGAGCCCCAGCCCAGGGCCGAGCTCGCCCTCGGCGAGCCCTCGCAGCACCGTCTTCGTCACCAGGTACTCGCCTTCGTAGCGGTGCGTCGAATTCTGCAGCTTGAAGATCGTCCCGGCGCCGAGGAGGCGGCACGATCCTTCCGCCGTCGCGAAGCGACCCTCGGTCAAGAGCCTCTCGAGCTGAGCCTTGGCGAGCGGTGCACCGTGGTCGGGGCTCTCGACGAAACGCCCGGGATAGGAGTGCACGAAGAGGTCTTCGGCCTCCCCCTTTGCCTCGGCGCCCATCGCGAGCTTGGGCTTCTGCCAGTTGTAATCGATGAGCTTCACCTTCGTCGGTCTCAGCCGGCCGCCGAGCCGAACCCTGTCGAGCTGGCGGCCTCCCGAATGGGGTCCGAGTGGATCGAATGGGTCGAGCTTGAGGCGGCCGTCGTCGTGATCGCTCATCACGAAGACGACGCTCTTGTCGGTATGCTCGAAGTGGTAGCTCGTGCCCTCCTCCTCCAGGAGACGCGACACGAAGTCGAAGTCGCTCTCTTCGTATTGCACGCAATAGGCACGGGCCTTGGGATCTTCGATTCGAAAGGGGTCGAGCATCCTCCACGTGAACTTCTCGTCGGGCACCGAGAAGGCGCTACGCAGATCGTCTGCGTGTGATCCGTCCGAGCTTCCAGGGCGCATCTTGGGGTCGCCCGATAGAACGGCTTCGATGATCTGTTTCGTGGTCTTCTCGAGAAATACGCGGCTTCGCTTGCGATGCATTGCACGGGCGAGCGGCGGGAGGAGGACCAGCTCGTAGAGGCTGCCGACATGGGTCGGCCCCTTGTCTTCGGCGCTCACCACGAGCCCGTGCATCGACCGAACCGCGGGGTCGCTCCCCGTCGCGATGCGAAGGGTTCCGAGTTTGCCGACGAGGTCGAACGGATCGACCTCGTCATCGTGACTCCGTGCGTGAACCAACAGACGAATCTCGTAGGGGTGACTGAGCTCGTCTTCGACGGTGAAGCCGGCGACGTGGAGGTGATTCCACTCGCTGCCGCCGCCATCCCAATGAAACGCGAAGTCGCTATCGAGCATTGTCTCTGGCCTTATTCAATAGAGCGTCGAACCGGGTCTGCTCCGTGGTGTTCTCCGCAAAGAGTCGCGCGTAGCTCCGCACAGTGGCCATCCAAATGTCGGGTTGAATTCCGAGGCGTCCGAAGGTGGCCAGCGGATCGGCTTCGCGCTCGAGCTCTGCCGTAATCTGCGCATAGCGCTCGATGGGCATGAGGCCGGTGGGCGCTCCCGTAAACGGAAGCGACGGCGCGACCGTTCCTTGGGTGGGCGGCAGCGTCATGTCTGGTCGCGCTGGAGCCGAAGCGATGCGTACCGGGGGAGGCGCAGCACCTGGTGGGAACGCGAGATGGTTTTGCACCATCGCCTGGAAAGCCCCCGAATCGGCCTGCATCGTCGACTCCGGGACTTGAAGTCTGCCGGCTGGGTCGGTGGGCGGGAGCCCCTCTCGGAACGGCAATGCGGGTCGGCTCAGGATGGTGCTCGGATCGTCACGGAGCAGCGCTGTAGAAGGCCGGCGACTCTCGAATCGAGGTTGTGCATGGGCCGACGGAGCGGGAGGCGGCGCCGGAGGAGGAGGAGCCTGCACCACGAGATTCGTAGGCTGAAACGGAGTGACGTGCCGGCGAACTGCGCTCATGTCGAGATCGTCGGTGCCCGTCGAGCCCTTGCTGGGCGCCGGTGCCGGTGAGTCAAGCGCCTGGACGAGCGAGTCGAGCGCAGATTCGAGTGAGCCCTTGGCGGACGGTTGTTTGGCTGGGAAAGGCAGCGCTGCGATGATCCTGCTCAGGTCGACCTGCGCCGTTTCTTTGAGCGCGGCATCCGGTTTGGGCTGTGACTGAGGGGGCTGCAAACCCGGCAAGTTGGCGGACGGTGCGAGGGGGGTGGGCGCGGGCGACGCCGATGCGAGCGGAGGATTTGGGAGCTTGGTGAGCTGGAAGCTCGCGCGCTGAATGCTCGCAGCGCGCTCGACCGCCGAGGGGAGCGGCGACCCGTGCTTCACCTGCGATTCGCTGATGGCCGCTTCATTCCCCGTCACGAGCGGCCCAAGATCACCGAGGCCTGTTAGCTGCGCCCACGCGGTCCGATATGAATTGCGATATTCTTCGAGCCCCTGAAGCTCTCCACGCTCCAGATCGTCGGCCAAGGCGATGAGCATGGCCTCCTCTTCAGTCGCCCACGTGGGCGGATCGACGCCGAGCTCCCGCAGCACGCTTTCCCGATCGACCCCCGCATCGAGCTTTGCGCGCGCACGCGCCAGCTCGCCCAATGCTCTATTCATCATTCGCGGAAAACCTCTCATGAGACGCTCGGCATGCCAACCGCAATTCGCCCCTGCGCAGACTCGGGTCTGTCCAGAAAGCGGGTTGACGGGCATCGCTGCACCCTGCTCGCCAGCGCACTTCGAGAGCGCGTCGACGGCTCGCAGCCGCTCTCATCCGTCAGGTCTAAATTCTGCATGAAAGCAGAGTCACCGTTGGGATCCGGATGACGCCAACAATCTTCAGCGTCGACTCTCCGACCCATGTGCCCAAGCGGGGCCGAAGCGGATAGTCGGTTCGTGACTCAGTCGCCGGGACGCCTCGAAGCCCGGTTGACGCTCCACCCAAGGTCACAACTTCTGGCCACACTGCGACCCGTGCGTCATGCGCCGCGCAAGAACCATCAAGCGTTTCTCCTTCGCCAGCGGCAGGTCGCGTGCACAAGCGTCTTTTGCCTGGCTGCCGACCACATCGCGCGGTCGAGGCCTTCTTGTTCAATCTCTCCGCACCCCCGTCACGACAATCCAACATTGAACGCGACATCCAAAAGCTCGAGCTCGATGTAGACGAACCCCCCGCTCGCAGGTTCCCACCGCGCCTGCCCGCATGCGGGCACACGGCGTCCTCCGAACGAGCGGTAGTCGCGGACGGGTGTGGTCCAGCGTTGCAGCGTGAACGAGCGACCATCAGATGAAGCGGCAGCGCGATCGTCCGACACGAAGTCGACGAGCTGCCCGGCGTCGTCGAACCTCAGCTCGGCCGTGATCGTCTCGGCGCCGCGCGTGAAATGGGCGCGCGCCGCGTGAGCGTCGATCGACTCCCAGTGGGTCGACCCATCGAGCAACATCGACGGAGCGAGGAGACAGGCGTCGTTGAAGAGTGTCACGGTCTCGGAGCGATTCATCTCTGGGCCCTTCGCGTCGACGACCGTGAACGCCGAAAGCAGTCGAACGCGAAAGGTCGCAGACGCGCCGACGAATCGATGAAAGATGCTCACCGGCAAGTGCTTCATCGTCGCGTCCATGAAGAAGAGCCGCGAAGGCTCTCTTCCATCGAAGTTGTATTGCTCGGCTTCGAATGGCATCCAAGCGTCGGAGGCGCTCGCGCGAATGCGACCCTTCCACGTGGCCTTGAAGCTGTGTACGCGAGGCTGACCGACCGAGTTCGTCGCGCGAAGGTATTTCTGAACGGGCTCGGGCAGCCCACGCAGATCGTCTTCACCGACCACCGACACGGCAGGCGCGTGAGCCAACGCCTCGCTCACCGCCCCGCGGTACTCGGCCCACAAGCTCCCCGGACCGCGCGAGGCGAACGCGAGCACCACGCCGACGAGCACGATTGCATTGGCGATCGTTCCGAATTTCGCGTCGCGCCACGAGGTCACGATGACCGTCTGCGAGAGCACGAGCGCCACACCCCCAACGAGCCAGAACCACTGAGGAGCGGCAACGTACGTCACGGCCGACGCGAGCATCATCGCGGCCGCTACGAGCCAAAGAAGGCCGATGCCTCGTGAAATGGGCTGCGTGAGCTGGGCCATCTCGGCGAAGCCGAAGGCCTTCAAGAAGCCCATCACGTGAATGAGGCCATGGAGCACGAGCAAAGCGACGAAGGCGAAGCGCATCACGGTGTACCGACAGCACGATCAGTGCCGGCCGCGCTTTGGCAGGCTCTTTCGACTCAACCCGGCGCAAAAGCTGCGCCCGAGCGAACCGATAGCACACCGCGACACGTCGACCGGGTCACGGGAACTCTTTCGCGGTGATGGGTGTCTCGGTAGGCCATGGCTTCGCATCGGGCGCCCGTCGTCGTTCTCGCACTTGGGCTCGCAGCCTGTTCGTCCGTGCCCCCCGCGGCTGCTCCGGCGATCGCCACGACCCTGCACGAGGCATCTCGGGCATCAGCGCCGCGCGCGCCGTCTCGCCTCGTCACTTCGGTCGCGTCGGCGATGCGTGAGGCTTCGCGAAAGGCGGCGATTCCGATCGCCCTCGAATCCCAGATCGCTACGCCTCCTGCCGCGCCGCTCATGCCCCCCAATGGCGCGATCTGCTACCTGCGCGGCACCGGCGATCCGTTCTCGAGCGGTTGCGAAGGCGACTTGCTCGCCGTCACCGCGCGCAAAGATGGATCGATGCCCCTTGCGGGCCTCGATGCGCGCAGCATCGACATCACTTGGGCGTTCTTCGAAGGTCGTGGCTATCCGTGGGTCGGCGTCCGCAGCGGAGGTCTCACGCTCACCGGCTTCGCGCTCTCCGACAAGATTCGCTTCAAGCTCGTGCGTGAGATCCCTGCTGTCGAAGGTCACATCTGGTTCGAGCCGGGGGCTACGGTCCGCGTCCGCGGAGGCAAGGGCCGAGGCATCGATCTGAGCGTCGAAGGCGATACGAGCGGCGTCGAGAGCATCATCGGCAACGCAGCTTGCGACGCCATCAGCTTCGACCTCGCGCCTAAGCTCGCCCCCAGCACCGAGCGCGCACCGGCGACCGAAGTGGCCGTACCAGCGCGCGCAATTCTTCCGCTTCGTCTCACCCCTGGTGGACCTGTCGTCGCAGCATTGCGCGACGCCAAGGGTCCGCTTGGGATCTTTCTCGACGTGCTCGACAAGCGCGCCGGCTTCACGCGGATCGGCTTCGACACCACGTCGGCGCGCTTCGACGTGTGGGTCGGCGATCACGACATTCGACCCGACGTAGGAGACGGGGCTTTCGGAGTCGGCGGGCTCGGGCTGTGCGGCGGCACCTCCGACTTCGGCTGGATGGCCACCTTCGAAGCGATCGCCGACACGCGCGTCGTCGTCGCCCAGTCTCCGAAGGCGGGGGGCGGCCCCGACGGTCTCACCCTCACCCAGGGCAGCTCGGTCGTCGTCCGGAGCACGAAAGATGGCTTTGCCGAGATCGACGCCGCCTTCAGCGTGATTCGGCCGCCGCCCGGTCTCGCCTTCTGGATCCCCGAAACGGCGCTCAAACCGCACACTCTGCGCGGACCTTGACCCTCATTCCCGAGCTTTGGGCCGATCTCAAAAAAAGATCGCCGAGCTCGTCACTGGAAGGGTTCGAGCTGCGTTGGCCCCGTAGTCGCCCAGCGCCACCGACCTTCGCGTCGGAAAGGCACGGGACCACCTCTCCCGGCAGAGCCGGCGAAAACGGAAGGCAGCTACGATGACCGTCCACGCTCCGATGACCTCCACCCCCGCTCATGGTGCCCGCCTCGTCACGACCGAAGGCAAGGCGCTGCCTCTCGAGGGCGCGTCGCTCCGTGTCGATGCTCGCGCTGGGCTCGCACGCGTCGTCTTGGAGCAGCGCTTCAAGAACCCGCACCGAGAGCCGCTGACCGTCACCTATCGCATGCCCCTCCCCGCTGACGCCGCGGTGAGCGGCTTCGCGTTCCGCATCGGTGATCGGCGCATCGTCGGAGAAATCGACAAGAAGCGTCTCGCTCGCGAGCGCTACGAAGAAGCGATCCTCGACGGACGCAGCGCGGCGCTCCTCGAAGAAGAGACCGCGAGCCTCTTCACCCAGGAGATGGGCAACATCCCTCCCGGCCAAGAAGTGATCGCCGAGATCACCCTCGATCAGCCGCTCCACTTCTTGAGCGAAGGCGCGTGGGAGCTGCGGTTCCCTCTCGCCGCAGCGCCGCGCTATCTGGGTGAACAGTCGGCGTCGCTCGCGAACATGGCGATCGACGTCGCGTCGGGCCCACTCGCCGCGCGCGCTTCGCTCTCGATGACGATCGGCGACGAGCTCGCCGCCGGTCGCTCGCCCGAGTCGCCGAGCCATCCGCTTCAGTGCGCCCAGAACGGTCGCGTCTTCGAGGTCGAGCTCGGGTCCGGAAACCGCGTTCTCTTGGATCGCGATCTCGTCGTTCGCTGGCCCGTCGCGCGCAAAGCGCCGCAAGTAGAGCTTTCGGTGGCGCGTCCGAGCGCAACATCCGCCCACGCGAGCGCGAGCACCGACGCGCCTCGGCCCGCCGAATCGATGTTCGCTCTCTGCACGATCGTTCCTCCCGAGCCCGACGTGAAGACCCCGATCGTGAGCCGAGACATGACGCTCCTCATCGACACGAGCGGATCGATGCAAGGCGAGCCGCTCGCGCAAGCCAAGCGCGTCGCATGCGCCTTGGTCGAGAGCCTCGGCAACGACGACACGTTCGAGCTCTTCGAGTTCAGCAGCACGACCTCGGCGTTCCGATCGAAGCCCGAGCGAGCGATGAAGGCGATGCGCGTCGAAGCGCTGAGCTGGGTCAACGGCCTGGTCGCGTCGGGTGGCACCGAGATGCTGACCGGCATTCGCGCCGCGCTCCAAGACCGGCGCCCCGAGTCGCAACGCCAGATCGTGCTCATCACCGATGGTCTCGTCGGCTTCGAGCGCGACATCGTCGCCGCGCTGATCACAGGCCTCCCACGCTCGGCGCGGTTTCATGCGCTTGGCGTCGGCGCTGCAGCGAATCGTGCTCTTTTGATGCCGATCGCGCGCGCCGGGCGAGGCGTCGAAGCGATGCTCGGCATCGGCGAAGATCCGGAGCGCGCGAGCGCACGCCTCCTCGATCGCATGCGTTCGCCCCTCGTCGTAGACGTCACCGTGACGGGCTCGGCGGTGGTACGCACCGCGCCCGATCGCCTGCCCGATCTCTTCGGCTGCTCCCCTGCCCGCATCGCGATCGAGCTCCGCCCCGAAGGAGGCGAAGTCGTCGTGCGCGGTCGCATGGTCGATGGCGACTACGTCTATCGCACGCGCATCGAAGCCGTGCAGCCAGGTCAGGGAAGCGACGCCGTCACCAAGTTGTTCGCGCGTGAACGGGTAGAAGACATCGAAGCGCGCATCGCGGGAGGCGAGTCGAAGTCGCTCCTCGATGCGGAGATCGAGCAGGTCGGCCTCGCTTTCGGGCTCTCGACGCGGCTCACTTCGTGGGTGGCCATCACCAACGAAACGACAGTCGATCCGCGCGATGCGACGCGACGCGAGACGATGCCTCAGGCGCTTCCGTTTGCGATGAGCGCCGAAGGGCTCGGCCTTCGTTCGGCATCGGCAGGTGCGGCCATGCTCCCGAGCTTCCTCGGCGCGCAGAGCGTCACGAGGTCGGCTGCAGCGCCCGCTTTCGCGTCTACGGGCAAAATGACCAGCCTCGAGGAACATGCTCGAAGTGTCGGCCTCATGGCGGGTCGACCGGCACCTCGCCCCATGGCGCCCGCCCCGGCTTCTTACTCCGCACCTCCGATGTCTTTAGGAGCACCGTCGCCTCCACCGATGGGTGGCTTTGGCGGGCCTCACCAAACACCCTTGAAGAAGGCCGAAGCCGAAGCGACGTCCGGCGCGAAGGATGAGAAGGCCGATCGACGCGATACAGGTGCATCACAGATGCAAGAAAAGGCGAAACGCGGTCTCCTTTCCAAGGTCGTCGGTGCCGTTCGCGACGTCTTTCGGAGGGACGCAGACGACAGCGACGAAGGCGGAAGCTTGCGCGAAGAAGTCGCCAAGGGAGACGGTGCTCGCGCAACAAGGCCGACGCGTCATCTCCGCGGACGGATCGTGATCGCGCGTGGGACCGAGATCGTCGTCGAATTCGAGGTCGACGAAGAAGGCATCGATTTGAGCTTCGCCGACCTCGACGTATCGGTCGTGCTCGACGCCTCGACGACCCTCGCCCACCAGCGTTGCGTCGTCGCTCAATCGACGCGCGAAGGCCGATACGAAAAGGGCCAAACCCTGCGCATCCGAATCACGCTCGACGCTCCCATCCAATCCACGCTCGACCTCGTGGTCACGTTCGTGCTCGCCAACACGATCGAAATCACCGCGATCCCAACCGCCTAGCCTCCGTCTCGCTCTGCTTCGGAGCGGGGTTCTCCTTCTCTCGATGCCCACCGCGATGGACCTGAATCTCGACCTGCTCCTTCCCAGCATCGCCGCCGGCGACAAAGAGGCCTTTGGTCGCTTCGTCGCTGGCGCCGAGCCGAGCGTTCGTCGCGGGCTTCGATCGTTCGCGAGGCACGTCGACACCGAGGCCGTCGTTCAAGAGGCCTTTCTCCGCGTGTGGCAGGTCGCGCCGCGCTTCGTTCCCGATGGACGCGACAACGGCCTCTTGCGACTCGCCGCGCGCATCGCGCACAACCTCGCCGTGAGCGAGCTCCGTCGCCACAAGCGTCACGAGCCGCTCGACGAGACGGGCGAAATCGCGACCGGCGCCACAGAAGTGCTCGCCGTCGATCCGCTCCTGCGACGCGTGATCGTCCTATGCATCGAGAAGCTCGCCGGGCCCACGCGCGCGGCGCTTGATGCGCGCCTCGAGAGCGGAGGAACCGAGCCCGACGCGATGCTCGCCGAACGTGTCGGGATGAGACCCAACACGTTTCTGCAGAACGTCACACGCGGACGCAAGCTCATCGCCGACTGCCTGGAGCAGAACGGCGTCACGCTCTCGGGCTCGCCTAGACCGACCGCTCGTTTGGAGGCGCCATGACGACTCCCGAAGAGACCGAGCGCCTCATCGAGGCGACCGTGAGCGCCTACCGAGAGCGCGATCCGCACGGACGAATCGTTGCTGCATCGTCGTTCTTCGATCTCTCCGAGTCGGATCGCGAAGCCGCCTTCGACGAAGCCCTCCGTGCACGCGAGATCGAAGCCGCGCTCGACCCCGCCGGAATGTCGTCGACCGCGCGCGCCATCCTCGCTCGAATCACGTGATCGCGTCGGGGTCGAACCGACAGCTTCGGGGCGGTGCCGGGACCTCACGGAGCGCCGCTTTCTCCCTCGAGTAAATGCTATGAGGAAGCATGCGTCGTGTCGCAACCTGTGCCGGTGTCGTTCTGCTTTCTCTCGCGGGCTGTGCGGCGTCGGACAGCCCCGCCAACGTCGACGATCTCAAGAGCTCGGGGCAAGCGTCGATGCGCTTGCTTCAAACGAACGTCGGCAACGTTGCCGCGGAGTGCTCGGGGTACAAGTTCAAGCTCTGCGACGCCGACACCGAGACGAGACTCGCCGAGAGTATCGCGGCACTGCAGCCCGACGTGATCTCGCTGCAAGAGGTGGTTCCGAATTCGATGTGCGACGGTATGAACGAGAGCGACCCTGGCAAGGTCTGCCACCCATCGAGGCGCGCCGAACCACTTCAGGCACGTCGTCTCGTCGGTTCCGACTACACGATCGCGTGCGATGCGCGGAGTCACTTCGAGTGCGTCGCCGTGCGCAGAGGCTTCGGACACATCGACCGGTGCGAAGATGGCGCGAGCTGCGACCTCGGCACCGCTGCAACCACGGCTCCGGCGACCGTTGGGTGCGATGCGGGCTTCTCCGTCTCTGCAGTGCGAATTTTGCCGCTCGCTGGGCGCGCATTCACGCTCATCGATGCCCATCCCCCGAGTGGAGGCGCGGCCGAGTGCCGCAAGGCGCAGCTCACTCATATTTTCGAGAAGCCGAGCTCTTTGGCAGGAGGCGCCAACGCGATCCTTTCCGGCGACTTCAACCTCGACCCGTACCGCGGCAAAGACGTGTCCGAGGTTTACTTTCGAAGCTTCGTGGGCGCCGGCAAACGCTTCACCTTTCACAGCGGTATCGCCGAGCACGATCCTCCGTATCCCACGGCCCGCTACCTGACGCCGGGCGATCTGCTGGCGGGTGGTACGACCCTCGATCACGTGGCGTCGGACTTCGCCAAAGGTCGATGCACCACGCTCGGCGAGGCGCCGGGGAGTGCTCGCCTCGATGGCGACAGCGGCACGGATCATCGCGCCATGCTGTGCGAGCTGCGCATTCCGAAGTAGCCGACGACGCTCTTCCTTCCGGTCTCGCGCCCGACTCGGCCTGTGCTTTGCTAGGTGGAGAACGTCGAACCAAGACTCGAGCCAGAAGAGGTCACGATGAGATTCCCGATGACGCTGTCGACGACGCTCACGCGCGGTGCGAGCTCGAACGAGGTACGGCAAGTTCAAGAGCTGCTCAACTTGGCTGGCTCGCATCCGCACCTTCGTCCCGATGGGACCTACGGCGGTCAAACCGAGCAAGCGGTCCGCCACTTCCAATCGACACACGCGCTCGGTGTCGACGGCAAGGTCGGACAGCTGACGTGGCACGCGCTCGAGCGTGCAGCCCAGTCGCACGCGACCCTGCTCGCGACCCCCGATGGCAACGCCCCGGCCGCGCCCAAGACGCCCTTCGCGCCGCCGCACAGCGCGACGACGACGCCGGCCCCGCACGACTCTCCCGCTCCCGCACACTTGGTTTCGGGCGGATCCGGCTTCTGCTTTCCCCTCGCTCATCGGCCGTCTCCCGACTGGAAGTCAGGCGCTCGCTACTTCGGCGCGCCGCGCGCGAATGGGACGCGTCTCCACGCCGGATGCGACTTGCTCGGCCCGAGAGGAACGACGATTCACGCCGTCGCAGACGGGACACTCGTCCGCTCGCCGTACTATTTTTACAGCGACACCTATGCCGTCGAGATCCGCCACGGCGACTTTCTCATTCGTTACGGCGAGATCCTCGGTGGCAGCTACATCGGCGGCCACAGCGTGAAACGCGGCCAACCGATCGCCAAGATCGGCCTCCTCTCGTCGGGGAGCTCGATGCTGCACTTCGAGATGTACTCGAACGGCGCCTCGACGGCGCCGCTCACGACCGGAACCGGGCCCTACAAGCGCCGCGGCGACCTGATCAACGCTTCGGCTCACCTCGACGAGTGGGCTCACCACCTGCCGGTCTGACGCGCCGCCAGGTCGACACGAGCTTGCACGACTCGTTCAACCTTTGCGCATGAAGATCAGAGAGAGCTACTCGGTGGCGATGAGGGCGCCGAGGGCCATGCGGTCGGCTTCGAGGAGCTGACGGACGCGCTCCTTGTTCACGTCTGCGACGATGATCTCGCCGACCTGCTCGTTGACCTCGCTGAACAAGCCGTGCGCCATCATCCGCTCGGTCTGTCGCTTGTTGTCTTCGGTCGGCGTCAGGTAGTGAACCGAATCGATGCGGTAGCGATGGATCAAGAAGAGCTGCGCGAACGTCATGAGACGCTTACGGCGTAGCGCTTTGTCGAACGTGTTCTGATCGCGCACCGAGAGGATCTTGCGGCCCCGACGGTCTTGGATCGTGTCGAAGATCACGTTCGCAGCCTTCTCGCCGTCGCCGCTGACGATGCAGAGCTCGAGCAGCTCGGCGCCCGCACTGTGAGGCTTGAGCGACACTTTGAGCTTCTGGGTGATGCCGTGACGGGCACGCCAGAGATCGAGCCAGTCTTCGAGGAGCTTCGGCGGCACCTCGGTGAGCACGGTGTGCTGGAACTGGGTCGAGCCCTTGCCCATGGCTTTGGTCGTCGACGTACGACCCGAGAGCGCCATCAACGCCGCATCGGCGCGCGGCCCACCGACGAGCGTCTGCGGGGTGCGGTAAGGCGACTCGAGCAGCCGGAATTTACGCTGCAATCGAGCGAGCGCGAGCATCCCCTCTTCGCGGAGGGCCAGCGCGAACTCTTCACCTGCGAGCCCGTCGATCTGGTGGCCGCCGTAGGTGATGAAGTTGAAGACGAAGCCCATTTTTCCGAGCTCTTCGGGGAAGCGCTTCATCTCTTCGTCGCTCAATCCGGTGGTGTCCCAATTGAACGATGGCGAGAGATTGTACGCGAGCATCGCGTCGGGGAACTGCGCGTGAATCGCGTCGGCGAAGATCTTGGCGTCGTGCAGATCGGCGGTCTTGGTCTCCATCCAGAGCACGTCGGCATAGGGAGCCACGGCGAGCGACTTGGCGATCGCGTATTCGATGCCGCCGCGCACTTGGTAATAGCCGTCGGGCGTCTTGGCGTGCTCGCAGTCCCACATGACGTCGACGCCCATCTCCTTCGCCTGTTCTTTGATCGTGTAGAACGACGCGCGCGAAGCGAAGTCGAGCCACTGCTGCTCGGTCATGCCGAACTGAACGCCTTCGCTCGCGAGAAAGCGCATCGTGTCGGCGACGGCTTCGCCGTAGGTCTTCACCTCGGCCTCGGTCTGCCACGCGTCGACGAAGCGATCGAAGACATTGTCGAGGGTGGCATCGACGGCGACGCGACCACCCTTTTCATAGGCGGCGATGGCTTCGACCATCTGTGCGCCGATCCCCGCTTGATCGAGCCATGCATCGGCGAGCGCGTATTCGACGTCGCCCGTGGCGTAGAGCTCGTGGCCGCTCAGCTCTTCGATTCCCGCGCGATGGAACCGTCGGAGAATGGCGAGGAAGGCGATCTTGAAGCTCGGAAGGTTGACGTTCGAGGCGCCCAGAATGAAGGGCTGATCGCGCTCGTCGCTGCGACCATCGAGGAGCGTCGCGCTCTCGGCGTCGGTGCGCGCGACGATGATCCCGGGCACCTGCATGATGTCGAGCTGCAGGCGAGCCGCGCTGAGGCGCTTGATCTGCTCGTCTTCGGAGACGAGCACTTTGCCGCCTTGGTGGCCGCACTTCTTCACGCCGGGCTTCTGATCTTCGATGTGATAGCCGGGTACACCCACCTCGACGAACCGGCGAACGAGGTTTCTGACGTGCGCATCACCGCCATGGCCGGTGTCGGCGTCGGCGATGATGAAGGGCCTGAAGTCGACCGGCTTGTTCGCTTTGCGCTGCTCTTCGGTCATGCGCGAGCGCGCATGGAACTGGTTCTTGTCGGCCGTGAGGAGCGCGCGAACGATGGGTGCGGCTTCATCGGGCACCTGGCTGAGCGGATAGCTCGCGAGATCAGGTCCGGGATCTTCTCCGCGCGACCCTTTGGCGCTCGTCGCCCATCCACCGAGGTAGATGCCTTCGATGCCGGTGCGCTTCATGGCGACCGCTTGCCCCGGCGAGTACGGCCCGAAGGTCGTGATGCACTTCTTCTCGGTGAAGAGCTGGCGCAACCTCGCGTGGAACGCTTCGGCAGCTTCACGCGCGACGGTGTAGTCGGGCCGAATGGTCCCCCGTTGCTCGACGACCTCGCGCGCAGAAAAGAGGCGCTTCATTCCGGCGAACCGCGGGCTCTCGAACCACGCGCGCATCTCGGAGACTTCTTGATCGAATGAGGAGGCCATGTGGCCGCCATCTTAGTGCCCGTGATTGAGTAAGTCGAACGAGATTCCGCCTCTTCCTTCGCGTAACGGGCGCGCGAGAAAGGATCACGAAAGCCTGCTTTTGTAGGCTAGGGAGCGAAAACAGATGCAGTGGGCTAGGGCGCCGATGCGGCGCTGGATTTTGCGCGTGCTCGTGAGAATCGCGATCGCTTCGCGCTCCTAGCTCTTGCGCACACTCGCTTTGCCGGTCCGCGAAAGAATCGATTGCTCGAGCGGAATGATTTCTTCGGGTCCATTCCCCCAGGCGACGGCGCCATTGAATGTGCCGTCTTTCATCTTCGAACGTCGGCGTAAATCGTTCGCCGAGAGCCACGCGTGATTGTCGTCGATCTCGCCCATCGTTCCGGCGGGGAACGGGAGGACCGCGACGACCTTGGTACGAAACGCCACAGCCGCGCGGGTGTCACCGGCGGGTCGCGCGCGCACGTAGGTCGAATCACCGACGGCGATGCGCGAGACCCCAACGAGGGGTGCGCACGGTCTTTCTCCTTCACGGCTCCGAGGCCGGCACGTACCATCGGGCGCGATGATCCCCACGCCCGCGCGCGCCTGCATGGCTGTTCTCTTCCCGCTCCTCGCCGTGGCTTGCGGCGCATCGAGCGGAGCCGGCGCGGGCGTTCTTCCGGCGATCTGTCCGCAGCCGGTCGGCGGCTACGTCATCACGGCCGACCGCACGCAGGGCGACTGCGGCTTCAACGCGCACATCGAGAAGCTGTCTCTGCTCGCGGCGGGCGCCGAGCCGGGCTGTAGCGTCGCCGACTCGCGCGCGACGCCGGCTCCCTACGGATGCAATTACGAAGAGACCCAGATCTGCCCGCGCGGGTCGGCCACCTTCACCGTGGTGTCGTCGTTCGCGGTCCCGCGGAATCCCGCCGACTTCTCTGGCACGAGCACCTACCAGATCGAAGATGCACCGGGCCACCGCTGCGTCGCCACGTACACCGTTCGTATGCGCAAGGCGGGGGTACCGTGAACCTAGAGAACTGGTTCTTCGTCTGCCTCCTGATGTTCGGATGCTCGAAGCCCGTGACCGAGAGCTCGACGACGACCGCGACCTCGGGCTCCAATGCACCCAAGACCTCTTCGCCGAAGGCGGCCTCATCCTCGAGCAGCAGTGCGCCGGCCGTTGCGACCTCGGCACCCGCCTCTGGCGGAACCCACCTCGCCGCGCTGGCCGTCTGCAACCTCGTCGTGAGCGCACGCATCGCCAAGGTGTGTCAGGCCATGCCCACACCCGCCGGCGTCGCCGACGCGTCGCAATTCACCATGCCGGGAACGCCCGCCCGCGAGAGCGACCTCTTCGGCGGCGTCTTCACGTACCGCACGGCCGCCGACTTCGACGCGGCGCTCGTGAAGATCCAGGGCGACGTGGTCGGCAAGAAGCGCGCGGCGTCGTTCATTTTCCCCAACCTGACCGCTCTCACGATCGTCGTCGCCGACGGTGAGATTGGCTCCGCGGATGCCGACGCGTTGAAAAAGATCGTCGAGGCGCTCCGCTGAGCATCATTCCAAAGCTCAGCGGAATTCGTCGCCACGCAGATATTGATGAGTCTTCGTGTCGAGCCTCCAGGTCGTCTTACCAGCACGGGGGGTGAAGCCGTCGAGCACGCTCCCTTGAATGCCGAGGAGACCGAGATCGGGCGAGTGGATGAGCTCGGCCCCGACCCAGAACTCATCGGTATTCTGCTCGTCGCGCGCCACGGTACCGTCTGGCATCACGATGAGCGTGCGGAACGACCACTGGTCGGCAACGCTGCTCGGCTCGCGCGAAGCGCTGGCGACCCGGATCTGGATCTCGTCGCCCACTTTGGCGACCCACGGCGTCTCGCCCTCGAGGTCGAATACCCCTTTATAGCGACCGTCGCGAATGTTCGAAGGGGTGCCTGGCCGGAGGCTGGGAGTCATCCATCGGTCGCGAAGCGCGTCGGACCCATCGGACTCGCGGTCCGGGTCGTTCGGAGGCTCGTTGATCGCGACGGAGAGCCGCGGAGGCTCGTCCTCACGAGGGAGCTACGCGGAGACGTCGGTCTGCTTGCTCGGAGGCGTCTTCGCGGGATGTGCCGGCATTCCCATAATCAATGCCCAATGCCGTTCGACGATGGCTGCCCGTGTGGCATCGTCGGGTTGGCCTGAGCCGAACGCGCGAATCCCTGGGAGCGAACGCGCTATTCGACGATGCGCTCGGTGAGCTCTCCCGCGAGTTGGGCGTTGCGACCGAGCACGCGGATGGCGTAGCGCTTGGCGGGCACGTCGCTGCGTTCGAAGATCTCGAGCTCGTGCGTGGACGCCAACGGCGCCTCGCCCTTTTTCGGGGCGAGCACGCGCTGAATGGCGAGTATCTCACCGCTCGACTCGGTGAAGACCACGAAGGGCGAACCGGGCTTTTCGTCGAGAAGGACGACGGACGAATTCGGTATGTCGCCGTCACGCAGCGCGCGCACGAGATCGCCGGCGACGAGCTTCTCGAGAGGCTGACCGGCGACGCGGATCGACTTCTTCTGGGTCGGAGCTTTGGCCGCTACCCTCTTGGTCGAGGTCTGCGTCGCGTCGTCCCCCGGGGAGAATGAAATGGGATAGACGACGGTCACCTTTCCGCCTTCGGGCGCTGGGAACGACAATGCCGCGAATGCCTTCGCCGTGCACGTCACGACCGCAGCGTCGGCGAGAGCGGTCGCAGTGTCGCTCGAAGCCGACGAGACCGAGCCGTCGGTCTCGATGACGAAGCGGATGGCCACCTTTCCCGCCAGGTTCGGATCTTTGAAGAGGCCCTTTTCGTAGCAGAGCCGGAAGCGACCGAAGTTCTGACGCACGACGCGTTGGATGACCTCCGGGGGAAGTCGACCGGACACGTTCGTCGCACCCGTCGTCAGGCGCGGCGGCTTCTGCGCGTGAGGTCCGCCGAGGCGCCCCGAGCTACCAAACCCCTGTCCGGGTAGCGTCTCGGCGCCGTGACCGATGGTGCCGATGCTGCCGACACCGATGCCCTCTCCGCGCCCGCCGCCCCCTTCGCCCGTCGCGCTGAGCCCTCGCATTCCGAATTCCTGGGTCTCCTCGCCGGGAGGCGGAGCGCTCGCCGACACGTCGGTACCAATCGATGCGGACCCCGAGGGCTCGCGCAGGCTCGCGACGACCGAGAGCGCAAGCGGCTGGGACGAGGCTCCGACCGACGTCTTTTGAAGAACACCGAGAATGCAGCGCGCGCTCGAGTCGGGGAGATCGGCATAGGCGACGTTCATCGCCTCGAGCGATCCGGACTTGCTGATGCGTCCCGTGATCCAGACCTTCCCAGGCCCACCGACGGTGTCGACGCAGGCTCGAAGGGCTGGCGTCGTGGCCCGCAGCATGCGCTGGGTAGGCAGGTCGTCGACGCTGTCGCGTGCGTCCGAGAGCGGAACGAGGAGCATCGCGAGGCGAACGTCCCTCGCAGGCCTCGGCGAGGCGCTTGCCGCGGAGCTCGCCGCAATCAGAGGTGCGGAGGCGTTGCCAGATGAAGCAGGCGCGCCGGACGGCGACTGCACCTGGCTCGGCGCGACGGTCTCGGGCGACGCGGGCGGAAGCGTGGGCTCGGAACACGCGGCGAACGAGAGACCGAGACCGACGAACGTAAAGCGGACGCGCATGGAAGCTCCTCGACCGCACTCTACGCCTACGTGCCCTCGGGCACGAGAGCGCCGGATCGTCGCCGGCGAAGATCTCGAGATGAAGCTGCGCTTACGCAGAGCCCGAGCGCTCCCGTGCCTCGAGGTGACGCGAGTCGTCTCGAGACTCGATCACGACCCGCGAGAAACCGCGCCGTGGGTCGATTGACGAAAAATGCCGCTCGATGCGCTGATTACGATCGACGCGCTCGTCGAGATCGTCGCCACGCGCGATAGCCGGCGTGCGGTAAAGGGATTGACGATGGCCGAAGTCTTGTTCCAGACGCCGGACGACTCAACTCGCGCGCACTTCGCAAAGTCCAATCTCGCCCTGAACGGCGAACGGCTTCGTGGTGCGCTCGAGGCTCTGCGCGGGTTCAGCAGGCGTGAGGGCCTAGTCTCGCGCGCTCTCCCGCGGTCGCCGAAGAGCGATCGCTGCCACGAGGGCGAGCCCGAGGGCGAGAGCGCTCGTTCGGCTCCCCCCGTCGCTTGCGGTGCGACACGAACAACCGCGCCCATTGCCGGTGTCGCCATTGCCCGAGGCTCCGCCGCTTCCGGATCCGCCGGCGCCGAGGCCCGTGCCACTCGTCGCACCATTGCCCGCACCGGTGCTGTTCGAGGCCGTGCCGCTCGCACCCCCGCTCCCCGTCACGCTGCCCGGAGTCGCAACGGTGGTGACGCTCTCGCCCGGGACGGTGATGGAGAAGGTCGAAGGCGTGGTGGCCGGGAACGCTCCGATGGGCTGCCAAACGGCAGCCGCCGTCGACTGCTCCCCATCGAGGGACGATCCGAGGGGCGCGCCGGTGAAGGTGACGTCGAGCGTTCGCGAGTCGGGGGCATCGTTCACGGCGACGAGGACGAGGCGACCGCCTTGGGTATCGTCTCGAAACGCGGTCACGAGGACGAGCGGATCGCTGCTCGTCGCGTCGATGCGCTTCGCGCCACGACGAATGAAGCGTGCGTAGTGGCCAATCGCCCGTCCCATGCCGGTGATGATCACCGAGTCGGTCGATTGCTTCACGAGAACGATCGTGTCGTGCTCGGCGATCGTCATCTCGGAGCCGTCGGTTCCGAAGTGGCCCGCCTGCGAGACGCTGTCCCACATACTGTTCATTCCGAAATAGGCCGAAGCATCGGCGTAGACGAGCTCATCGTGAATGTGAATGGCGCGGCCTCGCAAGACGCGGAAGTCGGTCGCTTCCACTCCATCGCCTGTCATGTACGCATGCGAGACCTCGGTCATCCAGAGCCCCACGCCATTCTGCGCGGCGAGGTCGCGGAGCTGAGCGCGCACCGCGATTCGCGACGCATCGGGGCTGCCAACCCCGCTCGTGGCGAGGATGTTGGGGACGTACGAGTACGTCGAGCCATAGGGATAGGTGTGATACGCGATGGCGCCGACGTACGTTCGCGCCTCGGGGTCGTTCATGATGGCAGTGGCGGTCGCGAGAGACTTCTCTTCGGTCTCCTCTGCGGGCACCACGAGCTTCACGCCGCCGAGACCGGCGGCCGCAAACCTCTGCCCGGTGCGCCTCACGATGTCGACGATCGTATCGACCGATGCGCCCGAGAGCTCTTGATTGCCACTCAAGGGCTCGTTGAAGAGCATGGCGTAGGGCGGCACCACACCGTACTTCGTTTGCCAATATTGGACGCCGGCGAGTGCCTGCTCGGCACATTCGCCGAGGAACGCGTCGTAGTTCGACGTCCGCAGCGCGCCGAGCCACTTGCTCGCGTAGGTGAGGTTGATCTTCACGTCGGGATAGAGGTCGGCTGGCCCGCCTGCGATGTCGACGACGTTGGTCTTGAACGCGTCGCCGAGCCCCGTGAAGAAGCCGTTGGGGTCGAGCGACATTGGATCGGCGTTGTCGTTCTTCTGGTTCGAGAAGAAACTCTCGAGCGTCGAAGAAGCGGGCGCCTCGAACGTGGTGGGCACCTGGCCGGTGGTGATCCTCACCTGGTTGAAGAGGGCGTCGACTGCCTTCGCTCGCTGCGAAGGGCTGAGCACGTCGCCTATGCCGCCGTACACCAGCGAGTCGTGGGTCGCGCCGAAGCCATGCCAGGTCTGATGCTCGACCGTCGCGTCGACACCGACCGCCACGGGATCGGCCCAAGCTTCGCAGGGGACGACGCAAACGAGGGCGAGAGCGGTACCCGCCGAGCGAAGGAGCAGAGTCTTGGGCGACGAGGTGGGCAGCATGCACCGTTGGTCACCCGAGCCCCTGCACGGCAGGCAGGCTCGGGCGACTTTTTCGCGAAGCGCTGCGACAGGGCCTCCGCACATCCCGGCCCTGCGCGTCCCAGCCCGCAGAAGCCGGGCGAGCGCACGACTCTTCAGTCGAGAGCGGCCACGACCCGGTGAACGGGTACATACGCGGGCCCTAGAGCGCCAACCGATCAGCCGTGACTCACATGGGGCATTGGCAGACGAGGTTACCGAGGCCGCCGAGCGTTGACGTATAGTTGCCAATCTTGCAAGGACCGCCGACGCACACCGTTCCGGGAACGGCAAACCCGGTGGGATCGGGGTTGTTGCAGTTGGTTCCGGAGTGCATCATCGGATTGGTCGACGACGAGACTGTCGTGTATCCAGGCTTGGGCGTGCACGTCGCATTGTAGAAATGCTGACAGAAGTAGAGCGCGTCGCCGGCAGGATCGCCGCCGCTGTTCGAGCAACCGAACTGCGTGATGTAGAACGAGCTCTGCAAACCGGCGAACGCATGAACCGGTCCGTGGAAGACGAGGTCGGGCTGGCACGCGCTGCTGCATCCGTCGCCGCTTACCATGTTGCCGTCGTCACAGGTCTCGACGCCCGCCTCGATGAAGCCGTCGCCGCAGAAGGCCGTCTTGCAAGTCGAAGTGCACGCATCGGTGTCGATGGCGTTGTGGTCGTCGCATTCTTCGACGCCGGCCTCGACGACACCGTCGCCGCATTTCGCAGCCTCGCACGTGCTCAAACACGCGTCAGTCTCGACCGCGTTGCCGTCGTCGCACGCTTCGACGCCCGCGTGGGTGAACCCATCGCCGCAGCTCGCGACGAGACACGTCGTCAGGCACGCATCGGTGTTGCTCGCGTTGCCGTCGTCGCAGGCCTCGCCGGGTTGGACGACGCCGTCGCCGCACTTGGCTCCGCTGCCGGTGCTCGCGCCAGTTCCTGTAGCTGAGCCCGTGCCGGTGCCCGCCTTGCCGCTTCCGGTCGACGCCGTTCCGACGGCCACTGTCGCGGCCGACGTGTCTCCGCCTTCACCGCCGTCGGTGATCGTGACTCCCGTGGCACACGCGACCCCAAAGACGAGGCCCGAGACCAAGCCCATCCGCGCCACCCAAGCCAAGATCTGCATTCATAATCGCTACCAGGCGCCGTCATTCTGGGCAAGGCTGCGCCGAATGGCGGTCGCAGAACGAGTGCGAGGTGGACCGCGGCCAAGGTCACCCAGTTTCATTCGTGGCTCCCCCGTCAATGTCGTTCGGGGTCGCTTTCGGGCACCGGAGGGCTCGTCTCGATCACATCGATGACCCGATCGAGCACGGTCCCGACGGCGGCGTTCACGCCTCGAATCGTCGCGTGCACCCCGCTCACCGAGACGTCGTGGACGACGTGGACGATCTGCACCGGCGCCCTCAGTGGTTCGAT
>JAYUUB010000235.1:0-3226 GCA_043755175.1 Polyangiaceae bacterium | reverse complement strand
CCCGGTCGTGCCGCTCTTCGCCGAGGAGCTCGTGGCCGAGGCGCTCGCGGAGCTCCTTGCACTTGATCCTGCGGGAGCAGGGGCTCGATTTCGTGCTTCCACGCTCGAAGAGCCGTTCTGGTTACGAAACCCCGACTGCGATGGTAGACCTAGGTCCAAGCAATCATGGCCATTCAATCAGGCAGCGAGATCAGCGTCATCTTGACCGACATCCTCATGAAGATGGAACGGCTCCTCGAAGAGAACCCGCGGAATGGCGGCCTCATGAACGCGAAGAGGACGCTGGTGAACGTCGAGGAGACGCTGCGCAAAGGCAAAGAGCTGTCGCTCGTTCAGCTCCAGTCATTCAACACGGCCGCCGACGCGCTCCGCTCGGCGCTCCACGACGAGACGGCCGCCGATCACCTCTACGACATACAAGACTTCTTGGCGGCGAATCGAAAGTAGCGCGCGCTCTCGATCAGTTCGTCGTGGAGCAATCAGCGCTACAGCCATCGCCCGAGACCACGTTCCCGTCGTCACAGACCTCGCCGCCGTCGAGGACTCCGTCACCACAGCGCGGAACGGTGCAATCGGTTCGGCAGAGCGAAGGCGTGTCGAGCGCGCGGAGGACCGCCGTCGTTCCGCTGATCGCAATGGGGCCGATCTTCGGATCGTCGTAGCGAAACGCGGTGATCGATTGGATGAAGCTCGAGTCGATCTCGATGGTCCAAGCTCCGGGAAACGGAATGCCACCGAGCACACCACCGTCGGTGTTGTCGTTGAACGTCCAATGGCCGATGGCTTGTCCCGCACCACCGAGGTGAAACTCCGTCGCCTTGTCGTCGGAGAGCGCGACGAATACCTGGGACGGGAGACCGGTGAAGGTCTGATCGACTCGCCCCTCTCCCTCGGATTGACCCGAAGAGTCGAGATCGATCCCGTGAATCGTGAACAGGCTCAGGCCCTGAGCTGCGCTCTGTTGATAGAGAAAGAGGTTCGACGTGTGGAGCTTCTCGACGCCTGTGTGCGAGCTCGCTGATTGATAGTCGTAGAATGCGACGATCCCCGAATTTCCACGTATCGGCACGACCGAAGAGGTGGCGCCGTCGGCCACGAGCTCGATGGCGGGTCGATTCTCGTTCGACGGGCCCCGGTCGCATGCCTCGCTCGCGGGAGCCACGAATCCATCGCCGCAGGAAGGAACGAGGCAGAGCGGTGTGCATTGATTCGGGTCTTTCGAATCACACTGCTCTGGAGATTGAACGATCCCGTCGCCACACGTCGAGAGCGAGCAGTCGTTTCGACAAGCGTCGGTGTCGATGGTGTTGCCGTCGTCGCAGGCCTCGTGGACCGACTGGATGCCGTCGCCGCAGCGAGCCTTCTTGCAGGTCGAGAGACACGCGTCGGCGTCGTCGTGGTTGCCGTCGTCACACTCTTCGCCCGCGTCGACGAGCGCGTTCCCACATGTCTTCGAAGGAAGCTCGCCGCCCCCGCCGCCGCTCGCGCCTAACTCGAGGCTCGTTCGAGCGCCGCACCCGATCGCGAGGGCAAGAGCCGAGAGCGCGACGAGGACGACTGCTTTCTGCGACATCGCCCGATCTTGCCCATGCTTTCCTGCGCCCGACAAGACGATCCCCACGCGATCGTCGTCGGGTGGGGCACGTCGGGTGGGGCACGTCGGGTCGACCTGTCGGGTCGAGCGACGCGTCAGTTGTAGACTTTCTTCATGTTGCCCTTGGCGTCGTATTCGACCGAGCCATCTTTGCGGGCTCCGTCGACGTAGACGCGGAAGCGAACCTCTTTGCTGAAGGGCAGGGGGCGCTTCAGGATCATGTGCGTCACTTTGCCGTCGTCGATCTTGAGCTGGACCATCGCGTCTTTGGCCATCTTCGGGACGGCGGTGAAGTCGACCTCGTCGATGTCGAACGTGTCGGCCTTGAGATCGGCGAGCGTGGGCTGGTCACCGATGAACTTCACGGGGTTGCCGTCTTCGACGTTGCCGTCGCGCTCGTCGTATTGATCGACATTCTCGAGCTTCTTCGGATCTTGGATCTGGGCATAGCCGTACTCCGGGTAGATCAGCAGCTCGAGGACGCGCGTGGCGCCGCCGATCTTCGCCTTGTAGATCTTCGGCAGATTGGTCGCGTCGGCGAAGTAGTTCGGCTTGGCGCCGGTCGCGCCGCCTTTGCTGCCGGGCGTGTCGTCGCCGTCGTTACCGGTCTTGCCCTTGTCGCCGCCCTTGCTGCTCTTCGAACCGCTCTTGCTCGATTCTTCGATGTCTTTCGCGAGCTTCTCACTGGCTTTCTTGCCAATCATGTTGGCGATTTTCTCGCAGCCGGTCGTGCCGAGGCCGAAGACCAGAAGAAGCGAGAAGAGCGAGAGGCGCGAGATGCCCCACCAGTGCCGAGTCCGAGCCATCATTTTTGGGTCTCCTTGATTGAGCGTCAGCGGTGAGCGCGGAGCACACCACAACCGCGCACGATATGCGATCGGTCAGAATGCCGAGTCACACGCTCGAAGCGAACCACGCCAACTTTCGAAGGGGGTCGACGCATTTTTTTCGAGAGCAGGCGAAATCACCGTGAAATTGGACGGGTCGCGAGCTCGGAGCGCCGCAACGCTCACTCGGGATCGGACGACCGCCTCGCGCCTTCAGGCTTTGAGCTCGGAGAGCTCGCCCGTGCAATAAGCCGGGTCGCCGAAGGTGGTCGCAGGAACGCCCAACCCGTTGAGGAGCGAGACCAACAGATTGCAATGCGACACGTCGGCGCCGGGGTACTCGAGGAACTGACCGGTCTTGAAGTAGCCACCGGCGCTCCCCGCGAGCACGAAGGGGTTGTCCATGTGACTGTGCGTGTTGCCGCGCGCGATCTCGCTGAAGAGCAGCACCGCGGTGTTGTCGAGCATCGTCCCGGCTCCTTCGGGGACCGCGTCGAGCTGCTGGAGCAGATAGAGAAACTGCTGCAGATACCAGGTTCGAATCACGCGCAGCTTGCCCCATGCGTCGGTCGCGCTGTCGGGCATGTGACTGAGGCCGTGCTCGTCGTCGAGAATGGGCGAGCCGTTGTAGCTGAGGAAGGGTGAGGGGCGGTTGTTCGTCGCTGCCGAGAACTGCAAGGTGCCGACGCGGGTGAGATCGCACGTGAGCGCCATCACCAACAGATCGGTCTGGATGCGCGCGATCTGGGCGAAGTTTTCGGGTGCGTTGATGTCGAAGGTCGGACCGGTCGAGGGCATCTGGCAC
>JAYUUB010000234.1:0-9538 GCA_043755175.1 Polyangiaceae bacterium | reverse complement strand
TTGTCTTGAGCAGACGACGCACGGTCGGGCTGGTTCGCCTGGGCAGCCAACGATGCGGCCTCGCCGTACATGGCACGCGCGCTCGCCAGCTTTCCAAGGGCAAGGTAGCAGTCGGCGAGGCTCATTTTCGCGCCCACGCCGAGTGGCTGAAGCTTCGTCACTTCTTCGAGCTTCGGACATGCAGCAGCGAAATCCTTCTTCGCCAATAGCTCATTCGCTTTGGCAAAGATGGCCTCGGCGGCGGTACGCTTTTCGGCTTCGGAGGGCTCGCCGAATGCAGTCGAGGAGCTGAGAGCGAGCGCGAACACGCTCGCAGTAAAAAGGGAGGCTCTCATGGTCAATCAATCCCTGATGGGCGGACGGGCTTCGCGGTGGCGGTTGGCTTCGTCGTGGGTTCGTTCACGGTTTCTCTCTTGGGCTTCGGTGTACCGGCAGCTCTGCCAGGTACGGCCATTGGCGTGGACGTGGCGGAAGTCGCTGTTGCTGGCGCGCTCGCTGCTGGCTCCGCGACCGCGTCGGCAACCGAGATGATCGGGATCGGTTTGCGTCGTTCATCCGAGGCCGTCGCCGTGGTGTTCACGGGCGGGGCTCCCGTCGTGGTTGCCGAGGTTCTCGCTTCGGCGGACGAGCTCGGTTTGCGGCTCGAGAGGAATTGGGCCGTTCCGAGACCGAGCCCGAGGAGTAGAAAGAGGAGCGCGCCGCCGACCACGGCAGCTGCCACGGGCCTTCGTGGCGGTTTCGGGATCGGATCGCTGGAAAGCGCTGCGTTGGTGAGAGACCCACCAAGCTGCAAGCTCCCAGTCTGGAACGGACCCGATTGGGAGGTACGCGACTCTTGGCGCAATGAAGGGCTAGAGGTCTGATGCTGCGGCTGTGGCGTCGCCTCGAGCGGCGTCGCACCCGTAGCGGAGGGCCCCGACACCATCGCACCGTGGAGATTCTCGGAGCGATGGTAAGGAACCGGCGTCGTCGGCAAGACGCTCGTAGCGATCTCCGGAGCCGCTTCCCTCGCTCCGTCGGACGTCTCGACCGTGGGATTGCTGGGGTCAGGCGAACGGACCGGAGCCGTGCCCGAGCTCGTGTTCGCCAGCGTCGCGCGCAGCGCCGCCGAAAGGGCGTCGACAGAAGTGAAGCGCTGCTGCCGATCCTTTTCGAGGCAGCGCAGAATCACCTGTTCGATGGACTCGGGAATGCCAGCACGGACGCTGCGAGGCCGCGGCGGCGTTGCCATCATCACGAGCGCACACACTTGCGTGACCGACTCTCCAGGAAACGGAACCGTCGCCGTGAGAAGCTCGTAGAGAACCACGCCGAGGGCCCACACGTCCGTGCGTGCGTCCACGTCGCGTGTAGAGAGCATTTGCTCCGGCGACATGTACTCGGCAGAGCCCATGATGAGCGAGGTGCTCGTGATACTTGGCTGCGAGCCACCCAATCCATTCGCCATCTTCGAGATGCCGAAGTCGAGCACCTTGATCGTCGAAGACCCATCTTCTTGCGTTGCAAGAAAGAGATTCGCCGGCTTCACATCGCGGTGAATGATCCCTCGGGCGTGCGCTTTCGAAATCGCCGAGCATGCTTGAAGCGTGTAGTCCACGGCCTCTTGAATCGAGAGTGGCTGGCGGGTGCGACGGACCCAGGAAAGATCTTTGCCCTCGAGGTACTCCATGACGAGGAAGGGGGTTCCGTCTTCGAGACGGTCGACGTCGAGGATTCGCGCGACATGATCGCCTTCGATCTTGGACGCCGCTCGGCCCTCGCGGAGAAAGCGCTCCACCAGCGCAACGTTGCTCCGGAGCTCCGAGTGAAGGACCTTGATCGCGACGCGGCGTTCCAGATCGTTGTGCCAAGCCTCGACGACGATCCCCATCCCACCTCGGCCGAGGAGGCGATCGATCCGGTACTTTTGCCGGAGGACGGTTCCGGGCTCCAGCTCGTCGACCATGGTGAACGGCATGAGCAAGGGCCGGGCCAAACCGTGATTGCGCGGAATCGCTCGCAGCCAAACGCGCAGTTGCGCAGTCTTACGTCCCCGTTGCGCGAACGCTGCTCAAGCCGAGCGAATGTTGCTCAGAGAACCGCTCAGCGGGGTCGAGAGGAGCCAACGACCGTGGGCAACGAAAGCCGTCAGCTGAGCTCGACGCGACGACCCGACGACCGGCGCAGGAGAGCACTCTGCGCAAGGAGCTGCGCCGCCCTTGCGCAGTTGGGCAACCCCCGCTCAAGTCCCGTACGAACGAGGTGACTCTATGTCGTCGAGCCAACAGGTCGAGGCCTGTGTTGCATCACGAAGACGCCGCCCGACGCGGGTCGTTGCAGGCGCTCGAGATCGGCCTGAAAAGCTGGCTCGGATGTTGCGATGGCCCATGGTGTCGACGCGGAGTCGCGACCTCCGACGCCAAACCCATTCAGACCGCTCTGCGGACTCAGAGGATCACCATGAACGTGCCCGCTTTCTACTTGCCCGCCGCGTCGGCACGACCGACCGCTCTGGCCATGATTTTCGCCCTCGCAGTGGGCGCGTCGCTGATCGGTTGTGGCGGTAGCACCCTCGTGCACCTCCAGGTCAAAGACAACCTCGAAGACTGGCGCGACGACTCCGAATCGAAGCACACGACTGAAGTCCCTCGGCGGGTCGCAGAGGCGCCCAAAGCGGTCGTCTTGATCGGAACGACCGATCTCGCGCTCGAAGGTTTTGGCCTCGTGACGAAGGAGCCCAGGGAGCCGACCTTGCTGGCCAGTGACGAAGCGACGAAGAGCATGAAACAAGGGGTCATCTTCCAGACCGGTGGGGAAGCGGCTCGCGAGATCATCGAGTGGCACCTCGCGAAGGTGTGGCCCGCAGTGAGCGTAGGGCTCTCGGACCATGCGAGCAAGAAGAGCCCACAGCTCGTCATTCGGATGGCCAATCTCGGTATCGCATACGGCGACGGGATCTCTGTAGTGGTGACCTTGGAGGCGACCGTGCCGAGCGGAAAGAAAGTTTCTGCTACGTCGATTCCGAAGGGGGTTCACCTCGGCGGACACTTTGCCTGGATACTCCCGGTCGCCATCATCACCGGCGTCATACCTGCGTTATTTTGGATGAGACCCACGATTCAGGGCTTCGAGCAAGGGGCCGAGGAACGCAAGTTCATCGAAGCGGTCGATGCCGCGGCGGCGGAGCTCGCCGTGAAGCTCGCCGATCCCGTCTTGTGGGAGGAGGACGACCAAGGAAGCGCTAGTGCCCAACGGTAGAAGAGCTCGTAATGCTCACTTGCGAGATCGATAGGAAGGCGGGGTGCAATTTGGAACAGAATCGAATCGAACAGGGCGCGCGAATTTGGAAGGAGCTTTGGGATGGGCAATGGATCGTCGCAAAGGCAGAAACGGAGCTGGGACTTCGCACGCTCGTGCTGCGGCGTCCCAAGGGTGGCGCGACGAACCGGTTGACCCAAAGAGAGCGCATTGCGCTCGCGCTCACACTGCGGGGAAGGCCGCTGAAGCACATCGCCTTCGACCTGGGGACGAGCATGCCGACCGCGTGCGCCCTGGTCAAGCGTGCCTTGCGAAAGCTTGGCCTCCGCGGGCGGTTGGAGGTCGCCGATTGGTACTTTCGAGGCGAGCTCGAGGAGCCCTCGGCGGCCCAAGAAACGGAACGACGCGATGTCGCATGACCTTCGATCGACGCAGTCGAAGAAGTTGGTCTCCGACATCGAAGACCTGCCCGCAGAAGGTCCGTCTTCGATGTGGGGCGATCGATTCGTCGAGGACGGCGAGGAGCTCGCCTTCCTCGTCTTCTCGCTACCGGTCCTTCCTGAGAACCTGACCGCACGAGTCTCGGCCGCTGAATCGGACGTCATTCGGCATGTGCTCGACGGGCAGTCGAATCAGCAGATCGCCGAAAGCCGTGGCACGAGCGCGCGCACGGTCGCGAACCAGCTCCAGTCGCTCTATCGCCGATTCGGCGTCACCTCGCGGCTCGAGCTCGTGAGGCACTTGATGCTAGAGCGAGGCACATGAACATCGATGTGAAGGTTGACTCGTTCCTGGTGGTTGCATCCTCGCACCGACGAGCGCTCCAACCACCGGACCCCCATCCCGAGGAGGCTCTGTGCATTCAATCCCACGCGTTTTCAATCGTTCGTTGATTCTGAACGCCATACCCGCGTTCGTCTTCGCCACCGGGCTGTTCAGCATCGCAATCAGCGCGGCATGCAACGGAGGGAGTGGCGGCTGTTCGGATGTGCTGCCAATCGCCGGCTACGCGAAATCGTGTGAGAGCTGCGAGATGCAGGGGGGCGTGTTGTCTTGTAGCTGCGGCGATGGTCACTCTCACATGCAGCAGACTCGCCTCGATACGTGCTCATGCGAGACCAGCGACCAGATCTCCAACTGTTCCGGGCATCTCCAGTGTACCGAGTGCTCCTGCATCCCGAAGGGCAACGCTTGTGGCCCATCAGGCAAAGCGGTGGCGGCCTGTTGCTCTGGCTTTTGCGGCGCACATGGGACGTGTGAGTAGCGGCGATTCGAAGCTGAAGAAGGCATTCATTGACTTACCCGCCCCTACGCGAGCGGGGCAACCGTGCGGCCACGCAGCTCGACCAACACCCAAGAAGGAACACCTACCGGCGTTCCTCTCGTACTGATTCTCGGTCGCACGCTGTGATGCGCAAGCAGTTGTTGCGAGGGGCGCTAGTCCAGACTGCGAGCGCGGGTTCCCAGTCCAGGCGCGGCGACCTCCGCCCGTTGGCTTAGGGTCGTGCCGGTTCGCCCGGGCGTCGGGCTCGACGCGAGCGATGACTAAGTCTTCGGCCCGCGAAGGCGCTGGACGGACGGCTGCTCCTGCCCTTTAGACACTGCTAAAAAGGGATCGCCGGTTCTAGACAATAGGGTCCAGACGGTGTGTCCGCGCAAATGAGACCATTGCCACAGGACTGCCCCACGGTCTGACAGGGGAACGCCTCGAAGCAGACGCTCGTTGCGATGTTCCACCACGGAGGCTCTTGGTAAACAGGCGCCGCTTCGGGGACTGGCATGCAGAAAACGTTCGGGGTCGCGCAATCGGAGTGCTTGGTGCAGGCCGGATAGCAATAGCCCAGCGAGCCGGGGGATTCGTAACCGAATGAGGCATAGCATAGGCCTTTGTCGGCTCCCCCGCAGTCGTTCGAATCGATCTCGCCGCCCGCCGAGCACGCGCTGGCGCAGACCCCACCGCTATTGCCTTGTACGCAGACGCCTTTGCATTGCGAATCTTGGGTGCACGCGGTGCCGTCGATGGCGCCCGGCTTCTTCGTGTCGACGCAGCCGCCGTAGAACCGATCGCAGTAGCGCCCGCCGCACTCGGCGTCGGAGGTGCATGCGCCCGAACACGCTCCTTTCGGGGCGAAGTCGGGCTTTCGGCAGAGCAGATCTCGCCGACCGTGGCACTTGGTCGGGAGCAGCGGCTCGTCGGCGAATTGAATCGGCGGATTCTCGGCGTCGCAGCCGAGGAAGCAATAGCCGAGACCGCAGACCCCACGAGGACCGCAATCGGCTTTGGAGCTGCACTTTCGGGTACAGTAGCCGCCGACGATTCCCCCCGCAGGCCACTTGCCCTTGGGTCCCATGCAGACGCCCGCCCCGGTACCGCAATCGGAGTCGACGCGGCAGCCCTGGCCTATCACCAAGTTGTTCTCGGTCGGCGAGGGGGTCGTGTCGTCTCCTGGGCGGGCACACCGAAACGATAGCTCCACGATCTGGAAGTCCGTCGGTACCGAGACTCGCTCGACCGCACCGTTTGCGATCGGGGTCGCGATCGAGCCGCCGCGACCGACCCACCGCGCGGCAGGATCGTCTGCCGGATCACACGTAGGATCGACGACGACGCCCTCACCCCAGCAGGGTGCATCGAAAGTAGTGAAGCGATCGCGTGTCAGCTCGCCCGCGTTGCCCACGACATCCTCGACCGCGCCCGTCTCGAGCTCGACGCGGTCGCGGCCCGAGGTGCCGACCTTGCGGAAGGCCTCGAAGCCGGTCCCGGCGCACTCGAGGTGGAGCGACTGAGTGCTCTGGGTACCGAAGTCGAACTGCACGCGGGCGACCCACGCATCCGAGCAGCGAGGCTCCTCGTTGCCCCACGGATAGCGCGTCCCGCGCGTGCCGCCGATGAGATAGGCAATCTGCGCCTCGGTCGGCAGGTCAGCGCCGTACGTCTTGCAATAGCTCCGAGCGAACGTGGGCTTCACGCTCGTGACTGGCAGATCGAGGCGCTCGACGTTCCCGGAGTACGTGGACCAGTCGTAAACACCGCCCAGCTCGACGCCCTCTTCATCACCCGACCACGACGCTACTGCGTCTCTATCACTCAAGAGACCCGAAGCGAGGAGCGAACGAACGGTCGTTTCGGTCGCGTCCACGAAGAAGGGGGACAGCACCACGAGCTGTTCGTCGTAGGGACTAAGGTTCGACACGGTGGTGAGGCTCTCGAGCTGCGAGAACACGCCCGGCATGAAGAAGGCACCGCCGGGGACGCAGATTTGCCCTGGCCAGGGCTCGCCTGAGCACCCGACCCGCTTGGCGGGGCCCCACGTTCCGACGCGATCACCTTTCGGGCGCCCGGACGAGATCGGTCGAGGAGAATCGAGGCTCGAGCTTGGGCTCCCGGTCTCGTCGGTGGGGAGCATCAGCGTGAGCTCGCGCGACTCTCCGTTGGCGATCGCGGGCAGCTCGACCACCACCTCGAGCGAGCCGCGTACCGTCGGGTTTCCGTTGGGGAAGCCCGTCGAGCGATAGGCCGTCGCGCGAATGCGGGTTCCACCGCGAGCCGTGGGAACGCCTACGCCGAACGACAATCCCCCTTCGACGAGGGGCCCGTGGTCGAGCGCGATGACGCGGCTGCACGACGTGCATGGCTCGGTCGAGCCTAGAGGGAAGACGTCGATGCGAACCCGATCGAACAGCGCGGGCGGAAAGCCGAGCGCCTCGCCACCGCGCACCGGAGCGTCGGTGTCGAGGTAGACTCGCACGGTGCCTCCGAGGTCGGGCTCACAAGAGGCGAAGATTGGCGAGAGCGCAAGCAGCGCGCCGGCTAGTAGCTCATGGCTTTTCTGCATACACACACCTGACGCCGACATCATAAGGGGATTGTGCGGGCTGCCAAAAGAAGGTCGAGGTGCCGGCATAGGCACTTTGAACGAACGAGCTACCGCGCTGCATTCGAGCCGTCGCGAATGGCTCGGAGCAGACCGGGTCCCACACCGAGGACCAGCAGGGGTGATCGAGCCGATGGGCGCTGTCGAGCGTCCATTCGCGAACGTTACCTCCGAGACCTACGATGCCGAGCGGTGACGTGTCGCCATTGTCTCCACCGAGGTCGGCGGAGGGCGCGGGTCCGAAGCCCGATGCGATACACACCTGGTTCTTGAATGGGTCGCGACCAAAGACCTCGGCGTGACAGCTCGAGTCGCTGCCGTCGCAGGCGCAGTCAGGCGGCGTCTCACCCCAGGGGTAGGGGGTCTTTCGATCGCGTCCCGCGCGCAGCGCGGCGTACTCCCATTGCGCGGACGAGGGCAAGTCGCCCTGGCGGAACTGGCACCAGGCGCGCGCGCCGTACCAAGGAATGCACGTCAGTGGCAGGGATTCGCGGCCGAGACTTTTCTTCGAGAAAGTGCAGAGCTGCTCCGTCGATTTGAATTGGCTCGGGCTCGTCGGGGCCGATGGATTATTGAAAGGCGTATCGTCCACACGCAGAGCGAGGCCGGCAGATACGTCGTTTCGATAGTCGGCGACGGTGAGCTCGTAGCGGTCGACGAAGAAACGATGGATCGCGGCGGTTCGTGGCGGACCGTCGAGCCCAGCCTCGTCGAACCTGTCGGTGCCGCCAAGGAGGAATGCACCCGAAGGCACGCAGACGACCCGATCGTCGGAGTCGTCTGGACCACAGGGCTCCGACACGGCGAACGTGCCCTGCCGTGAGCGGGCGCTATGGGGCAATGCGTCGCGCATGACGGCTGGTGAGCTTGGCTCGGGCGGAGGAGCTACTTCGGAGACTTCGGGATCGGACACGCACGTACGCGCCTCGTCGGCGACGACTGCGCCCGGGGACGCAGCGAGAAGTGCCGCTCGTCCGACGCAATCACCATGAAGAAGGACACTCGCGAAAGCTCGCTCGTGGGGGTTCACCGAGACGCGAATGAGGCGGTCGATGGTGCGGGCGGGCTCGGGCTCCTCGCGGGGCGTGCTCGCGGGATCGTCAGCGGTCCATGGGCCGAGGTCGGTCTCGTCGACGGGTGGGCTCGTCGACGTCGCCCCAGAGAGAAGCGGTATCGCGTCGGACCAGGCCGCGAGGGTTACGTCGGTGACGCCGTTGCCTTCGAGGATCCCGCCCGTGACGAGGTGGTAGGTGCCCGGCTGGAGCTCTGCGTCGACCGACGAATAGAATGGTTGGCCATAGCCACCAGGCAGGATGTACATGCCGTAGGTGCAAGCCAATCCGGAGCTGTTGTCGGTGCAATTCTTTCGCAGCTCGAGCGTGACTTGTGGAAGAAGGCTCGACGAATTCTCTGGCAAGGCGGGCGAGACCGCGATGACCGCGAAGTGGTAGAGGCCGGGCTGGGTCACCACGACGTGCGCGGCTACCGAGCCGACCGCATTGCCATATTTTTTGCACTCGGCCGAGCCGTTGAATGAACCGAACGCGGGAACGACCGAATCACGTCCTCTTCTCAGCGTGACGACCCCGCCCAGCGCGAGCTCGGGTGCGCTCGCGCAGAGCTCGCCGAGCGAAGTCGCGGGCACGATGGGCTCGAACGTCGTCGGCGGCGCGTTTTTCTCGCCGCGATAGCTGCGTGTGGCGCCATCGGGGAATACACGAATTCGAACGAGCGCCTCGCTGGGGCCTCCCTTGTCGGTGGGATGCACGAGGCTGAAGCTTGCGGGCCACTCATCGGGATTCCCGAGGAACACGTCGCGCGAATCGAACCAGGCGCCGTCGAGAGAATAAGTGTCGACGCGCATGCGACTTGCGAGCTCGGGGACTAAGAGATCGGTGTCGACCTGAAGAACGAGCTCGCCTCGCGGAAGCGGCTCTTGCTGGGCGCACGCGGCGAATAGGCGCAGCGAGGCAACCATCAAAAGCGCAAGGAGGGGTCTGGGAGTCGGCGACATCGTTGACCCTCGGTCGGACGAACCAGTGCGTCTCGTCAGCTCTCGTCGAAGGGATGTTCGACCAGAGGCGGAAGCTAGCGTCCGCGACGGGCTCTCGGATACCACGCGGAGGGGCCCGAGAGTGCTGGATCTCAACGCGAGGGTCTGTTTTAGTGCGGGGAGAAGTGGGGCCTAGATGCAGCGTGGACTGATTGTGACCAGCATTCGTATTGGGCTCCTGAGCGGTTCGCTACTCGCTTTCGCGAGTCCGGCGCGAGCCGATGAGCCTAAAACCCCGCCGTCAGCGGCTTCGCCCGCCGCCGCCCCTCCCGTGGCCGAAGAGCCGAGCGTCGCCGAGGCGCGCCAGGCGTTCGACGAGGGCACCGACTACGTCGCACGAAGCGACTGGGCGAACGCCCTGGCGTCGTTCGAG
>JAYUUB010000233.1:0-67279 GCA_043755175.1 Polyangiaceae bacterium | reverse complement strand
ATGGTCGCACCGTCTTCGATCGGATGCTCGAGCGACAGCAGGTGTGCGTGCAGCGCGTGCCTCGGAAGCTCGAGCGTGGCGACGTCTTCTTCGGTGAGCTCGCCGTCGGCTCCGCGCGCGAAGAGCGCGTCGTCGAAGCCGTAGAGCTTGTCGCCGACGATGGGATGGCTCTCGGACGCGAGGTGAACTCGGATCTGGTGCTGGCGCCCCGTTTCGAGAGAGCAGCGAAGGAGCGTGTAGCGTTCGCCCGTCTGCCGCCGCTCGCGCCGTTCGACGACCTCGAACGCCGTCGCAGCAGACAGCCCCGTTCCGCGGACGGCGACGCGCATCTTCACGCGCAACGAGCTCTGCGGATCTTCTTCGAGCGGATGCTCGACCCGAAACAAGTCACGTTCGGTCCAGCCGCGAGCGATGGCGAGATAGACCTTCTCGATCATGCGGAGGTTGGTCGGCTTGGTGGTTCGCGGATCGATACCCGCGAACACCCTCTTCACCGCGCGATCGGCCTCGCTCGTGCGGGCGAGGAGCAAGACTCCGCTCGTCTCGCGGTCGAGCCGATGCGACAGAAAGAGCCGATCGTCGGGCCTCGCCACCTCGAGGATCTTCACCACGGTCGAGCGGAAGTAGCGCGCCGTCGGGTGCACCGGAATCATCGGAGGCTTGTCGACGGCGAGGTAGTGCGGGTCTTCGAAGAGGACGGCCAGCACCTCGTCGCATGCATCTTCGTCCCACGGGGCACGCCAGAGCATCACGTGCTGCTCGGCTCGCACTCGATCACTCGACCGAAGCCGCTTGCCCTCGGGCGAGAACGCGCTGAGTCGGATGATGAGCTGGGTCCTCGTCCGGCTCGTTCGGCGAAGTTGGGATTGGACGAAGCGATCGAGACGCATGCCCGCGCTCTCTGGCGGCACGCGCAAGGCAGTGGCGACCGCCTCTTCTGCGGTCTCTTCGGGGCGCGTCGGCGTGAAGCCGAGCTCGTAGGAACGGATGCGGGTCAAGCTCGCCACTCCCATGCCAGGTCGGTCGGCATTTCGCAACGCGGGAGGGGCTCTCGCACGCCGGAAGCTATGCTACACGGGCTTCCAGCATGGATATTCTCTTCGTAGCGACCGAGCTTGCCCCGATGGTCAAAGTCGGAGGCCTCGGTGACGTCACCTTCGCCCTGTCGAAGGCTCTGCGTCTGCTCGGTCACAAGGTGACCATTCTGCTTCCGCGCTTCCCCGCGTTCGAAGCCGGGGGCGTGATGCTGGCGAGGCGGCTGACGCCGATGCGACTACCGGGTGCTCCAGGCGCGGCTCCGACCGAGGTCACGCTCTACGACGGACGCCTCGGGTCTTCGGTCGAGCTCGTTCTCATCGATCACCCGGGCCTCTACGATCGCGGTGACGGTTCCACCGAGAGCGGCGTCTACGGCGACGCTTCGGGCGACTACGTCGACAACGCGAAGCGATTCGGTGTGCTCTGTCGCGCGGCGATCGAAGTGATGAAGGAGCGAGCCCTCCACGACCAACCGTTCGACGTCGTCCACCTCCACGATTGGCCGACTGCCATGGTCGCGTATCTCATGCGCGAGGTGCCGGAGCTCGCGGCCACCAAGAGCGTGTTGACGATCCACAACCTCGCCCACCAGGGGATCTTCGCCGAGACGGCCCTCGCCGACCTCGGGCTTTCAGCTGCGCATTTCACCCCTGAACGACTGGAGTTCTATCGCAGCGTGTCGTTCCTGAAGGGTGGGATCATCGCTGCCGACGCCGTGACGACCGTCTCGTCGACCTACGCGAGCGACATCCAGACCAAGGAGGGCGGCGAGAAGCTCGATGGCGTGCTCCGCGCTCGCAAGACTCCTCTCGTCGGCATCGTCAACGGAGTCGACTACGCGACTTGGAATCCTGCGACCGACGCTGCCATCGTGGCGCGCTACGACGCCGACGACACCGGAAACAAGGGGCGAGCGAAGAGCGCGCTGATGGCCGAGCTGGGCCTCGAGATCGCTCCCGAGCGACCGCTCGTGGTGTCGATCGGCCGCGCGGTCGGGCAAAAAGGTAGCGACGTCCTCGCAGAGGCTCTGCCGCGAATTCTCAAGCTCGACGTCTCGATGGTGATCGCGGGCTCTGGCGGTGCGGCCTTCGAGACCGCGCTCGAGTCCGGTCTCTCGCACGCGCCGGAGCGTGCGCGCTTCCTCGGTCAAGTGTCCGACGCGTTAGTTCACAAGCTGATTGCAGCTGCAGACGTGGTGCTACTGCCGTCGCGATACGAACCCTGCGGTCTCGTGCAGATGTATGCGCAGCGGTACGGCGCGCTTCCGGTCGCGACACGCACGGGCGGTTTCATCGACACGATCGTCGATCTCGATGCGGGGCTCGAGGCGGGAACAGGCTTTCTCTTCGACGGTCCGACCTCCGACAACCTCGTCGGAGCCGTACAGCGCGCCGTGAGCGCAATGACCCACCGCCGTTGGCCGTCGGTGGTGAGACGCGTCATGCGCCTCGATCTCGGCTGGGATCGTCCGGCTCGTAGATACGCCCAGCTCTACCGCTCGCTCGGCACCCCGGCGGCTGCCGAAGCTGTGGTCGCGACCCCGAAAGGCTGATTCGGCGTTGGGAGGCGACGAGTATGCTCGCGGAGTGACGACCTCGGAGCGAGCGAAGGGCGCATGGTGACCAAGAGCAAGACCGAAGGACGCGAAGCGAGTGTCGGGCGGCGTGCGCTCGCCTGGCTCGCCGTCGCAGCTGCCTTTTCGGCCGGCGTCACGTCCCCTGGCTGTTGGCTGAAGAGCGATGGAAGCGGTCCGGTCG
This sequence comes from Polyangiaceae bacterium, assembly GCA_043755175.1. Taxonomy (GTDB): domain Bacteria; phylum Myxococcota_A; class Polyangia; order Polyangiales; family Polyangiaceae; genus CAYYKK01. Next base: position 64,484 of record JAYUUB010000233.1, on the reverse strand, counting down.
GGATCGCGCGATGCGGTCAGGCTCGAGATTGCCCCGCGTCAGTCGATGCCTGCTCGACGCCAACGTGCTCTGCGGAGGGGATCTGCGGCACCGTGCCCGTCACCGACGGAATCTCGACCACGCAGATCGTCGGCGATTGCCTCCTTGCTCGCTGTGTCTCGGGGGTCACGACTCAACTTCCCGACGGCAACGACTCCAATGACTCGAATCCGTGTACGACAGACGACTGCGCGGTTTCGCCACCGCACGCCCCCTTGGCCGATGGCACTGCCTGCATGTTGGGCGCCGGCGTCAGCGTCTGTCACGCCGGCACTTGCGCGGTTCCCTGCAACGCCGGAAGCTCGTGCGACGACACGAACCCCTGCACGACCGACACGTGCGCCGACACGACCAAGCTCTGCGTGTTCAGCTCGTTCAACGGCGACGCGCCGGTCGCCGACCCCGATCCGCACGATTGCAAGAAGCCCTTCTGCGCGGCGGGAACGCTGACCGAGGCACCCAACGATCTCGAGACACCCGACGACAACAAGCCGTGCACCACCGACGTATGCTCGTCGGGCCAGCCGACGCACAGCCCGGTCGCTTCGGGGATGTCACCCGCCGGATGTGGTCTCCCGCAGAAGTGCGACGGAGCGGGGACCTGCGTGAACTGCGCGACGCCTGCGGAATGCAGCGTAGCGACCGAGTGCAGCGATCCGACGTGCATCCTCGGAGTGTGTGGGCTCTCTTACCACCTGCCTGGCGAGATCGTCGCGACGCAGACGCCGCAGGATTGCACCGTGCGCGTTTGCACCGGAAATACGCCGACGGCCGTGCCCCAGGCCGACGTGAGCGACGTTCAGAACGACATGAACGCGTGCACGACCGATACGTGCTCGGGCACCACGCCAGTGCATACCGCGACGCCTGGCGCATCGTGCATGGGAACCAAATTCTGCAGCGCTGGCGGCGCGTGCGTCGATTGCTTCGTGAGCGCGAACTGCCCGTCGGGGAGCGCTTGCCAGGCGGGGATTTGCTACAGCTGCTCGAACAACGTGATGGACCCTGGCGAGACGGGCGTCGATTGCGGAAACAGCACGTGCGGCCTCTGCGCGGGTCAAGCGTGCGCGACCGGCTGCAAGCCAGGGCTGTCTTGCGTCGACGGAACCTGTTGCACGACCGGGAGCTGCCCCGACTGTTCGACGTGCGCCAACGTGATGGGACAGTGTTCGGCGGTCTCCAACGGAACGAACGACGGGGGCTGCGTGGCCCCAGCTCAGTGCCAAGGAGGCGGATGCATCGGCAAAACTCAAGGCTCCATTTGCGGGCTCGACGGAGAATGCGCGAGCGGTCATTGCACCGACGGCTTCTGCTGTAACGCAGCCTGTCTGGGTTCTTGCCAAGCATGCTCGAACGTTCTCTCGGGCAAGCCGAATGGCACGTGCGGCGACATCACGCATGGAACCGATCCAGCGATGGAATGCGCCGGTGCTCAAGTCTGCTGCGGCGCGAACAACTGTGGCGCGGTGGGTTGTCCCTGAAAGATCGAAGGCTGTTCGTTGACTGCCAGCACTCCGGTTGACCCGAGCGCGGCTCGACCGAGCGCGCCTCAACCGAGCGGTACGCCGCCGGCAGGTCTCGCGCCGGTCGTTCGCAAAATGATGCGATCTGCTTGGGTGCTCGCAGGAGCGGTGATCGTCGCAGGCTGTGGCGGGCCGTCGGACCCCCCCGGGCGCGTCGCGAGCTCCATCTCCCTTCCCACGCTTCCCCCCCCTGGAGAGACGGCTTCGCCCGCGACGAGCGGTCGCGCCGAGGCCGATCGCGCGCGTCACAGCGAGCCGGGGCGCGGAGCGAAGATCGCGAGCATCGCGATGCGAACTTGGATCTACGACGCGCCGCGCTCGGGATCTCACAAGCTCGGCTACTTGCGCGCTGGAGCGGTCATCGATCGCGCCGAAGACTCGGCGGGTCAAGATGGGTGCGAAGGCGGATGGTATCGGGTCGCGCCTCGCGGCTATGCGTGCGTGGGGAAGGGAGCGAGCCTCGCGCTCGACAACCCAATCGTGGAAGCAGCGACGCGTGGACCGCGGCGTGGAGAGGCCGTTCCGTACACGTACGTCATGAGCGATGCGCCACCGCCGCAGCTCTATTTCCGATTGCCCAGCGAGGCCGACCAACGCCGCGTCGAAGGGCCCACGGTTCGAACGCATGTCTTGGAGCATCGGCACCGCTTCGATCACGAGCCGGTCGATCCCGTGCCGGCGTTCTTGCTAGGCGGCAATGACCTTCCGCAGCCCTATGGGAGCGACAAGAATCTCTCGTTCTCGGTGCATCGAGGTCGAGCAAAAGACAACTCTGCATTCGGGCTGATCACCGAGTTTGACTGGACGGATCGTCGCTTCGGGCTCACGACCGAGCTCGATCTCATCGCCCTCGACCGGACCAAGCCAGCGACCATCTCGAAGCTTCATGGCGTGAAGCTCGAGCAGGGCGGACGGCCTGCATTCGTCCTCATGTCGGGCACCGTCCTCTATCGAAAGAAGGGCGAGCAAATCGTCGCCGACGGACAGGCCGAGCCACGGAGCGGTTGGGAGCTCACCGGAAAGAACCAAGGCGGAGAGAACGGTCTGCTCGAGACGACGACCGATGGTGTTTGGCTCCCGGCGAGTGGTCTCGTCATCGGTGAGCTCGGCAAAGATCGCGCGAGCTACGCGGAGCGAGGGCGCAAATGGATCAGTGTTTCGATCAAGAAGCAGCTGCTCGTCGCCTACGAAGGAGACAAGCCGGTCTATGGCGCGCTCGTCTCCACCGGACGCGGAGGTCTGGCGGATCCGAACGAGACGACCGCGACGGTGCGCGGCACCTTTCTGATCCGCGCGAAGCACGTCTCCGGGACCATGGATGGCAACGAGAGCTCCGACGAGGCCTTCGACCTACGCGACGTTCCTTACATCCAGTATTTCCACGAGGGCTACGCGCTGCACGCCGCCTACTGGCACAACGACTTCGGGAAAGAGCGCAGCCACGGGTGCGTCAATCTGCCGCCGAGCGATGCGGCGTGGCTGTTCGACTGGACCGACCCCATCGTGCCCCCGGAATGGCACGGCGCGGTGAGCCCGCAGGGCGGCACGCTCGTCTACATTCATCCGTGAACGAAAAGCTCGAGCAGCTTGGATGCAGAAGCCATCCGAGGGCTGAGCTTCTCATTTGCACGTCGCAGGCAGGCCCGCGCCGATCAACATCCCTCGCAGACGCGTGAGCTCCTTCGCTCCTCCTTTTACCATTCCGTCGCACGCGGCGGCGGCGAGAAGGTAGGCGCCCTGGAACTGGGGGGGTGAGGTCTTCGCGTTGTGACGAAGGTCGCTGCAACACTGGCGCATGCCGGTCGGATCCGAGGCCGCCTTCTTGGTCGACTTCGCGTCGGGTGACGCAGCCGCGTCGGTCGGCGGCGGGCCCGCGTCTTCTTGCAGGGTGCTGACCGTCGTGGTGGACAGTGGACTCTCTGCCGGGGCGGTCGTCGCGCTGGGAAGTGGCTTCGTGTCTTCGTCGTCGTCGCCGGTGTGCTTGCAGGCACCGAAGAGAGCGAGCAACGAGGGCACGATGGCCACCGCTCCCGCGACGTAAAGTCGACGTTTGCTCCTTTCGGAACGCCGGCTCGGCGACCTGAGACGCGACGGCTTCACTCCGTGAACTGCGTTCCCATGAGGAGCAGGAGGACGCCCGGATTGTCGCCGAGGAACTTCCCGAAGTCCGCGGCTTCGACGCGGAACACACGTCCGTCGGTGACGACCCGCGCAGTGCTCCCGTGTTTGCCGCCGTTGCGTAGACCATCGACATGAGCGAGGAGGGCACCGCTGCCGAAGGGCTTGCCGGTGGGCGCCGCGGCGGGAGCGCGCGCGTCGGTGCGCCCTGCGTCGTAGGCTCCCTCGTCGCCTTCGAGCACGATCTCTCCTTGATCGATGAGGTAGGCCGCCTGAACGGCGTCACCGGCGTTCCACAAGAGCTCACCCGCCTTGATGGGTGTTATCTCGAGAAAGCTCTGGAGCTGAGTCTTCTGCGGGCCCGAAAGCTGTCGCAGCGCGGAGTTGTGCTCGAGTAGCTCCCACGAGCGCTCTTCGCGTGCGCGAGCGAGACGAACGAGGCGACGTGCGATGTCGGTGCCTCGGAGGAGGTAGAGAAATCCGTGACGGTCGAGCGTCATCATCTCGACCTCGGTGCGAGCGATGACGTCGGCGGTTCTCACCTGGTTCAAGATGAGGGCGGTCTCGCCGAAGAAATCGCCTGCATGGTACGTCTTGATGCGTTGGCCGTTCTTTTCGACACTCACGCTGCCTGAAGCGATGATGAAAAACTCGTGGCCCTTGGTGTCTTGCGCGATGATCTTCTCGCCCGCCGCGACACGACGCCGACGAGCGAGCATCAAGAGCTCGCGGGCCCTCGAGAGAGGGAGATCGCGGAAGAAGTCGACCGAGCAGAACACGTTCAAGATGTCCATCGCGCCGGCGTGGGCGGGCTCGCGGACGTCGATGGTGAGGGTCTTGTCGAGCCCCACCTCGGCCGTCTTCAGGCCGACTCCCTCGGGCACGTCTTTCTTCGCGATGTGAACCAGATAGAGCCGCTCCTTCACCTCGGGGGGAAGGGCGGCGAGTGACGCTGTCGGTGTGTGGAGTGGCGGCACGCCCGCTTCGTGCAGGACGACCGAGTGGTGCCACGGGAACTCGATGAGCCCGTCGCGACGTTCGGGGGTGATGACGCCAGCGTCGCAGATGCGTCGTATCTGTTCGGGCTCGTAGAGCGTGTCGCCCGAGAACGCGAGGCTCTTGCCGCCGTAGAACGCTTCGAAGCCGATCGTGGGCACCGAGTGCAATGTGTAGAAGAAGAAGAGCTCGGCCCCGTTCACCGCGGTGGGAGCGCCGATCTTCACGGGACAGAAGGAGAAGGTCCGGCGGAGCACGTCTTGCGAGAGGCCCGACAGCGCGGAGTATTTCCGGAGGAACGAGCTCAGGATGGTGGGTGTCGTGTAGAGCCGAACGCGACCCTCTTCGAGGAGCTTGGCGAGGACGCCCGAGTCGTGATCCGCGTGGCAATGCGTGAGGATGACGGCGTCGATGACCTTCGGCATCACCCCGTGGTCGCGGAGGTGCTGAGTCGTGTCGACTGGCGGATCAATCAAGATGCCACGGTGACCAATCCACAACAGAAACCCCGTCGTCTTACCGTTCGGATCGAAGCCGTGGCTCGCGCCGAGGACGCTGACGCCGAAGGAGGGCGGCTCGAACGTGGATCCAGCCACGAGCCCCACCGAGGGAGGGGTTCGGTCGGGGACGTCGACGATTGCCGGGACGCGCGCGATCTCCTGGCCCGAGACGCCGATCGAATACATCCCCTCGGACTTCTCGACGGTGACACCGTTGGGCAGTCTCACCCTTCCTTGGGAATCCATGACGCAGAACTCGACGAGGTCGTCGACGTCTTGGCATTTGCCGGTCGGACCACGGCGAAAGTGATCGGTCTCGCGCTGGAAATCGGGGCGAAGCTCTTTGGGGTAGCTGTCGGCGAACTCGTCGTCTTGGGCTTTGATTCCCGAGCCGAACAGCGATTCGCGGAAGACCGTCCGCAGCCGCGCGGCAGTCTCTTCGCGCTCGACGATGAGTCGCGCCCGACGCTTGAGGACGAAATAGTTGAAGTAGGCGGGGAACTCGATCTCTGCGAGCGTCAGACCACGCCGGCGATCGAAGAGATCGGGAGGAACGACGAAGACGTCGGGCAGGGGCAAGCCCATCGCCATCGAGTCTTTGATCGTCTCGGGCGGGACGCCGACTTGGACGGCACCCGCGGGCGTCTTCACGTAGACCCCGCCACGAGATAGACGGATCACCGGACCCGACTGTGGGGAGGGAGCAGCAGGGGGGTCCGCGGTCACGCCCTCATCCTAAACGGCATCCGGGCTGCGGTCTCTTTTTCACGCGCGAGGTCGGCGAAGACGCTCCTAGTGAGCGGCTCGAGGCGCCGCTCGAGTGCCGGAGACCGGAAAAGCGGCGCGTGCGATGAAACCGGCGCCGGCGATGCCGCCTGCGGCCAGAGCCCAGAGTGTCAGGTCGCCGCGGCCGATCAGCACACCGCTGAGGAGAGGCCCGATGGTCTGCGCGATGCTGGACCCCGCTTGGGAGAGTCCGAGGGCGAGGCCGTGCTCCGTCTCGGGAACCGACTCGGTGAGCATCGTCGTGAGAGTGGGTCGGGTGAAGGTCGACCCAATCGACCCAATCCCCAGCGCGACGAGCAAAATCCAGAGCACGCTTGCTTGGGCCATCAGGAGATAGCCGACCAACATGAGGCCGAATCCCACGAGACTCAGCCGTGCTTCACCGAGCTTCTTCGCGGCTCGACCCATCAGGCCCTGCATCGATCCGCCGATGACTGCCGAAAACGCGAATACGTACCCGACTTGCGCGACTGAGTAGCTCATTCGCCCCTGTAGAAAGAGGGCGAGGCCACTCATCAACATCGAGAAAGACCAAGTGAACAAGAACAGCTCGAGAAGCCGACCGTTGACCTGATCTTTGCGGATGTATCGCTTGAAGAGCGCGATGCGCGACTCGCGCGGCGTGGTGCCACCTTTGGGGGGAAAGCCAGGCAGGAGGGTCGCCGTAAGAACCACCGAGAGCGCGGAGAGCCCGGCCGCGAACAAGAACGGTGCGTGGTAGCTGTAGCGCTCGGCGAGCACCCCCGAGAGCGCCGGCCCCACGAGAAACCCGATGCCGAATGCGATGCCGATGATGCCGAACGCCTTCGTGCGGTTCTCGGGGCGCGTGACGTCGGTGATGTAAGCCTGCGCGGTCGTGAGGTTGCCGGCGGTCAATCCGTCGATGATCCGACCCAAAAAGAGCAGCTCGATGCGGTTCGTGAGGGCGATCACCATCAAGCCGGCGAAGGTCCCGATCTGACTGACGATCAGCGTCGGCTTGCGACCGACGCGGTCGGAGATCCGCCCGAGGATGGGGCCCGAGATGAACTGGCAAATCGAAAAACACGCGAACAGCGACGTCGCGACCAGCGGCGAGGCTCCGTAACGCTGCGCGAGCGTCGGAAGCAGCGGGTAGATCATCGTCAGCGCAAATACGTCGACGAGCACCGTCAAGAACAACGGTAGGAGAGGGCTCATCGACCTCGGCGCGGGGGAGGCGGGCACGGGCGCTCCGGCGAGGCTCTCGGGCTCGGGCTGCGACATCAGCGGTGCGCGCCCCGGCCCCCGTTGCGAACGCGCTCGACCAGCGCCGAGACGAGCTCGACACCGATTTGGTTGTCGCCTCCTTCGGGCAAGATGACGTCGGCGTAGCGCTTGGAGGGCTCGACGAAGAGCAGGTGCATCGGCCGAACGGTCTTGTAATACTGCTCACGCACCGACTCGAAGGTGCGACCGCGCTGCTCGATGTCGCGACGGATCCGGCGAAACGCGCGAATGTCGGAGTCGGTGTCGACGTAAATCTTCACGTCGAGCTCGTCGCGAAGCGCGGACTCGACGAAGACGAGAATGCCTTCGACGATGACCACCGGAACCGGCGCGACACGCCGCACCTCGCCCGAGCGTCGGTGATGCTTGAAATCGTAGATCGGAACGTCGACGCCCTCGCCGGCTCGGAGCGCGCGGAGGTGGTCGACGAGAAGCGACGTCTCGAGAGCGTCGGGGTGGTCGAAGTTGAGCTGTGAGCGCTCCTCGAACGAGAGGTCGGAGCGGTCGCGGTAGTACGCGTCGTGCTCGATCATGGTGACGGAGTCACCGGCCTGGGCGGCTTGCTCTTGGGCGAGCGTCGATCTGACCTTCTGAGCAATGGTCGTCTTGCCAGAGCCGCTGCCGCCGGCGATGCCGATGATGAGAGGGCGCACTGAGGCGACTTACCACCCTTTCTCGCGCCACGAGTCAAGCCGAGAAACCGGAGGTCGGCCTGGGCCGCGAAGAAAGAGTCGAAGGCCTGGTGGGTCCGAGCGACGATGCGCGTGCGGCCTCTGCTATGTTGCTCTTCTCGCATGAGCTTCGGCCCCGGATCCATCGTAGCTGGCCGCTACCACGCCGATCGCCTGGTGGGCACGGGCGGCATGGGCGAGGTGTGGGCGGGCGAGCACGTCACGGTCGGCAACAAGGTCGCGTTGAAGCGCCTCCTGCCGGCTGCCGCGCAACATCACGAGGTGGTGACGCGCTTCCGTCGCGAGGCCGTGCTCCTCGGTCGAATCCGGAGCGACTACGTCGCGCGTGTCGTCGACTTCATCGACGACGTCGAGTTCGGGCCCGTCTTGGTGATGGAGTTCATCGAAGGACCGAGCCTCGCCCAGATCTTGGAAGACCGCGTTCTCGGCGTAGAAGAGGCGGTCGAGCTCGCGGCAGACCTCGCTGCGGCGCTGTGCGATCTGCACGACGCGAAGATCGTCCATCGCGATCTGAAGCCCGGCAACCTGATCATGCAGCCTCAACCGGGGGCGCGGTCGCGGGCGGTCATCGTCGACTTCGGAATCGGTCGTCAATTGGCCGCGAAAGGGTCGCCCGAAGAGGTCACCGGCATCACACGCGCGAACATCGCTCTCGGAACGGTCGAATACATGGCGCCCGAGCAGATCCTCAACTCGCGCGACGTCACGCCGCTCTCCGACATCTATGCCGTCGGAGCCATACTCTATCGGTCGGTCGCAGGGGTTCACGCTTTCGGCTCGCGTCGCGGTGAAGAGCTCGCTCGCGCGAAGCTCATCGACGAAGCCCCGAGGCTCAACGTCGGTCGGACCGACGAGGTCGCGCGCGGCCTGTCCGACCTCGTGGAGCGCGCTCTCAAGAAGAGGCCAGCGCTCCGGTTCGCCTCCGCTTCCGACCTGCGCGAAGCCGTTCGTTCGTTGATCGAGCGAATCCAGATCGACGAGCTCGACCTCGAGTCGACGACCGCCGCGACGCGGCTCTTTCCGCCTGAGAACGATCCAGCGCCGCCGACGCCGCTTCTGGCCGCGGCGCCACCCTCGAGGCCGCGTCCGCCAGCCCAGGACCGCAACCAGCGCGCTTCGATGCCGTCGATGTCCGACGCCGCCCCCATCCCTTCGATCGCCGAAATCCAAAGTCATTCGGGACGGGGATCTCTGCCTTCGATATCCGACATTCGCGTGGCGCCGATGCACCCGATGCCCATTCCGCAAGGGCGTGCATCGATGCCGTCGCTGTCCGATGGATTCGCCGTCGGCCTCGGCGACACCTCGGTCGCGTTGGCGCCGCGGGCGTCCATGCCGTCGATCCCTCCCATGAACGAGGCGTTTCCACGGCCCGCTCGTCTCGACACCATCGCGCCGCCGGGCGTAGGCAAAAAAACGGTCGGGCTCGCCGTGCTGACCGCGTTCGCGGTGGGTGCTGCGTTCGGGCTCGTCTTCGCGCCGTCGGCCGGGGCGCCGCGCGCCACCGCAGCGCCGGCCGCGAGCACCTCGTGTGCCTCCCCGAGCGCTCCGCTGGGCACAACTGTCGTCGACGATGCTCGAACAGCGCCGACGAATGGGGTGGAGGTCGGCGGGCAAGCGTCGAGCGCTGCGCTGTCGCCAACGCTCGCATCGAGCGTGGCTCCTACCGGTTCAGCTGTCCCGAAGCCCATCGCGAGCATCGCGCCCGCCTCGAAGCCAGTCTTGAGCGGTCACATGCCCGAAGGAAGCTGGACGCCTCCCACCTCTCAGCCGAGACCAAGCTCGGCGCCGGCCGCGATTCCGCTCGACGATGTTCCCCCTCGCGTCCCGGGATCACCGTCGACCGTCGACACGGCTCCCCCTTGATTGGTAGCGTGCTCGACCGAAGATGCCCTCGCTCATCGCGCTCGATGGAGGTCTGTCCGGTCGGAGGTTCCCTCTCGACGCGACGTTTCTCGTCGGCAGAGGCCCCTACAATCACGTCGTCATCGACGACGCGCGAATCTCTCGTCAGCACGCCAAGATTGCGCCAGAGGCTGGCGGACACGTCGTTCACGATCTCAACAGCGCCAACGGCACGTTCGTCAACGACGACCCGGTGCAGCGTCGGGAGCTCTATCCCGGAGACGTGGTTCGATTCGGGCCGTTCCGGTTTCGTTTCGAAGGAGATCCGGACACGGACATCACGATATCGCGACTCCGTCGTCCCGCTCGTATCGAGGAGCTCACTCGCCGCGGATTCGAAGCGCCGACCAAGATCGTCGGTGCCGTCGACGCCGCGATCGCCCAGAAACCAGGGCTCGTCGATCTCGAGGACGCGGACCGAAAGCTCAGGTCGCTCTACGGATTCGTCCAGGCGATCAGCGCGACCCTCGATACGACCGAGCTGCTCGATCTCATCGCCAAAAACCTTCTCGACGTGTTCCCGGCCGCCGCGATCGCGGCTGTGTACATGCCCGACAAAGACACGCACCGCATGGAGCCTCTGCGCTTCGTGCAACGCGACGGGCGTGCAGTCGACGAGGTCATGGTGGCGCCGCTACCTCACGAGCTGCACCTGCAGATCGTTCAACGCGCTCAGGCCACGCTTTCGGCCCCCATGAGCTTGAGCTTCGACGACGACGCCGACTCTCCGCGCCGAGGCGCCCACTCGGGTGTGATGATGCATGCCCCGATGCTTCATCAGAAGAGCATGCACGGCGTGCTCAATGTGAGAGCGCGGTCGGGCTCCGCCTTCAGTCAGAACGATCTCGACCTGTTCACGGCTCTCGCGGCGCATGCGGCGCTCGCGCTCGAGAGCGCCAAGATGCACAAGGAATCTCTCGCTCGAGAGCGCCTTGCCCAAGATCTCGTGCTGGCGCAGACCATCCAGCAGAGCTTCTTGCCGAGCGTGCTCCCTCACGTCGACGGGATCACCTTCGCCGCCGACTACGAGCCTGCCTACTCCGTGGGCGGTGATTTCTACGACGTGTTCTGGCTCTCACCAGAGCGCATCGGCGTGTGCGTCGGTGACGTCTCTGGAAAAGGCGTCTCCGCGGCTCTTCTCATGGCGCGGGTGTCGAGCGATTTGCGAGCGGCGATGCTCCTCGAGCAAGGGCCCGCGCGTGCGCTCCAAGTCGTGAATCGAAGCGTCGTCGCCCGCGGTCAGCACGACATCTTCGTGACCGCCCTCTGCCTGGCGATCGACGTGCGCACCAAAGTCGTGACCCTCGCGAGCGCCGGTCATTTGCCGCCTTTCATCAGGAGCCGAGCCGAGGGCAAGCTCCTTCGGATCGATGGTGGCGTGAGCCCCCCGCTCGGCCTCGCCGAAGACATCGATTTCGAGCAGATCGATCTGGTCCTCGCTCCCCACGACACGCTGATCCTCTCGACCGATGGCGTGCTCGAGGCGACCAGCGAGCGCGGGATCCAGTTCGGTTTCGAGGGAATGGAGCAGAGCCTTCGCCTCGGAACGAGCGCTCCGCAGGAGCTTTGTGATCGCTTGCTCGCCGCCATCCGTGCGCATGTCGGGGCGGCGCCGCAATACGACGACCTCACTCTGGTGCTCTGCGGCGTCGGAGGCTGAGCGCGAGACCCACAGGCGACTGGCGGCAGCGTCGCGGCGTAGGCGCGCCGATCCATTGGCAGCGGCGCCGGGGTCGAGTAGCCATGCGTCGAGCGAACATGCCTCACTTTTTCGATGAGCTCTCGGCCTACCTGAAAGACAAGGGCCCAGACTTCGTGGTCAGGCTCGCCGCAGCCGTCGGCATTCTGGTCGCGAGCATCGTCGGTGCCCGTTTGGCCGCCCGCCTCGTTCGAAAGGGTCTCGAAGCCTCGGGCGGCACCTCGTTCTCGATTGTGATCTCGGGAGCGATCAGGGTCGCGCTCGCAGGCATCGGCACCGTGATGGCCCTCGATCAGCTCGGCCTCAACGTGAGCACGCTGCTCGCTGGTGCGGGGGTGTTCGGCTTGGCGGTGGGATTTGGTTCGCAAGCGATCGTGAAAGACGTCGTCAGCGGCGTCTTTCTAGTGATCGATGGAGCCTTGAAACCAGGCGATCAGGTGAAGATCGGCGATTGTCGCGGCGTCATCGAATCCATCGGTCTCCGCATGACCGAGATTCGTGGTGACGAGGGCCAGGTCTACTACGTCTCGAACGGCTCGATCGGCGTGGTCTCCAACGAGAGCCGCGACTGGGCGTTGGTTTCCGTCGACGTGACCGTCGATCATCAAGCCGAGCTCGGAGTGTTCGTCGAGCGGCTTCAAGAGCTTGCAAACCGAGCCGCCGCGGAGCTCGGAGACCTGGTAGTCGACAAGCCCGAAGCGCAGGGGTTGGTCGCCGTCGGCACAGAGGGAGCGACCATTCGGGTCATCATGAAGGTGAAGGCCGACGCGAAGACGCAGGCTGCCATGTTGCTCCGCCGTCACGTGCGTGAGCTCTACTCGGCGCGTGCCAGCGTCGCGCCTGCGGCAGAGCACGAAGCGTCGACGGGCGAGGCGGCTGCGTGAAGCACCGCCGACCATCGATCGTGTCGCGCTGGCTGATGCGTGGCTCAGTATTACTTTGCGCGACCCTGGTGGCTCTGGTGGCCGCGCCCTGGGCGTACGCCGAGATCCCGACCGGAGAGCCTGCTCCGCGAGCGAGTGACGTCCCCTCGGGTCGACCTCCAGAGAAAGACCGTGCGCCGTCGCCGGCGAAGCCGACCCAATCGAGACCTTCAGAACCGCCGGCTCAAGACGCCGCGGCGGTCCGGAGTCGCTCGACCCCGCGTCGTGCAGTCACCGGATTTCTGCGCGCGTCAGGCCAAGGAGACTTCGTTCGAGCGGCCGACTACCTCGACTTGCGGGCGATACCGAGGGAGCGGAGGGCGAGCGATGGGCCCGAGCTCGCGGCGATGCTCTATCGCGTCGTCACCTGGCGGGTCGTCGTCGATCCCGAGCAGCTTCCCGATGAGCGCGAGGTCGATCCGGCCCGCGTCTCGCTCGATACGGTCGAGGTCGGTGGTGAGCCGGCCGACATTTCGCTCGTGCGTGTCAAGGTCGGGTCAGACGACGAGTGGTTGTTCTCTCGCGAGACCGTGGCCACGATTCGCTCTCTTTATGCTGAAAACCAGCGTCGCTGGCTCGAGGACTATGTCCCCGCTTTTTTGAAGCGCGGCACGATCGAAGGGCTCGCAGCCTGGCAGTGGCTGGGGACACTTCTGCTCCTCGGGCTCGCATATCTCAACGCGCGCGTGCTCGGCGCGGCGATGACGGCCGCGCTTCTACGCGTCGCCAAGGGCTCGCCCACGTGGGTCGCACGGCTCATTCGAGGGACGAGTCGTCCGGTGAGGCTCGCTCTGGGCGTTCTGTCGTTCGACTGGCTCGCGCCTTATCTGTCGCTGGCTCGGAGCACGGCGCTCGTCATCGGCTACGGAGAGACGACGCTCTCGATACTCGCTGCGGCGTGGCTTCTCATCGCCCTCCTACGGATCGGCACGTCGACCTACGAGGCTTCGCTCCCCGACGACACCGCCGGTCACGTCGAGCATCGAGGCCTGCGAACCAGGCTCGCGATGGTTCGTCGCATCGGCGCGGTGTTGATCGGCATCGTAGCTGCAGGAGTATTTCTTCTTCAATTCGACGTCGTTCGGACCGTGGGCCTCTCGCTGCTCGCCTCGGCCGGAATTGCGGGTGTTCTGGTGGGTTTTGCCGCGCAGCGAACGCTGGGGGGGATCATCTCGGGCATCGAGATGTCGATCACGCAGCCTCTCCGAATCGGCGACATCGTCGTGATCGACGCCGAGTGGGGCGTCGTCGAGAGAATGTTCTTCACGTACATCGTGATCCGTCTCTACGACGATCGACGGCTCATCGTGCCGGTCTCGCGAATCACGACCAGCTCGTTCGAGAACTGGACTCGAATGGGATCGGAGGTTCTCGCACCGGTCGAGATCTTCGTCGACTACACCACGCCCCTCGAGCCGCTTCGGCAGGAGTTCAAGCGTTTGTGCGAGGCCAGCCCCCTTTGGGACCGTCGCAAGTCGGAGATTTACGTGATCGACGCGACCGACAAAGCCCTTCGCGTTCGAGGGCTCGCTTCGGTCGACAATGCGAGCAAGGCCTTCGACTTGAAGTGCGAGCTGCGAGAAGGTCTCGTGACGTTCCTTCAGGCGCACGAAGGAGGCGTTTACGTGCCGCGCGGTCGCGTGGAGTCGATTGCGAACGCCCTCAACTCGGCCCCTTCGGGCGCATCATCGAGCCCCACGGCCTCCAACGCCGCGGGCGCTTCGGCTGCGAGCGCTTCGGCTGCGAGCGCTTCGGCTGCGAGTGCGGGTCCGAGCCTCTCGGCGATCAGCGGTGCCGCTTCGGAGGCATCGCCGCCGAGCAGCTCGAAGCTCTGAGGCCGGGACGCGAGCCAGCGACGAACCGCCCGCTCGATCTCCCGACAGTCGTCGATCCATCGCTCGAGCTCCGTCGGATGACCGAAGAACACATCGTCGGGCTCGCGACTGCCGTCGGGCTCGCGACTGGCCTCCGCCTCGTCAGACTCGGAAATGTCGCTCTCGGCGTGATCGGGGCTCGGCACGACAGTCAACCAGGCGGTCTGGGCTCGCGGTGAACGGGGTGAAGGCGGACGCCGACCTTCAGAAGGGCTCAATCGGGCCCCAAGGTGGCCAGGCCGGCCTGCACCAGAGACGGCGCTCACTACGGCCGACTGGGTCCTGGGGCGGGCAAGCATGGGGCCTCCTACCCGATGACTTCTCCACATCTTCCTCCTCGGCCGTTCAGCGCAGGGATCCGCCGCGTCGTCGAAGTCGATGGACGAAGGTCGCCATGTCGTCCCAAGAAGACGCTCGAAAGAGCTTCGGGTGAGAAATGCGGACGTTCGCGGCCGCTCCGCCCCCGATCCACAGCTCGGTGCGGCGCGCGAGCTTCTGGAGGAGCTCGGAAATCTGTTCGTCGATGGCGTCGCTGTCGGTCGGTCGTACCAGTGTCAGCCCTACGACCTCGGCTTCGAGCTCGTTCGCGGCCGCCACGATCTGATCGACCGGCGCAGCAGGACCGAGGAGCCGAGGTTGGGCTCGCTCGAGCGCGAGGTAGAGCGCGGTCATCTCGGCGCCGAGGTAGTGGCGCTCGTCCGGAAGCGACGCCAAGAGCACGGTCGGCGTCGCCCCGGCATCGTCGTAGGTCGCCAGGAGGATTCGAATCTGCGTCGACAGAGCTTCGGTTGCGAGGTGCTCGTGACGTATGTCGATCTTCCCGCTCGCCCACAGCTCACCCACCAGCACGGCTAGAGGGTAGGCGAAGTCGGTGAGGAAGCTTCGAGCGCCCAGCGTCGCTACCGATTGCCGGATGAGGCGTTGCGCGGAGACGATGTCGAGCTCCGAGAGCGCCTCGAGCATGGCCTCGACCGGCGCCGTGGGCGCGATGGCCGCACGCGCGGCTCCAGGACGTGAGGGCGGCGGATCGGCAGTGACTTCGACGAGTCGCTCGAGCTCGGGACGAAGGAGCGGGACCACCTGGCCGGGGCGGTGTCCGGCGGCCAGTGCGCGAGTGATGAGCTGAAGGCGCTCGAGATCGTCGTGCGAGTACGCTCGAATCTTCGTCGAGCTCCGAATCGGTTTAGGAAAGCCGTAGCGCCGTTCCCACATGCGCAGCGTGTCCGACGGAATACCGGTCATGCGCGCCACGACGCGAATCGAGTAGCCAGCGGACTCGTCGGAGGGACGTGCCGTCACGGCTTCGACAGATATTCGACAAACCCCTTCGGAGTGAGTCTTTTCGTCCGTTAGCGAGCGCATTTTTCAGATCGCGCGTAGTCGACGGCTCACGCGAGGTCGGGGCGTATTCCGTTCATGCCTTCGGCCCATCCCATCGTGTATCGAGCGTTGATTTCGCAACGCGGCTGCAGCGCTGAACCGGGTCCACGCGCATACCTGAAGGCGTCGATCCCGAACGGCCCGAAGTAGCCAGCGCTCTCGAGGGCGGCTCCGACCCGAACGATCTCTCGATCGAGGGCCGAGCGCTCTTCTGCGCTCACCTCTCCCGGCTTCGCGCGACGTGCCGAGCGCCAGGCTCCGAATGCGTTGAGCAACTGCACGGTAGGGACGCCGATGCTGAGCGTCCCGATCTCGCTCAAGTGCCCGTGGATCGAAATATCGAGCAATCGCTCCACGAGCGGCTCGATCTGGATGCCACCTTCTTCGCGCACGGATCGGCCGATGAAGGTCTTCACGGCTTGGTCGATGGGTGGAGACAGCGCTCGGCCATGTCCGGCGAAGCCGAGTGGTCGCTTCATGAGCCACGTACCCGATGGGCTGGGCCGGTCGATCCAAGCGAGCGCATCTTCGACCGTGGTGATGAATCGGGCTTCATCCAGCGTGGGTCCGAGGTCGGCACAGAAGGCGCGATGGTTCACACGGCGCAGGACGTCGACTCCTGGGGCGCGAGGCGGCGCGATTCCCAGGCGTGTGCACGCCGAAAGAGCGCGGGGGGTCGGGCACCACGCGAACCCTCGAACGACGCCTCTCGGCGAGCCACGCGTGTGCGTCCGAGCGACGATCGCGTCATCGCCGACGAGCGCCGCGAGCGCCTCGCCGAGATGTGGACGCTTCTCGAGAGCTGCGAACGGGTCGGCACCGCGGTCTGGTCGCGCGAGCTCGCGCTCCGCATCGAGGTTGAGAATCCAAGCGCGGCTCACGCAGGCGTCCAGGCCTCGAGCGCCTCGACGAACGTATCGTCGGCTCCGGCGCGGATCCGTGCGGCGCGATCGAGCGGGTCCCCACGCATCACGAGCGGAGACAGCGGCGCCGGCAGGTGGGCCTTCCATCGAAGGAACCGGGACGTCGACGCCTCGCCGGCCGTGAAGCGCTCGAACCAATGGGTCGCGAATCGCACGTGCGGGATCTCTTCTTCGTGAACGATCTCCTCGATACAAGCCGCATCTTCGTCACCTGCGCTCCGAAATCGCCTGGCGAAGCGGCGCGCGTGATCGAGGTTGGCCGCCTCGAACCCCATGCCCATCGTCGCGCAGAACGAAGCCGCCGAAGGCGTCGTTGGGATTCGCTCCCAAAACCAGTCTCGGACGGGGAAGGACCCTGCGTCGTGGCCTCGCGCTCTCAGGTAGTCGAGATAGAGTTGCATGTGTCTCACTTCATCGGCGAGGACGTTGAGCAGCCCTCGGCGAAACGCTCGGGGTGTTTCGGGGAACGCGAGCAGCGCCCAGGCCATCAGCTCCGCGGCTTGCAGCTCGTGGTGGAGAAAGGTGTGGATGAGCCGCGCTCGACGCTCTGCCGACTGGAGCGCGCTCTTGCCCGAGCTCTTCTCGCCGTGGAGACGAACGAGGAATTCGGGGCCTCGACCCGGCGCCGAAATACGCAACGGGGTGGGCGAGCTCATCCAGCGATCTGGCAGCGCTGAGGGCTCGAGCTTGGATCTCCAGGTATCCGAAAGGATGTAGCTCGCCGCCCATGCTTCGATCGACCCTGGCTCGAGCGCGAGCGAGTCGTTGGCGCGCCCCAGGTCGTTCGAATCGGGGCGCGTCGAGCTCGCGTCGGGTTCCGGTGAGTCCACGGTATGGAGGTTAGTGCACCGACCGGGAGTCAGCGATCAGGATCGCCTCGCGACGTCCTGCTTGGTAGGCACCGTGGCCCGGTCCGGCTACGCTCTCGGCCCCATGCGAATGCGGTCACTCGGTGCTCTCTGCTTCACGATCTCGACGGTCGGCGTCGGAACGCTCGGATGCGCATCGGCTGCTGCTCCAGGCGCGACCGACGTCGATGGCAAGGCGCCGACCCACCCCGTCGCCCAGCCCGTCGCGACGACGGCGGTGGCGGCTCTGTCGGTGAGCGCCGCTCCCGTCTCCGCTTCATCGACCGAGCCGACCGCGGTCGCGTCGTCGGCTCCGCCGGCCGCTCCAGTCGACGCTCCTCCGCTCCCCGAAGGAACGAAGATCCTCATCATCGGCGACTCGTTCGCAGAGGCGCTCGGTGTCGGTCTCAAAGCAAAAGAGGGCGAGTATCACGTCAAGGCGACGCTTCGCGGCGAGAAGGCGACGTTCATTCCGCAGTGGGCCGGTCCGAATCGTGGCGTTCCACTCATGCTCAAGCAGGTTCAGCCGACGCTGGTCGTCATCGCGCTCGGCGGAAACGAGCTCGCCATGACCGATCCCAGCGTTCGAGGTCCGAAGGTCAAACAGCTGGTTGGTTTCATGGGCTCGATCCCATGCGTGTGGGTGTCGCCTCCGCTCTGGGGGAACAAGGACAACGGGCTGCTCGAGATCATTCGGCAGAATTCGTCACCGTGTCGCTACTTCGACTCCAACGTCTTGTCACCGAACCTGCCGCGCGGAAGCGACAAGATTCACCCGAATGCAGACGGTCAGAAGATCTGGGCGAAGTACGTGCTCGATTGGCTCAGGAAAGAGCGTGACCTCAAGGCGCCGAGCTTCGCGCTCTCTCCGCGGCCGCCTTCGGAGTGAGCTTTGCGGCACGGAGGGCGTGGTGACCCGATCGAGGGTCGGACATGCTTTCGTCCTGGCGAGGTCGTCTCGCGCCTGCGAAGATTCGTCACTCTCGCGGATCGGCATTGCTGGACGAAGCGCCCTCTGCTAACTGCGCGCGCACCCGTACTCTACGATCGTTTTTCGAATTGCCGGCCGCGTCCGGAGGAGCACCAACGTTGGGCGAGTCGACCTCTTCTGGATCCGCTGCCCCGAGCCTCGAAAGCTCGGGCCCCGAAGCCCCGGCCTCGGCGCCGCAGCCCTCGGCGGGGTCGCCTTCGTCGGGGTCCCCCCCGAAGACCGCGCCCCCGTGGACCGTCGATGACGCGAAAGACCTCTACCTCATTGAACGATGGGGTTCGGGGTACTTCGACGTCTCTCCCGACGGCGACATGCTCGTCCTACCGAACGGGACGCGGGGCAAGAACTCCGAGTCTATCCCGATCTGCGACGTCGTCGAAGCGGCGAAAGCCGAAGGCCTTTCGACGCCCCTGCTCATTCGCTTCCAAGACATTCTCCGCCACCGGGTGAAGAAGCTCTCGACTGCGTTCGACGCAGCCATCGACGACAACAAGTACCGAGGCAAGTACCGCGGCGTCTTCCCGATCAAGGTGAACCAGCTGCGCGAAGTGGTCGAAGAGATCCTCGACGCGGGTCGCGCGTCGCATTTCGGCATCGAGGTCGGCTCCAAACCCGAGGTGTTCGCCGCGCTCTCGATCCACAGCGACAACGAGTCGCTCATCGTCTGCAACGGTTACAAAGACGATTCGTTCATTCGCACGGCTCTCCTCGGCCGCAAGCTCGGCAAGAAGGTCATCCTCATCGCCGAGAAGCTCAGCGAAGTGCGATCGATCGTTCGCATCGCCAAAGAAATGAACGTCGAGCCCATCATCGGACTCCGCGTCCGTCTCGTTTCGAAGGGCGCTGGCAAGTGGGCGACGAGCGCGGGCGAGCACGCCAAGTTCGGTCTGACGACCAGCGAAATCCTCGACGCCATCGAGATCTTGAAGGTCGCGGGAATGACGAGCGCGTTCAAGCTCGTCCACTTCCACACGGGTTCTCAGGTTCCCGACATTCAGATCATCAAGCGCGCCGTCCGTGAGGCTGCCCGTCACTACGCCAAGCTCCGAAAAATGGGCGCGCAGATCGAATACCTCGACGTCGGTGGCGGTCTCGCCATCGACTACGACGGGTCTCGATCGACCTTCCACTCGTCGATGAACTACTCCCTCGAGGAGTACGCGCGCGACATCGTCTACAACATCGCCGACATCTGCGATGAAGAGAAGGTGCCGCACCCCGACATCATCTCCGAGAGCGGGCGAGCCATCGTCGCTCACCATTCGGTCCTCGTCGTCGAAGCGTTCGGCTCGATCGAGAAGGCCCCTGTCGTCGCCGACGCGCTCGAGAAGCTGGCCGTCGAGGCCGACAACGATCACAAGCTCATTCAAGAGCTCGTCTACATTCAAGGTACACTCAAAGAAGACAACCTCGCCGAGTGCTGGAACGACGCGCTGGCGGTGAAAGAAGAGGCGCAAAAGCGCTTCGAGCTCGGCCTGCTCGAGCTCCCCGTCAAGGCGCGCGTCGAGGAGCTTTACTGGAGCATCGCTCGACACATGCTCTCGATGGCCGCGTCAAACGAAGACATCGAAGTCCCCGACACGCTCCAAGAGCTGAAGCCGCAGATCGCCGATCAGTTCATCTGCAACTTCTCGGTCTTTCAGTCGCTGCTCGACCACTGGGCGCTCGGCGCTCTCTTCCCGATCGTTCCCATTCAACGGCTGCACGAGCGACCGACGACCGAGAGCACGATCGTCGTCATCACGTGCGACTCCGACGGCAAGATCAACAAGTTCATCGACATCGCCGACGTACGCGACACGCTCCCGCTCCATGCATTCGATGGGTCGCCCTACCACCTCGGCATCTTTCTGACGGGCGCCTATCAAGACATCATGGGCGACATCCACAACCTGTTCGGTCGGGTCAACGAGGTGCACGTCTTCCTCGATGACGACGAAGACTGCGGCTACTACATCGAGGAGACCATCAGCGGTAACTCGATCCGCGACGTTCTGGCGATGACCCAATACGACACCCACGACCTGATCGCGAAGGTGAAGGCCCAGGTCGAGACGGCCATCAAGCAAGACAAGATGAAGCCCACCGAGGGCATGCGTCTCATCGCCGAATACGAGCGTGGCCTGAAAGACCAGACCTACTTGACGCTCGAGAGCAAGTCTTCTGGCGGCTCGGGTCAGTCGGGCTCCGGATCGATTCCGCCCCGCTCCTGAGCGACGACCGCGAGAACGGTTCTCGGCCATTTCTCCAGGCCACAGAGAACCGTTCCCGAGAGACGTCCTGACCAGGCCGCGCAAACGCCAGCAGTCGCCGAGGAACGAGCAAGTTCGGCGGCTTCGAGCCGCGCCTGAGAAGAAATACCTTGCCGGGGAACGCGGCAGTCGAAATTATGTGCGACCTCTATGGCGAGACCCAACGCGAAGGTGATGCTGAACGCTGCGAAGGATTACCTGAAGCAGCACCCCGAAGAGATCGCGCGGGCGGTCAAAGGGGCTTTCGGTTTGCGCCTCGGAATGCCGCTCGATTCGTTGCGTTACCTCGCTCGTGAGTTCGCTCCCGCGGGCAAGGTCAAAGACATCGTCATCGACAGCGCGCCGCCGGGCATTCGCCTTTCGATGACTGTCGACGCGGTCGGGAGCACGCTGCGTGTGTCACTGGTCGTCTTCATCGAGGAGATCCGAATCACCGCCGACGAGATTCGGATTGGCGCGCGAATCGCCGACCTCAACCTGAAGGTGCTCGATGGTTTTCAGACGCCTGTCGCGGCGCTGGTGCAATCGGGTGCGCTCGACCTGTCGAAGCCGGGCAACTTACTCGCCTTCATTCCGAAGCGTCCTGCGCTCATCGTCGACGCCAAAGACGATCGCGTCGTGGTCGACCTCATGAAGGTTCCCAAGCTCGCCGCCAACCCGAAGATTCGTCGGATGCTCTCGATCGCGACGCCGGTCCTCAACGTGCGCGCCCTGCGCTCGAAAGACGACCACCTCGACCTCCACCTGAAGGCCATTCTGTCGGGCCTCCTCGAGGCGATCACCGCCGCGCGATCGTAGCAGATTTTGAAGCAGCGGGCTTTCGCGACGCCGTTGCCCCATGGCCGTACCCGGGAACGCACTTTTGAGGCGGCGCTCGTCCGAGCAGCTCGTCGAGCGCCGGGCTCGGGCGAGCGACGAAGGGCCCGCTGGCGGATCTGCGAGAACCGCGAAGCACGCTCTGGTACGATGCCGCGCACATGTCGCGGCTGATGCCGTCTGCCCAGCAGTCGCTCACGTTCGAAGTCCTCGCTGAAATTGCGGCCGGGACGACGGCGCGTATCGAGCTCTGCCGCGTGCGCGAGCCCAGAGAGAAGTCAGGGCAGCTCGTCGCGGTCAAGCGGCTCCACAAGCACATCGCCGACGATCCGCAGTTCGCCGACATGTTCTTCGACGAGGTGTGGATGACGGCGGCCCTGCACCATCCAAACGTCGTCGACGTGGTGGGGTGGGGGAACGACCGCGAAGGGACGTACCTCGCGGTCGAGCTCGTTCAAGGCGTCTCGCTCGCTCGGCTGATGAAGACGGTCTTCGAGACGGGCGAGATGTTCTCCGAGCGCATGGTGGTCTTTTTGGGCGCCTCGATCTGCTCGGGGCTCTCGGGTGCGCACCAGATCCGCGGTCGAGACGGTGAGTTTCTCCAGCTCATCCATCGCGACCTGACCCCGGGAAACGTGCTGATCGGCTTCAATGGTCAGATCAAAGTCACCGACTTCGGCCTCGCGAAGGCAAAGCAGCGAGTCACCAAGACTCTGACGGGGCTCTTGAAGGGCCACCCGCAATACATGGCACCCGAGATGGCTCGAGGGCTCGAGATCGACAGCCGAGCCGACCTCTTCTCGCTCGGCGTGGTGCTCTTCGAGCTCTTCAGCGGGCAGCATCCGTGGGGTGGCGGGAGCGAGCTCGAGATCATGCGCATCACCGCGACCGACCCGCCCAAAGATCTGCTCGCGATTCGCCCGAAGCTCGACAAGGAGCTCGCGGCGATCGTCCAGCTTCTCCTGATGAAAGAACCTTCGACGCGTTTCCAGACTGCCGAAGAAGTTCGTCGGCGTCTTCTCACGTGGCTCGACACCCACGGCTACTCCGAGGGCAACGACGAGGCTCTCGGGCGCTTCGTTCGTCGAAACGCCATGCGCCAAATGCGCTGGTTTGAACGCGCCGTCGCGGGAGAGCTCTTGCCGAGCCCGATCCCCGCCGAGTCGCTGCGGCTTCGAGCCCGCGCCCTCGCTCGCGACAAGGCGTTGCCGCGGGCGCGACGCAACCGACGTGGCGCCGACGACGGGCCCGACTCTTTCGCAGAAGGTGGCTCCGCCAGCAACCCGACGAGCAACCCGACGAGCGACCCGACGAGCGACCCGACGAGCGACCCGACGAGCGACCAGCTCGAGGCGGGTGACGCGACCGACGTGGGCTCGCAGGCAGGGGTCCTGTCTCTCGCGCAGACGAGGCCGGAGCGCGAGCCCCGCCCGCGCCGTGAGGCGCCCGACGTCGCGAACCGTGGCAACGCCGAAGCGATCGACTGGGGCGAAGAGATCCCCACGGTCGTCCAGAAGAAAGACCCGACCAGCCGATCGTCGCACGAGCCCGTCGAGCCTCGCCTGCCGAAGTATCCGATTGCCGATCACGACAGTGACAGCCGCACTACGTCCGTGAAATCGAAGTCCGCGTTCCCGAACGCGCGACCGTCGAACATCGCCGTTCCGACGATGCTCGACCACGAGTCGGACGAAGTGCCGACGGTCCCTACGCAAGGTGAGCCGCATCTGACCGTCGCTCGAGCGCTCGCCGCGATTGCTGCTCGAAATCAGGCCGACGCGGCCAAGCCTGCCAGTGACAGAGAGCGGCTGAAGAAGCTTCCGCCTCCGCCTCCCGTGAAGAACGCACAAACGCGTTCCTTACAGCGACCCATCCCTGCGCTCCCGCCGCCACCGGCGCCTGGCGACGGGCGAGGCGCTGGCGTCACGCCGTCGCGACGTCCGCCCCACGAGCGCTCGACGCGGAGCTCACAGGGCCCATCTCAATCTCGTGCCGAAGGCGCGGAGCCCCTCCCGCTGAGCGGGCCTTCGGTGAGCGATCACGCCTTTCTTTCGGCCGCCGATCGACTCGCCGTCGACGCAGCCGAGCTTCGCGAAGAAGCGGAGTGGGCGGCGCGCATCGCGGTCCACAAAGCACGCCTCGCTCAGCTCGCCAACGACGCTGCCGCGCTCGCGGCCGAAGCCGTTCGAGCGTCGGCGCAAGGCGCGATCCCGAAGGCCACGGCCATGATGGAGGAGGCGCTCTCCATCGCCGAGACGGTGAGGCGCGACGCGAACCTACCTGCCGAAGAGCTTCCACCAGCACCCCATGAGCCGGTACCTGCGTTCATCGGCTCTGCCCCGCCGCCTCCACGCGGCGCCTCCACGCCGCTTTCGCACTCGCTTCAGGGGAGCACCGCGCCGACTTTTGCAGGCGCCGCCGCGGGAATGTCGACCTCCCAGCCGACGACGGGCGCTCTGCCGATCCCGCCACGCGACAATCACGACCGAGTCAGCGCGCCTCCGCCTCCAAACCCGAGCCTTCCGCCTGCGCGATCGAACGGCGGACCGGGGGCCGGCGCCTCGGCGTTTCCGAACGTCCCTCCCGGCGGGGTGGGAGCCACCCACTTCAGCGCGGCGATTCCTCCCGAATATTCGTCGAACAGCCGCATCCGTCCCACGGTCATCCCGACTGGATTGAGCGCCTGGGAAGCCTTCTATCAACGGGACGTGCTGGGTTTCCCGGCACCGTTTGCCGTGGTGCTCGCCGCCATCATGTTGAGCGTGCTCATCGCGGTGGTCGCCATTCTGGTTCGATAGCCCGCGAGACGCACATCGCCCACAGCCTCGACCGATGCGAGCCGGGAGGGTGATCCGCATGACGAGCCTTGATCCCACCGAACGTTGCCCGCTACCGTCGCTCTCACCATGAGCGAAACCGAGTGGATGATGATCGGGCTCGACGAGAAGGTCGCGAAGCGCCAGGGACTGCCGCCGCAGATTCCCGTCCCGAAGACCGAGTTCGAGGGTCTCGCTGAAAAGGGCCTCGACACGATCACCACGCGCAAGTGGGTGAGCGATTTTCTCAACAACTCGGAGGTCGGCAAAGACTCGGGCTGGCGCAAGAAGAACAACGCGCTCTTCATCGCGCTCCAGAACTTCGTCGACAAGGGGCCCCTCTGGGACAAGGCGCAGAAAGCCTTCGCGGCCAACGATTTCGAAAAAGCCATCTCCGCCCTCAAGCGCATCACCGGGATGGACGACAGCGACCAGGCTGCCAAGCTGAACCTCGCTTCTGCCTACGCGAACCAGGCGAACTACGAGGGGGCGCTCAAGCTGTTCAAGCAGGTGCGCGACACGTTTGCAGGTGACGCCGAGTTTCACATGGCCGTCGGCCAGATTCACGTGGCCCTCAGGCACGACGACGACGCCATCAACGAGATGGTCCTCACGCTCGAGGCCAAGCCCGACCACCAGGGCGCGCTCGACACGCTGAGCAAGATGGGTGTCCTGGCGAAGATCTACGAGAACCCGCGCGATGCCGGATCGCTCCTCTACGTGCGCGCAGACTCGGTCCTCGACTATCTGACCGGTGAATGGGACAAAGCGCCGCGCTCGCTCGACTTCTTCCTCGAGCAGCTCGCCTACCACGAGCGAGAGCTGCGCTGGCACGTCGTGGCAGCCGCAGCCGAACGCGCCACGAAGGCGGCGGGCGATGCGTCGACTCCTCAGGCGAAGAAGGGCATCGAGCGCGCCGAGATCGCTCGGTTCGGCGCACTTCGCGCCTTGGGCAAGACCGACGAAGCGCTCGCGGGCGCGAAAGCGTTCGTCGAGGCCCACCCCGACTCGGCCGGCGCTCAGGTCGAAATCGCCCGCACCTTCCGAACGCTCGGCAAGAACGAAGAGGCCACCGCCGCGGTCCGTCGCGCGCTCGAGATCGATCCCGGTGATCTCTCGGCCCTGCAGCTCCGGTTCTGGCCCGAAGACGTCAGCGATCTCCACACCGTCAACGCCACCATCCCCGAGCTCCAGCAGTTCGCCGAGACCAACGCCGGACACCCAGGCGTTTGGCGGAGCCTCGCGCGAGCCTTGCTCGTCATCGGTCGCACCGACGAAGGCATCGATCTCCTGAAGAAGGCCGTCGACCTCGACCCCAAAGACGACGACCTCAGAAGCGAGTGGTGGGCCGAGCTCGGCAAGCAGCTTCGCTGGGACGAAATCGTCAAAGATGCGGTGGCGCTCGGTGACATGAAGGGCCGCGACTGGCGTCTTCGCTGGAACGAAGCCGAAGGTTATCTCGGTCAAGGAAAGACCACCGAGGCGCGCGCCCTCTTCAGCGCGATCAACTTCGACGAAGCGCTTCATGTCGACATCCGCCGACGCGCGAAGCGCGCGGTGCAGAACCTCGACAACCCGATGGTCGGCTCGGTGGTTCCCGGCGTGACACCCGAAGGCGCCCCGCCGGCCGAGGGTCGGCCACCCGCCGCGACGTGAGCTCGGCGAGTAGCACGGCGCCTCTCCTTTGAGGGCGCCCGCGCTCACCGACACGTGCTCAGGGCATGACGAAGCTAGACCGCGGTCGCGATCGGTATGGGCGCCGCTTCGCTTTCTTGCGGTATGGGCGCCGTTTCGCTTTCTTGCGTCGTCGCGGGACTTCGCTGCGACATGGGCATCGAGGGGGCGTCTGCCCTCTTCGGCGTGACCATGCCGTGAATGAGACGCGACCCGCGATCGAACGTGAAGTACGACCAGGCCCACTGGAAGATCACGAGGAATCGGTTTCGAAAGCCGATGAGGAAGAAGACGTGGATCGTGAACCAAGCGAGCCACGCGATGAACCCCGACAGCTTCGCAAACCCGAGGTCGGCGACCGCGGCAGCCCGACCGATCGTCGCGAGTGATCCTTTGTCGACGTAGTGGAAAGGCTTTCGCGCCGAGCCATCGAGGGCCAGAAGGATGTTCTTCACCGCGTGACGCGCTTCTTGAATCGCCGCCGGCGCCACACCAGGCACCGGGTGGCCATCTTGGACGAAGCTCGCCAGGTCGCCGATGACGTACACCTCGTCATGGCCGGGAATGCTCAGCTCGGGCGTGACCTCGACGCGGCCGGCCTTGTCGAGCGGGGCGCCCAGCGAACGAGCGAGCGACGAGGCCGCGACGCCAGCCGCCCAAACCACGGTCTTCGAGGGGATGCGCTCGTCGCCGACGTAGACGAAGTCGTCGTCGATGTTGGTGACGCGCGTGTTCTCGCGGAGCTCGACCCCGAGCTTTTTCAGCGAGTGACGAGCCTTGTCGCTCAGAGCGGGAGGATAGCTCGCGAGAACGCGGTTCCCGCCTTCGAGCAGAATGACTCGCGCTGTGGTCGGGTCGATTCGCCGAAACTCTTTGGCGAGCGTATTTTTCGCGATCTCTGCGAGTGCGCCGGCCATTTCGACACCCGTCGGCCCTGCTCCGACGACCACGAAAGTGAGAAGCGCGTCACGGACGTCGCGATCTTTTTCACGCTCGGCGGCCTCGTACGCCATGAAGATGCGCTGCCTGATCAGCAAGCCTTCGTCGATCGTCTTGAGGCCCGGCGCGACCCGCGCGAACTCCGAATGTCCGAAGTACGAGTGCGTGGCTCCCGTGGCAATGATCAGAAAATCGTACGACAGTGATTCAGTATCACCGTCGTAACCGGGGCCGAGGTCGACGCGCTTTTTCGCGACGTCGATGTTCACCGCCTCGGCCATCAGCACCGTGACGTTCTTCTGCTTGCGCAAGATGCTGCGGATCGGGACCGCGATGTCTGCCGGGTTCAGGCCTGCCGTCGCCACTTGGTAGAGCAACGGCTGGAACGTGTGGTGATTCGTCTTGTCGAGGAGCACGACGTCGAGGTCGAGCCCGGCGAACGCTTTCGCGGCGTAGAGCCCGCCGAAGCCGCCACCGATGATTACGACAGATTTGCGAGTGGGTCTCGTCACGCGTGCTCCTCTCGAACCGGCTCTACTTCTTGTGCTCGGCGATCCACTTGTTCATGAAGATGGCGCTCTTCTCCCAGCCGTCACGTAGCTGCTTCTCGGTGGTGCTTTCAAGTAGCCCGCCGATACCAAATACCTTCGCCTCGACGGTGAGCTCGACCAGGCGCTTCACCTTGCCGTCGCCGAGCGGTTGCGCCTTGACCGAACCTTCTTGGCGAAGCTTGTCTGCGAGCGTGCTGGGCGTGAGCTTGTACTTCCAGTGCTTGGTCTTCTTGTCCATCGAGCCGACTTCTTTGTAGCCGAATCTGTCGCCGAGGAGCTTCACGATGGGACCGGGCATGTTCGCGAGCTTCGGGCGGCCCGACGTCGTGCGTCGAACCTCATTGTCGGTTTCGACCTGCTCGTCGACGCGCCACTCGGGGAACCCGAGCCCGTCTTTGTACAACTTCTCGTTGAATTCCTTGTCGAGGAACAATTGCCAGAAGGTGTCTTCGTCGCAGTTGATCTCATGCGTCAGCGTGATGGTCGCCATAGTGGTCCTTGCAAATCCCCGGAGGGATGATCTGACTGATGTAGGATATTGGCCTACCTGCGTGGGCCTCGCTAACGTAGCGCGAAGGAGGTCCCGATGCGCTCACGATCCCTTCGCTACGTTCCCCGTCGCCCCACGAGGCACCCCATTCGCCTGGCCTGCCAAGTCGTGCGGGAGCGGGACTTCAAGCTCATTTCCAACCAGATCCTCGAGCTTTCGGAGGGCGGCCTCCTCATTCGCCCAAACTTCCGGGTCCTCACCGGAGAAGATGTGCTGATTAGCTTCATGGCGCCCTTCTCGCGCACCTTCATCGACGCCCAGGGCTCTGTGGCGCGCGTGCTTCATGGGCGTCGCCTGGGCGACCCTGGCCTTGCGCTCGGCATCGCTTTCTCCGACATCGACCAGGTCGCCCGCGCCCTTCTGCGTACGCAGCTCGACGACCTTCCGACCCGGATGCCCCAACGACGCATGATGTCCTGAGACCGATTCGTTCGAGTCGACCTCGAAAACGAGAACCAGAGGGTCGAGAGAGTCGGGGGCTGGCCCCGACTCTTCGTCGTTCAGCTCAGGTGCCGGAGTTCGACGGATCGATGGGAGCCGCTGCGCTGGCGGGCGCCTTCGCCTTGAAGGTGAAGGTCCAACTGAACATCGCGATACCAGCCTGCGCATCGGCGGGGGCGAGGACCAGATCGCCGATGTACTGACGGACGCACTCTTGCACCAGCGCCGGAGCGGTCGAGCGTGCTTCGTCGATCTTGATCTTGCGAAGCTTGCCCGTCTCGGGAGCGACCACGAAGCGCGCCGTGACGCTTCCTTGCGCCGTGGGGTTGGTCTTGAGCACCTGGTTGTAGCAAGTGGTGATGCCGTCGTTCGCCGTCAGAAGAAGCCTCTGCGTGTCGTCGCGATAGACGTCGGCCGTTCGTGCGAGACCGCCACAGCCGACCGAAGCGAGCAGCGAAGCGAGCGAGAGCCCGACGAGAGCCGTCTGAATGTTCTTCATGATGATCTCCTGGGCGCTCACTTCTTGGCCGCCTTGGCGTCGGTCGCCATGGGCTTCTTGTCGTCGGCGGCAGCAGGCTTCTTGTCGCCTTCGCGCTCCACGATGTTGAACTCGACGCGTCGGTTCTTCACGCGTCCTTCTTCGGTGTTGTTGTCGGCGATCGGCTTCTTGTCGCCGAAGCCCTCGGCGCTGAGGCGCGTCTTGTCGATGGCGCCCTTGGCGACCAGGTATTCCATCACCGATTTCGCCCGCGCGTCGCTCAAGCGCAGGTTTTGTTGCTTCGCGCCGTCGCTCGATGCGTGACCCTCGATCGCGATCTTCTTGATCTCTGGATGGGTCGAGATGACCTCGCCAATCTCGTCGAGCAGGCTGAACGACTCGGGGAGGATCGTCGCTTTGTTGAGCTCGAACTGGATCTTTTCTTTGATCTCGATGTTGTTGTCGTGAAGAACCACGCGCCCGACCTCGGGCTTCACGACGAGCTTGGGCTTCGGTGCCGCGACGGTCTCGCCCGTGATCGGGAGGCCCGTCTGGCCCTCGAAGACGACCTTGCTTCCGCAGCCGGCGCCGAGCGCGAGGAAAGCGGTGAATAGCGGAATCGTTGTCGACCAGTACATGGCAAGCGCTCCATCGAATTCGGCATGGGATGGCGCTCTGGGCGCTCTCCGTCCGAAAGGAATAAGGTTCTCGTGCCTCGACGCGCGCCTCGAAGGACGCCGCCGTTTCCGTCGACGCCGTGACCGCGATCTCGAGGTGTCTGGGCGCCGGCCCTGCGGGCGGGCGCACCCTAGTCCACGCCTTGATGAGCCGCTAGCCCCACGAGCCGCGGCGAAATGTGATGAAACCCAGCTCGTTGAAGGGCTTCAGCGGCTCGCTTCGACCATGGCCTCGAGACGCGTGAGCGCACGGGCCAGTACGTCTTCTTGCGGTCCGAAAGAGAAGCGAATGTGGCGCGCGAAGCGGCTGGTTCTCGCGTGGCGACGCTTGCCTGGGTTCACGTCGAAGAACTGGCCGGGGACGACGATGACCTTCTGGCCGAGCGCGGCCCTGAAGAACGAGGTGCCGTCGTTGATGCCGTCGGGGAGATCGGCGACCGATCCCCAGACGTAAAAGGTGCCCTCGGGCGGGACATCGATGCCGACACCGAGCTTGCGCAGCCCGTCTAGCATCAGCTGACGCTTGCGCGAGAACGTCTGTTGAATCGCAGCCGTCTCCGCCTTGACGTGCTCGAGCGAGAGCAGGTCGATCGCGGCGCGCTGCATCGGCTTGGAGCCACCACCGTCGAGAAAGCTGCCCGCGCTCGCCACGGCGTCGATGACCGAGCGAGGACCGACGGTCCACGTGACGCGCCAGCCCGGGTAGCGCCAGTTCTTGGTGAGCCCGTCGAAGATGACGATCGGATCTTCGTCGACGTTCTCGACGTAGCGAGCCGCGCTCTCCATCGGCGAGGCCCCGCCCATTCCGTAGACGTAATGCGAATAGAACTCGTCGATGAGGAGCGTGCAATCGAGCTCTTTGGCGGTTCGTACCCAAGCCGCCAGCTCTTCTTCGCGGACGTGCTTTCCGGTTGGATTGCACGGGTTGCTCATCAGGACTGCGCTGAGACCTCGGCCGAGAATTTCACGTCGCAGATCGCCGACCGAGAATTGATAGCCCTTGTCGCCTTCGAGGAGGATCGGGATGGGCGAAAAGAGTCGGAAGACGTCGAGCAGCTCTTCGTACGCGGTGTAGTCGGGGAGGAAGTGGCCGAGGTTGATGCGCCCGAGCGCAGCCGCAGCTCGGGTCAGCGCCGCGCGGCCGCCGCCCGAGACGGCGACGTTCTCGGCGGTGTACTTCGAGGGCATGCCGCGCCGGTACGCTTGGTTGTAGAGGTCGGCGATGGCTTCGCGGAGCTCCCAGACTCCGGCCACTGGAGCGTATTCCTGATCGCCGACGGCGATCGGAATCGCCTCGCATCGTGCAGGCGAGCCGGGGAGGGGACCTGTCTCGGGCATGCCTTGTCCGAGGTTGCACCAATCGTCTGCACCTGGGTCTGGGGTGTAGCTGTAACCAAGCTTCGCGGCTTCGCCCATGACGTAGATGACGCCGGTGCGAGGGACTTTGCGGAATGCTCCGTTCGCCTCCCGCTCTTCACGAGGACCGAGATTCTCGGGATACGAGGTTCGATCGGGAGGGTCTTGGGGCGCGCTCATTCGTCGGAGGTCTCGGATTTGTCGGTCATCGAGACGGGCGTCGTCGCGATGGGCGTCGCCACGACGGGCGACACCTTCTTCGGAAACCAGCTCTTCGGCGCGAACGAAAGGATGATGAAGTAGCAGAACACGAGCGTCACCCAGGTGAGGGCCGTGTAGCGGTCGTCGTTGAACCCGAAACCGAGCCACACGAACTGCGTCAGGGCGGCGAAACCGAAGAGCCAGACCTCGAGGTCTCGCCGGACGCGCGTGACGGGCGCGGTGATGATGACGAACGCGTAGTAGTAGCTCGTCAGCTGACTGAGGAGGATGATCCAGATCTGTCCGAGCGCCTGGGCCAGCCAAAGTGACTTGATGCGCCTCGTGACCGCGACGAACAGGCCGAAGGTGAGGGCGATGACGACGTAACCGATGGGCTTGTACTTCGCGTAGCGGTCGAGCCGCATGCGCTTCCACTTCTCGAAGGGGTCGAGCGCGATCGGGTCTTGGGTGAACTTCATGCGGCCGGAGAGCGGGCCTTCGCATCCGGGCACGCCGGGAACGAGGCACTCCATCCGATGGCCGAGGATGACGCGCAGCCCCATGTGGTTGGTGAGCGGCGTCTGATCGTGGACCTCGATCGTGTGCTTGTAGAACTGTTGGTAGCTGTCTTTGCCGACGACGACGAGGCTCGCGCCGACGAGCACGACCGCGGCGAGCGAGCCGCCGATCAGGGTCTTCACGTGGTCGGGCCGCATGCGCTTGTGCTTCACGACGTAGGTCCCCGCGACGACGAGCCAACCGATGACGGCGAGCCCGGGGAATACGCGAAGGAGGCCCGCATAGACCATCGAGGCTCCCGCCAATCGGAAGTAGCGCTTGCGCGCGAAGCACGAGGCCATGACGAACCAGAAGAGCCAGTCTTGTCGGAGGAACGCGCCCAGCGTCCAGTAGTTGGGCGCCGACGATTGACATCCCCAGAGGATCGCGGCGACCGAGAAGACGCGCCATCCAAAGGCCCAATACAGGCCGACGAACATACCTAGGAGGTACACCTCGTCGATGAGCCCGAGGAGCTGCATGAAGCCCTCCGAGGCGTCGTGCACGCTCGCTATGAGGTAGCCGGTGAGCGTCCAGACCGGTGGCGGGTTGTACCCGTGGTCTTTCTGCATCCCGTCCCAGTAGTCTTTGCCGTCGATCGTGGCCCATCTGAAGTAGCGGACGTCGCGCTTGAACTGATCCCATCTCGGAGGCGAAAAGCGCGATTTGCACTCTTCGGGATGGTCGAGCGCGACCGACGCCGGCATCAACAGGTTGTCGCCGCCGAGGTTGCGGATCTTCTTGTCTTTGGCCCTGACCTCGGCCGACATGTCGAGCGTGAAGGACTTGCCTTCCCACGTGTCGGTGACTTTGCCGAGCTCGTCTTCGGCGATGACGGTGCACTTGTAGAGCCCGTCGTAACCGAGCTCGCGGAAGTACTTCGCTCCGAAGTAGTAATGATACTGGTCGTGGCGGTGCCAGAACTTCTGGTAGCCGACGCGGAAGCCGTTGAAATAGAGGACGATCGAGGCGACGCCGAGCGCCACACCGATGAAGCGCTTCCAGCGTTCGGCCACCGGACGGCGCTGCTGCGCGCGGTGAATCTCGTAAAAGACGCAGGACGACGCGGTCAGCGCGAGGCAGGCCTTCAAGACGTTGACGGCGCGATCGAGCTGGGGCGCGAAGGTGCCGACCCAGAAGGCGAGCCCTCCTGCGGTGACCGCGATCGTGACGTACGTGAGGTACGCTCGCGCTCGACCTTGCTGGCTCCTCGAGAAGAGATACAGCGCACCGATGAGCAGCGCGGTCGCGAGCACTTCGTAAATCTGGACCTGCGTGATGTTGACCTGGCCGAGCTGCATAAGGCGGCGCGCACGTTACCAAAGTCGGGAGGCTTGTGGCGGACAACCGTTCGCGCGAAGTCGTCGCGACCACGGCCACGCAGCGGCGGGGCGCCGAAGTCGCCGGTCGCGCCTCGATTGCTGCTCGTTCGTTCGAAGCTCGGTGGCTCGTTCCAACGTCGAATTCCGAGCGACGCAGGGGAGGCTCGATGCGCCTTCGCTGTCGTGCTGCCGAGCCGAGACGAAGTGTTTCTTGCTCTCTCCTTGCTCGGATCGACAGTGGTGTTATCGTAATCGATATGCTCTCGGTTGGAGCTTTCGCTTGGTGGGCTTTCCCAATCGGCGATCTTGATCGGACCTCGTCGTCTGCCTCCGCGATGAAGATCGCTCGGGCGACACGGCGAGCACGAACAAGAGTGGCACTGTCTACTTCATCGGATCGTCGACGCCGACGAGCTCGATGCCGACAGCGTTGCAATCACGTCGCACCCCGAGCCATCGAGTCAGGTTTGCAAACTTCGACTCGTCGGGTGGCGTGCGTGAAATCGTCGCGGAGGGTCTCCGAGATCGAAAGCTCCGGGAATGGTCTTGCCAAGGAGCACCTTGGCGCTAGGAGCAGGGCCGAGGCTCGGAAGGGTACGTCGACTGGTAAGTCGCTCTTTTCATCTCGAAGAGCGGTCGCACTGGTCTCCGTCGCCATGCCGAGCCCCATCCACGAACACCCATGGTGAGCCCCAGGCCCATCCGCCTCTGCGGTCATTGGGTCCTTGGTCTCGAGGTGCCGGTTCGACCGGAGGAGGGAAAATCACATGAGTCATCGACGTGGTTTCTGCTTTGGAGCTTCGGAGGTCGGGCGAGGTTGACTACGCAACCCAACCGATTGGATACCAAGTCCTGAGACCCTCGAAGAGGCTCAAACCCACCATCGTCGGCGCTCCGTGTGTACGAGGCCTGCAGGCTTCGCGCTTCGAGCGAGTGATGGTTCGCGCGTCGTCCCCCCCAGCGCCGGGTGTGCTGGCACAGCGATGCACGAGGTTCCGGTAGAGGCCGAACAGGCCAGCCCAACCAGGCTGGCCTGTTTTTTTTCCCGATCGACGAGTTGGTGATAACCGATCGCTCATGCGAGCGCGCTCCCCCTTCGGCACCGAGTCACGACCGTCGGACGACTGCGCGATGGCGCGAAAGCACGGCGAACGCGAAGGCGGGCCGACGATAGAGCGCGATGGTTCGCCGCGAATCCACCGCCGAACGCGCGCGTCGTCGAGGCGAGCGTCGGCTTGTGTGATCGTCTTAGCGTGTGCGGCGCCGTTCGCGTTGATCGGCTGCAGCATGCTGAACCTCGGACAAACCGATTCGTCGTCTTCGTCGACGGGCGGCACGACGACGCCGAGCAACGCCAACTTGGGCGACTTCACGCTCAAGCTCAAGATGACCCAGTCTTCTTGCGGTCAGAGCGTCCTAGGCTTGCAGGAACAATGGTCGTTCGACGTGACGCTCGCGCATCAAGCCGACGTCGCCACTTGGACCTCGGGCGGAGCTACGATTCAGGGCGTCTTCGATGCGGGCCAGAAGACCGTCGACTTCACTTCGTCGGTGACGATCGACATGCGCAAAGACGCCCCGCCCGGATCGCAGCCGCTCCCAGCGTGCAGCATCGAGCGCGCCGACCAAGCACTGTTCGATCTCGACTCGGTCGATCACCCGAAGTCGGTGACGGGAGAGCTGAGCTATACCTTCGGTGCGACGTCCCACTCCAATTGTGCCGACCTGGTCTACGGCCAAACCCCGAAGTTCACGTCGCTCCCGTGCCGGGTGACGTATTCGGTGACTGGCGCCCCCAAGGTCACGAAGTAGCATCCTCCTCGAGGAGGCAACGTGAGCCACGACATCGTTTCCGAAGGCGCCGAGACCGGAACCTCGGTTCTCGTGCATGGCGGGGCAGGTGACCTTCCCGAGGAGCGGCGTGCATCACACGCTGCTGGTTGCCTCCAAGCTGCGCGCATCGGTCACGACATCCTGGCTCGCGGTGGCAGTGCGGTCGACGCCGTGCAGGCCGCCGCGCGAGTGCTGGAAGACTTGCCGCAGTTCAACGCCGGAACGGGCGCCGCGCTGAACGAGCACGGCGTCGTCGAGCACGACGCCTCGATCATGAGCGGTCACGGGCTGCGCGCTGGCGCTGTCTGCGCGTTGCAGAGCTTTCGAAATCCCATCGACGTCGCGCGCGTGGCTTACGATGACGGTCGACACCTTCTCTATGCCGGGGAGGGTGCGGCCGACCTTGCGCGCGCGCACGGGATCGAGCCAGTCGATCCGAGCCTCCTCGTCACCCACCTGGCGCGTGAGGCGCTCGATCGACTGCTTCGCCTGCGGGCGCGCGGTGAAGAGGGCGGCGGCGGTTGGGCGGGCGGAACGATCGGCGCTGTGGCGCGCGATGCGAACGGGCACCTAGCGGCGGCGACCAGTACGGGGGGGCTCGTCGGAAAGCGTAGAGGACGCGTCGGCGACTCGCCCATCATCGGTGCGGGAACCTATGCAGACGACGACGGGGGCGCGATCTCGGCGACGGGCGATGGAGAAGCCGTGATTCGATATGGTCTCGCGCATCGCATCGCCGCGAGTCTTCGCGCCGGCGTGGGCGCAGAGCAGGCCGCTCGCGAGCACATGACCGGGCTGTTGCAAGTCGCGTCGGGGAAAGGTGGAGTCATCGTCGTGGACCGGAGCGGAAGGCTGGGGCTCGCTCGCTCGACGCGGACCATGTCGTTCGCTTGGGTCACCGACCGCGGAGAGAAGAGCGGGACGTAAGCAACGACTCGAGTGCGCGCCGAACCGACGATCGCAGCACGACGAGCGCTGCGCGAACGACGAGCGCAGCACAAACGACGAGCGCAGCACAAACGACGAAGGCCCAAGCCCCCTGTGAGGGCTCGGGCCAAGTCGATTTTCAGAACGCGTCGAATCGACCGTTCTGGGTGACGGGGATCAGCTCAGGGAGCCGTCTTGCCGCCGCCCGCCGCGCCGCCCGAGGCGCCGCCCGAAGCCGAGCCGCCAACGCTGGCGCTCGCCTTGACGTTGATGTCGATCGAGGCGCTGGCGCCGACGGTGCCTTCGACGGCAGCCTTCATGCAGCCAACGGCCTTGATGCCGGCGCTGGTGACGCCCGTCGCCGCGCCCTTGAGCGAGGTGACGAGGCCGACGCCGGCGGTGCCGAGTGCCTTGGCAGTGCCGAGCTGGATCTTGACGATCTTCGGGAGAGCGGCCTGGAGGCCGGTCACGAGACCCTGCAGGTCAGAATTGGCTTCGCCCTTGACGGCGATCTTCACGCCGGGGGGATCGCAGGTGAGGCTCGCAGCGCCAGCGGCTGCGCACTTCGCCTGGCAGTCGACGCTCACCGACGGCGGCTTGAATTCGCCCGAGCACTTGGGAGCTTCCATCTCGACCGAGCAGCCGCCCGAGCACTCGCCCTTGCACTCTGCCTGGCCCTTGACCTCACAGGTCGCGTCGCACTTGCCTTCGCAGGTGCCGCCGCAGGAGCCCTTCGCTTGCGAGTCGCACTTGCCTTCGCATCTGCCAGCGCACTTCGCTCCGCCCTTGGCTCCGGCTTTGCCGTCGCAGGTGCCGTCGCACTTGCCGCCGCAGGTTCCGCTGAAGCTCGCTTCGCACTTGCCCTCGCAGCTTCCGCCGCAGGTGCCCTTGCATTCGGCGCCAGCTTCGACCTTGCAGCTGCCTTCGCACTTCGCGTTGCACTTGCCCGAGATCTCGCCGCCCTGGCAGCTGGCCTTGATCTCGCCCGGCTTGATGGGCGAGCCACAGTCGCCGAAGCATTTCATCATCACGCCGACGTCAGCGTGGCACTTGGGGGGCGTGATCTCGATCGCGAGCGAGCCCTTGGCGCTGGCCTTGAGGATGCCGCTGACCTTGGCTGCGACTGCTTCGCAGACCTTTTTCGCGCCTTTGCCACCATCGGGCTCGGCCTTGATCTCGTCGCCCTTCATGCCGATGGCTTTGCCGAGCTCGCCACAGGACAGGATGAGGTCGACCTCCATCTTGTTGACGGCCGCGGTGAACTTGGCGGAAGCGTCGAAGAACCCCTTGAGGTCTGCGTTCGCCTTCAGCTTGCTGAAGTCGCCAGTCTTGAACTCTTCGCTGCAGTCCGGGCTCTCGATGCCGGCTGCGCCAGCGATTCCGCCAAGCGCGCTACAGTTCGCCAAGAGAGGGGACGCCATCGCCGCAACCACGATCGGCATCGCGGCAATCTTCCAACGCTTATCGCTCATCTGAATCCTCCGAGTCTTTCTTTGGTGCCGAAGCCCCACCGCTCCGACGACGAGGCGCGAGCGCCTTGGGTGGGGTCGGGAGTGCCGTTGCTACGCAGGGCGCCGGCGTTTTTCCCCGGGGTCGAGGGGAATCTACAGAAAACCCCCGAGGGCCGGTAACAGGCCTATGTGAGAGTGCTCCACCGCCAACGAAGCGGAAAGTTCGGAGCGCGCCCCCATCCCAGTCACCGTCGCGGACGCCTCATAGCCTCATCCGTGCCGTGCTGTAAAGGGAGCAGTTGGCTCGTGCCAACGCTGCTGCGCCTCCCAGACGCTGGGCTTCGCCGATTCGGCTCATCGTTTGGCATCGGATGTGCTCCGAATCGTTTCCGAAACCTGATCGGGACCGGTCTTTCGATTCAACGAGACCTGACCGACTTCGAGCGTCGCGCGGTGGCCGCTGCGCGTGAGGCGACCCGAGGAGCAGGCTTCGACGATGCGATCGGAAGTGGCGGGGCTGGTGCGGGTTGAATGCTCTGGGCGCGGAGCGCGAAGGGAAGCGCGAGCTGCGCGAGTGGGCGCGCGAATGGAGTCGGCCCCCCACGTTCCTCGAACATCTGTTGCTCTCGTTCGAGATCGGCCTGCATCAGATCGGGGTTGTCGTAGGCGAACGCGAGCGCGTCGAGCACCTTGGCCGGACCGAGCTGCGGATAGCGACGCAAGAGCTTCTCGACCGTCGTCCCTCCTCGGTGCCACGCCCAAAGCCTCCGCACCGGCACGCGCGATCCGATGACGTGAGGACTGCCCGAGAGAATGTGGGCGTCGGAGCGCACATGGGGGTGCGCGATGAGAATGCGAGGCAACGGCGAGACCGTCATGTCGCGATTCTACCGCGAGGCGAGGGCATGGGGGAAAGAGAGCGGGGAAGCGAGCTGCGTCGGCGCGTGTCGGATGGGAGCCGAGTGACATCGAGGGAGTGTTCCGCCGACGAGGTTCAAGCGCTCGGAAACCCCGCGCAAGTCTTCGCCAACGACGACGGGCCGTCACCGAGCCAAAACCGGGAACGACCTCGGAGTCGTCCAAGGGGTGTTTTGCAAACCGTCGAGTTGACGTATGAGGCACGGGTGACGTGCCTCCACCAACGAGGTGAGCAGTGACGGGCGAGAAACAGCGCAAGAGCTCACCACGACGCGCATCTCGAAGCTCGCGACCCGATTCGCGACGCCGAAGCCGTCCGAGTCTCTCGGAAAAGGCCAGCGCGTCGTGGACGAATCTTCGCGGGCTCCGCGGGCGCAGGCTCTGGTTGACCCTCGCGAGCGCGGTCGTCTTGCTGCCCGCGCTGGTGTTCGTGCTCGCGCTGTCGTCGTTCGCGCTCCGTTCGGGGCCGCCCAGCGCGCCGGTCGAGGTCGTGATCCCCCCGCATGCATCGTTCGCCGATGTCGCCGACGTGCTCGCGAACGCGGAGCTCGTGCGCAGCCGTCACTTGATGACGCTCTACCTGACCATCTCCACGACCGAAGAAGACATCGCGCCGGGGCGACATCTGTTGTCGGGCGGGCTCACGCCGGCCGCGCTCCGTGAGCTCGTCACGCGGTCGGGGACACGCCCGAAGCGGAAGATCACGATCCCCGAAGGATGGAATCGCTTCCAAATCGCAGGACGCCTCGAAGACGGCGGAATCAGCGGCAAGAGCGCGTTTCTCGAGGCGACGGTCGAGCCCGAGCTCCTGAAGTCGGTGGGTATTCTCGGGTCCGAAGGAGCGGGCGCCGAGAGCGCCGAGGGGTACCTGTTCCCAGCGACCTACGACTTTCTGCTCGATTCGCCCGGCGACGACGTCGTTCGCCGCTTCGTCACCGAAGCCAAAGGCCGCTGGGACCGATTGGCCGAAAAGCACGCCGACGATCTTTCGGTATTGAAGACCGAGCTCGGGTGGGATCGACGCGAAATCATGATCCTCGCTTCGATGGTCGAAAAAGAGGCTGCGGTCGACGACGAGCGAGGGACCATCGCAGGCGTTTTCGTGAATCGGCTGACGTTCCCGACCTTCACGCCGAAGCACTTGGAGAGCGATCCGACGAGCGCCTATGGCTGTCTCGTCGCCCGGTCTTCGATACCGAGCTGCGCGCGCTTCGAAGGCAAAGTGACGGGCGCCATGAACCGCGACAAAGCGAATCGCTACAGCACCTATGTGAACGAAGGCTTGCCGCCCGGTCCCATCGCCAACCCCGGAGACAAGTCCCTCGAAGCGGCGATGTCTCCCGCCATCACGAAATACCTGTTCTTCGTTGCCAAGGGCGGTGGACGCCACACTTTCAGCGAGACCTTCGACGAGCACAATCGGGCGGTGCACGGCGAGCATTGAGCGAGGGCTACGCGCTGCGATCGACATGGTGATTCACCCTTCACGCCCTCTTTCACTCGTCGGCCTGTTGCTTCCGGCCCTGGTCACCAGCGCCGCCGTGATCGCTCTCCCGCGCTTTTCAGTCGATGTCGGTGTCGGGCTCGTGATCGCGTCCGCAGTGGCGGTGGTTCCCGCGGTCGTCGCGCTGCGCATCGCGGCCGACGTCAACCCGAAGTCGGCGCTTCCTTCGATGCTGGGAGCGGCGAGCGCGATCGCGCTCACCGTCCTCTATTTTCGCGGTCTCACGACGCTCTGGCTGCTTCCGCTACAGAACGTGGCGCTGGTTTCGGTGGGGCACGCAGTGGGCAATGGGATAGGAAAGCGGATCGAGCACCCGGGTCACGTGTTGCCGGCGATGTTCGTCGCGGCTGCGGCCGACGTCGCTTCGGTGCTTCATCCATCGGGGCCGTCGCATGCCATCGCGTCGAGTGATCGTGCGCTCGGCGCGCTCGCGCTCGCGGTGCCGTTGCCCTCCGATCAGGGGTTCACTTTCGTCCTCGGTGCAGGCGATCTGGTGTTTGCAGCGCTGCTCTTCGGGGTCGCCGTTCGCCATCGAATCTCGGTGACGCGTGTCGCAGCGTTGGTCCTCGTGGGCGTCGCGATCGCCCTCGCGTGTGCGGCGCTCGTCGGCGACGCCGTTCCGGCGCTGGTCCCGATCGGCATCGTCACCGTCGCGCTCGTTCCACGGTTCCGGCGTCTTGCACCGCGCGACCGAACGACCACTTTCGTCGCGGTCGCGCTCTCGATCAGCGTCGTCGCGGGGCTCTATCTGCGTGCGCGGCTGAGCGGAGGCTGAGCACGGTCGTCGGAGTCGCTCGTGCTCGCCCTTCGCACGCTATGCTGCCTCATCCGATCGTGGCGCGAATGAAGAGACTTTTCGAACCCGACGTGCTCGTCTTCACGATCGTGATGGGCTCGGCGTGTTCGGGTACCGGCGTCATCGAAGTGTCGCGCGTCAATCACGAAGAAAGGACCACGGTCCACGAGGTCGACGTCCGTCGGCAAGAACTGAAGCCGGCGCGAGGAGTGACCGTGGTCGGAGCCGAGCTCAGGCTCGATGGGCGACCGCTACGTATCCGCGGAGTGAGTCGTTCGGGGAGCGAGTACGCGTGCATCCAAGGCTTCGGGTTCTTCGACGGGCCGTCGGACGACGCATCGGTGAAGGCCATCGCCGCGTGGAAAGCCAACGCCGTTCGCATCCCTCTGAACGAAGACTGCTGGCTCGCGATCAACGGCGCGCCGTCTTCGTACTCGGGCGATGCCTACAAGCGAGCGATCGTTGGGTACGTCGGCACCCTGGAAAAGAACGGTCTCGTGCCGATTCTCGAGCTGCATTGGACGGCGGCAGGATCACGTCGGGCCGACCGACAAGACCCGATGCCGAACCGAGATCACTCGGTTTCATTCTGGCTCGACGTCGCGACCACCTTCAAGGGCCACCCGACCGTGATGTTGGAGCCGTTCAACGAGCCGTTCCCGGACTCGAAGCGAAACTCCGATGCCGCCTGGAAGTGCTGGCGCGACGGAGGCACGTGTCCTGGGATGGAGTTTCGCGCGGCCGGGATGCAAGAGCTCGTCGACGCGATCCGAAGCACGGGCTCGACCCAGGTCATCCTGCTCGGTGGTGTCGACTATGCCAACTCGCTCTCCAAGTGGCTCGAGTACGCCCCGAACGATCCATCTGGACAGCTCGGTGCGTCGTGGCACGTCTACAACTTCAACGCTTGCAATCACCGCGGTTGCTACGAGAGAGACGCCGCGCGCGTCGCGATGAAGGTTCCTCTCGTCGCGACCGAGATCGGCCAAGATCAGTGTGGCGACGGGCGCTTCATCGAAGACCTGATGGGCTGGCTCGACGAACGAAAGCAGAGCTACCTCGGGTGGACGTGGGATGCGTGGAAAGGGGTTTGTCCCGCTTTGATCACGGACTACGCAGGGTCGCCGAACGGGGGCTACGGACAGACGTTCAAGGATCATCTCATGCGGCTCTGGCGCGACGAGCCGCACTAGCTGTCAGGCGAACGCCGTCGCGCAGGCGTCGGCTCAACCAACCAAACGCGAAGACTTGGTGAGGGCCCGCGCGCCTGCTATGTCGCCGCGCGATGTCGAATAGCGCTCCCTCGGTCGTGTTGGTGGCCCTCTTTCTGTCGGCTTGCTCGTCGAGCCCGGCCAAGCCCGGTGCAGCATCGAGCGCTCCGCCGAGCACTTCGGCACCAGCTGCGCCAGCGACGGTCGTTCCGACGCAGGCCGGGAGCGCCGCGGCGACTCCGACCCCGTCTGGCGAGCCGAGCCCCTCGGCATCGTCGGCGAGCAGCGCGACGGCGGTCGCTCCGACGGAGGCGCCACTTCCCGACGTCGACGTGAAGAACGTCGGAATGCACGTGGGTGGCGGAAAGAACGACGCCTCGGAGAAGGCTCCCATCCACAGGAGCGTCGAGCCGCACATGGATGACTTCAAGAAGTGCTTCGCGAAGGTCTCCGATCCGACCAAAGGTGGAGACTTCGGTCTCGATCTCCACATCGATCGCGCTGGTGGCAAAGCGACGACGAGCCACCCGCGAACCGCGCTGAAAGGCGACGGCTTCAAAGAGTGCATGGTGGCAGCGTTCGAAGCGATCGACTTCGAGAAGCCCAAGGGCGGCACGACGACCGTGAGCTACTCCGTGCGGTTCACTCCCAAGAAGAAGCACTAGCTCGCGGTCGCACGCCGAGGCCGCGTCACGTCGGAGAACGACGCGCGAGCGAGACGCGCCCTGCGACCGGTTCGCCCGGTCCGTCGCTGCGCTGGCACACGTGTGCCAACGCGGGGCTGAATCCGCTCGGCGATTGAGCGAGCGTCCACGTTCGATCGCGCGGCACATTGCTTGCTGAACGGCGGATCGTTCCATGAACGTCGTCCCTGCCTCTCGCCATCTCGAGCGTGCACGCGTTGCCCTCTCGCTCGCGGGGCGCGCGCTCGATCCGAACGGTGACGTGCCGATCCCCGACCTCGCTCTCGGCGCAGATCTCCTGTGCCGCGCGCTCGAGAACGCGCTTCTCGCGATCGATCCGACGAAGGATCCGCGCGCCGATCTGAAGGACGCGGTGGCATGCCTCGGCGACGACGTCTTGGTCGCCGCAGCAGGCAATCGCGCTCGAGCCCTGGCCGTCACCACCGAGTTGGTCGCTCTGGCGAAAGGCGAGGCGGCCGAGCCCGACGCCGTGAGCTCGGCCGAGCGTTTCGTCACGTCGCTCGTCGCAAGCGCGCATCGAAAGGGCCATGCGCAGTCGCGGTGGCGGAGGGTCGTCGTGGCGACGTTCGCTCTCGTCGTCGCGCTCGTCGGCGCCTATGCGATGGCTCCGTCGGCCGAAGACGAGCTCAGATTCACCGCGTCGAGCGGGTCCGACGGCTACCGTACGACGGGGAGGGTGGGCGATCGCGGACGCTATGGCGTCTTCCTTCACACGCGACAGGAGATGGCGCCGTGGGTCGAAATCGATCTCGGTCGAGAGCGCGACCTCTCCGAAGTGCGCATCGTGAACCGCGTCGACTGTTGTGCCGAGCGCGCGCTACCGCTCGTGGTCTCGGTTCGAACGGAGAAGGGCGAGCTCCACGACGTCGCCAGGCGAGAGGCCGCCTTCGACACTTGGGAGGCTCGGTTTCCGACCGAGCGCGCTAGGTACGTTCGCCTCACCGTTCCACGTGAGACGATACTGCACCTGCAAGATGTTCACTTCAAATGAGGCGCCTCGGCTCCGAGAGTGTCCGGTACGTCCCGCTGCTCTGTGTCTTGATCGCTTTCGTTGGTTCGCGCGTCTTCTATCGAGCGGCGCTCGGCGCGAGCTTCGACGCTTCGACCTCGGGCTTCTTCATCCAATTCGCCGACCCCGAGCTCCTCCGAACCGACCTCTTGAGGACGTGCCTCTACCTCCATCATCAAGCGCCCCTGTTGAACTTCGCGACGGGCCTCGCGCTCAAGGTGAGCCCAGCCCATTTCGACGTTCTGCTCGACGCCGCCTTCTTGGCGGGCGGGCTCGCCCTGGCTGTCTCGCTCCTCTCGGTGCTGCGGCACTTGGGTGTTCGACCGTGGCTCGCGACGCTCGTGACGGTTGGCTATACCGCGGCGCCCTCGGTCGTGTTCTTCGAGATGTGGCTCCTCTATCATCACGTGGTGACGCTCTTCAGCGTCGTCGCGCTCGCTGCGCTCCTTCGCTTCCTTCGCGCCGAGACTTGGGCAAGCGGCACCGCGTTCTTCGGCATGCTGCTTCTCATCGTGCTCACCCGCTCGATCTATGGCCTCGTGTGGATGGCGGCGCTCACCTTGGTGCTCCTTCATTTCAAGCCGGTTTCGAGGCGAACGACCTTGCGAGCAGCCGCCATCCCGTTCGCTTTCGGGGTGCTCTACACGTTGAAGACGCCGTGGCTCGTCGGCTCGAGCCTCGGGCACGCGATCCTCGCTCCGAACCTCGCGCAGAAGGTCTTCAACGAGCTGCCGAAGACGACGCAAACCGATTTGATTTCGTCGCACGCGATCTCGCCGATCGAGAGGTTGGGTCCGTTCTTCGATCTCCCGAGCCACCCGAGCTACCGGGTGCGACGGATCGCCGACGCGCCGACAGGCATCCCGATCCTCGACGAGGAAATGACCAGCACGGGCGCGGCAAACTCGAACAACCTCCAGTACGTCGGCATTGCCGACGTCTTCGGGAAAGACATGCGCTTTCTCTTGAGGCGCTATCCAGACGCCTACCTCCGCGGAGTGAAGCGGGCGCTCACCCAGGGCTATTTTCACGCAGCGACGAACGATATTTGGGGCTCGCAATCGCACGCCTACAAGTCGATCGCGCCGGTCGATGCGCGGCTGAACGATCTCTTGGGCGTGAGAAAAGACGGACGCCTCGGCGTCCTTCTCTGGGTCTTGCCGCTCACGATCGCCTACGCGCTCGGACGCCTGGTTTCGCGTCGCGCGCGGACCTCGTCGCAGCGATCGATAACCCCCGTCATCGCGGTCGTCCTGGTCACGATTTTCTACGTCACGCTCTCGACCACGCTCATCTCGTGGGACGACTTCAGTCGCTACCGCTTCGAGATCGACGTGTTCTTTCTGCTTCTTTTCTCGCTCCTGCTCGAGGACGCGGCTCGCGCTCTAGCGACGCTACCCAATCGCGTCCGCGAGCTCACGGC
The DNA here is from genome assembly GCA_043755175.1 of Polyangiaceae bacterium. GTDB lineage: Bacteria > Myxococcota_A > Polyangia > Polyangiales > Polyangiaceae > CAYYKK01. Next base: position 19,632 of record JAYUUB010000233.1, on the reverse strand, counting down.
GCTCGTTCGCGGGGGGCGCGTCTCTACGCTCGAACCGGGTGGAGACTACGACGCAAGGAGGTTTCCCGAAGCCTCCTCGCTCGAGTGAGCTCCGAAGCCTCGTCCTAGAGTCCGAGGTCGAACGAGTTCGATTCGTTTCGCTTCTGGTTCACTCGGCCCCGGCGATCGGGCGCGGGCTGGGCACCCGCAGGCGAAGGCGCGGGTGGCGTCGCGAAGCCTTGTTCGGCTTCGTCGAGCGCCTTGTCTTGTTTCGCGAAGTCGTCGCCGAGGCCCTTCGCTCTCGTCGCGGGCGCAGCCTTCGTCGCGTGGCCCGCGATCGTACCCAAGATGGCCCTCTGATCTTGAATCTTGCGGCGCGCTTCGTCGGCCTTACCCAGCGAGAAGAGGTTGTTGGCTTCGCGCAGCGTCGCCGCCGTCTGAGTACGTTGGACCCGATCGGCGACCACGGGATCGAGCTCGGAAGCCTCTTTCGCGTCTCCGACGAGCTCGATGGTGAGCTTGCCCGATGCGGTCGCATCTTCGCTCGTGGCCAGATCGCGGTAGGTGAGCTTCACGTCGGCGATCGGCGCCGAATCATCGTTGGTCGCAGGGACGCGCACCTTGAGGAGGACCGTCTTCACTTCGCCACGTGCGAAGCTTCCGAGCGGCACGCTCACGCGGTTGCCCGAGCGCGTGAAGTTCCGATCGAAGACCTGGTCGAGCTCGATTCCGGGAGCCAGATCGATATCGGCCGTGGCGCCGCCGGCGATCGATTGGCCGAGGGTGGTCGCTTCTTCGGCGAAGACCTGCGACAGGCCAGAGTCGTTCTCGACGAAGTAGTGCCGGCCGTTCGACGAAGCCGCGACCGCGCTCATGAGCTTTTCGTTGAAATCGACGTCGACTCCGATCGTGCTGATGCTGACGCCCTGCGTCTGGGCGCGCTCGCCAATGCTGCGGAATCCAGGAACGTCACGCACTCCGTTGTTCGCGTCGCCATCGGAGAGGACGATCATGTGCTCGACGTCGCCTCGGTTCTTCCGGAGCTCGGAGAGCCCTTCTTCGATGCCGCAGGAGATGCACGTGTCGCCGCCGAGCTGGATGCTTCGGATGTCTCCGATGATTCGTTCGCGCGTCCCCGATGCGATTTGGGTGAGAGGCACCACCACGTTGGGTCGGGTATCGAAGGCGACGACCGTCACGCTGTCTCCGTCGTGGAGTTGCTGCACGGCGGCGACGGCGCCCGAGAGAGCGCTCGCGATGCGGGTTCCGCGCATCGATCCGGACTTGTCGATGACGATGGCCATGCTGACGGGCGGTGCGGTGCCGCTTTTCGTGTCGCCGCCACGCACCTCGAGCGAGACGAAGGTCTCGCCTTGCGCGTTCTTCACCATTTTCGCGTGGCCGACGCGCGCGTCGACCGACAGGTTCGTTCCCGCTTCGAATTGACCGAGCGCGTCTTGTCGCGCCTCGCCCGGCGAGCCCTTCTTTTCGTCGGGCCGGTCGGCCGAAGCGACCGTCGCGCTCGGCTCAGCTTGGATCGTCGTCTGGAAACCGCCTCGAGGCGTGACCGAGTAGACGGTCGCACCGACCGAGAGCATGCCGATCGCAGCCAGAGCTCCTACGTGCATTCTTTTCATGTCGACACCTTCTTGCGATCGAAAACGAGCTCAGTGCGGAATGGGCTGGAGCGAAGGCTCCGTGCCTGACGGAGCTTCGGGGTTGCCAACGGGGCGCACTCCGAACTTACCGAGCGTGTCCCAGGGAGCGATGTTGCCAATGAGGACGAAGAGCGCATCGAATGGGAGCTGTCGGCTCTGGCCCCCGGGGCTGTGGGAGCGAATGGTCGCGAGGTGAGGGACGCTCTCCCCGGCGTCGCCGAGGGTGCCGCGACGTGCCTCTGGATCGCTCGAAAGCTGCGCAATCTCGCTCTCGAAGAGCACCGTGAGCCGGCCAGCTTTTCGGAGGCGCTCGATCTCTTCGATGTTGCGTGTCTGTCCACGCGAATGAGTAGCCCCTCGGTACACGATTGTGACCGAAATTCCCGAGGCTCCGGGAGTTTTGGGCGTGGCGGTGCGCCCACCCGCGGCTGCGAGCGCGATCGCCGCCTCCATCGCGGTATCACCGAGCCCCGCGATCAGCACGCGGGCGCCAGCGAAGCTTCGAGCGTCGGCGAGGTGGTAATGCACCTGGCTCTCGACCTCGGCAGGGACCGGAAATGGGAGCTTTCTCGGGGTTCCTCGGCGACCGATGGCCACCAGCACGGTGCGGCTCCGAAGCACGCTCGACGCGCCTCCGTCGGTAGGTGACGCGGTGACCGAGAAGATTCCGTCTGGACCGCGCTCGATACCGGTGACGCGCTCACCTTCACGGACCGCGAGCTTCTCGCGACGAACGATGCGCATCCAGTGAAGGAGCAGCTCTTCTTTGCTCGACTCCTTCAGCCACAGCTTGCCGGTGAGCGGAAGCTCGAGAGGTTGATCGAACACGAGCTTCCCCCGGGGAAAGCTGCGGATGCTCTCGGCGACGTTGCCTTGCTCGAGCACGGCATAACGCCCGCCCAACTCCTGTGCGCGGAGCGCCGCACTGATGCCGCTCGGACCTGCGCCCACGATGCAGAGATCGAGGACGTTCGGATCGGAGGAAGGACCGCGCTTCCGGGCTGCGCCCAGAGCCTCGCTCGCCGCATGCGCGCCCTGCAAGATCGCGTTCTTGATGAGCGGAAGGCCGGTGATGTCACCGCCGAGAAAGAGCCCGGGGACGTCTTTGCTCTCGAGCGAGTCGTGGATACGCGGCCTGTCGGCGATGATCTCGCCCTCGCTCACCTTGAGCGATCCATTCGGACACTTCTGTTCGCAAAGGACGAGCCCGCAGCATGCGTCGGGCCGCGCGACGACGGCGACGTAGCGCTCGACCTCGAGGACTCCGTAGGGGCAGACGTCGACGCACGCGTAGCAGCCGAGGCAGGTCGACGTGTCGATGACGGGGAGGCGCTTGCGTTCGGCGGCTTTGATGGGCGAGGCCGAAGGCTTGCGTCGTGTCCGTCCCGCGATGGCGGACGCTGCGCGCGAAGCCGCGTACCCGAGCGCCGCCGCGAGCGCACCAGCACCGAGCCAGGCAAGTGAGCCGCTCTTGCCAGCGCCCGGGCCTACCCACGCGACGCGGGCGGCTGCTTCGCGCGCCGCCTCCCACGCCTGCGGCCGATCGGGGAAGTGTTGCTCTGCGCAGACCGCGCCCTTGACTGGGAGCGCGGGGGGCGCGGGGCTCGGCGATGGCTGACGGGGTGGAGTCGGGGCACCGCGCGTTCCGCTGGGCAGGGGACGTCCGGCGACGTCGGTGGCGTCGCTCGGGAGCGTCTCTTGGTGCTCGTCGAAGCACACCGAAGGAGCGTGATCGCCTTCGCGTGCGAGGCTCGCGATCTCGCAACGCGCGTACGGATCGGCTGCGCCATTCGAATGACAGCCGAGGCACACCTTCGCGGGGATGATCGGAACGAGCACGGTGCGACCAGCGTGGAAGAAGACGTCGTTCACGACGATCTCGCCGTCGGTGCCGTAGCGAACGGCGTTGCCCTCGTCTCCGAAACGGACCCCCTGTTGCTGCCCGTGAATGGTGTGGCACGTGGCGCAACCGAGCTCGCCGTTCTTGGTGGCCTTGCGATGCCCTTCGCGGGTCGAAGGGTGAGGGCCGTGGCACCCGACGCAGGCCTTCTTCGCGTTGTCGTGGTGCTCCGCCGTGCCGACGGTGGTCGTGCCATGACACTTCTCGCACGTGAGCTTCGCCGCGACGTGTGGAGGCGTGAGCGGGCCAGGACCCGTGCTCTTCGACAGATTTCCCGGAGAAACGAAGGCGGCCACAGCCACGCCGAGGGCACCTGCGATCCCTGCGATGCCGACGTGCCTCGCGCGGGACACATCGCTCGTCGGAACCGCGCGGCGGGCACCGTGACCGCCCGCGCCCTCGCGCACGACCGCCGCACGGGCCCTCGGATCGGCGAGATCGGCCGCGAAGAGCGTCCGTTGCTCGGGGACGGGGCCGCGCTCGGTCGGCGGAATCTGGTCACCGCCCTTCGTGGGAACGCCGCTCATCGACCGACTCCAGCGAAGAGGTGAAGCAAGAGCAACACACTTGCAATGGAGAACGCCGCCACGTGCAGCGGAAGACCGACGCGGAGAAGCCGGATGAGGAAACGCTGCGCCTCGAGCGCGCGCAGCTCGACCACGACTCGAACCAGATCGTCGATGCCGCCGAGTCGGTCGCGACCTCGTCCGTCGAGGAGGCGATCGATTTGGGCCTTGAGTCGCTCGCGCTCGGCGCGCAGATCGCGACCGGATACGAGAAGAAAGGTCGGCCCGAGCACGCTCGCGACGTAAGGCATCAGGACGCGCTCGACCAGCTTCTTCACGACCTCGCTCTTGCCCGTGACGCCGCGAAAGAGGCGATCGGAGAGGGCCTGTTTCTCTCCGACGAAGTCTTCGGGGAGGAGCGCTGTGCGTTCGACGCGCGCGAGGCGTCGCGGCACGATCGCGTACGCGAGCGCAGTGAGGATTCCGAGGACGCCGGCCGCGACGAACGCCAGATAGAGCGCCGAGCCACTCGTGCTGCGAATGCGTGGAGGGTAGGGACTGTGAGCGATCGCCAGACCGAGGGAGACGACGCCAAGCCCGAGGTGGACGACGAGCTGCGGCGCAGTGATCGAACGCGTGGATCGGCGCGAAGCCTTGACGGTGGCCTCGGCTCGCACGTCCTTCTTTCGCGTGAGCGCGGTTTTGGCCCGACGCATCCAGAGCCGCACTCCACGTTTGGGTGCGGCGTAGGCGAGCAAGAGAACGAAGCACACCGCGGCGCCAACGCCGGCTGCGTATCCTAGCCCGTGCGACGGCGCGAAGCGCCCGCGCTGCTGCATGACGGCACCGACGATGCCGAGCGCCAACGCGGCGATCGTCGAACCGACCAGCGGAGGCGCGACCCGCTCGACCCGACTCGGCTCCGCGACCGATGAAACTTTGGCGCGTCCGAAGAGACCGCGAAGCTCGCTCAGGTCTTCGGAGGGATCGATGCGGAAGATCGCGCCTGTCGGGCACGCCTGCACGCATGCAGGACCCGACTCGAAGTTGCGGCAGAGGTCGCACTTGACCGCGATGTCGTCGGCAGTCGCGGCGAGGGGGCGAGGTGTGTTCTTGGGGCGCTCCGCGATCTGGATGTTGCTCCAGGGGCACGCCCTCGCGCACGCTCCGCAGCCGGTGCACAGCTCTTCACGAATGAACACTTCGCCGTCGGGATCTTTGCCGATCGCACCGGTCGGGCAATCGACCATGCACGCAGGGTTTTCGCAGTGCTGGCAGGAGTTCGGGAGCATCAGGTGCTCGCTCGATTGACCGAGCGCGAACACGTCGAAGCTGCCATCGGCCGGCGCGAGACGGGCCGGGCTCGGATCGCTACGCGTGACGATCTTGTCGCCGCGGCGTACGAGCCTCGGCGTCCCGTGCAGCTCTCCGCAGGCCCATGTGCAGTGCCCACAGCGAACGCACGTCTCGAGGTCGATCACGAGGAGCGAGCGAGCGACCTCGAGCCGATAGAGGTCGCGAAAGACATGCTGGGTCGCGTTTTGCGCAGCCGCCGCGACGATTCCGTGTTGGCGCGCGCGTTCCCCTTGCGACAAGCGCCTCAAGCGCGCGAACAAGCCCGGCGTGCGCTTGGCGATTTCGAGAGCGACCGTCCGCGGGACGCTGAGCAGGGTCACGCGACCGCTGGCGACGGCGGCCGATGCCCGCGGTGCGCCAGCCTCGAGATCTTCGTCGCCGAAGAAGTCTCCGCGGCCCAGGTACGCGCGTACGCGCACACGAGCGTCGTCTTCGGTTTGGATCTGGACCCTCCCCCCGACGACCAGCCACAGGGCATCGGCAGGCTCGCCGACGCGATAGATCGCTTGCCCGCGGTCGAACGAGCGGTATCCGACGGCGTCGAGCAACATGTCGAAGGTTGCGTCGTCGAGATCCCGCGCGATGGCTACGGTTCGGAGCAGGTCGCGCGTCGCGGCGCGGCGCATGGCCCGCTCGAGTCGGTCGGCGAGGTCGGCTTTGCCCGAACGCACGACGGCGCGTCGAAAGAGATGCACTGGAATCTCGGCGACGAGGCTCGGCTCTTCGGCGGTGGCGTCGGCGCGACGCTCCGTGGAGACGACGGCCTCTTCTCCGAACGACTCCGATGGCATCGCTCGTCGCAGCAAAGTCGGTTCGTCGTCTCCTCGTCGAATGGCGGCGAGCGACACGGCTCCCGATGCGACTATGTAGAACGCATCGCCGCTCTGGCCGGCGCTGTACAGTCGCTCGCCGGACGCGAGGCGTCGAAGCGTCCCGGCCGCCTCGATCTCACGGTGCGCTCGGATGTCGAGGCCCCGGAACACGGGGGCATCGAAGACGATGCTCGGCCACGCGACGCGCCGCCCGGGATCAACGGTGGCCATCAGCGCACCGTGGTCTTCACGTGCGCGACACGGACGACGTCGAGGCGCTTCAGCATCGAGTCGTCGACGAGGGCGCCGCTCGGGCGCTTTCCGCGCTGCGCCATCTCACGCTCGTAAGCCGCGAACGCGCGCACGAGATACGGCGGAAAGGCGCGGAACAAGAGCTCCGCGTCGACCTCGAAGGGGCCACGTGCGCCAGCTGTATCGAGATCGTACGTGTAAGAAAGTGGCGTCTCGGGCGGAACGCTGCGCGTATCGATGATGGCGTCGGGGGCCTTCAACAAGCCGCGCGAAGCGTCGAGCGAGCCGACCGGGAAGTAGGTCTCGAAGAGCGCGGCTTGTCCCCTCAGATTCGAGCGGCATTCACCGGTGTCGATGTCGTAGTCGCCGTCGGCGAAGCGATCGGCGCGAAGAAAACCCTGGCCCGCGCCGGGCTGACAGCGACCGTCACTGCCGACGATCCCGATGCAGGTGACGCAGCGAAGAAAGCCGTTTTGGAAGTTGATGAGCCCCTTGCCACGAAACGTCGTTCCACCGAGCTCGGGTCTCGGAGACCACTCCGGGCGGTCAGGACCGTCGCGAACGTCGGCACCGAAGAGACCCTCGGGACGACCTCGGCTGTCGAGCACATCGGGGTTGGTGCTCACTCGAACGAACACTTTGTCTTTCAGATCGTCGCCGGGGTCGTCGATCTTGCCGACCTCGTAGACCACCCGACCTCGGTTGTCGGCGACCTTGAGGTGCACCCAGAACTCGCGCTCTTGGCTGAAGCCGGCAGGCACTCGATGGCCGGCGCGGATGTTCTCGACCTCGAGTGGGATCTCGATCCGGTTTCCGCCAACGGCCCGGGCGCTGCCGAGCTCGAAGCGAAACGTGCGTGCGAGCAGCATGTCGCGACGCTTCTTCGCAGAGAGAGGCGTGCCGAATAGGTCGAGCGTCGCCTCGTCGATCAAGTTGTCGGGGTACTCGCGTGACAGAGGGAGATCGACGCCAGAGAGGTAATGGGTGGTCACCGACTCGCGCTCGGCCGATCCCTCGGCGACGCGCGCGTCCGGGTAGCTTCCGGGGGTGCGTTCTTCGAAATGCGTTCCATCGGGACACAGCGCATCTTCTTCGTGATCGCCCGACTTGCTCACGCCCGACTTGCAGACGCCGGGGAAGCTCGACATGTGACAGTCTTGGCAGGTCGAGACCTTTTTGCCTTTGCGGGTCTCGAGCCGTGCCCACGCATCCCACTCCGAGTAAGCGTTCCGCAGGCGTTTGAAAGTCTCGCCTTTGGGGCCGCCGAGGGTGTCGGTTCCGAAGAGCCGCACGTCGTGGCAGGTTCCGCAGAACTCGCTCGAGCGCAGATAGCGCTCGGTCGGCTCACCTGGGCGACGATGAACGAGGGGCGAGCCTTCTTTCGTCGCGTCGACGCGAGAGCCGGCGAAGAGAAAGTCGCTCGGTCTCAAGTCGTATCCGCTGTTGGCGATTCCGAAGAGCCCGCGCGCATCTTCGGGGCGCGCTTGGAAGGTCGTGCCCGTCTTGAACGAGGTCCAGGTGGGGTTGCCTTGGTAGGCCGTTCCTCGCGGATCGATCGGACCGTGCACCTGATGGCAGAAGCCACAGCTGATCCCTTCCATCGCGCGCGGTCCGAGCAGATCTCGGACCGGCAGTCGCGAGTGGGCGTCGCCGCCCGATTTGCCCTGCCAAATGGGCATGCGCGCGTCGAGATTCTCGGCGGGCGCGTGACAGTTCACGCACCAGTGTTCCCCGCCCGATCCGCTCACGGCGAGGTTCGTAGCCGGATCGCGGCAAGCGTCGGCGGGGGTCGTCTTGCGCAGGATGCCGGCTCCGTTCGGGCAATCTTGATCGCGACCGGCCTGCTCTTCGATCAAAGACTCGAGCGCATTGAACAGGGGGCTCTTCACGGCGTGACCCATGACGCTCCGGCGCCATTCGGAGGTCTGTCGAGGATGGCAGCTCGCGCAGTCGTGGGCGCTCGTTTGGTCGCTCGTGAGCGCATGAACGAGCCCGACAGGCGGCTTCTTCACCGTCGGGGGTGCGGGCGGTGCGAGCTCGGCGACGGCACCACCGGCGACGGCCACGCCGAGCGCGAGCGGTAAAGTGACGCGCAGCCAACGCATCGCGGAGCTCGTAGGAGGTTTCGTCGTCGACGCGCGAGACGCTCGACGAGGCGGCTCCACCCGCGACCGATCATCGCCGCGGGACGCGTCGGGCGCACCCACCGTGCTCGGTGCCGTCGCGCGCGCCGTTGCCGCGGAGGACGGGCGTTCGATCGGAGCTGCTTCGATGGGAGCTGGGCGCGAGCCCCTCGATCGTTTCGGTTCCCCTCCGCTCAGAAGCGTCGGGTCGGCCTTCGCAGGATCGGAGAAATGGGAGAGCGTTTCGACGATCTCGTTCGACCGCTTCGGGCGTCGCGCAGGCTCGGGATCGAGCAAGCGCAGGACGAAGCTCTGGAGCCCCGGCGGCATCGCTCTCGCGAGGGTCTCTTCGAACGGAGGCGCTTCGCGATGCGCGGCTTCGTCGAGCGCGTGCCTCAATCCCGCACCGGCGAAGGGATGCGTCCCAGCGAGGAGCCGATACAGAATGAGCCCGAGCACGTAGCGGTTGGCGGCTGCGTCCCAGGGCTCGCCGTTCGCTTGGGCCGGAGGTGTGTATAGCGGCGAGCCGGCCGAGAGGGCGCTTCCGCGGCTGCCGATCACACCGCCTACGAGCGCGGTGACGAGGTCGTCGGCGACGAGGTGAGGAGTGCCCAAGACGAGCGTGATCCCGTCTGGCGACAGCGGGCCGAGCGCGAGGCTCCTCTTCTCGAGGGCGCCGAGCGCGAGCGCGACGTCACGACCGAGCTCGAGCGTTTCGCGCGTTGCCCAGGGCTTCTTTTGCGCACGCATCGCCGCGGCCAGAGTGCGCTGACCGAGACGGCGAACGAGCCAGACCGCCTCGACTCCGGCCACGTCACCGATGCCGCCGTCGGCGAAGCCACCGACCAAGCAGCTGTCGAGATCGAGGAGACGATCGGCGAGCGTCTCGTCGGAAAGAGGGAGCGCCCACAGCTCGCGCGCGACCGGACCCTCCTCGTCGAGCTCGAATCGGCGGGCCCGCCCGATGGGCGAGAGAGCACGCCGCGCCACGTAGCCGGCGGTCGCCGCAGCGACGCGCTTCACCGCCTCGGCCTCGACACGCTCGAACGGCCTGGACGCAGCGCCGGAGAGACCGGTGGGTCCACCGTCGGGCTGCTCGACGGAGCGCCGGCCGAGGGCCCGCCTGGAGCGCTGGCTGCGCGGATCCCGTAGGCGACGATTCCAGAGGCCAGCGACAGCGCGATGATGATCGCGAGCGCGACCTTGGCAGGCACCTCGCTCGGTTGGTTGCCTCGCTCGATGAGCGCGATCGTGTCGGCACGCGGGACGTGCTCGACCTTGAGCGCCGCCGAGTTCCGGGCGCTCGCGCCTGCAGCGGGATCGCTCATTCGCGGGGGTGGAGCCTCGATGCTTTGCGCGTCTCGTCCCTCGGCATCGGTCGTTCCGAGAGATGGGCGACCCCCAGGTAGCGAGCCCCGACCGTTGGGCGAAGGCGAGCGTCCTTGACGTGGTGACCGTGGTGTCGCGGCGGGGACGGTGCCGAGGCTCGAGCCTCCGGACGGGACGAAGGGCTCGAGTCGGTCGACGATGTCTTCTGCGAGGTAGGGCCGATCCTCGGGAGCCTTCTCGAGAAGCTGGAAAAGAAGGTCTTCCACGCCTTTCGGCAGATCTCGTCGCACGTCTTCGCTGAGCGGCGGCGGCTCGGCCGTGCACTGCAGATTGAGCAGCTGACGCGGCGAGCTCGAGGTGAACGGCGGCTTGCCTTCGAGCAGCTCGTAAAGGATCAGGCCCAAGCAATAGAGGTCGGAGCGGTGATCAATCGTGTGCGCGTCGATCTGCTCGGGGCTCATGTACTGCAGCGTCCCGACGCTCTGCGTGTTGGTCTGGTTCATCGCCTCGATGACCTTGGCGATGCCGAAGTCCATGACTTTGATGGTCCCGTCGGCGAGGACCATGATGTTCTCGGGCTTGAGGTCGCGATGAATGATGGGCGGCACCTGGCCGTGCGCCGCGACGAGTGCGTTGGCCGAGCTCGAGATGACCGAAACGGCATCGGGCCACGAGAGACGGCCACGGTTCGCCACGACATGCCTGAGCGTCTCGCCGTGGAGGTACTCGAGGACCATCACGAGCTCGCCGCCGATCTCGATGCTCGCGAGGCTCCGGACGACGTTCGGATGCTCGAGATGAGCGAGAATCTGCATCTCGTTCATGAAGAGCCTGCGGGCGTGCTCGCTCTTCGAGAGCTCTGGATGGAGCACCTTGAGCGCCACGCGTCGCTTCGAGAGGCGCTCTTCGGCCTCGTAGACTTTTCCCATTCCGCCCTCGCCGATGAGTCGGCGGACGCGGTACTCCCCAAACTGTTCCATGCGCTCGTGGTCCTCGAAGAGGGCTAAGGCTTGGCTTGAGACGTGCGACATGGCCACGGGGATCAGCTTTTCTGGAGGAGCCGTGCTACGAAACCGGCGTCACCAGGCAGTAGCCCCGTAGGACCATTTCGTGACCGAGAAGATGCGATTCCGTAGTGTACGTGCCTTGACGCTGGGCGCGGCCTTCTTCGTCACCGCGTCCGTTGGCGCGGCGCTTTCGGGATGCTCGCGCACCCCCGACGAGCCCGTGAACCAGCGAACCACGGCGGTTTCCGAGGTCGTGACGCTCAAGTACGCGCCTCCGCCGAGCTGGACGAAGACCGAATCGAGCGAGACGGGCGCTCGGCGGGCCGGCTTCAAAGTGCCCCACGTCGGCGATGACAAAGAAGACGCCGAAGCGTTGGTCCTATTCTTCGGGACCGGAAGCGGCGGGGAGCGCGACAAGATTTGGGACGAGTGGTTCGGGCAGTTCGACGGCGAAGCGAAGAAAGACGCCAAGCGGTCGACGTTCGACGTGAAGGGAATGCAGGCCGAGTCGTTCGAGTTTCTCGGCACCTACAAGCTCAACATGGGACCCCACAAGCCAGGTCAGACGAAGTCGCTCGTTCAGATGGTCAAGAAAGACAACCGCATGATCGCGGTGGTGTTGCACACGAAAGACCGTGGCAACTGGTTCTTCAGGCTGGTGGGGCCCGACGCGACGGTGCAGTCGGCGTCGAGCGACTTCCGAACGATGATCGAATCGGCGGAGTAGCCGGCGTCACACGCTCGCCGAACAGCGAGCATGCGCGCTCCGCGATCTCGTAAAAGACCGCGAAGCTCATGGCGGCGTCACTTGATGGGGACGACGTTGAAGTTGGCGAGCACTTGGCGAATGGGACGGGCCCCGATGTCGGCCAGATCGAACGTGCCGCCAGGGCCGCCCTTGCCGACGTTGAGGCTGAGCGGATCGCCCGACTTGTTGCCCGACGGCATTTGCATCTTCGATTGCACGTTGATCGTGATGATCGCCCCCTTGGCATAGTCGCCGTTCAGCTTGAGCGATTGCGACGCGAGGCTGGCCTTCAGGTTCGCAGCGACGGCTTCCCAGATGGCCGCGGATCCGCCGTTTGCAGAGCCGACTCGAACACTCTGAACCTTTCCGTCGGGCCCGAGAACGATCTGGAAAGACGCCTTCGACTCCTGCGGGGCATCGGAGGCCCAGACGACGCTCTTCAGGATGCTCGCGACGGTTCCTGCGGCGGGGAGGTTCAATCCGAGCTTCTTGTTCCGCTCGAGAACATCGGCCGTGAGGATCTCGTTGGCCTTGTCGCGATCGACTTTCTTCGCGGCCGGAGCCGTCGTGGGCGCCGCGGGAGCCGGGCCTTGATCGGGGATCGCGTTGCGAAGCGTGTAGACGGGGGGGCCACCGAGAGAGCCCGCTGGCATCTGCCAAGTGTTGGCGCCAGGCGGAGCGTCTTCGTACTCGCTGGGAGCGGGGCCTGTGGGCGGTGTCTCGGCGGCCGGGCCGGTGGCGGGCTCGGTCGACTTGGGATCGATCGCGCCAGAGACCGGATTGGGGCGTCCGTCAGGGCGAACGTCGCTCGTTCGGGCGACGCTGCCAGGCTCGACAGGGCGACGGTCTTCGTTCTCGTGGACGTCTTCTTTGACGACCTCCTTCGAGAGATCGAGATCGACCTCCATCGTCGGATCGACGGTGTACGAGTACGTCGGCGCCGGGGTTCGCCAGGCGACCAACAGAAAGAGGCCGTGAACGAGTAGGCCACCGGCGAGGAAGCCGGCTTCGGTCTTGAGGCTCATGTCGCGCCTCTGACGGCCGACTGATCTGCGGAAAGATCGACCGAGCGGCGAGCGCGCTCGCCGACCGAGGACGCGAAGGCCTCGCGCGGTTTGGGAAACAGGCCGTGACGCCCTTCGCGTTGAAGCGATTCGATGGCGACGCGCATCTTCAGGACGACGCGCGCGAAGATCGCTTCGACGACGTTTGGATCGTCTGCCGAGCTGCGTGGAGCGTCGATGTGAATGGGTCGGAGAATGCGCGTGTGGACCTTCACCGGGGGAGGAAGATGAGGGTAGGGAATGCCCACGACGATACCCCACGGCAGCGCGAAGCCGATGGGCGCGACGTTCGAACGGAAGCGGCGGCGGAGCCCGAGCCAGTCGGCGATCTTGCGGCCATCGGTGAAGAGGTAGAGCGACTCGTGCGCTCCGACGCTGACGATGGGCACGATGGGGACCTGCTCGCGGATCGCCGTACGTACGAAGCCACGGCGCGTACCGAAGCGAATCTCGTAGCGGGCATCGTAAGGCTTGCAGGCGTCGACGTCGCCGCCCGGAAAGACGAGCACTGCGGCGCCCCGATCGAGGGCCTCGCGGGCGTTGACGACCGATGCGCGAATCGCGCCGCTCGCGTTGAGCCACGCGCCTGCGAACGGAACGTGAAAGGGCATGTCGTGCATCAGGCCGTACGCGAGCCGTGCCGGAGATTCGTGCCGCCAAAACGCTGCCATGTGGCAGAACATGTCGGGCGTGCCCGTCATGCCGTTGTGGTTCGCGACGGCGAGGAAGCCACCCTTCGGAAGGTCTGACTCGAGCTCGGTCTCACAACGGAAGTAATGGTCGTAGAAGACCGACATGAGCGGCTGCATGTCGGCGATGAACTGCGGATCGCGCGCGCCGAGATCGTCGGGCCGCGCCCTTCTCTTGCCGACGCGCGCGAGCGCCGCGAGCGACTGCTTCAGCTCCGACGCGTGCGGGAACGAAAGCGCTGGAATCGTGGCGAATCGGCCCTCGCGAAACCCGCCTGTCGCAGCCGGGTCACCGCCTGACGACGCGTGTCCGGGGCGGAGGGACGAACCCCACGTTCCCGACGCATCTTCGGCGGCCGACTTCACCCCCTTGGCCTAGCGCCGATGAGGCCGGAAGGGAAGCAAAGGGCAGGCTTTTCGCCCGAAGACACAGAAGAGGTCGGAGGCCGGAGTGACTAGGAGCGAGCATCGCCCCTTCGGTGCAGGGCTCGGCTTCCGTGCTCCTTCGATCTCGATCAGCTCTCGCGGGCGAGCGCGAGCAGATCCCGACCGAGCGAGATCGCAGCGCGGGCCTTCTTCATGGCGCCGCGGGCGTAAATGACGCGCACGGCGTTCTCGACCACGGCATAAGTGTGCGGGCGGATCGGGTGAATCGCGACGGCCTTTCCGAAGGGAAGCCGGTCGTTCACGATGGCTTTGGTGTTGCAACACGCTCGCAATCCCTCGCGACCGTTGATCTTCCCGATGCCGGAGATCTTCGTCCCGCCGAAGGGCAGCGATTGCATCATGTAAGCGAGGCCGTAGTCGTTGATGACGCTCATCCCCGCTCGAACGCGATGCGCGATGCGCTCGCCGCGCGCGAGATCTCTCGTGAACACGCTCGAGCCGAGGCCGTAGGGGCAGTCGTTGGCCTTCGCGATCGCGTCGGCTTCGTCTCGGACGCGCATGATCACCATGACCGGACCGAAGACCTCTTCTTGCGTGATGCGCATCGTGTGGTCGACGTCGACGAGGACCGTCGGCTCGTAGTACGTGCCTGGACCTTCGGGGCGGCGTTTTCCGCCGACGAGGGCTCGAGCGCCTTTCTTCAAGGCGTCGTCGACCAGGCTCTGGATGATGTCGAGCTGACGCGGCATGGTCGTGGCTCCGAGGTCGACCAAGGGGCCTTCGGGAGGGCCTTGGCGCAGCTTCTTCACCTTCTCGACGACCCCTGCGACGAACGCGTCGTGGACTGCATCCATCACGTAGATGCGCTCGACACCGACGCACATCTGACCCGCGGCCGTGAAGACCCCGAGCATCGACGAGTCCATCGCGCGATCGAGATCCGCGTCGTCGCAGACGATCATCGGATCTTTTCCGCCGAGCTCGAGCACGACTGGGACGAGGGTCTTCGAGGCCGTTTCCATCACTCGGCGGCCGTTTTGGGGCGATCCGGTGAAAAAGATCTTCTCGACGCCCGACTCTACGAGCGCCTGACCCGTTGGGCCGAATCCGGTCACGATTTGGACGAGCTCGGGATCGTGTCCACGCTTCTCGAGGACCTCACGAATCATCGCGAGGTACGCGTGGCTCGACCAGGTGGCGAGCTCGCTCACTTTCGTCACGACAGCGTTGCCCGCGAAGAGCGCCGGGACGAGCGGGCAGAGCAGATTGTGGAACGGGAAGTTCCAAGGCGCGATGACGCCGACGACGCCGAGCGGCTCGAAGTACACGTCGGCGACCTTGTGCACGAGGAAGCCGGAGCCTCGGCGCTCGGGCGCGAGGTCGCGCTCGCCGTTCGCGATGAGGTAGCGAATCTTTTCGCAGACGGGGAAGACCTCGCCCATCGCGGCGTCGACCATCGTCTTGCCGGAGTCGCGCATCGCGAGCCGCGAGATCTCTTCTTGTCGGTCGAGCACGAGCTCTAGCAGATCGGCGAGCACCGCCTTGCGCTCCCGGAACGTGGTCTCGGCCCATGCGACTTGAGCGCGTCGAGCACGCTCGACGATCGCGTTCACTTCGACCGCGTCCATCACGGCCGCCTCGCCGATGACCTCGCCTGTCGCGGGGTTCTTGCACGGCATCGTCTCGCGACGTGGAGCCTGCGATGCGCCGACCTTCGTTCCCTGGGTGCTTTCCATGATCGACCTACCTCGACGTTCCGATTGCACTACAGCGCTCTGACCGAATCCTGGGCTCGTCTCAGTGAACGATCGACGCTTTCTGGCCGGCTTTGACGCCGTGCTTGCGGGCCCATCCGGCGTTCACCTCGAGCACGTATCTCGAGGGGCAGTTCGCCGTGAACGTGTCTTCGCTCAGCGTCGGCGTGTTCTCCTCGATGCCCACGATCATCCCGTCATCGGCGATGAAGATCATGTCGAGCGGGATGCAGGTGTTCTTCATCCAGAACTTGAGCACCTTCTCTTCTTCGAAGACGAAGAGCATGCCCGAATCGGTTCCGAGGGCCTTGCGGTACATCAGTCCGCGCATGCGCTCCGCGTCTTTGTCTGCGATTTCGACGCCCACTTCGAGCGCGCCCCCATCGGCCGCCTCGGGGAAGCGCACCACGCTGACGGCGAGCTTCGGGTTGCCGTCGGGATCGGCCGGACATTGATGGTCGGGAACGACGCCGACGACCTCGCGAACAGGCTTGTCGGTCGTGTGCTTGATGCAGCGTTGCGGCGCTGCCAACGCGCCAGCCGCATCGCCGGATCGCGGCGGCGTCGCGGGATCGGGCATGGGCTCGTCGGCCCGGTGGCTGCACGCAATCGACGCGAGAGGGATGCCCAGCGCGACGACGAGCGCCCAAGCCAGGCGGGCGGGGACCGATCGACGACGAGAACACGACGCCAAAAGCGACATTCGGCCCGCATAACACGCGCGCGCGGCGAAGCCATCCGAGAGCGTGCGCTGGACCGCAGGCGGGCACGAAGCTAGGTTCGGACCCATGAAGAGCGGAGACGGAAAGCGCGGGCTCGAGGTCATCGATGATCCGGTGGAGGGCCTGAAGCCGCTCGCCGAGTTTGCAGCATCCGAGCGCGTTTACGTCGACTCCGGCGAGCTGCGCGTTCCGTTCCGCGAAGTGACCTTGTCGGGGGGCGAGCCCAAGATGCGGCTCTACGACACGTTCGGTCCGCGCGCCGAAGATCTGCACAAGGGTCTGCCGAAGCTTCGGCAGCCCTGGATCGATCGCCGGGTGGCCCGCGGCGACGCGAACTTCTCGCAGATGCACTACGCCCGCAAAGGCGAGATCACCGAGGAGATGCGCTTCATCGCGATCCGCGAAGGAGTCGAGCCCGAGCTCGTTCGCAAAGAGGTCGCGCTGGGTCGCGCGATCATCCCTGCGAACATCAAGCACCCCGAGGCCGAGCCGATGATCATCGGCCGAAGCTTCCTCGTGAAGGTGAACGCGAACATCGGAAACTCGGCCGTCACGAGCTCGATCGGCGAAGAGGTCGACAAGCTTCGTTGGTCGACCAAGTGGGGCGCCGATACGGTCATGGATCTGTCGACCGGCAAAGACATTCACGAGACGCGCGAGTGGATCGTACGCAACTCGCCCGTGCCCATCGGAACGGTGCCGATCTACCAAGCCCTCGAAAAGGTGAAGGGGAAGGCCGAAGACCTGACGATCGACATCTTCCTCGAGACGCTCGCCGAGCAGGCCGAGCAGGGCGTCGACTACTTCACGATCCACGCCGGCGTGCTGCTTCGGTACATCCCTCTGACGGCGCAACGGGTGACTGGAATCGTGTCGCGCGGCGGCTCGATCATGGCCAAGTGGTGCCTCTTTCACCACAAAGAGAACTTTCTCTACACCGAGTTCGAGCGCATCTGCGAGCTCATGAAGAAGTACGACGTGAGCTTCTCGCTCGGCGATGGCCTGCGTCCCGGCTGCATCGCCGACGCGAACGACGCGGCGCAGTTCGCCGAGCTCGAGACGCTCGGAGAGCTCACTCAGATCGCCTGGAAGCACGACGTCCAGGTGATGATCGAAGGCCCAGGCCACGTGCCGATGAACAAGATCAAAGAGAATGTCGAGAAGCAGATGGAGATCTGCCACGAAGCGCCGTTCTACACGCTCGGCCCTCTCGTGACTGACAACGCGCCCGGCTACGACCACATCACGAGCGCCATCGGCGCCGCGATGATCGGATGGTTCGGGACCGCGATGCTTTGTTACGTGACGCCCAAAGAGCACCTCGGTCTCCCCAACCGCGACGACGTGCGCGACGGCGTCATCGCTTACAAGATCGCTGCGCACGCGGCCGATCTCGCCAAGGGCCACCCAGGGGCTCAGTCGCGCGACGACGCTCTCTCGAAGGCTCGCTTCGAGTTTCGTTGGGAAGACCAGTTCAATCTGTCGCTCGATCCCGAGAAGGCTCGAGAATTCCACGACGAGACGTTGCCTGCGCCCGCCGCCAAGGGCGCGCACTTCTGCTCGATGTGCGGACCGCATTTCTGCTCGATGAAGATCACGCAAGACGTCCGCGACTACGCGAAACAGCAGGGGCTCACCGCCGAGAAGGCGCTCGAAGAGGGGCTCCGTGATCGCGCGTCGAAGTTCCGCGAGGGCGGTCAGGCGCTCTACGTCGAGGGCGGACCCGACGCCGAGGAATAGAGGCGCGAGGAGGAGCAGGGCACGTGGACGAATCGCGGCGTGAGCTGCCGAGCCTGGAAATCCCCGTCTCGCGAAGGGAGTGGATCGCGCGCGTCGTTTCGGCTGGGCTCGCCTCGTCGACGGTACGGGCGGCCGAGGCAGGCCCTCTCGGCGAGCGCGACATCGAGATCGTGCTCCGCGGAGCCGAGCTCGTGGTTCGGGTGCGCGTCGGATTGCGCGAGGTGCTCACGACACTCGACGCTGGCTCGGATCATTTCACGCGTGCGCAGCTCGAGCCGCTCGTCGTCGCGTACGCGGCGCTGCTCCCGGCATCGCTTCGTTTGAAGCTCGACGGCGTGGGTCGCGAGCTCGTCGCGGTCGACTCGACCCTCGAAGCGAAGGGCGATCGTCCCGTCAAACAAGCCGCCGACGTCGACGCCGTGCACGCGTACGTCGAGCTTCGCGCGCCGCTCTCGGGCGAGCCTAAGGTCATCGAGCTCGTTCTGCCGCCGGGAGATCCGGCTGCGCGCAACGTGGTGACCCTCCGTCGCGACGGCGACACGCAGCCTCTCGCGGCCGAGGTGGCGAGCCCGGGCGCGACGGTGAAGCTCGCGCTCGCGCCGACCAACGTACTCGCCAATCCGACTGACGATCCCCGGGGCGCGACGCCGGTCGTGGGTGATCGAGAGCGCCCCATCCCGACCTTCTACGCGATCCCGCTCGCGCTCCTTTCGATGCTGGGTGTCTTCTGGTGGCTCTGGTCGCGCCGGCCCATCAAGCCTCCGGGCGCGTGAGCCGTCGGTCTGGTTCGGGCCTTTCGTAGTTGTTTTGATGCGCAAGCACTGCACTTCGGGCGACTATGGCAGCCACGATGTGCAAGCTTTTCTGGGGTGCCTTCGCGAGCCTTCCTCTTTGCTTCGTAGCGAGCACCGCTCTCGCGGTCGAGGTCGCCAAGCCCTGCACCGACGATCCGCTGACGTGCGAAGCGGCGCCCATCGCGTTCTCGCGCGAAGTCGCGTTGCCGGTCATGGGTGGGTTCGACACCGGATGGGTGCCTTCCAACTCTGCGTTGCAGGTGCACCTGTTCGCGCAACTCTTCGCCAACACGAAGATCGCGCTCGCCGGGCAGCTCGTTACCTCGTGGCCCGACGTGCTCACGCTCCACACGCCCGGGACGCCTGGCGCAGGCAGCCTGGGCATTCACTACGGCGTCGACATCGGCGCCGAGGCCCACGTTCACGTGACTGTCCTCGGGCAGACCTTCGATTGGACCGGGCCCATCCCTTACTTGCCGCAGTTCGACTACCAGGTCGACGCGAACAACGCCTTCGATCCGTGGGCTTTTCAAGGCGTCACCGTCGACGGATCGACGCTGCAGCAGAAGCTCGCGCAGGTGAGCGTGACGAGCTTCATCGGCGTGAACATCCCCGGGCTCGACGGCGGCTTCGAGCTCGACACCAAGATGGATCTCGCGGCCACGTACAAGACGCGTGATCTGCTCATCACTTTCGTCGACGGATCGGGCGTCGAGGGCGGACCCATCGTCGCTGAAGACGGCGCCTCGCTCGCGAAGTACATGAGCGGGCCAAGCATCGAATTCGACGTCCGCCCCGAGGGGGAGGTCGTC